>NZ_AUEZ01000002.1 GCF_000426245.1 Bradyrhizobium sp. Ai1a-2 | reverse complement strand
CGAGCGCATCCTCGCCGACAAGGGCTACCGAGGTCACAATGCGCCACCCGATTACAAGTTCAGGGTGTTCATCTCAGGCCAGAAGCGGCGCGTGACGCCCAGGATCAAACGCGAGCTGCGCCGGCGCTCGGCCGTCGAGCCGGTCATCGGCCATCTCAAATCCGAGCATCGCATGGGGCGCAACTACTTCTGGTACCGCAAGGGCGACGCCGCCAACGCCGTCCTCGCCGCCGCCGGATACAACTTCCGCCGTCTCATCCGCTGGCTGGAGCTTTTGTTGCACCAAATCCTGGTCAGGCTCATCCTCCGATTTCAGCTCGTCCCAAGCTGAAATCAGACTTCTTCACGGGCGACGAATTTCTGTCAGAGCGCAGAAATGTTTACCAGTCCTGTTACACAGTGGGGACAGAGGGGAAAGCTGGGTTTGTCGGAGCAAGCGCTCGCTCTTGAGCAGCAACGGCCTCGCGCTCTCTTTTCACCTGACCGCTGTTGAGCAATTTCGCCAGATGCCACGCCGGGACCACGCCGTTCATCCCCGTGCTTACGCGTATATACTTCACGGTATTCGGCGCTTCATCCTCAACCATCCCGGTCGCAATGGTGGTCTCCTCGCTGATCTCCGCCCTGTCAGTGATGAAACCCCAGTTGATACCAAGGAGACGGATGGTGGAGCCTCCAATCGAGATGTTCCCTGTCTCCAGATTGTAGGAATCGCGGTAGATGTACACTGGCGCACCAGAATAGCCCGGGCGAGAAAGCATTTCGACGGCGAAGCTTGTCTGCTGGTAGCCGGCAGGATGCTGGATTCCCAGAGCTCCCCATACTTAGATGACCGAACCTAACTGAGGGAACGTTGGTCAAGAGACCGTCATGGTTCATAAATCTACCGACCATGAAAATACCGTCTCCAACGCCAATTAGACCGTCCCTGATGCTGTTTTTCTGAACAAACCAACTCTCGTCTATGCACCTGATCTTGTGAAGATTCGGATTCACCCGGACCAGTGAAACCGCGAGATCGTCGCCCGGACGCGCATGCCATTCCGCCGGGTCCTTATCGATGACGTCTGTACTGCCAAGCAACGTATTGACCCTGATTACAGAGCAGCCCGATTGGTGGACCACGTGCGCGTTGCTTACCGCGTACATGTAGGAACGACCCGGCGAATCAGGAATGGGCACACTTACGAACAGACCCGTGCCTCCCGCTTGACCGCCAGACTTGGCTGCCTCAACTGAGGGATACAGATAGAACGAAGCATCAAGTAGAGCTGCAGGTACTCGCGGCATGTCTGGATCATTCCAAATGATGAAGGGAGGGCAACAGGAGATGCCTCACTGCAATCGCTTCTCTGCCTCCGCGAGGAAGAGCACCGTTGCCGCGGTCATATGTAGAACATAGGAAATAAGCTCATCGGGTATATCGGGCGAAGGTCCCACACCTGCACCATGCCCTGCCTGTCTATTGCGAGGCGTCGATATCGCCGATTCAAGCACGCTCCGCAGACCATTGAAGTGGGTCTGCCAGTAGACGGGTATCCGCACCACGTGCCCCGGATATCCTGCAGCAACGCCGCACGCTAGTCCACGTTGAACTTCACCTGAGCATGGCCGCGCGATCATCCTTCCCCTCAGGGCCCCCGCGCCGTTCGGGTTGTCGATGTGTTCGAGATACGCGAGAGGCAGTGCAATCGTGGCGCTCGCTGGCGGAAACTGAGAGGTAGCGCCAAACTTCAGATGGCGGATGTTTTGCCGCCCGACTGGTGCTCTGTGTAGCACGAAAGGGTAGCGGTCGAGTGCCATCGGAGTGAACTGCCAATATCCTAAGGAGTTTCGCGATATACTTCTAAGTTCCCCGCAAACTGTTGAAGAGTCCAGTCGGCGTGAGCTGAAAACCCGGGAGTCTCAATGATGGTTCGTATGGTGTATTGCCGGAATGTCTGAGGGGCCACGCGAACCGAAATTACTGCGTCGGGCAGGCCAATCGAACTTTCCTTGAAAATGGGAAGGTCCTTTGGGGCAGCGAACCGTCTTTGATACCAGTGCAGATGCGTGCCATCCTTGTCAACGAAGCGACCAATTGCCTCGACACTCGAAGCAGCGTCAACAGCGACCTGAAGATCGAGCCCGATTGTCAAGGCAGCATACAGAGCGGGAGCAGAAGATAGGTTGGAGACAGAGAACATTATCTGAAATGCTTCTGATACCTCGTGGTTTGGTAACACTCTCAGGGCGTGTCTGCGGCCACCAGCCAGGGCGACTTCCACGTTCAGCATCGCCGTCGTTGAACGCCGCATAACGTCCCGGATTTCATAGTCCTCCATCGCGACGGCCTGTAGCTCAAAGCGCTTGTAGTACTTCTTGTCTGGCGCTTGGTGTGGTCCGGTGAACGTGGGACCGACCGTGATGACGAAGCCGTATCCCTTTTCACTCAGCGGAATACGCTGGACTGTTATTCCGTCTATACGAGGCTGGATGTGTGAATTGAGAATCTGGATGAGCCACTCTCTGGTGATCTTGTCATCCGTAACCCCCTCGTCGACTCCAGCCGGCATACGGGCCTTGTTGTCTTCCCGAATGCCGTAGATGATTTGACCGCCAGCCGAATTGGCCATCGCGGATACGTCTTTACAAGCTCGAATACGTCCTTTCTGTTGCGGGTGAGCGCCTGAGATCTCTTATATTCAAGATTTAGCGTCTCCTCGGCCTGCGTATCGACCATTCTTTGGAAGTCGGCGCGTTTATTGAACTCGAATTCAGTCATCGAAATCTTTCCCGGCCCAAATGAGGACTGCAATAGTACTTACTCGCCAACTTTGCCATGCTCCGCAAGTTATGGCCGTGCGATTTCGCGATTCGTCGGAACGTGTATCGGCGAGCGGTCAAATGCTCGATCAACCGCGCGGAATCGGCCAAAAATCATTCGGCGCCACCCTTCCGTAAGCACCCGGGGTTGATTTCTCCGGTTTTCTTTGGAACATCCTACAACTAAGACTTGAAGCTTCGAAGCAGCTGCATCAGCATAAGTCTTGATTTCATGAGTGCGGACGCAGCGACGATGAGGGTGAGAAAGGTATCCAAGGCCAAGACGGCAAGGACGGCGAAGAAAGCAAAGAAGGCCCGCCGCGCACCTGCACGGTCCACCGACTGGATGAAGCCACCACGCCGCAAGGTTGAAAAGCAGAAGAAATGACGAAGGACCGCAATTCCGATCAGGGAAAGTCTCGGCCGACGCAGCCGCGACCTTCACCCCAACACGAGCGCCCCCGGCCAGCACAGGACGACTGGATTCGAAAGGAATCGGGCAACAACATCCGAACGACGGACTGGAATAAACCTCCTCGTCCCAGTCCACGTCCCCGCCCAAAGGACGATGAGTGAGCGATTGGTCCGCTGACGGGTACTATGACGTCTCTTTTGCAGTCGAGCGCTGCCGGCGCTATCACGCCAAAATGCAGGCGTTCTATGATTGGTGTTACAATCTCACCAGAGCGGCGACTGCCTTGACTGGCACCGCCAGCTTCTTTGTTCTGCTGGCTCAAGGGACCGAGATAGCGAAGTACCTGACAGCAATTGTTGCCACTGCGGCCGCGCTTGATTCCGTCTTTCGGTTCAATCGGAAGGCCCGGGCGCATGAAGCTTTGACGCGAAGGTTTACTGACCTGAGTTCAAAGATTGCGGCTTGGGAGCCGATTCCGGCAAACCTGAAGAAAGCCCGCGCAGAACGCCTTCGTATCGAAAAGGACGAGCCACCAGTCCGAAGGCTTATCGACCTGCAAGCTCAAAACGAAGAAGCCAGGAGCCGCGACCTTTCGAGCGAACACATGGTGCCTCTAACTTGGGCTCAGCGCAGTTTTGGATACGTGTTCACGTTTGGCATGCAGCGCCTCGAAGATTGGCAGGCTCAGCACTCCGCGCCTCCACAAGCCGAGGTGTAGCCGCAGTGACAAACATCTTGAGAGACCGCCCCTTACCCAAGCACGGAGCGATGGCACGTTTTGGGGTCGTTAACGTGAGGGTTAGGAGCGTGATGATTTTTCTTCGAATCATCGTCCCGCTCTATCTTTTTGTTTGAGCATGATCTCCGCGCAAACGCTTCGCGTTTGTCGCGAGGGAAACCGGTATCCGCTTTTCCAGATAATGCTCTAGCCGCGAAAAGCTGCACTCACGGCTTTGTCATCTTGCAAATCACGCCTGACGCATTTATAAGCACCGCGTCGTCGCTCGAACCGGGGAGGATTTGCATGATTTCGGCTTATTCGCAGATCGCGCGCCCCTGTCCGATGTTTGTGCTGGGTATGCGGTCGCGCCGTTGACCGCCAGTTTTGGCCGGGTCTGACGCCCCGGTCCTCCAAGCCTTCCGACACTTTACCGACCTTTCAACGACGTTTGCGTCGCGCGTTTTTGCGCCATCGCGCGTCATTTCAGATGGAGCCGGCCTGCGCGGCGAGCGTGGCCGGATTGCGCCATGACCATTTCGTCCAGCAAACGTCCCGCCGCGATCCGCGTCGTGATTCCGTTTGCCTTCCGCCACTGGCTGAAACAGCCGACCCGCGCCACGACCGTATTGGTCGGCTTTCTCGGCGCCACCGTCGCCGACCTTTTCATGCCGGTCTACTCCGGCCATCTGGTCGACGCCCTGACGCGGGGGACGTCCGACCAGGCGGCGCGGCATGCCGCGATGGTTGCGTTCGGCGGCATCGTCGCGCTTGGCCTATTGTCGATCATCCTGCGGTTTGTCGGGCTGCAGGCGATCGTGCCGTTCACGCTGACGACGATGTCGGATGTGGCGCGCGACGCGTTCGCGCGGGTGCAGCGGTTCTCGACCGATTGGCACGCCAATTCGTTCGCCGGTTCGACCGTGCGCAAGGTCACCCGCGGCATGTGGGCGATCGACCTGCTCAACGACACCGTCCTGATGGCGCTGTTGCCATCGTTGATGGTGCTGGTCGGGTCGATGATCCTGCTCGGATTGCACTGGCCCGTGCTCGGCGCCGTCATCGGTGTCGGCGCGGTGATCTATGTCGCGATGACCATCGTGCTCTCGATGAATTATATCGCCCCCGCTGCGCGCGTCTCCAATGCCTGGGACACCAAGGTCGGCGGCACGCTGGCGGACGCGCTCACCTGCAACGCGGTGGTGAAATCGTTCGGCGCGGAGGCGCGTGAGGACACACGGCTCGCCGGCGTCATCGCCCGCTGGCGCAGGCGGGTGCTGCGCACCTGGCTGCGCTACAACGCAACCAACATGGCGCAGCTCGCGGTGCTCTTGTGCTTCCGCGCGTCCGTGATCGGCGGCGCCATCCTGCTGTGGCTTGCCGGCCGCGCCTCGCCGGGCGACGTCACCTATGTGCTGACGAGCTACTACGTCATCCACGCTTATCTGCGCGACGTCGGCATGCACATCAACAACCTGCAGCGTTCCGTGAACGACATGGAGGAACTCGTCACCATCCATGGCGAGCCGCTCGGCATCGTCGATGCGCCTGACGCAAGGCCGATCGACGTCCAGGGCGGAAGGATCACGTTCGACAACGTCACCTTCCTCTACGGCGGGCACCGGACGCCGCTCTATGATGCGCTGTCGATCGATATCCGCGCCGGCGAGCGTGTCGGCCTGGTCGGCAGGTCCGGCTCGGGCAAGACCACGTTCGTGAAACTGGTGCAGCGGCTCTATGACGTCTCCGACGGATGCATCCTGATCGACGGTCAGGATATCGCCAAGGCGACGCAGCAATCGCTGCGCAGCCAGATCGCGATCGTGCAGCAGGAGCCGATCCTGTTCCACCGCTCGCTGGCGGAGAACATCGCCTATGGCCGGCCTGGCGCCAGCATGGCAGCGATCGAGCAGGCGGCGCGGCTTGCCAATGCGCACGACTTCATCATGCGGCTGCCGAAGGGTTACAGCACGCTGGTTGGCGAACGCGGCATCAAACTGTCCGGCGGCGAGCGGCAGCGCGTCGCGCTGGCGCGCGCGTTTCTCGCCGATGCGCCGATCCTGATCCTGGACGAAGCGACCTCGAGCCTGGATTCGGAATCGGAGGCGCTGATCCAAGAGGCGATGGAACGGCTGATGAAGGGCCGCACCTCGATCGTGATCGCGCACCGGCTGTCGACGGTGCGCGGCATGGATCGCATCCTTGTGTTCGATCGCGGCGAGATCGTCGAGCAGGGCACCCATGCCGCGCTGACCGCGCGACCGGGCGGCATCTATCGCAGCCTGTTCGAGCGGCAGGCGACCGAGTTCAGCCGCGTCGCCGCGGCGGAGTAACGGCCTTCATTCGGGCGCGCGCGTCAGCGCGAGTCCGGAGTCACGAGGTTCCGGATGCAACGCTGCGCGTTGCTCTGGAACGACGGGCTTCCGGCCCCGTGTGCGCGCGCTGATCGCGACCGTCGCCACGACAGCGGTAGCGAACAGCACGACCTGCCAAGTGATCGTCTCGCCATTGAAGAGCGAGGCGAGCACGAAGGTGACGAAGGGCTGCAGCAACTGAATCTGCGAGACCCGCGCGATCCCGCCCATCGCCATGCCGGCGTTCCAGGCGAAGAAGCCGATCCATTGCGAGAATAGCGCGACGTAGAGCAGGCCGAGCCACGGCTTCAGCGAGATGTGCATCGGATCGGCCGGCATCGTCAGCGCAGCCGCCGGCAGCGCGAACGGCAAGGCAATCACCAGCACCCAGCTGATCACCTCCCAGCCCGGCATCTCCGCGGTGAGCCGCCCGGAGAAGGCATAGCCAACCGCGGCGACCGCAACCGACGCGAACAGGAAGAGGTCGCCCGTCGACAGCGTGCCGCCGCCACCGCGCAGCGCAAAGGCGATCACCAGCACTGCGCCTGCGACCGCAGCGACCCAGAACAAGGGCCGCGGCCGCTCGTGGGTGATGGCCACCGCCACCAGCGCGGTCGCGATCGGCAGCACGCCGAGCACGACGCCGCCATGGGAGGCGTCAACGCGCTGCATACCCTCGGCCATCAGCAGCGGAAACAGGATGGCGACGCACAGCATGACCAGCACAAGCTGCGGCCACAGCGCCCTCCGCGGCAGCGGCCGGCGCAACACGATCAGGAGCGCGAGCGAGCATAGGCCGGCGATTGCCGTGCGGATCGCGGTCAGCGCAATCGGATCAATTTCCCCAACAGCAAGCCGCGTCGCCGGCAGCGTGCCGCCGAAGATCGCCATGCCGATGAAGCCCAGCAACAGGCCAAGACGTTCGCGCGAGGAGGACGAGGACATGAGCTAGGTGGTTACCGGCTTTGCTCTCCCGCGTACAGCAATCTACTCGGTGCATATGGCAGCCATGCGCGCGCTATCTCGGAGCAATTCCGCTGCACACCAGTCCGATGCCGGACAGAAACAGCAGCCCGAGCACGATGTTTGTGAAATTCCGGTCGTTCAGCGCATGATAGGTTCGCGCGCCAAGCCAGGCGCCGGCCACCGTCGCAGGAAAGGTCACGACAGCGAGCCCGAGCACTTCCCTGGTGACGAAGCCCGCGAAGGCCTGCAGCAAGAGCGCCGTCGCCAGCACCGTGAAGTTGAAGGTCTGGAAAATTCCGCGCCGCTGCTCCTTGTTCCAGCCGCGCACGCTGGCCCAGAGAATCGGCAGCGGGCCGGAAAGGCCGGCCAGGCCGCCGAGGATGCCGCCGGCAAATCCGATCGCGCCGTCGAACGGCTTGCCGCCGAACTTGATCGCCATCGGCCTGCGTTGAAAATAAAGCGCGGCGGGAAACACCAGCAGCAATACACCGATGGTTAGCTTGAAGGTGTCGGGATCGGCATGCGCGATCAGCCGCGTGCCGAGCGGCACCCCGGCAAGCCCGCCGAGCACGAACGGCCAGACCACCCTGAAATCGATCGAGCGCCAGATCGATGGCAGGGTTGAGACCTGGCCGACGACCGAGCAGATCAGGACCAAAGGCACGGCAACGGCAGGCGGCGCTACGTAAAGCCAGATTCCCAGGGCCATCAGGGCAGTGCCGAAGCCAGCAAGGCCGGATACGAAGCCCCCGGCGAACGCGCCAACAAGCAGCAGCGCGATGGCGAATCCGCCCATCATCGTCTTGTTCTCATTGTGATCGGTCGTGCGTTTACACGAGGAGCCCGGCAGATACTATCGCAATCGGCTGTTTCAACGACAATCGCGGGGAACGCTTCGATGGCTTCAAACTCTGCAAAGACCTTTCTCGTCTGCCATGGCGCCTGGTCGGCCGGATGGGCGTGGAAGAAGATGCACCCCCTGATGCAGGCCGCCGGCCATCGGCTGATCACGCCGACCTACACCGGGCTTGGCGAGCGGGCGCATCTGGCGAACCCGTCAATCGATCTCGAGACGCATATTCAGGACGTGCTGAATGTCATCAAGTACGAGGACCTGCGCGATTTCGTGCTGCTCGGGCATAGTTACGGAGGCATGGTCGCAACCGGTGTCGCTGATCGGGCGCGTGATCGCGTCTCGCAGCTGATCTATCTCGACGCCTTCGTGCCCGCCGACGGACAATCACTGGTCGACCTCAACGAACCGCTGCGGGCGCGCGTGCGCGAACTGGCGAGCTCCGGCGGCTGGCGCATGCCGCCGAACCCGACGTCGCCGGACACCTCGCCGGCGGACCTCGAATGGTTGAACGCGCTTCGCGTCGACATGCCGATCAAATGCGCTGAGACGGCGCTCAAGCTACAGCACGGCGAGCTGGAACTGCCGCGCAGCTACATCTATTGCACGCGCATTCCGCCGGGCGACACGTTCGGACAATTCGCAAGACGCGCTAAGGACGATCCAGCATGGCGCTACTATGAGATTGATGCCAGCCATTCGCCCAACGTCACGGCGCCGGAGGCGCTGATGGCGTTGCTGCGGAAGATCGTTGCATGACAACGTCATTCCGGGGCGCGCGACAGCGCAAACCCGGAATCTCGCGACACATTCTCCGGATTTCGGGTTCGCATCTTCGGTGCGCCCCGGAATGAAGATCAAAGTGAAGCTGCCAGCAAATGGCGAGGGGTCCGGCGTGTTTGCGCCGAACCCCCCATTTGGTCCATCAAGACGCGTTTTCTTCACGCGAACCGGAAATCCACTTCGCTTGAAAACGCTTTAGGACATCAGCCGGCCTGTAAGCCGGGTTCTGTAGGGCACCATTCTCGCGAATGGTACGTGACGGCCATTCCTCTGGGACCGCCTTTGCAGACGGCCTCGAGCAACCTACCCGGACGGCGGGCCTGACATCGCCCTGCGGTGTTATCGCTTTCGCGAACAATCCGCGTTGCCGTCCCTATTCGGTTTTGCTCCCGGTGGGGTTTGCCATGCCGTCTCCGTTGCCGGAAACGCGGTGCGCTCTTACCGCACCTTTTCACCCTTGCCGCGCCGAAGCCCCGAAGGGCGAAGGCGGGCGGTTCGTTCTCTGTGGCACTTTCCCTGGGGTTGCCCCCGCCGGACGTTATCCGGCACCGCATGTCGATGGAGCCCGGACTTTCCTCCCCCGCGGCCTTTCGGCGCTTGCGGGAGCGGCCGTCCGGCCGACTGACGCCCATAGGCATGGGGGTTTGCGGCCGCAAGGTCAAGGCGAAAGCGGCCTGCGGAACCTCGCCGAATAAATTATCCTGAAGATGTCGTTTTGCGTGCCGCCCGCTCGACTGGGTGTCGGCGATCCAGCCGATCAAGAGGAGTGTTCAAGATGCAATATTTGCTGATGATCTATCAGAACGAGGTCGAGTACGCCAAGCTCGACGCGGCAACGAGCCAGAAGGTGATGGAGGAATATGGCGCGTTCACCCAGTCCATTATCCAGAGCGGCAACTTCAAGGCCGGCGACCGGCTGCAGCCGGTAACCACCGCGACCACCGTGCGCATTCGCGACGGCAAGACGCTGACGACGGACGGCCCGTTCGCGGAAACCCGCGAGCAGCTTGGTGGCTACTATCTGATCGAGGCCAAGGATCTCGACACGGCGCTGGCGATCGCAGCCCGCATTCCCGGCGCAAGATACGGGGCGATCGAGGTGCGACCGATCTGGGTGTATGATAAGTGATGGCCTAGCGCCGCCACTCCGGGGTAACGGCGTCACCGCATGACTCCATCCCAGATCGAAAAGATCTTCCGCGACGAGGCGAGCCGGGCGCTGGCGACGCTGATCCGCCTCGTCGGCGATTTCGATCTGGCGGAGGACGCGCTGCAGGATGCGTTCGCGGTGGCGCTGGAGCGCTGGTATGCGGGCGAATTGCCGCAAAACCCGCGGGCGTGGCTCGTCAATGTCGGCCGCAACAAGGCGATCGATCGCATTCGCCGCAATGCCGTGTTCCGCGGCAAGCAGCAGGAACTGACGCACGAACTCCTGCTCAACGCGTCTGCGCCATGCGAGATCGCCGATGCCACGCTCGACGACGACATGCTGCGGTTGATCTTCACCTGCTGTCATCCGTCCTTTGCCGACGAGGTGCAGGTCGCGCTGACGCTGCGCACGGTTTGCGGCCTCAGCGCGGCCCAGGTCGCGCGCGCCTTTCTCGTGAGCGAGGATGCGATGGCGCAGCGGCTGCTGCGCGCGAAGCAGAAGATTCGCCTCGCCGGCATTCCCTATGAAGTGCCGGAGCGCGAGGCGCTGGAGCCCAGGCTCCGCGGTGTGCTCGCGGTGATCTATCTCGTCTTCACCGAAGGCTATGCAGCGACCTCCGGCGAGGATCTGATGCACCCGGATCTGGCGCGCGAGGCGATCCGGCTGGCGCGGCTGATCGATGCGCTGATGCCCGCCCGCGGCGAGATCAAGGGGCTGCTGGCATTGATGCTGCTGCACGACGCCCGCCGCGCCGGCCGGAAGACCGCAGGCGGCGACATCGTGCTGTTGGAGGAGCAGGACCGCTCGCTGTGGGACTATCGCCAGATCGCCGAAGGCTTGCGATTGGTGGAGGAAGCGCTGCGCATGCCTGGCCGGCCGCAATCCTACGCCGTGCAGGCCGCGATCGCGGCGCTGCATGCCCGTGCGCCGAGCTATAAGGACACCGACTGGCCGCAGATCGCCGGTCTCTATGAAGTGCTGCTTCGCATCAGCCCGTCACCGGTGATCGAGTTGAACCACGCCGCGGCGGTATCGATGGTCGACGGTCCGGCGCGCGCGCTCGACCTGATCGATGCGCTGGAAGCGCGCGGCAGCCTCAAGGGTTACGAATTGCTGCCCGCCGTCCGCGCCGATCTCTTGCGCCGTCTCGGTCGCCATGACGCCGCGCGCGAAGCGTATCTGGCGGCAACCGCCGCGACCCAACTGGAGCCGCTGCGCCGGCTCTATGCGCGGCGCATCGCGGAGATGGGTTGATCACGCCACTTGGACCAGACACAGCGAAAGAACGCATGGGCGCTCGCGCCTGCGCGCCGCGCGGGTGGTAGCTCGTCGAGCCGCTCAGAACGAGAACACCACGAATGCAATGAGCACTGCCGAGCCAATGCTCGACAGCACCGCGATCGCAGCAAACAAGCGATCATTGTTCTGCATGACCTCCCCCAACCGATTGTAAGGATGAAATGATACACCCTTTGAGCGACACCTGCATGTCATGTTTTGGCAGGACAGCCCTGCTGCGACGCGCAAAATTGTCTCTATATATCAATATCTTGATTACAATAGATTGAATATATGAGATGGACTACTTTTGCGTGTGGTTGCTGCGTCGGTGAGCGCGGCGGCGGTTTCATTTTTGCGGCCGCAGTTGGTTCAAAGTCAAAGCTGCCCGAGACGCAAACCACAGTGTGTACTCATGGAGCCGTAGCAGTTGGGCGTTGGTGACTGAACGGGCCGCCGAACAACGGCACGCCGCGAAGGCTGGGCGGTTGTTGCCGGCAGCGTCCTATGACACCATCTCAGTACCTAGTTGTTATGCCTTCCAGGTACCTATGCCACGCCGGAAATATGCTTGGGAAAAGCTGTCGGATGAGCAGTTGCTCACGCAACGCCTCAGCAGTCTGAGGGTTGCGGTCGAAGACACTTGGCTCGAGGATTGTCTCAACGCTCTATATGAAGAGCTCGAAGGGCGGGGCATCCGGCTGCGGCCACACGCATGGATATCGAGCGAATGGTTTAGTCCGGCAAATGTACCCGGCATTGCCATCCCGTTCTATCTCACCCACCCCCGGCTGATGAAGATCGAGAAGAAAATGATGCTCGACGTCGAGGGCGGCACATGGACAGAGTGCATGGCCATTCTCCGTCATGAGGCGGGCCATGCCGTGCAGCACGGCTACCAGCTGCAACGCCGCCGGCGTTGGCAGCAGCTGTTCGGCCCGTCCTCGAAACACTACCCGCGCTACTACCGGCCCAATCCGGCCAGCCGGAGTTATGTTCAGCATCTTCGGCTTTGGTACGCGCAGAGCCATCCGGATGAGGATTTCGCCGAAACCTTCGCGGTGTGGCTGCGGCCGCGTTCAAACTGGCGGACGCGCTATGCCGGTTGGCCAGCGCTGAAGAAGCTCGAATATGTCGACGAACTGATGAACGAAATCGCCGGAAAGCGGCCGCTGGTCACGACGCGGGAGCGTGTCGATCCGCTGCATGAGCTCGGCCAGACGCTTGGCGACCACTATCAAAAAAAGCAGGCGTTCTACGCCTTCAAGCCACCGAAGACCTACGACCGCGACCTTTCCCGGCTCTTTTCCGCCGATCCACGGCATCGACGGGCGCAACCGGCTTCGGCCTTCATCAGGCGGCACCGCGCCCAGATCAGGCAGCTGGTTGCGCGGTGGACGGGCGAGAACCAGCTTACGCTTGATGCTGTGCTTGACGACATGATCTCCCGCTGCCGCGAACTCGACCTGCGCGCGACCGGCCCTGAACAGAAGCTTCTGATCAACTTCACCGTCCTGGTGACTGCCAAGACCATGCACGCGCTGTTCGGCCCGTCGCGGCGAAAATGGATCGCGCTATGAGACGCCTTCGCGTTCTAGTGCTCATGCATCCAGACTTCGTTCCCCCGGAGTCGACCGACGGATACACCGCGCGGCAAATCAACGAATGGAAAACAGAATACGACGTCGTGAGCACCTTGCGCGCGGCCGGCCATGACGTTCGCCCGCTCGGCGTGCAGGAGGAAATCAAGCCGGTGCGCGACGAGATCGATGGTTTCAAGCCGCACGTGGTATTCACACTGCTGGAGGAATTTCATAACGAGGTCGTGTATGACCAGCACATCGCAAGCTATCTGGAGCTGATGAAGATCCCATATACCGGGTGTAACCCGCGCGGCCTGATCCTGGCGCGCGGCAAGGATCTGTCCAAGACATTGGTGCACCATCGCCGGATCCCGGTGCCGGCCTTCGCCGTGTTCCCGATGCGCCGCAAGGTCAAACGGCCAGCGCGTCTCGCGCTGCCGCTCATCGTCAAGAGCCTGAACCAGGATGGATCCCTGGGTATCTCGCAGGCATCCATCGTCGATACGGACGAGAAGCTCGCAGAGCGAGTCGCCTTCATCCACGAGCGGATCGGGACTGCTGCCATCGCCGAGCAGTATATCGAGGGACGCGAGCTCTATGTCGGCGTGCTCGGCAACAATCGGCTGCGAGTTCTGCCGGTTTGGGAATTGAAATTTGGCAGCATGGGCGGTCACGGGGCACGGCACATAGCCACTGAAAAAGTCAAACACGATACCAGTTATCAGGAACGTGTTGGAATTGCAGATGGTCCCGCCAACAACCTTTCGCCGGACGTATCCGCCGGTATTCAGCGAATAGCGAAACGCATTTATCGAACACTGGGGCTTGATGGATACGCGCGCATCGACTTTCGCCTCGCAGCCGATGGCACTCCGTATTTCATTGAAGCGAACCCCAACCCCGAAATCGCGAAAAGCCAGGAGTTCGCTACGGCGGCTCAGCATGATGGACTCGACTACCCGGACCTGCTGCATCGCATTTTGGCTCTCGGAATAAGCCGGGCAAAGGCGGGCGTATCCGCAGGCTGAAGCGCAACACGAGACAGGTATGCAGGAGGCCTACTTCGCCGCAACCTCTGTTGCGGCTTCCGGCGGCAGGCTCTCCAGCAGCGCGTGCAAGGTGGCCATGGTTGAGCGATCGACGATGCCGTCGACGCGCGCCTGGCGGAAATGGCGCTGGAAGGCGGTGACGACTTCCATGGTGGGGCCGTCGAACTTGCCGTTGGTCGGGATGTTGTAGCCGTAGCGGGCGAACGCCTTCTGCATGTTGGTGACGTTGTCGTTGATCGCGCCCAGCTGGAGCGTCTCCCCACGCACGATCGGCGCAGGCTGAACCCAGTGCCCGACACCGGAATTGGCGAGCGAATGCCACGGGAACTTTTCGCCGGGATCCTTCTTGCGCGCCGGCGCGACGTCGGAATGAGCGAGCACGCGATACGAAGGCACGTTGCGACGAAGCATGATGCCGCGGCACAGCGCGATCACTGCTGCGATCTGGCGCAGCGGATAATCCGGATAGCCCCAGTCATGGCCGCGGTTGATGATCTCGATACCGATCGAGCAGGAATTGATGTCCTCTTCGCCGGCCCAGCAGGACACGCCGGCGTGCCAGGCGCGCTTGCTCTCCGGCACGCATTGCACGATGCGGCCATCCTCAAGCACAATATAATGTGCGGAGACCTCGGTGCCGGCGGTGCAGAGCTGCGCGATGGCGCCTTCGACGTCCGGCATGCCGGTGTAGTGCAGCACGATCATGTCGGGCTGCCGGTTGTTGGCGCGTTCGCCGAAATTCACCGACGGGATGACATCGGAGACGATGGAGGAATCTGGAGTAAAGGTCTTCATGTCGGCTAGGGCCCTGGGAACCGGAAGGGCGCGTTGACGCTTCGAATCAGCTGACGTGAACGAACCAGACGGCATCCAAAATCTCAAACCCGGCAGCGGTACGGCAGCCCTGCGATATCCGGACAGCCTCGAATTTACTATTCCTTTACCCTGCCATGGGTGCAATCACATGACGCGCACATCTCGCGGATTTTAGACCTGCCTGTGGACGGTGCGCAGCAGCCGGTTCCATGTGTGGTTAAAAAGCAAAAGAAACCGTGTCGGATTCGGCAACGCTTTCTTAACGCTAAGTGCCGTTACTAAGTGGTGAATAGCCGAACCGGTATTTGAGGGACGGCCGAGGCCCGCTTGCGCGCGAAATCCCATGGCAGCCCAGCAAACTCCGGTCGGAAATCAGGATTTGCGGCCTGATATGGGAACCGGCGTGTGCTTTGTGCCGCGGTTGCTCAGTTGGAACCGCGGCGCGACGCGCAACCATTCGAGGCGCCATGGGCTGGTCCGTGTCCAGTTTCGACCCTACACGCCGGACAATCTCCGGAGCCGACGCATGACGCCGGTTGCGCCACACATTTCCGTGCTTGGCCGCGAGGCGGTCGAGATGCTCGATCCGCGTGACGGCGGCATCTATGTCGACGCCACCTTCGGCGCCGGCGGCTATAGCCGCCTGATCCTCGCCGTGCCTGGAACCCGCGTCATCGGCATCGACCGCGACCGGTCGGCGATCACAGGCGGTTTCGATCTGGTCGATCGGGCCGATGGCCGGCTGACGCTGGTCGAGGACCGCTTCTCCAATCTCGCCGACATCTGCGCTGCCCAGGGCCTCAACGCCGTCGACGGCGTGGTGATGGACATCGGCGTCTCCTCGATGCAGCTCGACCAGGCCGCGCGCGGCTTCTCGTTCCGCCTGTCGGGTCCGCTCGACATGCGGATGGGGCATGCGGGGCCGACCGCGGCGGACGTGATCGCGACCGCATCCGAGCGCGATCTTGCCGACATCATCTATCTCTTCGGCGAGGAGCGGCACTCGCGCGGGGTGGCGCGCGCCATCGTTGCCGCGCGCAAGGAAGCGCCGATCACCACGACGCAAGCGCTCGCCGACATCGTCGCCAGGGTCGTCCGTTCCAAGCCGAACGAGATCCATCCGGCGACGCGGACGTTCCAGGCGCTGCGCATCTTCGTCAACGAAGAGCTCGACGAATTGCAGCGCGCGCTTACCGCCGCTGAGCACGTGCTGAAGCCGGGCGGGCGGCTGGCGGTGGTGTCGTTCCATTCGCTGGAAGACCGCATCGTCAAGAATTTCCTGGCTGAGCGCGGCAAGGTTTCCAGCGGCTCGCGGCATCTGCCCGAAGTGGCGCAGCTGGCGCCGAGCTTCAAGATTCTGACAAAACGTCCGCTGACGCCGTCCGAGGACGAGATCGCGGCCAATCCTCGGGCGCGGTCGGCCAAATTGCGCGCCGCCGAGCGCACGGAAGCATCGGCGCATGCCGAGAGTGCGCCGCCGTCATGGCCGACGCTCGAACGCGTGATGAGGGGAGGCTAGCGCATGCGCATCCTCCACTTCCTCGTGATCGGCTTCCTCGTGGTTTGTGCAGCCTATGTCTACCGCATCAAGATGGAATCGACGTCCCGTACCGAACGTGTGCTGCGGCTGAACGCCGAAATTCGCGAGCAGCGTGACGCGATCGCGGGCCTGCGCGCCGAATGGGCCAAGCTCGACTCGCCGATGAGGCTGCAGGGCCTCGCCGAGCGCCATCTCGCGTTGAAGCCGCTCAGCGCCAATCAATATGACTCGTTGAAGAATCTGCCCGAACGACCGCCGAACTTCGCACGACCGGGCTCGCCCGATCCGATTGGCGCGATGATCAACACCATCGAGGCTGCCGCCGACCAGGAGGGCGTGACCGGATCGGTACGAGAGCCCGCGCAGCAGGGAGATCAGCAATGACCGACCGCGCGCCAAGCACAAAGCCGGCCGAGCCGTGGCGGCAGCGGCTGATCCGGGGCCTGCTCTACGGGCGGAATGTCGACCGCAGCGCGAAGGCGCGCGCCCGTGTCGGCCTCGCGATCGTCGCTTTTGCGGCGGTCTACGCCATCATTGCCGGGCGGCTGGTGTTGTTCGCGATCGGCGCCGACAGCCATGGCGCGCGCCGCACTGCCGCGCAGGATGCGATCGCGACCGCGCGTCCTGATATCATCGACCGCAATGGCGCAGTCCTCGCGACCGACGTCAAGGCGCCGAGCCTGTTCGGCGAGCCGCGCCGCATCATCGACAAGGACGAGGCGATCGAACTTCTGACAGCGACGCTGCCCGACCTCGACACCGTCGAAGTGCGCGACCGCCTGTCCTCGCGAAAAGGTTTCGTCTGGCTGAAGCGCGAGATCACGCCGCAGCAGCAGCAGGATATCCACCGCCTCGGCGTTCCCGGCATCGGCTTCCTGCGCGAGAACAGGCGCATTTATCCGACCGGCTCTACCGTTGCCCACCTGATCGGTCTCGTGAACATCGACAACCAGGGCATCGCCGGCATGGAGAAGTGGCTGGACAATAACGGTCTGGCTGATCTGCATCGCGCGGGCTTTGCCACCGACCGCTTGCAGAAGCCGGTGGAACTGTCGATCGATCTGCGCGTCGAGCACGCACTGCGCGACGAGCTCCTGAAGGCCAAGGAGAAGTACAAGGCAAAGGCGGCCTCGGGCCTCGTCTCCAATGTCCGGACCGGCGAGATCGTCGCGCTGGTGTCGCTGCCCGATTTCGATCCGAACAACCCGAAGGAAGCGCACGATCCCGATCGCATCAACCGCCTGACCACGGGCGTGTTCGAGATGGGCTCGACCTTCAAGACGCTGACGCTGGCGATGGCGCTGGATTCGGGCAAGGCGACGCTCCACACCATGTATGACGCGCGCGGCGCGCTGCACTACGGCAAGTTCGCGATCCACGACACCCATCCGCTGGGCCGGGCGATCTCGCTCTCGGAAGTGTTCACCTTCTCCTCCAACGTTGGCGCGGCGCGCATAGCGCTTGCGCAAGGAGTCGAGGCGCACAAGGCGTTCCTGAAGAAGGTCGGCCAGCTCGACCGGCTCCGGACCGAACTGCCGGAGAGCGCATCGCCGATCGTGCCGAAGCGCTGGGGCGAATTGAACACGATCACGATCTCTTTCGGCCATGGCATCGCAGTTGCACCGCTGCAGGCGGTGATGGGCATCAATGCGATGGTCAATGGCGGCTATCTGATTCCGCCGACCTTCCTGAAGCGCTCGGAGGAAGACGCGAAGGCGACGGCCAAGCGGGTGATCAAGCCCGAGACGTCGGACAAGATCCGTTATCTGATGCGCCTTAATGCCGAGATCGGGACCGCCAAGTCGGCCGACGTCAAGGGTTATTATATCGGCGGCAAGACCGGCACCGCGGAAAAGGTGGTGGGCGGCCGCTATTCCAAGAAGCAGGTGCTGAACTCCTTCACCGCCATCCTGCCGGCCGATAATCCGAAGTACCAGCTGCTGGTGATGCTGGACGAGCCGAAGGCGCTGCCGGAGACCCATGGTTTCATCACCTCGGGCTGGAACGCGGTCCCGACCGGCGGCAAGGTCATCGCCCGTATTGCGCCGCTTTTGGGGCTCGAGCCGCGATTTGACCTGCCGCCGTCCGACCGCCTTATTCTTGCGGCATCGAGGACAACCCAGTAAGGCGTGGGGCAGGGCATGATCCGGAAGCGCGGATGCGGGGTTTCCACGGGGATCATGCTCAAACGGAAAGCGGGGCGACGCTACGACGGGTGCCGTCACGTCTGAGCAGCCGGCCGGACTGGAAGATCATGAGACTTCGCGACCTTTTCAGCGCTGATGCCACGATCGATCCGCAGGCGGAAGCCGTCGAGATCGGAGGGGTGACGGCTGATAGCCGCACGGTGAAGCCGGGCGATGTGTTCTTCGCGCTCGCGGGCTACAAGACCGACGGGGCGCGCTTCGTCGATGCCGCGATTGCCGCGGGCGCGGTCGCGGTTGCGGGCGAGCATCAGCCGCAAGTCGGTCTGCGCGTGCCTTTCGTCGTGACACCCAATCCGCGCCGCGCTTTGGCGCTGGCTGCGGCGAAATTTTTCCCGCGCCAACCCGAGACGATTGCGGCGGTGACCGGCACCAGTGGCAAGACATCGGTGGCGGCCTTCACGCGCCAGATCTGGCAGCGACTGGGGCACGATGCCGCGAGCATCGGCACCATCGGCCTGGTGTCGCCGAAGCGTACGGTCTATGGCTCGCTGACCACGCCTGATCCGATCGAGCTGCATCGCCAGCTCGACGAGATCGCGCGCGATGGCGTCACGCATCTCGCATTCGAAGCGTCCTCACACGGGCTCGACCAGTACCGCCTTGACGGCGTGCGCGTCGCCGCCGGCGGCTTCACCAACCTGTCGCGCGACCACATGGATTATCACCCCGACGTGGCGCACTATCTGAACGCGAAACTGCGGCTGTTCCGCGATCTCGTGATGGATGGCGGCGCGGCCGTGATTTCGGCCGATCATGATTGTTCGCCTGAGGTGATCGATGCGGCGCGTAAACGCAAGCTCAGGATCATCACGGTTGGCCGCAACGCCGATGGCGAGGATGGCATTCGCCTGGTCGACGCTTCGATCGATGGTTTTGCGCAGAAGCTGACCGTCGAGCACCATGGCCGGAAGCGCGCCATCCATTTGCCGCTGGTCGGTGAATTTCAGATCGAGAATGCGTTGGTGGCCGCCGGCCTCGCGATCGGCACCGGCAGCGACGCCGATGCCGTCTTCGCAAGCCTCGAACATCTCGAGGGTGCCAAGGGCAGGCTCGAACGCGTCGGCGAGCGCAACGGCGCACCGATTTTCGTCGACTACGCGCATAAGCCGGACGCGCTCGCCAAGGCGCTGCAGGCGCTGCGGCCCTATGCCAAGCGCAAGTTGATCGTCGTCATCGGCGCCGGCGGTGATCGCGATGCGGGCAAGCGTCCACTGATGGGCGCGATTGCCGCTGACAATGCGGACAGCGTCATCGTCACCGACGACAATCCGCGCAGCGAGAATCCGGCGGCGATCCGTGCTGCCATCCTCGCCGCGGCGAAGGGCGCCCGCGAAATCGGCGATCGCGCGGAAGCGATCAGGGCCGGCATCGCCGCATTGCAGCCGGGCGATGTGCTTTTGATCGCCGGCAAGGGGCATGAAGTCGGACAGATTATCGGCGACAAGACGCTGCCGTTCAGCGATCATGAGGCCGTGGCCGCGGCGCTGGAAGCGAGGGTCGCATGAGCACGCCACTCTGGACATCGGCGGCAATGGCGGACGCGATGCGCGCCGAAACCCAGGGGCGTTTGCCCTCCGGCGTCACCGGTCTTTCCATCGACAGCCGCACGCTTCGGCCGGGCGAGGCCTATTTCGCCATCAAGGGCGATGTGCATGACGGCCACAGCTTTGTCGAGGCCGCGTTGAAGGCGGGCGCTGCGCTCGCGGTGGTCGAAAGCGCGCAGCGCGAAAAGTTCCCCGCCGATGCACCGCTGTTGATTGTCGACGATGTGCTCGGCGGCCTCGTCGATCTTGCCCACGCTTCGCGCGCGCGGCTCAAGGCCAGGATCATCGCGGTCACCGGCTCGGTCGGCAAGACCTCGACCAAGGAAGCGCTCCGGCACGTGCTTTCGGCGCAAGGCGAGACGCATGCCTCCGTTGCTTCCTTCAACAATCATTGGGGCGTGCCGCTGTCGCTGGCGCGCTGTCCGGCAGCGGCGCGCTTCGCGGTGTTCGAGATCGGCATGAACCATGTCGGCGAGATCACGCCACTGGTGAAGATGGTGCGGCCGCATGTTGCCGTGATCACCACCGTCGAGCCGGTGCATCTGGAATTCTTCTCCGGCATCGAAGAGATCGCGGATGCCAAGGCGGAGATCTTTCTGGGTCTCGAGCCCGATGGAGCGGTCGTGCTCAACCGCGACAATGCCCAATTCGCAAGGCTTCAAGCGCGTGCAAAGGAACTCGGCATTTCACGCATCGTTTCCTTCGGCACTGACGCGCAATCCGACGCGCGGCTGCTCGATGTCTCGCTGCACGCGACATGCTCCGCCGTGCATGCCAGCATCCTCGGCCACGACGTCACCTACAAGATCAGCATGCCCGGCCGCCATATGGCGATGAACTCGCTCGCCGTGCTCGCCGGCGCGTCGCTGATCGGCGCGGACCTTGCGCGCGCGGCATTGTCGCTGTCGCAGCTCGAGCCGCCGGCGGGCCGCGGTGCGCGGCGCATGCTCGACGTCGGCGCCGGCGAGGCGACGCTGATCGATGAGAGCTACAATGCCAATCCGGCGTCGATGGCGGCGGCGCTGAACGTGCTCGGGCAGGCCCAGCTCGGCCCACACGGCCGCCGCATCGCCGTGCTCGGCGACATGCTCGAACTCGGGCCGACCGGCGCTGCGCTGCATCGTGGCCTGGCCGAGGTCGTCAACGCCAACAATATCGACCTCGTTTATTGTTGTGGTCCGCTGATGCGCAACCTCTGGGACGCTCTTTCCACGGGAAGGCGGGGGGGCTATGCCGATAGTTCGGCGAGTCTGGAGAGCCAGGCGGTCGCGGCCATCCGCCCCGGCGACGCTGTCATGGTCAAGGGATCGCTGGGTTCGAAGATGAAGCGGATCGTCAACGCGCTGGAAAAGCGCTTTCCCGGCAAAGCCGCGCACGAAGAAGCGGTATAGGCATATATTAATGTTTTATTGGCTGATCGACCTTTCCAACACGGTGCCCGGCTTCGGGGTGTTCCGGGGAGCGCTCAACGTGTTCCGCTACATCACCTTCCGCACCGGCGGGGCGATGGTGACGGGCGCGCTGTTCGTGTTCCTGTTCGGGCCCTGGATCATCGATCATTTGCGGCTGCGCCAGGGCAAGGGCCAGCCGATCCGCACCGACGGCCCGCAATCGCACCTGATCACCAAGAAGGGCACGCCGACCATGGGCGGCCTGATGATCCTGTCCGGCGTGGTGGTGGCGACGCTGCTCTGGGCCAACCCGATCAATCCCTATGTCTGGATCGTGCTGGCGGTGACGCTGGGTTTCGGCTTCGTCGGCTTCTATGACGATTATCTGAAGGTCACCAAGCAGAGCCACAGCGGCTTTGCCGGCAAGCTGCGGCTTGCGATCGAGGCGATCATCGCGCTCGCCGCCTGCTACGCGCTGGTGCGGCTCGGCCGCGACGTGTCTTCGACCTCGCTTGCGATTCCCTTCTTCAAGGACATGGTGTTCAATTTCGGCTGGTTCTTCGTGATCTTCGGCGCCTTCGTCATGGTCGGCGCGGGCAACGCGGTGAACCTGACCGACGGCCTCGACGGTCTCGCCATTGTTCCGGTGATGATCGCGGCCGCCAGCTTCGGCATGATCTCCTATCTCACCGGCAACGCGGTGTTCTCCGACTATCTGCAGATCAACTACGTCGCCGGCACCGGCGAGCTCGCGGTGCTCTGCGGCGCCGTGCTGGGAGCGGGACTTGGATTCTTGTGGTTCAACGCGCCGCCGGCCTCGATCTTCATGGGCGACACCGGCTCGCTCGCCCTCGGCGGCATGCTGGGGGCAACTGCGGTCGCGGTGAAGCATGAGATCGTGCTGGCGGTGATCGGTGGTCTGTTCGTGCTGGAGGCGGTTTCGGTGATCGTGCAGGTGGCTTCCTTCAAGCTCACCGGAAAGCGCGTGTTCCGGATGGCGCCGCTGCACCACCATTTCGAGCAGAAAGGCTGGACCGAGCCGCAGATCGTGATCCGCTTCTGGATCATCTCCGTGATGCTGGCTCTCGCCGGCCTTTCCACGCTGAAGCTGCGATGATCCCAGTCACTTCTTTCGCGGGCAAGACGGTCGCCGTGTTCGGGCTCGGCGGTTCGGGGCTTGCGAGCTGCCAGGCGCTGAAGGCGGGCGGGGCGGAGGTAATCGCTGCCGACGACAATTCCGACAACGTCACCAAGGCCGCGCAGGCCGGCTTCGTCACCGCCGATCTGCGCTCGGTCTCATGGGCGAATTTCGCCGCGCTGATCCTGACCCCCGGCGCGCCGCTGACTCATCCGGCGCCGCATTGGAGCGTGCTGTTGGCACGCCAGGCCGGCGTCGAGGTGATCGGTGACGTCGAACTGTTCTGCCGCGAGCGACGGCGTCACGCGCCGCAAGCGCCGTTCGTCGCCATCACCGGCACCAACGGCAAGTCGACCACGACAGCGCTGATCGCGCATCTGATGAAGGTCGCCGGCTACGACACCCAGATGGGCGGCAATATCGGCACTGCGATCCTGTCGCTGGAGCCGCCGCGGATGGGGCGCGTGCATGTGATCGAGATGTCGTCCTACCAGATCGACCTCACGCCCTCGCTCGATCCGTCCGTCGGCATCCTGCTCAATGTCAGCGAGGACCACATCGATCGCCATGGCACGCTGGAGAATTATGCCGCGGTGAAGGAACGGCTGGTGGCGGGCGTGCAGCCGGGCGGCACCTCGATCGTCGGCGTCGACGACATCTTCTGCCGCAACATCGCCGATCGCCTCGATCGGTCAGGCAAGCGCGTGGTGCGGGTGTCCGTGAGGAACCCGCTGCCCGACGGCATCTATGTCGAACATGAGACCATCGTGCTTGCGTCTGGCGCTGCGCGCAGCGAGGTCGCGCGGCTGGGCGGCATCGGCTCGCTGCGCGGCCTGCACAATGCGCAGAACGCAGCATGCGCTGCGGCCTGCACGCTGGCGATGGGCATCCCGACGGATGTGCTGCAGAACGGCCTGCGCAGCTTCCCCGGCCTCGCGCACCGCATGGAGCAGGTCGGCCGCCGCGGCAACGTGCTGTTCGTCAACGACTCCAAGGGCACCAATGCGGATGCGGCGGCGCATGCGCTGTCCTCCTTCTCCGATATCTTCTGGATTGCCGGCGGCAAGCCGAAGGCCGGCGGCATCACCAGCCTGACCGGCTATTTCCCGCGCATCCGCAAAGCCTATCTGATCGGCGAGGCGGCGCAGGAATTTGCCGGCACGCTCGGCGACGCCGTGCCGCACGAGATCTCGCAGACACTGGATGTGGCAGTCGCCAACGCAGCGCGTGACGCGGAAGCCTCCGGGCTTGCGGATGCTGTCGTGCTGCTGTCGCCTGCCTGCGCCTCGTTCGACCAGTACCGCAATTTCGAAATCCGCGGCGCCGCCTTCCGCGACCTCGTGACAGCGCTGCCCGGCGTCAAGCCAGTGGTGTGACGCTTCAAAACTTCCGCAATCCATTAACCCTTCGGAAACCATCCTCGTCCACCAATGGTAGTTACCTCTGCCATCTGGGGACGCCCATGCTTGCCCGTGATCAACGCACCCCATTCTCCGACTGGTGGTGGACCATCGACAAGCCGCTGCTGGCTGCGATCATCGCGCTGATGTTCGGCGGTGTCATCCTGTCGCTGGCGGCGAGCCCGCCGGTCGCGACCCGGATCGGGCTCGACCCCTTCCATTTCTTCAGCCGGCACGTGCTGTTCCTGCTGCCGTCCTTCATCGTGCTGATCACGGTCTCCTTCCTGTCGCCGCGCCAGATCCGGCGCGCCGCGCTGGTGGTGTTTTTCGTCAGCGTCGCGCTGATCGTGATGACGCTGCTGATCGGCCCGGAGGTGAAGGGCTCGCGGCGCTGGATCACGCTGGTCGGCGTCAACATCCAGGCCTCCGAATCGGCAAAGCCGGCCTTCGTCATCCTCGCGGCCTGGCTGTTTGCGGAATCGACCAGGCGCCCCGAGATGCCGGCGACCTCGATGGCGCTGGCGCTGCTGTTGACGCTGGTCGCGCTGCTGGTGATGGAGCCCGATTTCGGCCAGACCATGCTGATCCTGATGGTGTGGGGCGCCCTGTTCTTCATCGCAGGAATGCGGATGATCTGGGTCGCGGGACTTGCGGGCGCCGCGGGCCTCGGCCTGTTCAGCGCCTATCTGTTCGTCCCGCACGTCGCCGGCCGCATCAAGCGCTTCATGAATCCGGCCTCGGGCGACACCTTCCAGGTCGACATGGCGATGGAGGCATTCTGGAACGGCGGCTGGTTCGGGCTCGGGCCGGGCGAGGGCATTGCAAAGCGCAGCCTGCCGGACAGCCACACCGACTTCGTCTTTGCGGTCGCCGCGGAAGAGTTCGGCATCATCCTCTGCCTTGCGCTGCTGGCGCTGTTCGCCTTCGTCGTGATCCGCACGCTTTCGCGCGCCTATGCGACCGAGGACATGTTCGCGCGCTTTGCGGCGTCGGGGCTTGCGATCCTGTTCGGCGTGCAGGCCGCGATCAACATGGCGGTCAATCTGCAATTGATCCCGGCCAAGGGTATGACGCTGCCGTTCATCTCCTATGGCGGCTCGTCGATCGTCTCGCTCGCCTACGGCGTCGGCATGATGCTGGCGCTGACCCGGCAGCGCCCGCGCACCGAGATCGAATCGACCAACGCGGCCAGTGCAGCGCCGAGCTATGCGTAGCTCATTCCGTTGTCATTGCGAGGCGCGAAGCGAAGCAATCCATCCATCCGAGCGCGCGGACGCATGGATTGCTTTGCTTCGCTCGCAATGACGAGCAGATGCCTGTAGAAGGCTCATCATGGAGAACGCACCCCTCATCCTGCTTGCGGCCGGCGGCACCGGCGGCCATTTGTTTCCCGCCGAAGCGCTCGGCGTGGAACTGAACAAGCGCGGCCTGCGTGTGCGGCTCGCGACCGACGCGCGCGCGCTGCGCTATAGCGGACTGTTCTCCAAGGAAAATATCGACGTGGTGCCGAGCGAGACGGTGCGCGGACGCAATCCGATCTCGCTCGCCCGCAGCGCGATCACGCTCGGCTACGGTATCGTGGTTGCCGTCAACCTGGTGCGCCGGCTGAAGCCGGCCGCAGTGGTCGGCTTCGGCGGCTATCCCACGGTGCCGCCGCTGCTCGCCGCACGCCTGCTTGGCGTACCCGGCATCATCCATGACGCCAACGCGGTGCTTGGCCGCGCCAATCGTTTCCTCTCCAGCCGCGTCAATGCGATCGCGACCTCGCTGCCCGGCGTGCTCGATCGCGATCCGGCGCTGGCCGGCAAGACCACCACCGTCGGCACGCCGATGCGGCCGGCGATCCTCACGGCTGCCGCGGTGCCGTTTGCCGCGCCCGATCCGAACGGGCCGCTGCATCTGCTCGTGGTCGGCGGCAGCCAGGGCGCGCGGGTGATGAGCGATATCGTGCCCGGCGCGATCGAAAAGCTCGAGCCGGCGCTGTGGAGCCGCCTGATCCTCACCCAGCAGGTGCGGGAGGAGGACATGGCGCGGGTGCGCGCGGTCTACGACCGGCTCAAGATCAATGTCGAGCTCGCGCCGTTCTTCACCGACTTGCCGGCAAGACTCGCCGCCAGCCATCTCGTGATCTCCCGCTCCGGCGCCGGCACCGTCGCCGAGCTCGCCGCGATCGGCCGGCCCTCGATCCTGGTGCCGCTGCCAGGCGCGATCGATCAGGACCAGTTCGCCAATGCCGGCGTGCTCTCGCAGGCCGGCGGCGCGTTGCGGATTGCGCAGGCGGAATTCACCCCGGATCGGCTGGCGGCCGAAATCTCCGCTTTCGCGGCCGAGCCTGAGAAATTGACGGCGATGGCGGCAGCCGCGCACGGCGTCGGCCGGCTCGATGCCGCCGAGCGACTCGCTGATCTGGTGGTGAAAGTGGCTGGAATTTAGGCGATTCTGCAGAAATTGCCCTTGTCATGCCCCGCGAAAGCGGGGCATCCAGTAACCTGCAGAGCCGATTTGAATCTCTCGGGCTGCGCAGAATATCGAAGGATTGTCCCATGAGACTGCCGCGCGAGATCGGACCTATCCACTTCATCGGGATCGGCGGCATCGGCATGAGCGGCATCGCCGAGGTGCTCAGCAATCTCGGCTACACCGTGCAGGGCTCTGACGCGTCCGAGAGCGGCAATGTCGCGCGGCTGCGCGACAAGGGAGTCAAGGTTTCGGTCGGCCACAAGGCCGAGAACATCAATGGCGCCGACGTCGTCGTGGTCTCGACCGCGATCAAGCGCGACAATCCGGAGCTGATGGCGGCGCGCGCGCACCGCATTCCGGTGGTGCGCCGTGCCGAGATGCTCGCCGAATTGATGCGGCTGAAGAGCTGCGTTGCGATCGCCGGCACCCATGGCAAGACCACGACCACCTCGATGGTCGCAGCTTTGCTCGATGCCGGCGATTTCGATCCGACCGTGATCAATGGCGGCATCATCAATGCCTACGGCACCAACGCACGGCTGGGCGCCGGCGACTGGATGGTGGTGGAGGCCGACGAAAGCGACGGCACGTTCCTCAAGCTGCCGACTGACGTCGCCATCGTCACCAATGTCGACCCCGAGCACCTCGACCACTTCAAGACCTTCGAAGCCGTGCAGGATGCGTTCCGCGCCTTCGTCGAGAACGTGCCGTTCTATGGCTTCGCCGTGATGTGCATCGACCATCCCGTGGTGCAGACGATCGTCGGCCGCATCGAGGACCGCCGCATCATCACCTATGGCGAAAATCCGCAGGCCGATGCGCGGCTGGTCGACCTGCAGCCGATTCCCGGCGGCTCGAAGTTCAAGGTCGCCTTCCGCAACCGCAAGACTAACGTAACGCACGAGATATCTGACATCGTGCTGCCGATGCCGGGCCGCCACAACGCGTTGAACGCCACCGCGGCGATCGCGGTTGCGCATGAGCTCGGCATTTCCGACGAAGCGATCCGCAAGGCGATCGCAGGCTTTGGCGGTGTGAAGCGGCGCTTCACCAGGACCGGAGAGTGGAACGGCGTCACCGTGATCGACGATTACGGCCACCATCCCGTCGAGATCGCCGCGGTCTTGAAGGCCGCGCGCGAGTCCTACAGCGGCAGGATCATCGCCGTGGTGCAGCCGCATCGTTTCACCCGCCTGCAGTCGCTGTTCGAGGAGTTCTGCACATGCTTCAACGATGCCGACGCGGTCGTCGTTGCCGAGGTCTATCCGGCAGGCGAGGCGCCGATCCCGGGCATCGACCGCGATCACTTCGTGCTCGGCCTGCGCGCGCACGGCCACCGCGATGTGATCCCGCTGCCGAATGCCGGCGAGCTTGCGAAGATCGTTCGCGGCCTTGCCAAGCCCGGCGATCTGGTTGTGTGCCTCGGCGCCGGCAACATCACGCAATGGGCTTACGCGCTGCCCGGCGAATTGAAGGCGTTGGACTAGCGTGGCCGGCTTCCCCGACATCACGCTGGAGCTGAAAGCCGCGATGCCGCAATTGCGTGGGCGGCTGCTCGGGAACCAGTCGCTGGCGGAATTGACCTGGTTTCGCGTCGGCGGACCGGCGCAGGTGCTGTTCACGCCGGCGGATGAGGACGATCTCGCTTATTTCCTGGCGCGCTTGCCGAAGGATTTGCCGGTCTATGTCGTCGGCGTCGGCTCGAACCTGATCGTGCGCGACGGCGGCATGCCGGGTGTCGTGATTCGCCTTGCGCCGCGTGCATTCGGCGAGACCAGGGCCGAAGGCGACCTCGTCAGCGCCGGCGCCGCCGCGCTCGACAAGCGCGTGGCCGAGACCGCGGCTACGGCAAATATCGGCGGCATGGAGTTCTTCTTCGGCATCCCCGGCACCGTCGGCGGCGCGCTGCGCATGAATGCGGGCGCCAATGGCGGCGAGACCAAGGACGTGCTGCTGGATGCCACCGGCATCGGCCGCGACGGCGCCAAACACGTATTCACCAATGCCGACATGAACTTCGTCTATCGGAGCAGCGGCGTCGATCCCTCGATCATCTTCACCTCCGCGCGTTTTCGCGGCAAGATCACCGCGGCCGAGGCGATCCGCGCGCGCATGAACGAGGTGCAGGCCCACCGCGAGACCGCACAGCCGATTCGCGAGAAGACCGGCGGCTCGACGTTCAAGAACCCGCCGGGCAGCAGCGCCTGGAAATTGATCGATGCCGCCGGCTGCCGCGGTTTGCGCGTCGGCGGCGCCCAGGTCTCGGAGATGCACTGCAATTTCCTGATCAACACCGGCGATGCCACCGGACACGATATCGAGACGCTCGGCGAAACCGTGCGGCAGCGGGTGAAAGAGACGTCGGGAATCGAGTTACACTGGGAAATCAAGCGGATCGGGATTCCCTAGTCGTTCCGGGTTCGCGCTGCGCGCGGCCCGGAATGACAAGAAGCGGCGGGCAACAGCGATGCGAACAACCATTCTCTTCGGCGGCAACAACAAGGAACGTCTCGTGTCGGTGGCGAGCGCGCAGGCGCTGCACCAAGCGCTGCCGGAGGCTGATCTCTGGTTCTGGGACGTGGCTGACAATGTCCATGTCGTGCAGTCCGAGCAGCTTCTCGAACATACGAGGCCGTTCCAGGACGAGTTCAGGCCCGGCACGCGCGGCATCCCGCTCGCGCAGGCGCTCGACCAGGCCGCCCGCGAGGATCGCGTGCTGGTGCTTGGCCTCCACGGTGGGAGCGCGGAGAACGGCGAATTGCAGGCGATGTGCGAGATGCGCGGCATCCCCTTCACCGGTTCGGGCTCGGCCTCCTCGCATCTCGCGTTCGACAAGGTCGCGGCGAAGCGATTCGCGACGATCGCCGGCGTGCCGGCGCCGAGCGGCATCGCTATCGACGATATCGACGCTGCCTTCGCCGAATACGGCAGGCTGATCGCCAAGCCGGCGCGCGACGGATCGAGCTACGGCCTGATCTTCGTCAATGCGAAGCAGGACATCGTCGCCGTCCGCAGCGCCGCCGCGACGGAGGAATATCTGATCGAGCCGTTCGTTGCAGGCGTGGAGGCAACGTGTGGCGTGCTGGAGCGGTCCGACGGCGCAATTGTCTCGCTGCCGCCGATCGAGATCGTGCCGGCGGAGGGCGCGTTCGACTACACCGCAAAATACCTGCTCAAATCGACGCAGGAGATCTGCCCCGGGCGCTTCTCAGCGGACATCAGTGCCGCGATCATGGACCTCGCGCTCCGCGCCCACCGGGCGTTGTCCTGCACCGGCTATTCCCGCACCGACTTCATCGTCTCCGCCAGGGGGCCGATCTATCTGGAGACCAATACGCTGCCGGGGCTGACCAAGGCCTCGCTCTATCCGAAGGCGCTCAAGGCGCAGGGCATCGAATTCGTCGATTTCCTGCACGAGCAGATCGAATTGGCGAAGCGACGCGCCCACAAATAGTTCCAGCGGACCTAAATGGGTTCCATCCCGAATCGGGAACCCCGGGATTGCTAAAATCCTAAGGTTTGCACGGCAAACTACGCACTTTGCTCATCAAAACGTGCGCTGCGTTAACCATTTTTACCTTTTGTTTACCAGGAAGTCCGAAGGTTAACGCCGGCGGCGCATGTGGCGCTTGGCTGCCGGGCGTGAGCTGTCGCGGGAACTTTCACTTCGACACGCGGAACGAGGGACAGGGGGCCTTTCTTACTGGCTTCGACACCCAGGCCGGCATCACCGAGACGTCGTATGCGCCAAGGATCCGCAAACGTGTTGCGGGCACAAGATTGACGAGCTCGTGCAATGGATGGTGCAGGCCGCCTCACTCGATCGCTGCGATCGCTGAGGCCCGAAGCTGACCTGAGGGCAGCCGCTATTGGAGCGGTGGTGCTGCTGCGCGAGTATTTTGCCCGCCGCCGCGCTCGCCGCGCCCCGCCGGTGATCGATCGCGATCCGCCGAGCCGCTTCATTCTTCTGATCGAGCGCTATTTGCCGCGCCGCATCGGTCTTGCCGCCACCGTCTTCATCCTGCTCGGCAGCGCCGGCCTCGGCATCGTCAAGGGCGGCCATGTCGACGAATTCGTTACCGGCCTTTCGGACGCGCGCAATGCGCTCGCCAACTCGGCGGGCTTCCGAATCACCACCGTGGTCATCAAAGGCCGCAAGCAGTTGAGCCAGGACGAGGTGCTCGGGATCGGCGGCGTCAACGGCCGGTCCTCGCTGCTGTTCCTGGATGCCGCGACCGTGCGCGACCGGCTGAAGGCCAACCCCTGGATCGCCGAAGCGACGATCCTGAAGCTCTATCCGGGCCAGCTCCAGATCGACATCGTCGAGCGCAAGGCTTTCGCGCTGTGGCAGCAGGACGGGCGCCTGTCCGTGATCGCGGAGGATGGCGCAGTGCTCGAGCCCTACGTGTCGCGCCGCTTCCTCACGTTGCCGCTCGTGGTCGGCAAGGGGGCCGAGACGAGGGCCAAGGACTTCCTGGCGCTGCTCGACCGCTATCCGCAGGTGCGCTCGGTGACCAAGGCCGCGATCTTCGTCGGCGAACGGCGCTGGAATTTGCGGCTCAAGGATGGGCTCGACATCCGCCTGCCCGAGAACGACGTCGGCAATGCGCTCGCCGCGCTCTCCAAGCTCGACAAGGAGGACCGGCTGTTCTCGCGCGACATCGTCGCCGTCGACATGCGCCTGCCTGACCGGCTGACGGTGCAACTGTCCGAGGACGCGGCAAAGGCGCGCGAAGAGCTGTTCAAGGACAAGAAGTCCAAGAAGAAGGGCGGTGACGCATGACCGTCCTCGATCGCAACCTGACGCCGAAGACGCGCCCGATGGCCCACAAGCGCACTGCGCTGGTGGCTTCGCTCGATATCGGCACCAGCAAGATCGCCTGCATGATCGCGCGGCTGAAGCCGTCGCCGCCGAGCGAGGCCCTGCGCGGCCGCACCCATGCGGTGGAATTGATCGGCTACAGCCAGATCCAGTCGCGCGGCGTGAAGGCCGGCGCGGTGGTCGATCTCGCCGAATGCGAAAAGGCGGTGCGCCATGCGGTGGCGCTGGCCGAGCGTATGGCCAAGGTCCGAGTCGAATCCGTGCTGCTGCCGGTCGCCGGCGGCCGGCCCGCGGGCCAGCTCGTCGAAGCTGCCGCCGACATTCGCGGCGGCTCGGTGACGGAAGCCGATATCAGCCGCGTCACCACGGCCGGGATGATCCACGCGACCGCCCACGGGCGCACGGTGCTGCATGCGCTGCCGGTCGGCTACGCGCTCGACGGCGTCAAGGGCATCCGCGATCCCCGTGGCATGGTGGCGCGCCAGTTCGGTGTCGACATGAACGTCGTCACGGCCGACGCCACCGTCGCCAAGAACCTGATGCTGGTCGTTGAGCGTTGCCACCTCAATGTCGAGGCGATGGCGGCGAGCCCCTATGTCGCCGGCCTCTCGGTGCTCACCGACGACGAAGCCGATCTCGGCGCCGCCGTGGTCGAGATGGGCGCCGGCTCGACCACGATCGCGACCTATTCAGGTGGACGCTTCGTGCATGCGTCGGGATTTGCGCTCGGCGGGCAACACATCACGATGGATCTTGCGCGCGGCATCGGCGCGTGCATTGCGGATGCCGAGCGAATCAAGACTCTCTACGGCACCGTGCTGACCGGCGGCTCGGATGCGCGCGAGCTGATGTCGGTCCCGACCGCCGGCGACGAACGCGAGACGCCGCAGATCGTCTCCCGCGCCACGATTGCGAACATCGTCCGGCATCGAGCCGAGGAGATTTTTGAGATGGTCCGGGACCGGCTCAAGGCTTCCCCGTTTGCGGCGGAGCCGAGGGCGCGGGTCGTGCTGAGCGGTGGCGCCTCGCAGCTCACCGGCATGGTCGAACTCGCCACCCGCATTCTCAATCGGCCGGTGCGGATCGGCCGTCCTCTCGGCTTTGGCCGTCTGCCCAACGAGGCCAAGGGGCCGTCGTTCGCGGTGCCCACCGGGCTGCTGGTCTATCCGCAATACGCTCACCTTGAACATGTCGAACCGCGGCACACGCGGCAGCTCAAGACAGGGACTGACGGTTATTTCGGAAAGGTCGGACGATGGCTTCGCGAGGGCTTCTGATGACCACTCTTAAGGCCCACAGGATTTTCACCAGCTCCCGCGGCCGCTGGCCGGGGCCAACCTACGCGCGCGCGTAATCGAGAGGCAACCATGACACTCAATCTGACCCCTCCTGACATCAGCGAGCTGAAACCGCGGATCACCGTCTTCGGCGTCGGTGGCGCTGGCGGCAATGCTGTCAACAACATGATCACCGCCGGGCTGCAGGGCGTCGATTTCGTCGTCGCCAATACGGACGCGCAGGCGCTGACCATGTCGAAGGCGCAGCGCATCGTCCAGATGGGCACGCAGGTGACCCAGGGCCTCGGCGCCGGTTCGCAGCCGGATGTCGGCGCAGCCGCCGCGCAGGAGGTCATCGACGAGCTCCGTGACCACCTCACCGGCGCCAACATGGTGTTCGTCACCGCCGGCATGGGCGGCGGCACCGGCACCGGCGCTGCTCCGGTGATCGCCAAGACCGCGCGCGAGATGGGCATCCTCACCGTCGGCGTGGTGACCAAGCCGTTCCACTTCGAAGGCCAGCGCCGCATGCGCACCGCCGAGAACGGCATTGCCGAGCTGCACAAGGTGGTCGACACGCTGCTGATCATCCCGAACCAGAACCTGTTCCGGGTCGCCAACGAGAAGACCACCTTCGCCGACGCTTTTGCGATGGCCGACCAGGTGCTCTACTCGGGTGTTGCCTGCATCACCGACCTGATGGTCAAGGAAGGCCTGATCAACCTCGACTTCGCCGATGTTCGCGCCGTGATGCGCGAGATGGGCAAGGCGATGATGGGCACGGGCGAGGCGACCGGTGAGAAGCGCGCGCTCACCGCCGCCGAGGCCGCGATCGCCAATCCGCTGATCGACGACTCCTCGATGAAGGGTGCCAGGGGCCTGCTGATCTCGATCACCGGCGGCAAGGATCTCACCTTGTTCGAAGTCGACGAGGCTGCCACCCGCATCCGCGAGGAAGTCGATCCCGACGCCAACATCATCGTCGGCGCCACCTTCGACGAGACGCTCGACGGCATCATCCGCGTCTCGGTGGTTGCGACCGGCATCGAGCAGGCCGCGATCGCCCGCAACGCCGCCGCCGCGGCTCCCGCTGCGCCGGCCGGCAATGGTTCGCCCGAGAGCCGGCTCGCCGATCTGACCGCGCGGCTGCGCGCTGACAACCAGCGCCTGGCCGAACGCGCCCACAAGCTGGAAGCCGGCGCCGGCGCTCCAATGGCTGCGCCCGCCGCGCCGGCGCCTGCCGCGCCGCCACAGCTGCGCCAGCAGGGCAGCGTCGAGCGTGCCGCGCTCGCCGCCATCGCCGCCGCCGTCTCGCCGGAACAGCAGGCCGCGCCGATGCAGCCGGCCTCCTATGGCGATGTCACCGTCCGCCCGATCGCGCAGAAACCGACCCTGTTCCCCGATCCGGAAGCGACCAGGGCCGAGGTCCATGAGCCGGCGACGCCGGAAACCTACATCCCGCCGACCGCCGAGCGGCCGCCGGTGCGCACGCCGCGGATGCCGAAGTTCGAGGACCTGCCAATGCCGGCCCAGGCCGAGATTCGCCAGGCCCGCGGCGAGGCGGCGGAGGAACATCCGCAGAAGACCCGGCTGTCGCTCCTGCAGCGACTCGCCAATGTCGGCCTCGGCCGCCGGGACGAGGAGAGCGAGCCGCCGGTCGCGGCCCGTGCCTCCGGTCCGGCCATGCCGCCGCTGCCGGAGCGCAAGCCGCAGCGTAGCGTGGCGCAGCAGATGGCAGCCCATGAGCCAGTGTCGGAGTACGCCAAGCGTCCGGCGCCGCAAGGTTTGGATGCCCATGGACGCCCGGCACCTGTTGCGCCAACGCCACAGGGAGACGACCATCTTGATATCCCGGCCTTCCTGCGCCGCCAGGCTAACTGAGATTTGTTACAATCCTGACCAGCCAAAGAGCCTCGGCGGAACCCGCCGGGGCTCTTTCCTTTAACCGTCATCGCAGTCGCAGCCCGATCAACAAGCAACTGAAATTAAATGATTAATCGGGTATTCCATGGTTTGGTCATGGCGCCGGGAGGGTGTCCCGTCGCTTCGCAATTTGGTTAAGCGTTGGCGCGATTGCGGCGGAGATGGGGTAACAATCGGTAAAGAAGCGTGAGTTGTACGCTTTCGGGCAGTGACTATGGTCGGTCCAACTTTGGGGATGCCTAAGCGAGTCGGTTGGGGAAGTAAGGCCCTCTCGTCTAGGTTACGTCGGGTAGCGGGCGCATATCGGATGAAATTAAGCCGTCAAACAACGCTTCGGTCGCAAGCCACCGTGACTGGCGTCGGCGTTCACTCCGGCCAACCGGTCAGCCTTACTATTGGACCTGCGCCTGTTGATGCCGGCTACATTTTTATCCGGACTGGCCTCGACGGCGCCGACCGCGAAGTTCGGGCGACCGCCGAGGCCGTGATCGCCACCGAGTTCGCCACCGTTCTGGGCGATCGCGAGGGGCCGCTGGTATCGACCGCGGAACACGTGCTCGCTGCGCTGCGCGGCATGGGTGTCGACAACGCCACCATCGAAATCGACGGTCCGGAAGTGCCGATCATGGACGGCAGCGCTGCGGCCTTTGTCGCTGCGGTGGATCAGGCCGGCATCGTCACCCAATCCGCCGCCCGCCGGGTTCTCCAGGTGCTGAAGCCGGTACAGGTCGCGATCGGCGACTGCTTTGGTGAGTTCCGTCCCTTTGCAGGTGGCTTCCGCGCCGAAGTCGAGATCGACTTCTCCAATCCCTTGATCGGCCGCCAGAGCTACTGTTTCGATCTCTCCGCCGAGAACTTCCGCCGCGAGATTTCCCGTGCCCGCACCTTCGGTTGCATGAACGACGTGGCGCGGCTGTGGAGCGCAGGTTTCGCGCTGGGCGCCTCCTTCGAGAACTCGGTGGTATTCGACGAGACCCGCCTGCTCAATGCCGAAGGCCTGCGATTCCGCGATGAATGCGTCCGCCACAAGGTGCTGGACGTGGTCGGCGATCTCGCGCTGGCCGGACTGCCGATCCTCGGGGCCTATCGCTCGGTTCGCGGCGGCCACAAGCTGAACCACGCAGCGCTGACCGCGCTGCTTTCCGATCGCAGCGCCTGGCGTGTGGTCGAATCGGAAACCGCGCGCCGTTCCCGCACCGTTGCCGAGGTCGGGAGTGCCACCGTCGGCGGCATGATCGCCCCGGCCTACGGCCCGGACGTCTCCTAGAAGCGCTTTCCGTTGGCATTCTCTAGTGGGCGATGCGTTTTGGTTGAATCGGTCCGTCCACGCGTTCCGTAGTAACCACAGCCAACAACGACGATCCCTGGATCGCCTTAATCCGGGCGGAATGGCTCCGTATTCGATTGGTCCAAGGTCGTTTTTCGGCTAGACAGGCCTGCGGTTGCACGGGGCAGCACAGGCACGGGGAAAATTTCCGTCCATGGCCTCGTTCGTGGCCAGATCGCCATCAACTGCTTTCAAGGCGCCGGGTTCTCACATTCATGCCGTTATCGCGTAGCTCGCACGAATCATGCACCCCGTTGGCCGGTCGCGCCGGATGGGCGTCATTGTTGCGGCTGGCCGCGGGCCTGATCGTGCTGGCGCTGCCGTTGGGCGGCTGCGGCACCGGTCCGCTGTGGGACAAGTTCCTGGCCAAGGACGACACCTTTAACGAGGAGCCCGCGGACAAGCTCTACAATGAGGGCTTGTACCTGATGAACCAGCGCAAGGATCCTCGTGCGGCCTCGAAGAAGTTCGAGGAAGTGGACCGTCAGCATCCCTATTCGGATTGGGCGCGCAAATCGCTCCTGATGTCGGCCTATTCCTCCTACCAGCAAGGCGACTACGATACCTGCATCGGGTCGGCGACACGTTACGTCACCTTGCATCCCGGCAGTCCGGACGCGGCCTACGCGCAATACCTGATCGCGGCCTCGCATTACGATCAGATCCCGGACATCACCCGCGACCAGACCCGCACCGAGAAGGCCATAGCTTCGCTGGAAGAGGTGATTCGCAAATATCCGACCTCGGAATACGCGACCTCCGCCAAGGCCAAGCTCGAAGGCGCGCGCGACCAACTCGCCGGCCGCGAGATGAATGTCGGCCGCTACTATATGGAGCGACGCGACTTCACTGCCGCGATCAACCGCTTCAAGACCGTGGTCACGCAGTATCAGACCACGCGCCATGTCGAGGAAGCCCTGGCGCGACTGGCCGAGGCCTATATGGCGATCGGCATCCCGAGCGAGGCGCAGACCGCAGCCGCCGTGCTCGGGCATAATTTTCCTGACAGCCGCTGGTACAAGGACGCCTATAATCTAGTAAGGTCTGGCGGTCTCGAACCAAGCGAGAATCAGGGCTCCTGGATCAGCAGGACCTTCAAGAAGATCTTATAGGCCAGGAATAGTCCTCACATGCTGGCGCGTCTGTCGATCCGTGACATCGTCCTGATCGAACGGCTCGATATCGAATTCTCCCATGGCCTTGCGGTGCTGACCGGCGAAACCGGCGCGGGCAAGTCGATCCTGCTCGATGCGTTCGCGCTCGCCCTTGGCGGCCGCGGCGATGCCGGCCTGGTGCGGCACGGCGCCGAGCAGGGGCAGGTGACGGCCACCTTCGATGTGCCGAAGAACCATCCCGCCGCCAAGCTGCTGGCCGATAACGGGCTCGACGACAACGGTGAGATGATCCTGCGCCGTGTGCAGCTTGCCGATGGCCGCACCCGCGCCTTCATCAACGACCAGGCGATCAGCGTGCAGACCCTGAAGGCGGTGGGCGCCGCGCTGGTCGAGATCCACGGCCAGCATGACGAGCGCGCCCTGGTCGATGCCTCGACCCACCGGCGCCTGCTTGATGCCTTTGCCGGGCTCGAGAAGGACGTGGCGGCGCTCGAATCGCTGTGGGAGGCACGGCGCAGCGCCAACGCCGCGCTGGAGCAGCATCGCGCCGGCATGGAACGCGCCGCGCGCGAGGCCGACTATCTGCGCCACGCCTCGCAGGAATTGAAGACGCTGGCGCCAAAGGACGGCGAGGAGACCGAGTTCGCCCAGCGCCGCACCACCATGATGCAGGGCGAGAAGATCGCCACCGATCTGCGCGAGGCGCAGGAGGCGATCTCGGGCCCTCATTCGCCGGTGGCCGCGCTGTCGGCCGCCGTGCGCCGCCTGGAGCGCCGCGCCGCCAGCTCGCCGTCACTGGTCGAGCCCGCGGTGAAGGCGATCGATGCCGCGATCAACGCGCTGGAGGAGGCTGACCAGCATCTCAATGCGGCGCTCGCGGCGGCCGATTTCGATCCGGCCGAGCTCGAGCGGATCGAAGAGCGGCTGTTCGCGCTGCGCGCGGCCTCGCGCAAATATGCGACGCCGGTCGATGGACTGGCCGCGCTCGCCAGCAAATATGCCGCCGACGTCGCGCTGATCGATGCCGGCGCCGATCAATTGAAGAAGCTCGAAGCCGCGGCGGAAGAGGCCGACAAGCGCTACGCTGCGGCGGCGGCGAGGCTGTCGGCGGCGCGGACCAAATCCGCCGAAAAGCTCAACAAGGCCGTCAACGCCGAACTGGCGCCGCTGAAGCTCGAACGCGCGAAATTCATGACGCAGGTCGAGACCGATGTCGCCTCGCCGGGGCCGGAAGGCATCGACCGCGTCGAGTTCTGGGTGCAGACCAATCCGGGCACCAAGCCGGGGCCGTTGATGAAGGTCGCTTCCGGCGGCGAGCTGTCGCGCTTCCTGCTGGCGCTGAAGGTCGTGCTGTCCGACCGCGGCTCGGCGCCGACGCTGGTGTTCGACGAGATCGATACCGGCGTTGGCGGCGCCGTGGCAGATGCGATCGGCGCGCGGCTGTCGCGGCTTGCCGACAAGGTGCAGGTGATGGCGGTGACGCATGCGCCGCAGGTCGCAGCCCGCGCCAGCCAGCATTTGCTCATTTCCAAGGACGCGCTCGACAGAGGCAAGCGCGTCGCCACCCGCGTCAACGCGCTCGCCGCCGACCACCGCCGCGAGGAAATCGCCCGCATGCTCGCCGGCGCCGAGATCACCGCCGAAGCGCGCGCGGCGGCGGAACGGCTGCTGCGCGCCGCAACCGCCTGATCTTGCGCCATGGCCAAGGCAGCAAAAGCGCGAGCGCTTCCCGACGTCGACAAGCTCACCAAGGCGCAGGCCAAGGTCGAGCATACGCGGCTCGCGCTCGAACTCGAGGCGCACGACCGGCGCTACTACCAGGAAGACGCGCCCACCGTCTCCGACGCCGAATACGATGCGCTGCGTCAGCGCTTCAATGCGATCGAGAAGCGCTTTCCCGACTTCGTCACCGCGGAGTCACCCTCGCAGAAGGTCGGCGCAGCGCCGTCGGGACGATTCAGGAAAGTGCGGCATTCGCTGCCGATGCTGTCGCTCGACAACGCCTTTGCCGAAGCCGACGTGCGCGACTTCGTCGACCGTATCGTCCGCTTCCTGCGGCTCGGTGACGACAAGATCGATTTCTCCGCCGAGCCCAAGATCGATGGCCTCTCGATGTCGCTGCGCTATGAGGGCGGCGAGCTCGTCACCGCCGCGACCCGCGGCGACGGCGCCGAGGGCGAAGACGTCACCGCCAACATCCGGACGCTCGAAGACGTCCCGCAGAAGCTGAAGGGCCGCAACGTGCCTGACATCTGCGAGGTGCGTGGCGAAGTCTACATGACCAAGAAGGCCTTCCTTGCGCTCAACGAGCGCCAGAAGGCCGCCGGTGACACCGTCTTCGCCAATCCGCGCAATTCGGCCGCGGGCTCGCTGCGCCAGAAGGATCCCGGCATCACGGCCTCGCGGCCGCTCGGATTCTTCGCCTATGCCTGGGGCCAGATGAGCGCGATGCCGGAGGGCACGCAGAGCGGCATGATCCACTGGTTCGAACGCTGCGGCTTCAAGACCAATCCGCTGACGAAGATCTGCCAATCGGTCGATGAGCTGCTCGCGTTCCATCGCAAGATCGAGGAGCAGCGCGCCGCGCTCGACTACGACATCGACGGTGTCGTCTACAAGGTCGACCGGATCGACTGGCAGGAGCGGCTCGGCTTCGTATCGCGCACGCCGCGCTGGGCGATCGCGCATAAATTCCCGGCCGAGCGGGCGATGACGGTGCTGCGCGACATCGAGATCCAGGTCGGGCGCACCGGCTCGTTCACGCCGGTCGGCAAGCTCGAGCCGGTCGGCGTCGGCGGCGTCATCGTGCAGAACGTCACGCTGCACAACGAGGATTACATCAAGGGCATTGGCGGTCACGGCGAGCAATTGCGAGAGGGGCGCGACATAAGGATCGGCGACACCGTCGTGGTCCAGCGCGCCGGCGACGTGATTCCGCAGGTGGTCGACGTCGTCATCGACAAGCGGCCGAAGAACGCCAAGGAGTTTCATTTCCCGAAGAAGTGCCCGTGCCCGCTGCATACCGATGTGGTGCGCGAGGAGACCGCGACCGGCGAGGAAGGCGCGCGCGCCCGCTGCACCGGCGAGTTCGCCTGTCCGTTCCAGAAGATCGAGCACCTGAAGCTGTTCGTCTCACGCCGCGCCTTCGACATCGACGGGCTCGGCGAGAAGCAGCTCGAATTCTTCTTCGAGAAGGAATGGGTGCGCGAGCCCGCCGATATCTTCACGCTGCCCAAGCGCAACCAGAAGCTCAAGCTCGAAGAGATCGAGGGCTATGGCGAGACCTCGGTGCGCAACCTGTTCGCCGCGATCGAGAGCCGCCGCCGGATCGCGCTCGAGCGCTTCATCTACGCGCTTGGCATGCGCCATGTCGGCGAGACCACGGCGCTGGCGCTGGCGCGCGGCTACGGCTCATGGGAGGCGTTCCACGATGCCTGCCTGCGCGTTGCAAAGGGCGACGAGGAAGCGATCGCGGAGATGGACGCGCTCGACCAGATCGGCGACACCGTGATCAAGAGCGTCGCCGCCTATTTCGGCGAAAGCCACAACCGCGGCATCGTCGAGCGGCTGGTCAAGGAGCTCGACGAGATCATCGATACCGAAAAGCCGAAGAGCAATTCGGCGATCGCCGGCAAGACCGTCGTCTTCACCGGTTCGCTGGAGAAGATGACACGCGACGAGGCCAAGGCCACCGCCGAGCGATTGGGCGCGAAGGCGGCGAGTTCAGTGTCGAAGAAGACGGATTATGTGGTCGCAGGTCCCGGCGCGGGATCGAAGCTGGCGGAAGCCAAGAAGCACGGCGTGGAAGTGCTGACCGAGGACGAGTGGCTGAAGCTGATCGGGGAGTGAGCGGCCTCACGCACGCTGTCGTCACCCGCGAAGGCGGGTGACCCAGTATTCCAGAGACGATGGTGGGATACGGATAGGCCGCTGCGTACTGGATACCCCACCTGCGCGGGGTATGACGACAGAGAGTGAGTGGCGCCGCGCACCTCACATCATGCCCGCTTCATCCTCCTCCGCCTCCTCGATCAGTTCCTCGCTCACCACCACCTTCCGCTTCGGCACGAGAAAAATCATGCTCGATGCGCAGGCGATCGAGATGATGAGGATCGCGCTCGTGAGCGGCAGTGTGGTGGTGGAGTGGCCGCCGAGATAGGCGCCGAACTGCGACACCAGCGAGCCGATGCCCTGCTGCAGAAAGCCCATCGCGCCGGAGGCGGTGCCGGCGGCTTCGGGGCGGACGCTGATCGCGCCGGCGGCCGAGTTCGCCATCACGAAGGCATTGCCGGCCATCACGATCATCTGGGTGCCGAACAGCCAGAGCGGGGCCTGGTTGACCCCGGTGAAGCTGAAGACGAGGTTCAGGAGGCTGCCGCCGAGTTGCAGCGCGAGCCCGAACCAGATCAGTTGTTCCAGCGAGTGGCGCGGCGCGAAGCGCACGCAGAGCAGATTGCCGACCAGATAGGCAAAGCCCGTGGTCGCGAACCACGCGCCATATTCGGCGCTGGTGCGTCCCATCTGGGTCACCACGATATAGGGGCCGCCGCCGGCGAAGGTGAAGATGATCTGCGAGGCCAGCACCTGGCACAGCACATAGCCGATGAAGGCGCGGCTCCTGATCAGGCTGCCGAGATCGCGGCGGAAGTTACTGCCCTCGCTGCGGACGCGGCGCGTCTCCGGCAGCGCCAGCGCGATGCCGACGGCCACCGCGAGCGAGCCCGCGGTGATGGCATAGAAGATCGCGCGCCAGCCGAATGCGGTCTCGAGCAGACCGCCGGTGAGCGGGCTCAGCATCTGCGCGATCATCATCACCGCGATCACCAGGCTGATCATGGCGCCGACGCGGTCGCGGCTGTAGAGATCGCGGATGATGGCGCGGCTCACCACCATGCCGCTGGCGCCGCCGAGCGCCTGGAAGAAGCGCGCCGCGATCAGTTGCGGCAGCGTTTCCGCGAAGATGCTGCCGATACCAGCCACCACCATCAGGCCGAGGCCGGCCAGCAGCACCGGCCGCCGCCCGAACTTGTCCGATAGCGGCCCCATGATGAGCTGCGAGCAGGCGATGCCGACCATGAACAGCGACACCGTCATCTGCGCGATCGAAATGTCGCGGCCGAACGTCGTCGCCAGCACCGGCAGCGCCGGCACCAGCATATAGAGCGAGATCGGCGCCACGCCGGTCATCGCGACGAGCAACAGCAGCATGAGCTTCGACGTCGCGATGCTCTTGTCCGTCGCCGCGTCGGGCGGCTTGCCCATCACGCCATGCATTCAGCTTCGCATCCTTTCGTGGGGGCGAATGTAGCGAGATGCGCAGATACGAATACGGATGTTTCGGCATGCGGCTATGCCGATTCTGCGAGGCGGTGATTTTGCAGCGTTTCCACCTTCTCCGCCGTCATCATCCGCGAAGGCGGATGATCCAGTATTCCAGAGGGCGGAGTTATATGCGGCTAAGCCGTGGCGTACTGGATTCCCCGCCTTCGCGGGAATGACGGTGGATGGGGCGGCGCTTGCTTACTTCAACGCCGCCGTCGCCTCGTCCAGCCACAGCTTCGTGGCGTCATCGTCGAGACGCGGGCGCACCTCTGCCTTGACGCGCGCATGATAGTCGTTGAGCCACTTCAGCTCGGCCTCGCTCAGCATCGCCACGTCGACCAGCCGGCGGTCGATCGGCGCCAGCGTCAGCGTCTCGAATGCGTTCATCGGCTTTTCCGCGCCCGCGATGTCGATGCCGATCACCAGCTCGAGGTTCTCGATCCGGATGCCGTAGGCGTCGGTCTTGTAGTAGCCGGGCTCGTTGGAGAGGATCATGCCGCGCTTCAGCGGCGTGGTGCCGAGCTTTGAGATTCGCGCCGGCCCCTCATGCACGGAAAGATAGCTGCCGACGCCATGGCCGGTGCCGTGCTCGAAATCGATGCCGGCCTGCCAGAGATACTGCCGCGCCAGCGTGTCGAGCTGTGCGCCAGTAGTGCCGTCGGGGAACACCGCGCGCGCAATCGCGATATGGCCGCGCAGCACCCGGGTGAAGCGGTCGCGCATCTCCGCCGTCGGCTGACCGATCGCGATGGTTCGGGTCACGTCGGTGGTGCCGTCCTCGTATTGTGCGCCGGAATCGATCAAGAGCAGATCGCCCGCTGCGATCCGGCGGTTGCTCTTGCGGGTGACGCGGTAGTGCACGATGGCGCCGTTCGGTCCGGTGCCGGCGATGGTCGGGAACGAGACATCCTTCAGCGCGCCGGTCTCGCGACGGAACGTCTCCAGCGCCTCGACGGTGTCGATCTCTGTGAGCCCGCCGGCGGGCGCTTCGCGGTCGATCCAGGCGAGGAAGCGTGCCAGCGCCACCGCGTCGCGCTGATGCGCGGTTCGCGTGCCCTGGATCTCCGCGGCGTTCTTCACGGCCTTCAGCAGGCTCACCGGATCGTTGCCGCGCACCGGCCTGCCGCCGGCAGCGGTGATCAGGCGGTTCAGCGCGTCGGCCGCGGTCGCAGTGTCGAGCGCGATCGCGGCGCCGCGCTGCGCGAGCTCGGTCAGCTTCAAAGTCAGCCGGTCCGGCTCTACGACATCGGCGGATTGCTCGAGATGGTCGCGCGTGAGGTTCGAAAGCTTGCGGTGATCGATGAACACCGTCGGCCGGCCCTCTCTCGGCACCAGTGCATAGGAGAGCGGCAGCGGCGTATGCGAGACGTCGGCGCCGCGGATGTTGAACGTCCAGGCCACCGCGTGGCTGTCCGAGAGCACCAGCGCGTCGACGCCAAGCTTGTCGATCTCGTCCCTGATCCGCTCCAGCTTTGCGGCCTCCGCCTCGCCGGCGAATGGCAGGCCATGGATGGTGACCGGCCCGAGCGGCGGGCGCGGGCGCTCGGTCCAGATTGCATCGACGGGGTTGCTGTCGACCGCGACCAGCTCGGCGCCGGCTTTGGCGCAAGCCGCTGCCAGACGCTCGGCTGCCGCAGAAGTGTGCAGCCACGGGTCAAATCCTAGGCGGTCGCTGGCGGCAAGATGTTTTGTCAGCCAATGTTCCGGCGGCGGATCGACCAGCGGCTGGATTTGCCAGGCCTTCGGGTCGACCTGCTTCCCCGCCTGCAGCGTGTAGCGCCCATCGACGAACAGCGCGGCTTCCTGCATCAGCACGATTGCAAGTCCCGCCGATCCGGTGAAGCCGGTCAGCCACGCAAGCCGTTCCTCGGAAGGCTCAACATATTCATTCTGCTGTTGGTCTGCGCGGGGGATCACGAAGCCGGTCAGCTTCCGCCGCGCCAATTCCGCGCGGAATGCGGCCAGCCGCGCCGTCAGCGCAACGCCGCCTTCGGGTTCTTCGAACGTCTGGAAATGGGCCTCGAACATGCCGGTCACTTTATGGCTGCGTGGACGGGTCTGCAATGTAAGCGGAATCGCCACAATTTGGCATAACTTGTGCTTCAATACCGTCATTGCAGGTTTAGAAAAGACGGAACGGTTTTCAAGGCAGGCCGTTCGACAATGATGTCGGGAGGCTTCCAGGAGTGTTTCAACTCAACGGCGAGGCGATACACAATGCCTGCTTTCAGCTTTGAGAAGATTTCGCCGCCGGTCCGCCGCGGCCCGATTGCTCCCATCGAACAGAAGCAGCGTGGCGTCATCGTCCAGATCCTGGACCGCTTGGTCGAACGGCGCGTCTGGCGCCGGCTGAAGGCGGAGAAGAGCGAAACCGCCGTCCGCCAGCAGGACGAGTGACCGGCCAGGTCTCTAACGCGTCATCCAATCAGAATGAAATGCCGCCGCAGCGAAGCTGCGCTCCCTCTCCCGTTTGCGGGGGAGGGTCGGGGTGGGGGTGTCTCCGCGGGCGAGATTCTTTGTGTGGAGAGAGCCCTCACCCGGATCGCATCTCGCGATGCGATCCGACCTCCCCCGCAAGCGGGGGAGGTGAAGCCAACCCGCAGCCGATTTTCAACTTGAGCGGACATGCCCTAACGCGTGGAGCGCAGCAACAGGCTGCTCCAGCCCTCGATTCTCAGATGCCGTAACGGCACCAGCCCGCGGGCCCGATAGGCGGCGATCACGCTTGGCGCCTGATGCGTCAAAAGCCCCGACAGGATCACGTGCGCTGAAGGTGCGAGATGCCGCGCCATCGGGCCTGCCAATTGCCGCAGCGGATTGGCGAGGATGTTTGCGAGCACCAGGTCGAACGGGCCGCGCTCGGCGAACTGCGGCGCCGAGAAGCCGGTGGCGTGGATTGTCGTCACGAGGTGGCCTGTGTCGTTCAGCGCGGCGTTCTCGCGTGCGACGTTGACCGATGGCGGATCGATGTCGCTCGCCAGCACTGCGCCATGCAGTGCCTTCGCTGCGGCGATCGCCAGCACACCGGTGCCGGTGCCGAGATCGAGCACGCGGCGCGGATGATGCGCTTTCAGCACGTGATCGAGCAGAAGCAGGCAGCCGCGCGTGGTGCCGTGGTGGCCGGTGCCGAAGGCCAGCGCGGCCTCGATCTCGATGCCGAGCTTGTTCGGTGGCACGCGAGTCCGGTCGTGCTGGCCGTGCACGACGAAGCGCCCGGCCGGGACGGGGACGAGGTCCTCGAGGCTGGCCTTGACCCAGTCCTTGGCCTCGACGGTGTCGAAGACGATGGTCCTTGCAAGGTCCTCGCCGGCCGCATTGGTGACGAGCTCGCGCATCAGCGCCTGGTCGGGAGCATCGGCAAAATGCGCGGTCACCTCCCAGCGTCCGTCCGGCCGCTCGAATGCGGCAATCGCCGTCTCGCCCTCGAAGAATATTTCAGTGAGCGCGTCGACCAGCCGCCTGGCGGTCTGCTCGTCGGGAAGCGCGAGGCTGGCACGATGGGTAGGTTTCGGAAGCATTTAGGTTAACCGTTTCGACTTCATCTGGAACTTTAGCGTCAGCTGCGATCGATTATCACGTTGGATTCCATCGAGTCAGCAGTAGCCGAAACTTCAGCCAACTCGCTGCACGGTGAGCCTTCGCGCCAAAACTCCGTAGTTTTCCCATAATTGAAAGTTCACGAGAACAATGCATGATGGTAACCTGTTGTTTTAATTAAATTTATAGTAGTTTTGTCCGGGAGCGGTCATGAGTGGTTGCAAAAGGACGCGGGCCGAGATTCTCCGCAAGACCCTAAAGCTGATGGCCCAACGCATTGCCGAACTTCTCAATCTTCGGAGACAGGTGCGGGAGGCGGAAACAAGGGCGCTTTCCCGGCGACGGCCAGCATGTTCCAGGCGGCCTCGAAGCATGAAGAAAGGACTTCGTCACAGCTGCTTGAATGCCCGAGTCCGGTGTCTTGAAGACCGGAAACGGAACTTCTCTTGGTAAGGGATCCGCCAAGCGGTATCAGGACCCGCTTGTTTGCACCCGGCGTCATTGGTAAGTGCGCTCTTGTTTTTATTCCTGGGCGCGACTCGATGAAAAGTAACGGCTTCCGATCCATGTCCACAGACGCACTGTGGAGGCTCCATGAAAAAGTGGCGGCCGAACTGACGCAACGCATGATCACCGAGAAGGCCACGCTCGAGGATCGGCTGCGCAAGCTTCGGTCGTCCGACGAAACTGCGAAGCCGGATCGTAGCCGCCGTCCCTATCCAAAAGTTGTCCCCAAATATCGGAACCCGAAAAACCCTGGAGAGACGTGGTCGGGTCGCGGCAAACAGCCTCGATGGCTCGCAAAGCGACTTGGTGCCGGTTCCAAGCTGGACGATTTCCTCATCAATCGCCCCGGCCGCCGGCGGCGGTAAACCACAGCTCGTTCATCGCGGTTTGCGATGCGCTTGCCTTCTGGCGCGTCGCATGGCCGCGATGGAGAAGTTGCCAGCCGAGAATGCCGGGGTTTTCAACAGGGTTCTCCACCCGACGGGGCTAGGCTTACCCACAATCCCGATCGGGAAGCGCGTCCAGGTTCCTTTCCTCCGGAGGCAGGCCCGGCAAGCGACGTCGTGATAGGCTGCCACAAGACAAGGAGGGCCCTATGTCCCTGTTAAGACGGCCGCTCTATCAGCGCTCGGAAGGTGTCGACGAGGACCTTTGGCGCCTGGCATTCGACACCGAAACCAGCCGGCTGTTCGTCGAGCACGAAAAGAAGCGCGGTGACTTCCGTGGCGCTGGCTGGGCCATTGAGACCGGCGAGATCGAACTCGCCGAATTCCTGAAGCAGCCCAGTGAGGGGCGAGACGAGCTTGTAAAACTTCTCGAAACGCTGTTCGCCGACGATCGCGACATTTCACGGCCAGCGGCTGCCTGACCGGCAGGGATGCACATCCGCTTCCACCCGATATCCACAGGCTGTCTACAGCCTTTTCAACGCTTTGCGAACAGGGAGCGGTGATCGTTCAGGATCGCCTGCGCGGCGTTGTGGCCGGGTGCGCCGGTGACGCCGCCGCCGGGATGGGCACCGGAGCCGCAGTGATAGAGCCCCTTCATCGGGCCGCGGTAGTCGGCATGGCCGAGCATCGGACGGGCGGAGAAGAGCTGGTTCAGTGTCAGCGCGCCGTGGAAGATATCGCCGCCCAACAGCCCGAACTGTCGCTCCAGGTCGAGCGGGGAGAGGACCTGCCGCCCGAGCACGCTTGAGGCGAAGCCGGGCGCGTATCTGTCGACCGTCGCGATCATGAGGTCGGCGACCTCGTCGCGATGGTCGTCCCAGGATTTGCCATCAGGCAGTTCCGGCGCGACGTGCTGGCAGAACAAGCTCGCGACATGCTGTCCCGCCGGCGCCAGCGAGTCGTCCAGCGTCGAGGGGATCAGCATTTCGACGATGGGCTCGCGGCTCCAGCCAAAGCTGCGCGCATCGAGCCAGGCGCGGTCCATGTAGCCAAGGCTCGGCGCCATGATGATGCCGGCGGTGAGATGGTCGCCCATGCCTGGCAGCGCCGTGAAGGAGGGCAGGGCGTTCAACGCGACATTCATGCGAAAGGTCCCGGAGCCGTTGCGCCAGCGCGACATGCGCTGCAAAAATTCCGGCGCCAGCGCGCCCGCCGGCATCAGCCGCGTGTACAGCAGTTTCGGATTGACGTTGGCGGCGACATATCTGGCGCGGATGGTGCTGCCGTTATCGAGCACGACACCGGCGGCGCGGCCGTTCTCGACCATCACCTCGCGCACGCCGCTATCCACGTCGATCTCGACACCATGCGCGCGCGCTGCGGCCGCCATCGCCTGCGTGATCGCACCCATGCCGCCGACCGCGTGCCCCCAGACTCCCTTCTTGCCGTTCACCTCGCCGAAGGCGTGGTGCAGCATCACGTAAGCCGAGCCCGCCGCATAGGGGCTCGCATAGTTGCCGACGACGGCGTCGAAGCCGAACAGCGCCTTCACCAGGTCGTTCTCGAACCGCTCGTCCAGCATCTCGCCGGCAGAGCGGGTGAAGAGGTCGAGCAGGTCGCGCTGCTGTTCCAGCGAGAGCTTGCGCAAGAGGTTGGCGGAGCCGAGCGCGTTGAAGGCCTCGCGGAGCGCCTGCGCGCCAAATCCCTCGACGATGTTCGGCGGTGAGCGCAGCACGAATTGGCGCAGCACGTCGGCGATCGCCTCCAATTGGCGCGAGAAGATGCCGATCTCCTGCGCATCATGCGCGCTCAGCCTGGCGACGGATTCCGTGGTGCGGCCTTCGCCAGTGAGGAGATGGCTTCCTTCAGGGGAGGGCAGAAAGTTTTGCGCGCGGCGCTCGACGATCCGCAGGCCGTGCTCGGCGAGCCTGAGATCCGCAATCACCTTGGGGTTCAGCAGGCTGACCGTGTAGGCCGCGACCGAGTTGCGAAACCCGGGATGGAATTCCTCCGTCACCGCCGCTCCGCCAACGACCTTGCGGCGCTCCACCACTTTCACGCGCAGGCCCGCCATCGCGAGATAGGCCGCGCAGGTGAGGCCGTTATGCCCCGCGCCGATGATGACGACATCCGTTTCGTTCATGTCCGCTTCATTCTCTTGAGGAGCTTGCCGACTGGATGCGACAAAACAACCCGACGGGCAAATCACCAAAAGTCTGTCCATCCGTCACGCGAAAAATAAATCACTTAACCCGTCGGGCAAATCAGTGATTTAACTCCGCGCGTCTCACGGCGGATGAGGGGCGGGTCGCGATCGTCACGAACGTTGCGGTGAGATGCGGTGGACGAGGGTGCTGCGACTGACGAGCGTGGCACTCGCGGACGGCGAAGTCGTGTGGTCCTGGCGCCCCGACGCTGGCGCTAAGCTTCTTGTGAAGTGACGGTGGCAAAAGAGCCCGGTCACCGGGGAGAGCACGAAGTAAGCCGTAACACCATCGCGCAGGGAAAGCCGGAATGCTTCGGTTGAACCTGTGGTCCTACCCCCGTGCTTTTTGTTGCACGGGACCCACGGGTGCAACCAGCACCCGGCTTTCCCTGCGCCCTCTGTTCAATGAGAGGGTGAAACGAGATGCAAAGCTCGGGCAATCCATGCCGCGAGAACACAGACTCATATCCGCTGTTTGAATCAGACGTAGGATGGGTAGAGCGCAGCGAAACCCATCATCGCGCGGCTTGCTCCATCGCGATGGGTTTCGCTGCGCTCTACCCATCCTACGGAATTGCTGTTTGACACTTGAACCCGGTCTCATCCCCCGTCATTGCGAGCGCCAGCGAAGCAATCCACGTCTCCGCTTGTGGCGCTATGGATTGCTTCGCCGCGCTCGCAATGACGGGGGAGTAGTGGTTCGCAACGACGACCTCCCGCATTGCGAGGTACTCAGTTATGAAACCGTAATATTGACGCGTGTTGTTGTTCCACAGCGCCACGTCGTCAAGTCAACGTTATCGGGTTACATTCCCCGCCATACTGCCATATGCTCAAGCAACCTCCGGAATGCATCCGCCGGAAATCTCGCCATCGGCGTCCGCCGGGCCCAAGCCGGAGCTTTCATGACTTCCAAGCCGTCCGCCGCGCGAAACCGGCTGGTATTGATCGTCTACACCACTGCGATCTTCGTCAGCGCGCTCCTGTTGTTCTCGGTGCAGCCGCTGTTCACCAAGATGGTGCTGCCGCGGCTCGGCGGTTCACCGGCGGTGTGGTCGGTGGCGATGGTGTTCTTCCAGTCGCTGCTGCTCGCCGGCTACGCCTACGCGCATTACCTCATGAAGCTGAAGAGCCGCGCAGCTCCGGTCGCGGTGCATCTGTTGCTTTTGGTCGCGGCCATGCTGACGCTGCCGCTCGCGATCACGAGCGGCTGGGGCGACCCGCCGAACTCCGGCTACGCGTTCTGGTTGCTCGGCCTGTTCGCGGTCTCGATCGGCCTGCCGTTCTTCGCGCTCGCCGCCAACAACCCGCTGCTGCAGGCCTGGTTCGTGCGCACCGGCCATCCCAACGGTCCCGATCCTTACTTCCTCTACGCGTCCTCGAACATCGGCAGCTTTCTGGCGCTGCTGTCCTATCCGGTGCTGCTGGAGCCGATGTTCACGCTGCGCATGCAGAACCTGATGTGGACCGGCGGCTATGGCCTGTTGATCCTGCTGATTGCGGGTTGCGGCGTGCTGCTGTTGCGTTCGCCCGCGAGCGCGGCGGCATTGAATTTGCCGGTCGATGATCCCGATGCGCCGGCGCCCTCGTGGCTGTTGCGCTTGCGCTGGATCTTCCTCGCCGCGGTGCCCTCGGGCCTTCTGATCGCGGTGACCGCGCATATCTCGACCGACGTTGCCGCAGCGCCGCTGCTCTGGGTCTTGCCGCTGTCACTTTACCTGTTGACCTGGGTGCTGGTGTTCCAGTCGCGCCCGCTGTTTCCGCACAAATGGATGCTGATGCTGCAGCCGCTCGCAATCGCGGGCGTCGTCGTCCTGCTTGCGGTTGGTGGCGAGCAGAACCTGCTGCTGACGCTTGGCGGCCATCAGCTCTGCTTCTTCATCATCGCGATGGCCTGCCATGGCGAATTGGCGCGGACCCGGCCGGCGGCAAAATATCTTACCGGCTTCTACGTGGCGCTGTCGTTCGGCGGCATGGTCGGCGGCCTGTTCGCAGGCCTGATCGCGCCGTTCACCTTCTCCTGGGTGGCCGAATATCCGATCCTGCTGTCGCTCGCCGCGCTGTGCCGGCCGTCCCGCGGCGACGAGCGGCTGCCGCGCTGGAGCGCGTGGTATTGGCCGTTCCTTGCCGTGCTCGCGGTGGCGCTGATCGCGCCGTCCTATTCGACCGGGACGCTGTTCAACTGGTTCGACGAACGGCGGGCGTGGGTGATCGGCGGGGTCGGCGTGCTGTCGGCGCTGCTGGCGCTCGCGCTCAATGCCAACCGCTGGAAGATCTTCGCGACCGTCGTCGTCGCGCTGCTGCTGTTGCGCGCCTACCCCTCCGATGAAGGGCGGGTCGAGACCGTGCGCAGCTTCTTCGGCGTGCACAAGATCGTGGTGACGGCGAACGGCCAGTATCACGTGCTGATGCACGGCACCACCATTCACGGCGCCGAGCGATTCAAGAATGACGACGGCACCCCGGCAACCGGGCGGCCCGAACCCATTACGTACTATCACAAGGACGGCGGCATCGGGCAGGCGATCACGGCGATGCGCGAGCGCAAGGGCGCTCCGCTCAGGGTCGCCGTGATCGGGCTCGGCTCGGGCACGCTCACTTGCGCCGCGGAACCGGGCGAACAATGGAAGTTCTTCGAGATCGACCAGACCATGGTCGATACCGCGCGCGACCCGAAATATTTCACCTACATCCAGAATTGCGCGCCCGACCTCAAGCCGGTGATCGGCGATGCCAGGCTCACTTTCGCCCGCGAGCCTGACGGCATCTACGACCTCATCATCGTCGATGCCTATTCATCCGACGCGATCCCGTTCCATCTGGCGACGGAGGAGGCGATGGCGATCTACAAGGCAAAGCTGGCACCTCAGGGCGCGGTGGTCATGCATGTCTCCAACCGCCACCTCGAGCTTTCCAGCGTCGTGGTCGGCATCGCCGAGGCTAACGACCTCAAGAGCTGGGTCTACAGCGAGGATTCCGGCCGCGACAGCGAATACATTTTCTCGACCTCGGTCGTGATCTCCGCACGCGAGGAGGACGATATCGGCAAGCTCGCCTCGTCCGACTCGTGGACCGAGACCGAGGCCGATGAAAAACAGCGTGTCTGGACCGACGACTATTCCAACATCCTGGGCGCGGTTTACCGGCGATTGCGCGACGGCGAGCAGTGAGCTCGATATTTTTGCAACACTGGCCGCCCGCCTTCGCGGTTTGGCGGGACAATCGGCCGCAACGGTTGCGGGCCGTGGGTCGCCTCTATACTGATGGAACTCGTTTCCCAATTGTTCCATTAGTCATGCGCGACCATCGGATTATCCGGAGCCGGCACTTTCATCGATTGCAGCGGCGGCATTTCATCCTGTTCGATGTATTGCCATTCATCGGGACATTGATCGCGGTTGCCGCCTTGTTCTATCGCCCGATCGGGGCGCTCGAAATCAGCCTGTTCTTTGCAATCTGGCTGGTCACGGGCCTCGGCCTCACGGTCGGCTATCACCGGCTGTTCACGCACCGCGCCTTCGCAACCGGCACGGCGGTGAGCGCGATGCTGATCATCATGGGCTCGATGGCCGGGCGGGGGCCAATGGTATCCTGGGCCGCGATGCATAGCCGCCACCACGAGCTCAGCGATCACCAGGGCGACCTGCATTCGCCCAATCTGCATGGCGAGAGCTTCCTCGGCCGCCTGCGCGGCTTCCTGCACGCACATTTGACCTGGATGATCGAGCACGATTATCCCAACGTTGCCCACTACGTACCGGACCTGATGGCGCAGCCGGCGCTGGTCCGGGTCAATAGCTATTATTACGTCTGCGTGCTGCTGGGGCTGTTGATCCCGACCGCCATTGGAGGGCTCGTTGCCGGCAGCCTGTGGGGCGCGGTGGCCGGGTTCCTCTGGGGCGGCGTGGTGCGCATGTTCGCGGTCGAACAGGGGATGTCGGCGATCAACTCGATCATGCACACGTTTGGCGCACGTCCCTACCGCACCAGGGGTGACAACAGCCGCAATCTCGGCGTAATGGCATGGTTGGCGTGGGGCGAGGGGTGGCACAACAATCACCATGCCTTCCCTTATTCGGCGGCGTTCGGGTTGCGATGGTTCGAATTCGATCCGGGCTATCTCTTCATCCGATTGCTTGCCGCGCTGGGACTGGCCTGGAATGTCAAGGTGCCGAGCGCGGAGAAGATCGCGCTGCGCCGGCTGCACGAGCCGGCGCTCGACGCGGCCGAGCTCGAGCACGGATAGTCGTCGGCTTCCGGCGGATAAGGTGAGTAACCCGGTTCATGCCTGAGATCGCCGGCTGATGCTGTTCAACGACTACCCCTTCCTGCTGGGCTTCCTGCCGACGGCAATCCTGATCTATCGATTCGTCGATCCGCATCCGCAATGGCGGATCTGGACGCTGGTCGGGATGTCGCTGGTCTTCTACGCCTACGGCAATCCGCCCTTCGTCCTGCTCCTGATCCTGTCGATCCTGGTCAACTGGTTCGCGGCGATGATCTATGCCAGGACCAAGATGTCGTGGATCATCACCGCGGCCATCGTCGCCAATCTCGCCGTCCTCGGCTGGTTCAAATACGCCAACTTCCTCGCCTACAATATCGGCCTCGCGCTGGGACGGCCAATGCCGGTGCTCGACATCGTGCTGCCGCTCGGCATCTCCTTCTTCACCTTCCACCACATCATGTATCTGGTCGATCTGCGCAAGGGAAAGGCGCCGACCTATTCACTGAACCGCTACGCGCTCTACATTTCCTTCTTCCCGCAGGCGCTGGCCGGGCCGCTGGTGCGCTGGTCGCAGGTGATGGAGCAGTTCGGCAAGAAGGTCTATGCGCCGGGCTGGCAGCGCGAATTCTGCATCGGCATCGCCTTCATCCTGATCGGGCTCATCGAAAAGATCCTGCTCGGCGACCGCATCGCGCGGCTGATCGATCCGATCTATGCGCGGGCACTTGAGGGGCCGGTGAGCAATGGCGACGCATGGCTTGCGCTCGGCTTCGCCATCCAGATCCTCTACGACTTCGCCGGCTATTCCGACATCGCGGTCGGGCTCGGCCTCTTGTTCGGCGTCAAGCTGCCGTACAATTTCGATGCGCCGTTCCGCTCCACCAGCATCCAGGATTTCTGGCAGCGCTGGCACATCACCTTGATGACGTTCCTGCGCGAATATCTGTTCTTTCCGCTCGCCAACAAGCGCATGGTGCCGCGGCGCTTCTACCAGCTGCAATATTTCGCCGTGATGGTGCTGACCATGGCGCTGTGCGGCCTCTGGCACGGCGCGAGCTGGACCTTCGTGCTGTGGGGCACGCTGCATGGCCTGGCGCTGGTCGTCTGCTCGCTGTGGCGCCGCTACGGGCCGCGGCTGCCCGCGCTCGTCGGATGGGCGCTGACGGTGATCTTCGTGCTGCTGACCGGCGTGTTCTTCCGCGCCGGCACGCTGGATGCGGCGTTGAACATCTTCCACGGCCTCGCCGTTGCGCCCAACCTCTCGGAAGGGAAGCGTTTGTGGCCGCTCGTGATCGTCCCGCTAATGGCCTTCCTGCTGCCGGCAACGCAGGACATGGTCGAACGCGTGATGCGGCGGCCGCGACCCTGGCTTGGCGTAGCGGGCGGCCTCGGCTTGCTTGCCATCCTGATCTTGCTCGGAGAAGGGAACGTTCGTGGCTTCGCTTACTACCAGTTCTGACACGTCGCCCGAATGGGGGCGTTGCTTGGCCAACTGCGTCAGGACGCTCGTGATCGGTCTCGTGCTGGTCTACGCGCTGATGATCCTGGTCGATCCCTATGACACCGGCAAGTTCGGCCTGCTCGGGATCAGAGGCGTCGACGACCACAATACCTTCACGGCAACGCCGAGCCGCGCGCGCGATCCAAATTTCGATTCCGCCATCATTGGCAATTCGACCGCGCAGATGCTGCAGCCGGCCGAGTTGTCCGAGGCGACCGGGCTGCGCTTCGTGCAGCTCTATCTGACCGGCGCCAATCCGCAGGAGCAGCTCACGGCGCTGGATTTGTTCCTGCGCAATCATTCGCGCGTGGGAGCACTGGTCTTCGTCGTCGATCCCTATTGGTGCGCTCACGTTCCGGCGCAGTCGCCGCCGGGCGCATTCCCGGATTGGCTCTATGACCAGAACCGGATCACCTATGCGGCTCGCTTGCTGTCATGGCCGGCGATCGAGCACGCCTTCCAGCGGATATCGATCGGTCTCGGCTGGCACCACCGCCGGGATCCCTCCGGCTTCTTCAGCTACGAGGATATCTGGCTGCCCGGCACGTTTCGCGAGACTAATGCGCCGCGCGATCCGCCGCCTGCCGCGACCGTCGCGGAGCGCGGGACGCTTCCCGAGGTCGCGCGGCTCGACGCGGTCGTCAAGAAACTCTCGCCCGAAACCAGCGTCGTGATCGTCGTGCCGCCGACCCTGCAAAGCAAGATGGCGCAGCCGGGCACGCCCGCCGCAGCGGACCGTGCGGCGTGCGACGCAGCCTTAAAGCGCGTCGTGGCCGGCCGGCCGAACAGCAATTTCATCAACTATCGCATCGACAATGCGCTGACCCGCGACCGCGCGAATTTTGCGGATTTCATCCACTACCGCCCGAGCATCGCAAGCAAGATACAAGAGGGCGTCGCCGCCAGCATCCGCGATGGCGAGGCGGCGAAGATCGATTTCTGATCAATCCGCGTCGGCGGCGAGATCCTCGAACCGGCCTTCGGACCACAGCCGCCGCGCCAGGCTGCGCTGGATCTTGCCGCTGGTGGTCTTCGGAAGCGTGCCCGGCCGGATCAGCACGATATGGCGCGTGAACAATTCGTGCTGGTCGGTGACGTGCTCGCGGATCAGGCCCTTCATCTCGGTGCCGTCGATGCGGTTGCGCTCGGTGCGCTCGACCTCCTGCACGACGACCAGTAGTTCGTCGCCATGCTCGTCGCCGACCGAGAACGCCGCGCCGCAATTGGCGCGCAGAGCGGTGTGTGCCGATTGCACTGTCCGCTCGATATCCTGCGGATAGTGGTTGATGCCGCGGACGATGATGAGGTCCTTGATTCGCCCCGTGATGAAGAGTTCGCCTGTCTGATCCAGAAAGCCGAGGTCGCCGGTGCGCAGCCAGCTCGCGCCGTCGTCATCGCCCGCGATGCGCGCGTGCAAGCCGGTCTTGGTCGCTTCCGGATTCTTCCAATAGGCGCCCGCGACATTGGCTCCGTTGACCCAGACCTCGCCGACCTGGTCGACGGGCAGGCGCGCGCAGGTGTCGGGATCGATGATCGCGATCCGCTCGCCTTCAAGCGCGCGGCCGCAGCCGACCAGCGTCTGGCTGTCCGCCGCATCAGCCGGCGCTTCGACCCGATGCGCCTGCAGCGCTGCGCGGCCGATATCGCGCGTCACATGGCCGGCGCCGCGGCCGCCCCCTGAAATCAGCAGCGTCGCTTCCGCCATGCCATAGGCCGGGAACGCCGCGCGGGGATCGAAGCCGTGTGCGGAGAAGGTCTCGATGAATTGCTTGATCGTCTCGGCATGCACCGGTTCGGCGCCGTTGAGCGCGATCTTCCAGGAGCAGAGATCGACGTCCTGCATCTGGTCGGCGCGATAGCGGCTGACGCAGAGGTCGTAGCCGAAATTCGGGCAGCAGGCGACCTCGGCGCGGTAGTCGCTGATCGCGCGCAGCCAGTTGAGCGGGCGCTGGGTGAAGGCGTTCGGCGCCATCAGCACGCAGAGCGCACCGATATAGAGCGCCTCCAGCGTATTCAGGATCAGCCCCATGTCGTGATAGAGCGGCACCCAATTGACATAGGTCGACTGCTCGGTATTGCCGAGCGAGATGCGGATCATCTCGAGATTGGCGAGCAGGTTGCCGTGGCTCACGGCGACGCCCTTGGGCTCGGACGTCGAACCCGAGGTGTATTGCAGGAAGGCGATATCGTCTCGGGCGGGAAGCGGCAGATCGGCCGCGGGCTGCGCTGGCGTCGTATCGAGATCAACGGCCAGCCATTGCAGGCCTTCGCGCGAAAACCGCTCCTGCAGATCGCCGCGGATAGCGAAGGCGGAACTGGTGAGCGCGATCGCAGGTTCGCAATTGGCCATGATCGCGGCGCTGGAGTCGCGAGCGCTCTGCCGCCGCGGCATCATCATCGGCACGGCGATCACGCGCGCGATCAGGCAGCCGAAGAAGGCGACGACGAATTCGAGCCCGGGCGGAAACACCAGCATCGCGCGATCGCCAGGCCGGGTGACTTCGCCAAGCCGTGCCGCCAGCGCGCGGGCGGCATCATGCAATTCGCGAAAGGTGAGGGCCGCTTCCTCCGTGCCGCGATCGGAGAGGAAGACGTAGGCGCGCGCATCGGGCTGCGTTTCCGCGCGCTTTGCCAGCAGCGCCACCAGCGAGGAAAACGTCTCCATGTTAGCCAATGACATCCGGCGACGATAGGGATCAGGCAGCGGAGCGGGCCGCAAGCTTTTCAGCGAGGTAACGCGACAGCGCGTCGACCGTGGGATAGTCGTAGAAGTCGTCAGTCGAAAGCTCGAGGTCGAGCTTCTCCTCAAGTTCCATCATGACATAGACAACCATCGCCGAATCGAGCCCGAGTCGGTTGAATTTCGTATCGGTCTTGATCCGGTCCTTGGCGACCCGCAGCACTTTCGCGAGCGAAGCGACGCAAAAACCGGCTATTTCTTCCTGTGTCATGGGAAATCCAGAGAAACGATCAGACACAATACGGACACAGCGGGCATTGTCAATTTAGGCTCACGCAGGCGTGTTGATGACGATCATGCACGATCCGGCGTGCAGGATGGCGCTGGCGTCGAGCGGACATTGAGGGAATGGCAGGAGTTTGCGCAAAGATCGTGCGCAGGCAAAAACCAGAGTGTTTTCGAGCGATGTAGATGCCGGTTCGCGTGAAGAAAACGCGTCAATCCAGTGTCTAGAGCGGGATGGAGAAGCCGCCCGCTCTAGATGTCGACCGACTCTGCGCTCGTCAATATTGCGACGTGAAGAACCCGCGCTGGCGTTGCTGGTAGTAATAGCCCTGCGGCGCTGGCACGTAGCGGTCGGAATATTGTTGCGGCTGCTGCGGCTGTTGTGGTTGCCGATAGTAGGTCTGCGTATCGTAGACGCGGCGGCTGCGAGGCGCCGGATACATCTGCGCGGTGGAACTGCCGTCGGCCGGATAGATGTAGCCGTCGTCGGCGCGGGCTTGCGGCAATTGCTGCTGCTGTTGCGGCGTGAGCATCACAGGATCGCCTGCGGTGGCAGCGTCATATTGCTGGTCGTACTGCTGCGGCGCGCGGCGGGCGACTGCGGTGTTGCCGCGCCTCGGATTGCGCGCGAGCGCCACCTGCGAGGAGCCGGTCAGCGTCACGGTGGTGTTGAGCACGCCTTGATCCTGCACCAGCGCGTAAAGCGTGGCCGCATGTTCGCGCGACAATCGCACGCAGCCATGGGAAGCGGGGCTGCCGAGGCGATTGACTGAGTCGGTGCCATGGATCGCATGCCCGATCTTGGTGAAGAAGATCGAATGCGGCATCGGCGCGTCGTCGAATTCCTTGGAGTAGTGGTCTTCCTCCATACGGAAGGTGCGGAAGCTGCCGCTCGGCGTCTCATAGGAGGGGATGCCGGTCGAGACCGGCCAGTGATACCGCTCGACGCCGTCGACCGCGACGGTCATCTGCTGGTTGTCCTTGTCGACGGTGATGGCGACTTTGGCCTGTGCGGCGCCAGCGAACGCTAGCGTCAGGGCGGTGAAAGCAACGAGGAACGTACGCATCTTACTTTGGCCCTCCAGGCCTGAGTTTGCAGCGCCGCGGTTCTCCGTCCCCGGCAACCAATATGCCCTGAATCCGGCTTGGGTTCCAGTAGCCCGGCTATGCGTCGTCAATATAGCGAGCGATGCAGGCCGGCCTGCTGACTTTTTCGCGAGTTGTGAGCGACGACTCGAATTCGTCACAGACGCGCAACCATTTGGCCGCAAGGGCGTTTCACACTCCCGCCTGACGGTGCAATTTGCCGTGCATTTTTGGGAATTGTGATGAAGAAGACCAAGATCAAGACGCTGGCGCTGCCTGATGTGACGCCGGCGCGGCTTTTGTTTGTGGCTGCCGCCATCATCCTCGCATTGCTTGCGATGCCTCATCTGGGACATGCCCAGGGCATCGTTCGCGGCGCCCAGCAGGGGGCCTACGAGGGCAATCGGGTCGCCGGTCCGGTGGGCGGTGCGGTTGGTGGTGCCATCGGCGCCGGCGTCGGCGGCGCCGTGGGTGCGGTCAATGGCGTGCTCGGCATTCCCAATCGGGGCTGGCACCGTGGCCATCGCTGCCGCGGCTACTACACCCGCTCGGGTCATTTCCGCTGCTATCGCTGATCACGGGCTGCGGGCTCGCGGCGATCAGTTCTTGAGCCGGTAGCCTGTCCGGAAGATCCACCAGACGGTCGCCATGCAGATGGTGAGGAAGCCTAGCGTCATGCCGAGGCTCAAGCCGACGCTGACGTCGGCGATCTCGGAGAAACTCCAGCGGAAGCCCGAGATCAGGTAGACCACCGGGTTGAGCAGGGCGATGGTGTGCCAGGCCGGGGGCAGCATGTTCACGGAATAGAAGCTGCCGCCCAGGAACGTCAGCGGCGTCACCACCAGCATCGGAATCATCTGCAGCTTCTCGAAGCCATCGGCCCAGATGCCGATGATGAAGCCGAACAGGCTGAAGGTGACGGCGGTCAGCACCAGGAAGGTGAGCATCCAGATCGGGTGATTGATGTGCAGCGGCACGAACAAGCCGGCCGTTGCCAGGATGATGAGCCCCAGGATGATCGATTTGGTCGCGGCCGCCCCGACATAGCCGACGATGATCTCGAAATAGGAGATTGGCGCGGAGAGGATTTCGTAGATCGTGCCGACGAATTTCGGGAAATAGATGCCGAAGGATGCGTTGGCGATGCTCTGCGTCAGCACCGACAGCATCACGAGACCAGGCACAATGAAGGTGCCGTAGCTGACGCCCTCGACCTCCGTGATGCGCGAGCCGATCGCTGCGCCGAACACCACGAAATAGAGCGAGGTCGACACCACCGGCGAGACGATGCTCTGCAACAGCGTGCGCCAGGTGCGCGCCATTTCGAACAAATAGATTGCGCGGATCGCCCGATAATTCATGGTGTCCTCACCAGGCTCACGAAGATGTCTTCGAGCGAAGACTGGCTGGTCTCGAGGTCGGAGAAACGGATCCCGGCGTTGCGGAGATCGCCGAGCAGGCTGGTGATCCCGGTGCGTTCGCCCGCAGTGTCGTAATCATAGATCAGTTCGGTGCCGCTTTCGGACAGCACGAGATGATAGGGCGCGAGCGCCGGCGGAATGGCATCGATCTTGTGCGCCAGGTGCAGCTTGAGCTGCTTCCTGCCGAGTTTCGACATCAGCTTGGCCTTGTCCTCGACCAGGATGATCTCGCCCTTGTTGATGACGCCGATGCGGTCGGCCATCTCCTCGGCTTCTTCGATGTAATGGGTGGTCAGGATGATGGTGACGCCGGCATCCCGCAGCGTCCGCACCACCTCCCACATGCCCTTGCGCAGTTCGACATCGACGCCGGCGGTTGGCTCATCCAGGAACAGTATCTGCGGCTCGTGCGACAGCGCTTTCGCGATCATCACACGCCGCTTCATGCCGCCAGACAGCGTGATGATCTTGGAATCCTTCTTTTCCCACAGCGAGAGATCCTTGAGCACCTTCTCGATATGAGCAGGGTTCTTCGGCTTGCCGAACAGGCCGCGGCTGAAGCTCACGGTCGCCCATACCGTCTCAAAGGAATCGGTGTGCAGTTCCTGCGGCACTAGGCCGATCATCGCGCGTGCGGGGCGGTAGGACCTGATGATGTCATGGCCGTTGACCGAGACGCTGCCTTCACTCGGATTGGCGATGCCGCAGATGATGCTGATCAGCGTCGTCTTGCCAGCGCCATTTGGTCCGAGCAGCGCAAAAATCTCGCCGCGCCGGATATCGAGATTGATATTGTTGAGCGCCCTGAAGCCGGAGCCATAGACCTTCGAAAGATTGGTGACGGAAATGATCGGCGACATGGCTGACGGTGAGTGATCTGGAAGTGTGGCAAGAGATGACGCAGCGCTCGGCCGCGCAGGGAGGAGGGCCGGCCCTACATAGGAACGCCCGGCGCGTTCCGCAATCCGCTAGGCCCGCTCCACGAAACTATCGACCACCTTTTTCTCACCGGCCTTCTCGAAGGCGATGGTGAGCTTGTTGCCGTCGATCTTCACCACATGGCCGTAGCCGAATTTCTGGTGGAACACGCGGTCATCGAGCGCGAATTCCGAAACGGTCCCGGTGGATTTCGCCACCAGTTCGCCCTCGATCACCATCGGGCCGCGTTTGTTGCGGCCGAAACCGCCGAAGGGCGATTGCTCCTCGTCGAATCCGCCACGTGAGCCGCCGCGGTTCTGGTTGCGGGCGCGGTTGGCCTGGGCGCGCTGCCAGCCGGGTGTCGAGTAGCTCGAGCCGAAGGCTTCGACATTGTCGAAGCGCGAGGGGCCGTAGCCGCCGGCGCCGCCCCAGCCGGAGCCACCCTTGGATTCCGTGATCTCGACATTATGCGCCGGCAATTCGTCGAGGAAACGCGAGGGGATCGTGGTCGACCAGGTGCCGTGGATCCGGCGGTTGGTGGCGAAATAGATCTTCGCACGGCGCCGAGCGCGGGTCAGCCCGACATGGGCGAGACGGCGCTCTTCCTCCAGTCCCGCACGGCCCTGCTCGTCGAGCGTGCGCTGGCTTGGAAAAAGGCCTTCCTCCCAGCCGGGCAGGAAGACGTTGTCGAACTCCAGCCCCTTGGCGGAATGCAGGGTCATCAGCGACACCGCTTCGTCGCCGGCTTCGCCGTCGCGGTCCATCACCAGCGAGATGTGCTCGAGGAAGCCTTGCAGGTTCTCGAACTCCTCCATCGAGCGAATGAGCTCTTTGAGGTTGTCGAGCCTGCCGGCGGCGTCCGCCGAGCGGTCCTTCTGCCACATCTCGGTGTAGCCGCTCTCGTCGAGCACGATCTCGGCCAATTCGGTGTGCGCGGTCACCTCGCTCTGTGCCCGCCAGCGGTCGAATTGCTTCACGAGATCGCGTAAGCTCCCGCGCGCCTTCGGCTTCAACTCGTCAGTCTCTGCCACCGCGCGCGCCGCCTCGAACAGGGGAATGCGGCGCTTGCGGGCGTGGTCGTGCAACAGCTGCACGGTGGCATCGCCGAGCCCGCGCTTCGGCACATTGATGATGCGCTCGAACGCGAGATCGTCGGCCGGCGAATTGATCGTGCGCAGGTAGGCCAGCGCGTCGCGGATTTCGGCGCGCTCATAGAAGCGCGGGCCGCCGATCACGCGATAGGGCAGGCCGAGCGTCACGAAGCGGTCTTCGAACTCGCGCATCTGGAACGAGGCGCGCACCAGGATCGCGATCTCGTTCAAGTTCTCGCCGGCGCGCTGCAGGTCCTCGATTTCCTCGCCGATCCCGCGCGCTTCCTCTTCCGAATCCCAGGAACCGGTGACAGTGACCTTCTCGCCGTCCTCGTCCTCGGTGCGCAAGGTCTTGCCGAGCCGGCCTTCATTGTGCGCGATCAGATGCGAGGCGGCGGCGAGGATATGACCGGTCGAGCGATAGTTGCGCTCGAGGCGAATGACTTTCGCGCCGGGAAAATCGTGCTCGAAGCGCAGGATGTTGTCGACCTCGGCACCGCGCCAGCCGTAGATCGACTGGTCGTCGTCACCAACGCAGCAGATGTTCTTGGGTGGGGAAGTGGGTGCAGGAGAGGGGACATCCGTCATTCCGGGATGCGCTGAAAGCGCAGACACGGACTCTCGAGATGAGTCCTCTTCATTTCCAGATTCCGGGTCCGCATCTTCGATGCGCCCCGGAATGACGGTGGAGAGAGGCGCCGACTTGGGCGACGGCGCCTGCGACAGCAGCCGCAGCCAGAGATACTGCGCGACGTTCGTATCCTGATATTCGTCGACCAGGATGAACTTGAAGCGGTTCTGGTATTGCCTGAGCACGTCAGGGTTCTCGCGGAACAGGCGGATGTTCTCGAGCAGGAGATCGCCGAAATCGGCGGCGTTGAGGATCTTCAGCCGTTCCTGATAGCTCGCATAGAGCTTGCCGCCCTTGCCGTTGGCAAAGCTCGCCGCTTCGCCGGCCGGCACCTGCGACGGCGTCAGGCCGCGGTTCTTCCAGGTGTCGATCAGCCCGGCCAGCATCCGCGCCGGCCAGCGCTTGTCATCGATGTTCTCCGCCTGCAGCAGTTGCTTCAACAGCCGCACCTGATCGTCGACGTCGAGCACGGTGAAATTGGATTTGAGCTGCACCAGCTCGGCATGGATGCGCAGGATGCGGCCGGCGATCGAGTGGAAGGTGCCGAGCCACGGCATGCCCTCGACCGCCTGGCCCAGCATCTGGCCAAGCCGCAGCTTCATCTCGCGCGCCGCCTTGTTGGTGAAGGTCACCGACAGGATCTCGTGCGGCCGCGCGCGGCCCTGGCTCAGGATGTGAGCGATACGGGTGGTGAGCACCCGCGTCTTGCCGGTGCCGGCGCCGGCAAGAACCAGCACCGGGCCATCCAGCGTCTCCACCGCCTCGCGCTGCTCGGGATTGAGCCCTGCGAGATATTGCGGGCCAGCGGCAGCGCGGGCGCGCGCGGCGATGCCGCCGGGCACTGGCGAGGCCGCCGGAGCAGGGGCGTGTGGCAGGGGCTTGCGCAGATCAGTCAATAACGAAGTCCTTGATTCTCAGCCTGATAAGATGGCACTTACGCCGCCGATTTACGAGAGCGGCATGACCAATAAAAGGCCGTTTCGGCGTGCCGTGAGCCCGGGCGTGCCAGCGTTGATTCACGAGCTTTCCGATCGGGCGGCCTTGCCAAGAGGCGATGTTCAACTCTAAATTGTTTGCGAGGAGAGCCGTTTCTCTGGGAGGGCGGGATGGCAAAGAGCGATACTCCGAAAGAGCTGCTCGATGCGCTCGAACTGGTCACCGGCGAGAAGGCTGCCCGGCCCGAATCCCTGGGCCTGGTTGCAGCGACGCAGGTTCGGCGCGTGCGGTCCATCTTCGAAGACCCGAACATCGTCGGCATCGGTATCGCGCAAAAGATAACCGAGAACAAGAACACGGGCGAACTCAGTGTCTGCTTCTACGTCGAAAAGAAGCTCGCCCGGAGCAGGATGAAGGGCCACAAGCTGATCCCGCCGGTTCTCAGCGCGGATCGGAAGGCTGTATTCACCGACGTCCAGGCGATCGGAAAGGTCCGTCCCCAGGTCAACAAGCAGAAATCGCCGCTGCTCAGCGGCTACAGCATCGGAAATTTGACCGATACGGGAACCCTCGGGGCGATCGTAAGGAAGGGAAAAAAGCTGTACGTGCTGAGCAATTCCCATGTGCTCGCCAAGAGCGGGTTGGGAAAGGTCGGCGACAAGATTGTCTTTCCCGGAGAATCCGACAACAGCGGCAGGGACCAGGTCGTCGCAGAGCTGTCGAATATCCTCAAGTTCCAGGCTGGCGACGACTTTCTCAACCGGGTCGATGCGGCGCTCGCCGAGATCGATGAGGATTTCCTCGACAACATCGATTTTTCGATACGAGGGGCGGCCACCCCATTCGCCACGAGCAAGCCGGTTCGGGGAATGAAGATCGTCACGCGCGGACGGACCTCTGGCGACACCGAGGGCGAAGTCCAGGACGTTCATTTCCGGATCATTCTCCCTTACCCGGGTGTCGGCAAGATCGGGTTCCTGGACCAGGTCAAGTGCACGCATTACTCGAAGCCCGGAGATTCCGGCGCAATCATCGTCGACAAGGGCAGTAAAAAGATCGTCGGGCTGCACTTTGCCGGGTCCAGCACTGCGAGTATCTTCAATCCGATCGCAGAGGTCATCAAGGCGCTCAAGTTCCGCTTCGTGCAGAAATGAGGCGCGCACCGGCCATGCGGGTTGACAATGGCGAACGAGGAACAGGCCAACAGAGCGCGCGAGCTGAACAGCCGCAAGCTCCTGGAATGTGGCGTCCATGCCATCGGCGTGGAAGCGGGGAAGAATCATGGCAGGAGCGGGTGGGTCGTTGTCGCTCACGTCGCCCCCGAAACCAATGTGACGTTGCCTTCGGCGCTCACCGTCGCGACCGCGCGGGGAGACGTCCAGGTGCCGCTCGTCGCTATCAAGAGCGAGCCCTTCAAACCGGAATGATTCTCGCCAGCACTGGGGGTTGATATGCCGAGCCTCGTTTTGCGCCAATCGATGCTCAAGCATCGGGGACCGTTTCTTGCCGAGCCCGAGAGCGTCCGTCCGGTCGGAACTCATGTGGAGCCGGTCCGGACCGAGCCTTTCCTGCCGGAGATGGTTCCGCGCAACTGCAGGCTCGAGGAGTACGAAAAGGTCAAGGTTCCTGCGGTCGATGTCGATCAGGAGATCATCACCTATTGCTCGCCGGATTCGACCTACGCGGTGACCAAGAAGCTGTTCGACGATGCGAAAAAGTCGATTCTGATCGGCATCTACGATTTCTCCGCGGAATATATCAAGGAGCTCGTCCTGGACGCGCTCAAGCGAGGCGTCAAAGTCAAACTCATGCTCGATATCGACAGCAAGGACGAGCAGGAGCTGTTCGATTCACTGAGCGATTCCGGAGTGGATGGCGTGCCGGCGCCGTCATGCGCCAGTCACCGCGTGCACTATTTCAGCTCGTCCCATGAAAAGGTGATCGTCATCGACGGCGAGTGGTGCATCGTGCAGAGCGGCAATTACAGCGAGAACAGCATCCCCCTCAACGTCAAGGACGGCGGCGATCCCGCCCATTTCCGGCACGGCAATCGCGATACCGGTCTTGCCATTCGTTCGAGGAAGCTTTCGAAATTCTTCACCGGCATTCTCGAGAGCGACATGAATCTGGAGCTGACCGGGCCGGAGGCGCTGCCGGAAGCCATCGAAGCCGCCAATGCCTTCATGATCGAGAAGGCGCCCACCAAGCTTCCGACCAAGCTGTTTCCGAGCAAGACCTTCAAGTTGACCAAGTCGCTCAGCGTCCAGCCGGTCCTCAGCCCGGACAATTACATGCAGGTCATACCCGACAAGCTTCGGGTCGCAAAAAAATCTGTTCTCATCGAGCAGCAATATATTCGCGGCAAACAGCCCGATATCCAGGAGTTGTTGACGGCGATCAAGGAGGCACGAGGCCGGAACGGCCGCCTGGATATCCGCATCGTTCTCGGCAAGGTCTTCAGCAAGAAGGACCTGGACGCCGAGAAGAAGAATCTCGCGCTGCTGAAACAGGAGTTCGGCCTCGTGGCAGGCAAGAACATTCGCTACATCGACACCACGCGCTTCGTGCATTGCCATAACAAGATGATCCTGGTCGATGGCCAGAACGTCCTGGTCAGCTCGCAGAACTGGTCGGATTCAGCCGTTTCGAAGAATCGCGAGGCCGGCGTGTGGCTCTCGCATTCGGGCATCTGCGATTACTTCACGCAGATCTTCGAGAGCGACTGGAAGACCGCGCTGAAATCACCGACGGCTCCCGACAAGGATGTGGTTGAGGCAGAATCGCTGCGCGCCGGCGGGTTTGTTCGCGTGGCTCCCGCCGACTATCAGGAGGTGTAGTGGCAGCAGTGAAGGCCCGACCCGGCCGCATCCAAAGCGCGGTTTGTTCCGTACGTAGCGGCAAATTTCGCGCTTCCACCGCCCGGAACCTTCGTTTTGGGGGCGGATTGTTTCCTCAAGTTCGGCGCGATGGTCAATCGCGCCGGTGGAAACGGAAAGCAGAGGGTTTGGCCATGCTAGGCTGGGTCGTAACGTTTTTGATCATCGCGTTGATCGCGGGTGTTCTGGGCTTCGGCGGCATCGCCGGCGTCTCCATCGAAATCGCCAAGGCGATCTTCTTCATCGCCATCATCCTGTTCCTGATCTCGGCAGTGGTCGGCCTGGTGCGCGGCCGCTCCAGGGTCTAGGCACCCGCGCTTATCGTGAGGGCATCGCCACGCTACGGCCGATGCCCTCGGGGCGCGGGACCAAGGCATGGATATCTGCGATCGCCTTGATGCGGGCGCGGATATCGGATGGAAACGGGGCGACCTTGCGCGAGTTCATGTCGATATGCAGCGACATGTTTTCGGAGGTGGCCGAGATCCAGCCTTCGGTCGCGTGGCGCAGCTCCTCGAACGTGTGCAGCCGCTTGTCGTCGGCGGCGAGCAGGTAGACCGTCACCTGGACGGGATCGCCGAGATGGACCTCGCGCAAATAGCGTACATGGCATTCGGCGGTAAAGGTCGAGCCGTGGCGCTCTTTCTTGTAGCCGGGGCCGATGCCTAGTTGCAGCCAGATCTCGTCGATGGCGCGGTCGAACATTACATTGTAATAGGCCATGTTGAGGTGGCCGTTATAGTCGATCCATTGCGGCTCGATCTGCATCACCGAGGACAGGAACGGGGCTGAGGGCAGCTTCATGTCCTGGGCGGCATTAAAGGTCGTCATTATTCCATCCCTGCTAGTTCGAATAGCTCTCTTGACCGGTTATATAACGTTTGCCACGGTCGGCTGAAGCCGGGAGGAAATTTCACGTGGCGACTACGATTTCGAGCAATTTGACGCGTCCGGAGCCGCAGGCCCTGAAGGGCGCGATCGACGCGCTGGCGGCGCGCTTCGGCAACCGTCTGATCACCTCGCAGGCGGTGCGCGAGCAGCACGCCCACACCACGACCTGGCTGCCACCGCAGCCGCCGGATGCGGTGGTCATGGCGCAGGAGACCGCCGACATTCAGGATGTGGTGCGGATCTGCGCCAAATATCGCGTTCCGGTGATCGCCTTCGGCACCGGCACCTCGCTGGAGGGCCAGGTGAATGCGCCGGCCGGTGGCATCTGCATCGACCTGCGCGACATGAACCGGGTGCTCGCCGTGCATGCCGAGGACCTCGACTGCGTGATCGAGCCCGGCGTCACGCGCAAGGCGCTCAACGAGCATCTGCGCGACCAGGGCCTGTTCTTCCCGATCGATCCCGGCGCGGACGCATCGCTCGGCGGCATGACCGCGACGCGCGCCTCCGGCACCAACGCGGTCCGTTACGGCACGATGCGGGAGAACGTGCTGGCCCTGAAGGTCGTGCGCGGCGATGGCGAGATCATCACCACGGGTACGCGCGCCAAGAAATCCTCCGCCGGCTACGACCTGACGCATCTCTTCATCGGCGCCGAGGGTACGCTCGGCATCATCTCCGAGCTCACGATCAGGTTACGCGGCATCCCCGAGACGATCGCGGCGGCCGCGTGCTCTTTCGAGACCGTGCGCGGCGCCTGCCAGGCGACGATCCTGGCGATCCAGACCGGCATTCCCGTCGCCCGCATCGAGCTGCTGAATGCGGCGCAGGTGAAAGCGTGCAACGCCTACTCGAAGCTGTCGCTGCCCGAGACGCCGCTATTGCTGCTGGAGTTCCACGGCAGCGAGATTGAGGTCGCCGAGCAGTCGAAGAACTTCAAGGAAATCGCCGCGGATTGCGGCGGTGGCGATTTCACCTGGACCACCAGGCCCGAGGACCGCACAAAACTCTGGCAGGCGCGGCATGACGCCTATTGGTCGGTGAAGGCGCTGCGGCCCGGCTCAGGCGTGGTCGCGACCGACGTCTGCGTGCCGATCTCGCGATTGGCCGATTGCGTCACCGAGACCGAAGAGGATCTGAAGCGGCTCAATCTGATCTCGCCGATCGTCGGTCATGTCGGCGACGGCAATTTCCATTGCTCGCTGCTCTGCGACGTCGACGATGCCGACGAGATGGCGCGCGGCGAGGAATTCATGCATCGCCTGGTCGAGCGGGCGCAGGCGATGGGCGGCACCTGCACCGGCGAGCACGGCATCGGGCAGGGCAAGCAGAAATATCTCGAAGCCGAGCTAGGGCCCGAGGCGCTCGACGCCATGCGCGCGCTGAAGAAGGCGCTCGATCCGCAGAACATCTTCAACCCCGGAAAGATCGTGCCGGCGTAGCGGACGAAAACTGCCGAAGGTGTTTGCCGAAATTTGGAGGTAGACTAGGCGCGTTGCGCAGTGCTAGCCAGTATGCCAACGGCCTCGGCGACGCTATGGAAGACGTGGCTCTTCGGTAGCGCGCGATAGAGGCCGAAGCGCTCGAATGCCTGTTGGGCGCGGGTCGATTCGAGGCGAGCGATTGCGACGGTCACGCCTTCCTCGCTGCATTCACGGAATAGCGCGAGCAGCGTTTGCGCGGCGGTGAAATCGATCTCCACGATGCCGCTGGCTTCGATCACCAGCAGCTGTGGCTTCGGTGTGACCGCCTTGACGACCTTCAGCGCGTCGGCACGAAAGCTCGAGGCGTTGAGAAACGACAGCGGCGCTTGCAGGCCGACCACGGCGACTTTCGGGTCGCGCTCGCCTCTGATGTTCGGATTGGCCGGCCACCAGATCGTGGTATCAGGTACGCGGTCGAACACGACGAGCCGCGCCCGCGTCGTGCTCCAGATGCCATGGAGCAGCGAGAGAGCGATGCCGACGGCGACGCCTTGCTCGATCGGCAGGATGATGATCGAAGCTGCCGTTGCCACCACGAGCAGAAACTCGCCGACCGACTGGCGAAAGATCGCAGCGATCTGCCCGAAGCGAATGATGCGCAACGCTACGAAAAGCAGGACGCCGCCCAGCGCAGCCTCCGGAACGTGATGGAGCAGCGCGGCGCCGAACGCCAGCAGCGCCAGCACGATCGATGCGGCGAACAGTCCTGCCAGCTGCGTGCGTCCGCCGGTCTCGGCCACGATGCCGGTTCGCGGTGGGCTCGCGTCCACCGGAAAGGCACTGAACAGGCCGGCAAGGATGCTGCCGGCCCCGGCGCCGAGAAAATCGCGGTCGACATCGGCGGGCTGGTCCGGATCGGATGGAAATGCCCGCGTCGTCGCTGCGGTCTGGACCATCACGACCATGGCGATCAGGAGCGCCAGTGGCAGCAGCTTGACCCATCGTTCCGGCGAGATCTCAGGAAACGATGGCATCGGCAGCGTGCCCGGTACGGTGCCGACCACGCTGACCCCCTTGGCTTCCAATCCGCCCCAGATCACCGCGGAGGTCGCCGCCACCAGCGCGATCAGTGCGCCGGGAATCCTGGCGCTGATGGCCTCGGACCCGGCAACAAAGGCCAGCACCAGAAGCCCGATGCTGACGCTGTAGGGGTTGGCGGCAGGAAGATGCTCCGCAATCTCCGCGATCCGCTCGAGCATCGGCCCTTTCGGTGGCGGTGCGCCGAGCACGACGGGGAGTTGCGAAACCATGATGTGGATGGCGATGCCGGCAAGAAAGCCGACGGTGACCGGGGTCGACAGCAGATTGGCGATCCAGCCGAGGCGAAACAGGCTTCCGACGACCAGGATCGCTCCGACCATCAGCGCCAGGGCCGCGGCAAGCGCGATAGCCTCCGGAGAGCCGGCGGCGGCCATCAGCGCAAGACCGCCGGCGAAGATCGGCGTGATCGTGGAGTCGGCGCCGCACGACAGAAAGCGGTTGCTGCCCAGCATGGCAAAACCGAGCGAACCTGCGATGAAGGCGAAAAAACCGATCTGCGGGGTGAAGCCGCCGAGGCGCGCAGTCGCCATCTGCTCGGGTATCGCGATCGCAGCTAGTGTCAGGCCTGCGATCAGGTCGCCGGGCAAATCGCCCGGCCGGAACGCGGCCAGCGAGCGGAAGATCGGCCAGGAGCGGCCTGCTGTCCCGGGCGTGTCCTCGGCCATCGGTCCTCGGTGCGATCAGCGGTAGCGTCAGGGCCGTCCACTATTCGACATCGTGATGCGAAAGGCCAGCCTTGCTTTGCGCTGGCACAAGCCCGACCAGGCCTCAGCCGATATTCTGCAGCGCCGGAAACGTCTCCAGCAGCCAGATGCTGACATTGGTGACGGCGCCGGTCAGGAAGCCGACGCCGGTGATGATCATCAGCACGCCCATGACGTGCTCGACCGTCCGCAGATGCCGCTTCATCCGCATAAACAATGACGAGAACTGCTTGACCGCGAATGCCGCGAGCAGGAAGGGGATGCCGAACCCGGCGGAATAGATCGCAAGCAGCACGGCGCCCTTGGTCACGGTCGCTTCTGCTGCGGCGATCGAAAGGATCGCGGCGAGGATCGGGCCGATGCAGGGCGTCCAGCCGAAGGCAAAAGCGAGCCCCATCGCGTAGGCGCCCCACAGTCCGACCGGCTTCGGCATGCTCATCCGGCCCTCGCGCATCAAGATCCCGATCCGGGTCAGCCCGAGGAAGTGCAGCCCCATCACGATGATGACGATGCCGGCGACGATGGAGAGCTGTGCCGACCAGGCGCGAACCAGCCCGCCGACCAGGGAGGCGCTGGCGCCAAGCGCCACGAACACCGTTGAGAAGCCGAGCACGAACATCAGGGCCGCCATCATGACGGCGCGCTTGGACGCCTGTTTGCTCTCGTCATGGGCGACATGCTCGATGGTCGCGCCGGTCAGATAAACCAGATAGGGCGGCACCAGCGGCAGCACGCAGGGCGACAGGAAACTGACTAGTCCGGCGATCAGGGCTGCCGGGATCGAGACATCGTGCATCAACTGACCTTCGAGGGCGGCATCTGGCGTGGCCACCTATTGACGTGGACGGCGACAAGTTTCCAGAGGTTTCATGCACCTAAGCCTGAGAGAACGGTCACAGGCCCGTGTCCGGGTATTGATCGCGAATCGTCTCCGCAATTCTACGGGATAAACGCTGGACAAGCCGGTGCCGTCAGGCTCAAACTTGAGTCCCGCGACAAGCCTCGGCTGCCAGCCGGGAAAATAAAATCATGCGGACGCCCGCATTCTGAAGACGGGCGCCGCAAAAAGGAAACGAACGGGAGCATCACATGGCTATTTCACGCCGCAACGTGCTGTTGGGAAGCGCCGGCGCCTTGGGCGCCGCATCATTTTCATTCCCAAGACCTGCCATCGCCCAGACCGAGCCGATCAAGATCGGATGCCTCGCAGCGATCACCGGACCAAGTTCCGCGCCGACCGTCGGTTTCAACCGCGGCATCAATTTTGCGGTGGACAGCATCAATGCGGCCGGCGGCGTCAAGGGCCGCAAGATCGAGCTCGTCATGCGCGACACACAGGGCGACCCGACCAAGGCGGTGAACGCGACGCAGGAATTGATCAGCCAGGCCAAGGTCCATGCCATCTGGGGGCCGGTCAATTCCGGCGAAGCGCTCGCGACCACGCCGATCATGGCGCGGGCCAAGATTCCGGACATTCATCCTTGCGTGGTCGAAAGCCTGATCGACACCACCAAATATCCGAATGCCTTCCGCATGGCGCCGTCGAACAGCCAGTGGGACGACGCCGTCCGCAATTATTGCCTCAACGTCCTCAAGGTGAAGAAGGTCGCCGTCATCGGCGACACCACGGGCTATGGCGTGACCGCAGTCGGCGCCTCGGTAGCGGCGTTCAAGAAGGACGGCGCCGACGTCGTCTACCAGGCCAATATCGATGCGACCCAGCCGGACATGACGCCGGACATGCTCCGCGCCAAGAACGCGGGCTCCGAGGCCATCGTGGTCTGGAGCGTCACCACCGGCATGGAGGCGCGGATGTTCAACACACGCGCTGCCATGGGCTGGGACGTGCCGTTCGTCGGCCATCCCTCGCTTGCCTCGGGTGAACTCGCCGGCCTCGTCGACAAGCCCGAGAACTGGAAGAAGGTCTACGCGATCGGTTACAAGAGCTGCAGTTATGATGCAGCCGGCAAGCTGCCGCCGAAGAGCGAGGAGTTGGTCGCGCGCCTCGCCAAGGCGAATATCGCGCTCAACGACACGCTGTTGTGGTGGGTCGCGGGCGGCATCGACGCGATCGAGCTGATCGCCAAGGCGGTCGCCGAAAGCGGATCGACCGAAAGCGCGGGCCTAGTCAAATACTGGAACACGCTGTCGAAATATCCCGGCTATTTCGGCACCTACACCTTCACGCCGACGCAGCATAACGGCTATCCGACCGACGAAATCGTGATGTCGGAGGCCAGCACCGCCAAGAACGGGACGTTCGCGCTGGCGCCGGGCTATACATAGGCCGGCGGGCAGAGGGTGCATCCGATGCTCGTCTCGATCCTCGCATCCGGTCTCGCGGCGGGCGCGATCTACGCGCTCGTCGGCGTCACCTACAACACGATGTTCTCGACCTCGCGGGTGATGAGCTTCACCGCCGGGCAGCTCGCCATGCTGGGCGGCGTGCTCGGCTCGATGTTCACGCTCAAGATGGGCATGCCCATCATCGTGGGCTTCGTGCTGACGCTGGCCGCCTGCGCGATTGTCGGCGTCATCACCGAATTCGTCGCGGTACGGCCGGTCCTGAAGAGCCTCGACCAGCATCTTTACGTGCTCTCGACACTGGCGCTTGCTTTGATGATCCAGCAGATCGCGGCGATCAAATGGGGCACCGAGCCGCAACCATTCCCGCGCGTGTTCGGGCTCGGCAGCGGTATCTGGGACGAAAAGTTCTGGCTGCCGGTCGTCGCCTGTGCGGTGACGATCGTGGCGCTCGAATATCTCTACCGCCGCACGCTGGTCGGCCGCGCCTTTGTCGCGATCGCGGAGGATAATTTCGCAGCACGCGCGCTCGGTCTTCCCGAGCGTAATCTGCGGGTCGCAAGCTACGCGCTGGCCGGCGTGATCGGCGGCATCGCCGGCTTCTCCGGTGGCCAGCTCCTGCTGGCGTTCTTTGCCAATGGCGCGCTGCTCAATTTCTACGGGTTCGTGCCGGTCGCGCTCGGAGGCCTCGGCAACAATCGCGGCGCCATCTTCGGCGGGCTGGCGCTCGGCCTGTTCCAGCAGGCCGCCAATTTCCTGGTCGGCGGCATCTTCTCGTCCGTTGCGGTCTTCACCCTGTTCATCGTGGTCCTGCTGGCAGCGCCCCAAGGCTTGTTCGGCGGAACTACGGCGCGGAGGGTGTGATGACCACTGTCACTGCGACCTCTGCTCAAGGCGAAAGCGGCGCCTGGCGCGCCGCCTTGCCGCACATTGCGCCGTTCCTCGGCATCCTTGCGCTTGCATTGCTGCTGCCGTTCGTCAGCAACGATTATTGGGCGCTGATCGGCACGCGCATGGCGATCTACTGGGTGCTGGTCTCCGGCCTCAACCTCGTGGTCGGCTTTGCCGGCCATCTCGCGATAGGCTATGTCGCGCTGCTGACGCTCGGTGCTTACACGACGAGCGTGCTCGTCGCCGGCAACGTCACGCCTGCTGTGCCGGTGTTCCTGGCGCTGCCGATTGCCGGCTGCGTCGGCGCGCTGTTCGGCGTGATCGTCGGATTGCCGGCGCTGCGGCTGCGCACCTTCTATTTCGCGATGTCGACACTTGGTTTCGCCACCATCGTCACGCAGATCGCGCTGGCCTGGCAGAGCGTCACCGGCGGCGGCATCGGCATCGCCGGTCCGGAATTTCCGGCGCCGTTCGATACGCCGTGGGGCTTTTATGGGCTCTGCGTCGCGGTTGCGGCGGTCGCCACCTGGATGAGTGCCAACGTCGCCCGCAGCCGGTACGGCCGCGCGCTGATCGCAGTGCGTGACGCCGAGGTGGCGGCGGAAGCCACCGGCATCTCCAAGCCGAAAATGCTGATCGCGATCTTCCTGTTCGCCGGCGCGCTGGCCGCGATCGCCGGCGGATTGTTCGCGACGCTGCAGACCTACATCACACCCGACGCCTTCACCTTCGATCTGTCGGTCCTGTTCTTCATCGCGATCCTGATCGGCGGCCGCGGCTCGATCCTGGGGCCTATGCTCGGCACCATCATCCTGACCATCCTGCCCGAGATCGCCGCGCCGCTGGCGGCCTGGTCGACCTTCCTCTACGCCGTGCTGCTGCTCGTGATCGTGCTGGTGATGCCCGGCGGCATCGCGGCACTGCTCGATTTCCGCAACCGCCGCCCGCTCGCCAGCAACCGCGCCATCGTGCCGCGTCCGGCAGCGCTCGCCGACATCGTGCGTCGGCGCACTGGCGGCAAGCACTTGAAGCTGCGCGACATCGCGCTGAGCTTCGGCAATGTGAAGGCGATCGACGGGCTCGACCTCGACGTGACGGCCGGCCAGATCCACGGCCTGATCGGCCCGAACGGCAGCGGCAAGACCACCACCCTCAACGTCATCTCCGGCTACTACGCCGCCAAGGCCGGCACCATGACGCTGGGCGAGGACGTGTTGCCACCGGGCCAGCCGGCATTGCGCGCAGCTTGCGGCATTGCGCGGACATTCCAGACCCCGCGCGTGATCGGCGAGGCCTCGGTGCTGGAGAACGTGATGATCGGCGGCTCGGTGGAGGGCAGGGCGACCTTCGTCGAAGCAATGCTGTCGGCTCCGCGCAATCGCGAGGACGAGCGGATGCTCGCCGCGAAAGCGCGGGCGCTGCTCGGCGTCGTCGGGCTGGAGACGCTGGCGGAGGCGCGCGCCGACCGCCTGCAGCACAGCGAACTCCGCTTCATCGAGATCGCGCGTGCCTTGATGCTCGATCCCGATTTCCTGCTGCTCGACGAGCCCGCGGCCGGTCTTTCCAATGACGAGATCGAGCGGTTGGCCTCACTGATCAAGGCGATCAGCGCGCGCGGAACCGGCGTCCTGCTGGTGGAGCATCACGCCGATCTCATTTTCGACATCTGCCACCAGGTCACCGTGCTCAATCTCGGCCGCACGCTGGCGGCGGGCACGCCGGCCGAAATCCGCGTTCACAAGGAGGTGGTCAGTGCTTACCTCGGCGGCTGAACCTCTGCTCTCCGTGCGCGCGCTGGAGTCCGGCTACGGCAAGATCCGCGTGCTTCATGGCATCGATTTCCAGGTCGCTGCCGGCGAGGTGGTGGCGCTGCTCGGGCCGAATGGCGCCGGCAAGACCACGATGCTGCGCGCGCTGTCCGGATTGCTGCCGGTGACGGCGGGACAGGTGCGCTTCGACGGCCGCGACATGACCAACGCGACGCCGCGGGATGCCGCGCGTGCCGGCCTGGTCCATGTGATCGAGGGACATCGCGTGTTCACGCAGATTTCCGTCACCGACAATCTCCTGCTTGCAGGCTACGACGTGCCGCGCGCCGAGCGTGCAGAGCGCGTCGAGGAAGCCCTGGCGTATTTCCCCGAGATCGCCGAGAAGCGTCACGAGCGCGGCGGCGCGCTGTCGGGCGGACAACAGCAGATGCTCACCGTCGCGCAAGGCCTCGTGCGACGCCCGCGGCTGTTGATGCTCGACGAGCCATCGGCCGGCCTCTCGCCGGTGCTGGTCGATCGGGTGCTCAACGTCATCGGCCGCTTGCGCGCGCAGGGCACCGCGGTATTGCTGGTCGAGCAATTGCTGGAGAAGGCGTTGGCGACGGCGGACCGCGTCTACGCGCTGGTGCAGGGAAATATCGTGCTGGAAGCATCGACCGACGAGAGCAATCTGGCGCAGCGGCTGGAGCGCGCCTATTTCGGCCATGAGAGCCACGCGCTGGTGACCCCTTGATGCGGCTTCCCTTCTTCTACGGCTGGATCATCATTGCGGTGACCTTCGTCACCATGGCGATCGGCGTGAATGCGCGCACCGCCTTCTCGCTGTTCTATCCACCGATCCTTGGCGAGTTCGGTTGGGAGCGCGGCGTCACCGCCGGTGCGTTCTCGTTCGGATTCGTGGCCTCCGGCGTCGCCAGTCCGCTGATCGGCCGCTTGATGGATCGCGCCGGACCGCGCGCGGTGATGGAACTCGGCGTCGTGCTGATGGGCGCAGGCTTTCTGCTGGCGCCGCTGACGACGCAGCCCTGGCACCTCTATCTCAGCATCGGCGTTCTCGTTGGCGCGGGCAGCGTCTGTCTCGGCTATTCCGGCCAATCGTTTTTCCTGCCGAACTGGTTCTTCCGCCGCCGCGGACTGGCGATCGGGATCGCCTTCGCCGGCGTCGGCATCGGCTCGGTGACATTGCTGCCGTGGGTGCAGCACATGATCGAGCAGACCGGCTGGCGCACTGCCTGCACCGCGATCGGAATCCTCGTGCTGGTCGTGCTCGCACCGATCAATCTATTGCTGCGAAAACGTCCCGAGGATATCGGGCTGCTGCCCGACGGCGACGCTGCGCCGACCGCCACTTCGGCGAAACCAGTATCGAACATCGTTGATCCCGTCTGGGCCGGCACCGACTGGACGCTGTCTCTGGCGCTCCGCACCGCGCGCTTCTGGTGGATCGCGCTCGGCTATTTCTGCGGCCTTTACATCTGGTACGCGGTGCAGGTGCATCAGACGAAATTCCTGCTCGACATCGGCTTCAGCCCGAATGTCGCGGTGTGGTCACTCGGCGTCGTCAGCCTGCTCGGCATTCCCGGCCAGATCTGGCTTGGCCATCTCTCCGACCGGATCGGGCGCGAAGCGGTGTGGGCGATCAGCTGCGTCGGCTTTGCAATCTGCTTTGCGAGCCTGGTGGCGCTGAAATACGCGCCTTCGTTGCCGCTGGTCTATCTGATGGTGTTCACGCAAGGCGCGCTCGGTTACGGCCTGACCTCGGTGATGGGGCCGGTCGTGGTCGAGATCTTCCAGGGCAGGCACTACGGCAGCATCTTCGGCACCATCATGCTGGCCGCGCTCGCGGGCGGTGCCGCGGGCCCGTGGGCGACGGGGCTATTGTATGATTTCACCGGCAGCTACACGGCGGCGTTCGCGATCAGCATTGCCGTGAGCGCATTGTCCGCATTCGCGATCTGGCAGGCCGCGCCCGGAAAAGTCCGTGCGGTAGCAGGGCGTCTGCACACGTTGCAGCCCCGTAGCCCGGGTGAAGCGTCAGCGTAACCCGGGGCCACTCGCAAGCGCCGATGCAGGTATCCCGGGTTACGCGTTCGCTCCACCCGGGCTACGGGGCTAGCGCTCCACCGGGGCTACGGAGCGGTCGGCGTTGCCGATCGCGCGCTGCAGGTCGCCGATCGCGCGCAGGAAGCTGTCGGCCGGCGTGGTCTCCGGATCGATCAGGCGGTGCAGGCGAAAGCCGTCCTCGAGCGCCAGCACGATTGCGGCGGTCCATGCCGCATCCAGCCGGCCGTTCCTGCCGTTGCTCTTCCGCGCGGTCTCGATGATCTCGGTGACCAGCTTGCGCCGGGCGCGCAGGCGCTTTGCAAGTTCGGGCCGGCGCTTCTCCGCGCGCGCAACGAACAGGATCATCTCCATGTGCAGAAGCGGCGAGCGGCCGAGCGGATCCTGCCTGGTGCGATCCATGCTCTTCAGCGCATCGATGAAGTCGGCAAGACTACCGTGCCGGGAAAGCAGATCGAGGTTGCGCCGGATAGTTTGCTCGACATGGTCCTCGAGCATCGCGAAGATGAGTTCTTCCTTGCTCTTGAAGTTCGAATAGAACGCCCCGCGCGTGAAACCGGCGGCGGCCGCGATCGCCTCGATGCTGGCGCCGCCGATGCCCTGTTCCTCGAACACGCGCGCCGCCGCCTCGAACAGCTTTTCGCAGGTGTCGTCCCTGGTCGGTCTGGTCCGAACTCTTGACATCGGCCCTGTTTAGGCCACAATGCAACTCGATACAAGAGTGTATCGAGTTGCGGGGGATGGAAGCGCCTGGTCGTCCGGGTTGTCGGCCGGTAGCGTTCAACGTAAGATTGTCTCAACGCGACAACCGATCGAGGTCACCATGAATGAGCAAGTTCGGCCGGCGAACAACGATCCGTTGTTCAATCCCCTGGCGCCGGAATTCATCCGCAACCCCTATCCCCATTACGAGCGGCTGCGCACCGAGGACCCGATGCATGTCACGCCGTTCGGCGCTTTCGTCGCGAGCCGTCAGGCGGAGGTGAGCTTCGTGTTGCGCGACAAGCACTTTGGCAAGGACTATGCCGGCCGCGCCATACGCCGCTACGGGCCAAAGGCCATGGAGGACCCGGTCTTCCGCAGCATGAGCCAAATGATGCTGCAGCAGGATCCGCCCGATCACACCCGCCTGCGCGGCCTTGTGGTGAAGGCATTCACGGCGCGCCGGGTCGAGGACATGCGGCCGCGGATTCAGGAAATCGTCGATCAGACGCTCGATCGTGTCATCCCGCAGGGCAGGATGGACCTGATCGAGGACTTTGCGTTCCGCCTGCCGGTGACGGTGATCTGCGACATGCTCGGAATCCCCGAGGAGCATCGCGATACGTTTTATACCGGCGCGCGCGACAGCGGGCGCATCCTCGAACCGGTGCCGTTGTCGGCGGAGGAGATCAAGCAGGGCAACGCCAGAACCATGATGTCGCAAATGTACTTCCAGCAGCTGTTCGAGTTGCGGCGGAAGCAGCCCGGCGATGACCTGACGACACAGCTCGTGCAGGCCGAGGAGGACGGCCACAAGCTCAGCAATGAAGAGCTGACCGCCAACATCATCCTTCTGTTCGGGGCCGGACACGAGACGACCGTCAACCTGATCGGCAACGGCCTGCTCGCGCTCCACCGCAACCCAGACCAGCTCGCGCTGCTCAAGGCAAATCCCGGCCTGATCACCAACGCCATCGAGGAATTCCTGCGCTATGATTCCTCCGTGCAAATGACCGGACGCGCGGCCCTGGAGGACATCGATCTCTGCGGCAAGCGCATACCCAAGGGCGAGGCCGTGCTGTGCCTGCTGGGCTCGGCCAACCACGATCCGGCTGTCTATCCCGACCATCCGGAGCGGCTCGACATCACGCGTCCCAATGTGAAACCGATGTCCTTTGGGGGCGGCATCCATTTCTGTCTCGGCGCCCAATTGGCGCGAATCGAGGCCGAGATCGCGATCTCGACGCTGCTCCGCCGCCTGCCGGACCTGCGGCTGGATGACGCGGAAAATCCGGAGTGGCGGCCGACCTTCGTGCTGCGGGGCCTGAAGCGCCTGCCGGCGAGCTGGTAACGTTCTCGATCCTCGCCAGCGGCCGCAGTGTGATACCGCTGTGACTTCGCCATACTTGTCTCTATATATTGGGCTGCTCCGGCGCTGTATTGGCCACGTGCGCCGGGGCGGGGCTCAAAGGGAGACACCGTGCAGACGACGCTGCTCGGCCTGGCAATCGCGTTCATTCTTGCGCTGATCGCCGCGCTGGTCGGACCGTACTTCATTGACTGGAACCAGTTCCGTCCGCAATTCGAGGCAGAGGCGACGCGAATCATCGGCGCGCCCGTGCGCATCGGCGGCGAGCTAGACGCGCGGCTGCTGCCGGCGCCGCAGCTTCGGCTGCGCTCGGCCGTGGTCGGCGGCGACAACGATCGCGGCAAGATCCGGGCCGACAAGCTCGATGTCGAGTTCAGCCTGGGCTCGCTGATGCGTGGAGAGTGGCGCGCGACCGAGCTCACGATCAATGGCATGTCACTCGATCTCGGTCTCGACCAGAAGGGACGGATCGACTGGCCGGCCTCGCAGGGCAGCTTCGACTTCGCCTCGCTTGCGATCGATCGCGTCAACCTCACCGGTCGCATCGCCCTGCATGATGCCGCGAGCCGCAGCACGCTGGAACTGCGCGACATCGCCTTCAGCGGCGACGTCCGCTCGCTTGCCGGCGCAATCCGTGGTGACGGCAATTTCACATTCGACGGCTCCCGCTATCCGTTCCGGATTTCCTCCGGCCAGAGCGCCGATGGCAACGGCACCCGCGTGCATGTCAACATCGACCCCGGCCAGCGCCCGCTGTCGGCCGACCTCGATGGCGTGCTCACCTTCGAGGCCCGCGCGCCGCGCTTCGAAGGCGTGGTAGCGTTGGCCTCGCCGCCCGCGTCAAAGAACGATGACGCCGCGCCGACGCCCTGGCGTGTCGGAGCCAGGGTCAAGGCGGATTATTCGGCGGCGCGGCTCGACCAGATCGAGATCAGCTATGGCAATGAAGAGCGCGCGCTGAAGCTCGCAGGCGCCGGCGATATCCGCTTCGGCGCCTCGCCGCTGCTGCGCGCGTCGCTCTCGGCACGGCAACTCGATGTCGACCGCTTTGCCACCAAGGACAACAACGCCGAACCGGCTCGTGCGCTGCCGGCGCTGCGCGCGCTGCTGTCAGGCGTTCCACACGTCGCGCTGCCGTCGCAGATCGAATTCGCTTCCGAGCAGATCATGCTCGGTGGGCGGCCGCTGCAGGACATCGCGGCCGAGCTTCACGGCGACGACAAGGGCTGGACGGTGCGGCGGCTCGACTTCCGCGCACCGGGCGCCACGCGCGTCTCGCTCAGCGGTGCCGGTCCGCAAAGCGCCCAGTCCGACAGCTTCAAGGCGGCGCTCAATGTCGAATCTTCCGATCCCGATGCGTTGATGGTCTGGTTGCAGGGCCGCGGCGATCTCCCTTCTCGCAACCAAAAGCCGCTCAAGCTGCGCGGTGACGTCACGGTCGCCGCAAGCGGTTTTGCCATCGACAGCATGAAGGCCGAGATCGATGGCGGCGCGATCGCCGGACGAGTCGCGGTGTCGTATCCCACCGGCAATAGCGGCGCGAAGGTCGACGCCAACGTGAAGGCCGACCGGCTGGATCTCGATGCAGCCACCGCCGTCGTGCGCTCGCTGGCGGGGCCGCAGGCGGAATGGCCGGAGGAAGCGCAGCTCTCGCTTGATATCGGGCGCGCGATTTCGGCCGGACAGGAGCTGCGTCCGCTGCAGGCCAAGCTCGGCTATGGACCGAAGATGGTCTCGCTTGAGCGGCTGAAGATCGGCCAGCCGGACAACGTGACGATCGAGGGCACCGGCAATTTCGATCGCATCAATGCGACCGGAAAGCTTGCGCTCAACGCCAACGCGGCATCGTTCAGCCAGTTGACCGGCCTGGTCTCATCGTTCGCGCCATCGGCCGCACCGCGCCTCAACACACTGGCTGCGATCCCCGGTCCGGCACGGTTGAAGCTCGCGCTTGATCTCGACAAGGGGCAGGCCGATCGCGGCAGCCTTCGCGCCGCGTTCGATCTCGACGCGCCGCAGCTCAAGGGCACCGCCACGGTGACGGCGAAGCCGCAGGTCGCCGCGATCCGCGGCACCGACCTCGATGCCCTCAGCCGCAGCGATCTCGGCATCGACGCCAGATTTTCAGCCGGGCAGGGGCGTGCAATGCTCGCGCTGCTCAGCCTCGATCGCATCATCGCGGTTGGCGACGGCCCCGCCCAGTTCGAAGGCTCAGTTAATGGCGCCTGGCGCGCGCCGTTGCGGCTGAAGGCGAGGATCTGGGGCGCGGGGCTTGACGCGGACGCTGAAGGCTCTGTCGAGCCATGGGACGAGGCGAAGAAGGCCAGCATCAATCTGCGGGTCAGGAGCGCCGACATCAGTCCGCTGCTCGATCTCAAGCCGTCGGACACGGCGGTGGACGGCGTCCGCCTGTCGTCGCGCGTATCGCTTGCCGGCAACAAGCTCTCGTTCGACGATCTCGACAGCATCGTCGGCGGCTCGCGGCTGCGTGGCCGGGTCGCGCTCGCCTTGGGGGATGAGAAGAACATCGAAGGTGAGATCGGGCTCGACCAGGTCACGCTCGCACCGGTGTTCGCGTTCGCTGTCGGCGCCGGCGGGCGTGATCCGGCCGAGCCGCTCGGTGGCGGCGTGCTCAAGGGCTGGCGCGGCAACATCGCATTCCAGGCATTGCGCGGCGCGCTGCCTGGGGGCATCGAATTGCAGCCGGTGAGCGGCACGATCAAGAGCGATGGCCAGACGCTGACCTTCGACGCCCTGAAGGGCAAGATCGGCGGCGGCGATCTCAGCGGCGCCATCGATGCAAGGCCGGGTGCAAACGGCATCACCGTGAATGGAAGCGTGCAGCTTAGCGGCGTCGATGGCACGGCGCTGCGCTACCGAAATCTCAGCATGCCCAAGGGGCGCGCCTCCTTGCAGATGACGCTGATGAGCCAGGGCCGCAGCGCGGCGGCGCTGACCGGCGCGCTGTCCGGCAGCGGCACGGTCACGCTGGAAGGTGCGCGCATCGCCGGCCTCGATCCGCGTGCTTTCGACATTGCGATCCGCGCCAGCGAGAACGGGCAGGTCGCTGATGACGCGCGGTTGAAGCAGATCGTCGAGTCGGCGCTCGCAAATGGTGTGCTGTCGGTCGCCTCAGCCCAGATCCCATTCAACATCCGCGACGGGCGGATCCGTGTCGGCGCCACCACCCTCGCGGCCAACGGCGTCAACGCCACCATCTCCGGCGGCTACGACATTCCGGCCGACCAGGCCGACATCCGCGCTGTGCTGGTGCCGACCGCGATCACCGCGGCGAGCCGGCCGGAAATCCAGTTGTTCGCAGTGGGCACACCGGACGAGCTGACCCGCAGCGTCGATGTCGCGGCGCTGTCGTCCTGGCTTGCGGTGCGCGCGATCGACCGCGAGACCAGGCGATTGGATGCGATTGAGCGCGGCGAGCCGCCTCCAACGTTCCAGCCGACGCCGCCGCTGATCCCGCCGCAGGAGCCGGCGGAAGTGCCGGATGCGAGCGCGGCGATCCCGCCGGCGTCAACGGATGTGCCGATCCCGGGCCGCGATCCGCGCAAGGGAGCGCAAAAGGCGAAAACGAGCGCACCGCGGCCGCCGCTGGCACAGCCTCCGGCCAGCGCGCCAGCCGCCAATCCACCGGCGTCGGTCGCGAGCCAGCCGCAACTCGCCCCATTGCCGCCGCCGATCGAGGTCAAGCCCTTGCCGGGCGGAGCGAAACCAAAACCGCGTCCGCCGCTTGCACTGACGCCACAGGTCGCCAATCCGCCATCGCGTCCGGCGGCGCAGAATTAGCGCTCGTAGCCCGGGTGGAGCGGAGCGCGCAACCCGGGACATCTGCATCAGCAACTACGAACGATCCCGGGTTACGCTGGCGCTTCACCCGGGCTACGCCTCAGAGCGCAATCTCCCGTTCGATCCCGATCGCCTGCAGGAACGTCTTGTCGTGGCTGACGACGACGAGGGCGCCATCGAAGTCGCGCAGCGCGCCTTCCAGCTCTTCGATCGCGGTGAGGTCGAGATGGTTGGTGGGCTCGTCCATCAGCAACAGCAGTGGCGGCTCCGGCCGCGCGAACACGCACGCCAGCCCAGCGCGAAGCCGCTCGCCGCCGCTCAACGTATCCACGACCTGGAGCGCGGCCCTGTTGCGGAAGGCAAATCGCGCCAGCGCGGCATGCGCTTGATTGGCTGACAATTCCGGATTGAGCCGGCGCAGATTGTCCAAAATGCTGGTGCCGGGATCGAGCAGGCCGACATGCTGGTCGAGCATTGCGATCCGTTCAGTACGACGATGGATCGTGCCTGCAGTCGGCTGCGCCGCTCCGGTGATCAGACGGAGCAGCGTGCTCTTGCCCGCGCCATTGGCGCCGCCGATCGCAACGCGCTCAGGGCCGCGCAGCTCGAACGAGAGCGGGCCGAACAGGCGTCGGCCGGCAAAGGCCATCGCCACGTCGTTGAAGGTGACGAGCTCGCGGCCGGCGGGGAGGGCGGTCTTCGGCAGGTCGATCGACAGCGGCGTCACGATCTCTACCCGCGCGCGGGCTTCCTCGAATGCATCCGCGCGCCCGCCGATCAGGCGCTCGGCGAGATGGCCTTCGCGGGAGGCACTGGCCTCGGCGCGCTCCTTCTCGCGATCCATGAACATCTTGTCCTCGATGCCCTTGGCGCGCCAGGCGCGGCCGGCCTTGTCGCGGCGCGACTTTCTTTCGCGCGCCTTCTGCGCCGTGCGCTCGGCGTTGCGCAGCGCATCGGCGGCGCGCTCGAGTTCGGTTTCCGCGCGCAAGCGTGTCGCGTCGCGCTGCTCGGCGAAAGCCGGCCACGCGCCGCCGAAAATCGTGACGCCGACCGGCGTCAATTCGACAATGCGGTCGATATGCTCCAACAGCATACGGTCGTGGCTTGCGACCACGATGCCGCCTTGCCATCGCCGAAGCAATTGCGCCACGGCCTCGCGGCCGTCGGCATCGAGATTGTTGGTGGGCTCGTCCAGCAGCAGCACGTCAGGTGCTTGGATCAATAGCCGCGTCAGCGCGACGCGCGTCCGCTCGCCACCGCTGAGCGACGCCACCGCGCGATCCAGCGACAGCGCGGGCAGCCCCACCTCGCTCAGCGTGGACTGTAGTTGTGCTTCCAGTGTCCAGTCGGCTGATGCGGCGTCCTCGAGCGTGCCGTCGCCGCGCGCGAGCCGGCGCAGGCGCGCGAGTTCGCCATCGACGCCGACGGCTTGCGCGACCGTCAGGCGTTCGTCGGCGATCTGCGCGAGCATGCCGATCGATCCGGCACGGTGAATCGATCCCGCTGCCGGTTCGACCTCGCCCGCGATCAGGCGCAGCAGTGTCGATTTGCCGCAGCCGTTGCGCCCGACCACGCCTGTGCGCTCGCGTCCGATCGCGAGCGTCAGTTCATCGAATAGAGGACGGCCGTCAGGCGCGTGAAGTGAGATCGAATCCAGGACGACAAAGGCAGACATGGAGAGCTTCCGAAATGGACAGGTTTCGCGGCGAGGTTCGCTTGGCCATATCCATTTCGCTCTCCACTCTGGTTCGTCGGTGAAGCCGGTGCCAGGGCACCGGCTATCTGCAACGGATCAGGCTTGCGGCCTGTTGTCCGGTGCCTGGGCCGTCGTCGCGGCGATTGCGCGAGAACGGAAATACTCCAGCACGAAAAGCCGGATCGCTGACGACAAGTTGCCCTGCTGGCGATTGCTGTCGATCTCGCCGACCAGTTCCGACAGCGTCATGTTCCGGATGCCTTAGATTTCCTTCATGCCATTGCAGAAAGCTTCTTCAGGGCTGACGCTGGTCTTGTGGCCGGCGACCACGATCGAACGTTTGACGACGGGCGATTTCATGATGCGTCTCCGCCGTCGATGAGATGCTGATCCAACAGCTTCTCGTCGTGTGCTTTGCGAAGCTCGTCCGTCTTCCGTTCGGACTTGGTACGACCAAATCGCGCGCGGTTGATTTCAGCCTGCTTCGCAGCTTCCTTACGCTGCTCTTGTTTTCTTACTCGGTTCAAATTGATCACGTGCCCCATGCCCGCCCCATCATCCAGTGATCCGAAAGTGCAAGTGCCTGTTGGCGAGATCGGCGCAGCCAAATCGCGCGCAAGCAGAGCACATGCCCATCCGAAGTCCCTATATAGCGCCTTGTGATAGCATCAAAAGGTCAGCTTCGCCCCGCGAAAACCATATATTTCGCCGCTGTCCCATGCGTCAACGCAACGCCCGCTACAACCAATCATTCTTTAGGCGTTATGATCCATAATTATATCAATTGACGGGCTGCGTTAACTCGTTGTGCGTGAGTGCAGCCCGATCACCGTTTTTTCCCGGGAAAACTATGCAACTCGCGGTTTCACTTAGCCCGGGTGAGTCATTTTCTCCGGCTGCACCAAAGAGTCGAATTCACGTTCGGATACATAGCCGAGCCGCAGCGCCTCTTCCTTGAGCGTGGTGCCGCGCGCGTGTGCTGCTTTCGCGACTTTCGCTGCGTTGTCGTATCCGATCTTCGGCGCAAGCGCAGTGACGAGCATCAGCGATCGCTGCATCAACTCACCGATGCGCTTCTCGTCGGCACGTATCCCGATCACGCAATGCTCGGTGAAAGAGTGGACAACGTCCGACAGCAGCTGAATGGAACTCATCATGCAATACGCCAACACCGGCTTGTAGACGTTCAGCTCGAAATGTCCCTGGCTGCCCGCGATGGTGACGGCGGTTTCGTTCCCGAACACGTAGGTGCACACCATCGTCATCGCCTCGCATTGCGTCGGGTTCACCTTACCCGGCATGATCGAGGAGCCCGGCTCGTTCTCCGGCAGGACCAATTCGCCGAGGCCTGAGCGCGGGCCAGAGCCGAGGAAGCGGATGTCGTTTGCGATCTTGAACAAGCCGGTCGCCACCGAATTGATCGCGCCATGCACCAGCACATAGGCGTCGTTGGAAGCGAGTGCCTCGAACTTGTTCGGCGCGCTGATGAACGGCAGCTTCGTGATCTTGGCGACGTGCTTTGCGAACAGTCTCGCAAAGCGCGGCTTGGAGTTGAGGCCGGTGCCGACGGCAGTGCCGCCTTGCGCCAACGGCAAGAGATCCTTTGCTGCTGTGCGCAGCCGCGCGATGCCGCTCTCGACCTGCGCGGCATAGCCGGAGAATTCCTGACCCAATGTCAGCGGTGTCGCGTCCTGAGTGTGAGTGCGGCCGATCTTGACGATCTTCGCGAACGCCTTCTCCTTGCGGCGCAGCTCGCGATGCAATTCGCCGAGCGCTGGAATCAGTTTGCCGAAAATTCCCTGCGCTGCGGCGATGTGCATCGCGGTCGGAAACGAGTCGTTAGACGACTGGCTCATGTTGACGTGGTCGTTGGGATGAACCGGCTTCTTCGCGCCGAGCTCGAAGCCGAGCAGCTCGTTGGCGCGGTTGGTGATCACCTCGTTGAGGTTCATGTTGGTCTGCGTGCCCGAGCCGGTCTGCCACACCACCAGCGGGAAATGATCGTCGAGCTTGCCCTCGAGTACTTCTTTCGCGGCGCGCGTGATCGCACTGGCGCGGCGCGCGTCGATCAGGCCGAGCTCGCGGTTGGTGAGAGCTGCCGCCAGTTTCACGATGCCGAGTGCGTGCACGATCTCGATCGGCATACGGTCGCGGCCGATGCGGAAGTTCTGCCGGGAGCGTTCGGTCTGCGCGCCCCAATAGCGGTCGGAGGCGACGTCGATCGGACCGAAACTGTCGGTCTCGACGCGGGTGGTTTTGTTTTTTTGTGAGGAGGATGTTGATCGAGCCATTGCCAATGTCCGTTGCGCCATGAAGCGGCGCCACGTTCATTCTACAGCGTCGAAGATTGATGCGTGCTTAGATTATTTCTTGCGGAAGCGGTCGAGCCGAACCACCTCGGCGCCTTCACTCGGCTTTTCCGACTCTTCCTTCTCTTCCGCGGCAGCCTCGGCTGCCGGAGCAGGCGGCGGTGGCGCAGCTGAAGTCGTCGGCAGATTGGGCGCGGGCTTCTCGGGCGCGACGTCCTCTTCGGACGGTTCGAAATGCAGGCCGAACTTCACCGAAGGATCGAGGAAGCTCTTGACCGCAGCGAAGGGAACGACAAGCCGCTCCGGAATGCCGCCGAAGGAAAGCCCGACCTCGAAGCGGTCGTCCGTCACCACCAGGTCCCAGAACTGGTGCTGTAGGATGATCGTCATCTCCTGCGGATATTGCGCGAGCAGCCGCGGCGAGAGCTTCACGCCTTCGGCGTTGGAGATGAAAGTGATGTAGAAATGATGCTCGCCGGGAAGTCCATGCTCCGCGGCGTCCGCCAGCACTTGGCGCACCACCCCGCGCAGCGCGTCGCGCGCCAGCACGTCATATCGGATCTGATCGGTCGCCATGATGGTCCTGTCGCCTTCAAAAATGGCCGGCCGCATATCGGTCGCCCGACTCGCCTTTAGCTTTATGGTATCCCGGCCACAAGCCAACGTCATGAGGCCTTCGGGGTCGAATTTGCGGCGCAAACGCCCGTTTAGGATGCACGCACTTTACCATGCTAATGTGAAGTGGAGGCTTCTGTTGCCAGGTGCCTCCGAACCCCGCCTAGCGGAGCTTAACCCGCTAGGACTTCAAAGTGGTCTTTCAAACTGCGTTACGCAGCCTGAGCAACCGGAGCAAAGTTGTCGTTGGCAACTATTGCATTGGCCCGATATCGGCGGAACCATACCGAGAAAAAACACGCCCTTTACGCCCTCGTCGATCCTATTTCGCCCCCGCCGGAACCCACGGCTCTCAATTCCGCATGGGCTCTGGTGGAGGCGCCGGGTACCGCCCCCGGGTCCGAATGGTTTATTTCGACGGTCGTTTATTTCCATAGCCGGCAAGCCGGCACCCCCAATATAGGGTGCAAAGCGACGGAAAGACAGGCCCTTGGCGGTCCCACCCGGCGTTTCGTGCATGGATCGGCTTCGGTTTATCGCCTTGGCCGGCACGGTGCGGCATTTTAGGGTCTTGCCATGTCCTCCGATTCCCCGCCGGCCGCCGCTCCCGTTCCGGACCTTCCCGCCTCGACCCCACCGATCCAGCCCGGCCTGGGGGAACTGTTCGTGGCCTTTGCAAAAATGTCGCTGGCCGGCTTCGGCGGGGTCCTGGTCTGGGCGCGCCGGGGTATCGTCGAGCAGCACCGCTGGATGACCGCGGACGAATTCAACGAGACTTTCGCCCTGTGCCATTTCCTGCCGGGGCCCAACATCGTCAACCTGTCGTTCGTGTTCGGCTCCCGCTTCCGGGGGCTCGCCGGCGGGATCGCGGCCTTTGCAGGGCTGGTCGGGCCGCCCATGCTGATCGCGATCGTGCTGGCGGCGCTCTACAAGCATTACGGCGAACTCGAAGCGCTGCGGCGGACGCTCGCCGGCGTAGCCTGCGTCGCCGTCGGCCTTTTGCTGTCGGTGATGCTCAAGATGACGATGCCGCTGATCAAGCGGCGCGATATCGCCGGCCTCGTCGTCCTTGTGGCGGTCTTCATCGCCATCGGCGTGTTGCGGCTGCCGTTGGCAGCGGTGCTGCTGGTCGCCGTTCCCGCAAGCCTGGCCGTCACGCTGTTGATCCGCCGGCGGGGGCGGGCATGAACGATGATCTCAATCCGATCTGGACGCTGATCTGGACGTTCGGCCTGATGTCGCTGTTTGCCGTCGGCGGCGCCAATGCGGCTATTCCCGAGATGCACCGGATCGCGGTCGAGGTCCACCACTGGATGACCGACAAGGAGTTCGCCGACGTCTTCGCGATCTCGCAATTGTCGCCCGGGCCGAACGTGCTGATCGTGACCCTGATCGGCTACTCCGTCGCCGGCTTTGCCGGTGCGTTGGCGGCGACGCTTGCGATGTGCGGGCCGACCGCGCTGCTTGCCTATTATGTGAGCCATCTGCTCACGCGCTCGCGCCATTCGCGCTGGCCGGCGATCATCCAGGCGGCACTGGTTCCGCTCTCGATCGGGCTGATGGCCGCGAGCGGGTTCATTTTGGCCCGGACCTCCGACCAAAGTTGGATTGCCGCTCTTACGACAGTGATAACGGCCATTGTTGCCTTCGCGACGCGGCTCAATCCTTTTTGGCTGTTGCTGGCCGGGGGCGTCCTCGGTTTCGCTGGCGTTATCTGACGAAAATCGTTAGGCAAGGCCGGGGCAGGGTCAGTTCCAGCCAATAGAATAACAGGGCCCGCGGCGCGGGCACGGAGGAGACATGTATGGCCGAAACGATGGGCCAAACCGCATCAAGCACACGTAACACGAAGGCCGCCATCGGCATTGTCGTGCTGGCACTGGCGCCGCAGCTTTTCGAGCTGGTGTGGTCGTTCGGCACGATCATCGGACTGGGCGCGGGTCGTGGTCCGGCGCAGGTGCTGCTCGCCCATGGCGGGGCGCTGTTGTCCGCCGCCCCCAACGCGGTGTTCGGATCGGTCGCCGCCGACGCCAAGAAGGGCTTTTCCTCGGATGTGCTGTTGGCGCTGATCTATTCATATCCGCTATTTGCGGTTGCGATCGTCACGCTGTTCGTCAAGATCCGAGCGCCGCAGGATTATATCGGCGGCATCATGCTGCTGGCGCTCGCGCTGCTCGCGCTGTGGGCCTCGAGCGACCTGCAGGGCATGCGCGGCTTCTCCTTCGGCGCCGGCACCGCGCCGTGGATGTTCGGCGTGCTCTTGGTGGCGCTCGGCGCCGGCATTGCCGTGATGGGGCTCTTCACCGAGGGACCAGGGCTGGCTCACTATTCCTGGCGCGGACCGCTGTTCGTTTGCGCCGCGATCATCTTCTTTGCATTGGCGATCCGTCCGCTCGGTCTGGTGGTGTCGGCCTTCGCAAGCTTCATGATTGCTGCAGTCGGCTCGCATGAGACCCGATGGGTCGAGGCCATCATCGTCGGCGCGTGCCTGACGGTCGCTTGCGCGCTCCTCTTCCCCTATGTGCTGGGACTGCCGATGCCGATGTTCCCGCGTTTTTTGATCCAGTGAGGGCGTGATGGACCTTTTTGCTAACCTCGCCCACGGCTTTGTCGTCGCCTTCTCGCCGGTCAATCTGTTGATGTGCCTGATCGGCGCGCTTGTCGGCACGCTGGTCGGCGTGTTGCCGGGCATCGGCACCATCGCCACGGTGGCGATGCTGTTGCCGATCACGTTCGGATTGCCGCCGGTCGGCGCGCTGATCATGCTCGCCGGCATCTATTACGGCGCCCAGTATGGCGGCTCGACCACCTCGATCCTGGTCAATATCCCGGGAGAGGCGACCTCGGTCGTCACCGCCCTGGACGGCCACCAGATGGCAAAACAGGGCCGCGCCGGCCCGGCGCTGGCGATCGCTGCGATCGGCTCGTTCTTCGCCGGCTGCGTCGCCACCATCCTGATCGCCGTCCTGGGAGCGCCGTTGACAAAACTCGCGCTGGCATTCGGGCCGGCCGAATATTTCTCGCTGATGGTGCTCGGCCTGATCTTCGCGGTGGTGCTCGCCAAGGGCTCAGTGCTGAAGGCGATCGCGATGATCGTGTTTGGGCTGCTGCTGTCGATGGTCGGCTCCGACATCGAGACCGGCGCTTCCCGCATGGCCTTCAACATTCCCGAACTCGCCGACGGCCTCGGCTTCGCCACGGTGGCAATGGGCGTGTTCGGCTTCGCAGAGATCATCCGCAACCTCGATCACGGCGCCGAGATGAGCCGCGATCTGGTGCAGCAGAAGATCACCGGCCTGATGCCGACGAGAAAGGACCTCATCGACTCCGCGCCCGCGATCGGACGCGGCACGGTGCTGGGATCGATCCTCGGCATCCTGCCGGGCGGCGGTGCCGTCATCGCCTCCTTCGCCGCCTATACGCTGGAGAAGAAGCTTGCCAAGAATCCGTCGCGGTTCGGCCGTGGCGCGATCGAGGGCGTGGCGGCGCCGGAGAGCGCCAACAACGCCGCGGCGCAGACCTCGTTCATCCCCCTGCTCACGCTCGGCATCCCGCCCAACGCGGTGATGGCGCTGATGGTCGGCGCGATGACGATCCACGGCATCGTGCCGGGACCGCAGGTGATGCAGAAGCAGCCGGATCTGGTCTGGGGCATGATCGCCTCGATGTGGATCGGCAACCTGATGCTGGTCATCATCAACCTGCCGCTGGTTGGCATCTGGGTGCGGCTGCTCCGCGTGCCGTACCGGCTGATGTTCCCCTCGATCGTGATCTTCTGCGCGATCGGCATCTACTCCGTGAACAACGCACCGGTCGACGTCGTCCTGGCCGGCGTGTTCGGCCTGGTCGGCTACTGGCTGATCAAGCACGATTTCGAGCCGGCGCCGCTGCTGCTCGGGATGGTGCTCGGGCCGCTGATGGAGGAGAACCTGCGCCGGGCGCTCCTGATCTCGCGCGGCGATTGGAGCGTGTTCGTCAGCCGCCCGCTGTCGGCGGTGCTTCTGGCGATCGCCGCAGGCCTTCTGGTGCTGGCGGTGTTGCCAACCCTGCGCGCCAAGCGCGACGAGGTGTTCGTGGAGTCCGAAGGCTGAGGCACGCCTGCGTCGGCGTGTCGCAGGCGGAAGTCGTATCGACTCCCCGAAGTTCGGTATGAAAAGAAATGCTGGCCGAAAGCATGATCCGGAAAAGTGCAAACCGGTTTTCCGAGAGGATCATGCTCAAATCAAAACTGGAGCGTGGTGACGGTTCAAAGAAACCTCGCCACGCTCCAGCCGGCATTTCTCTTTAACGAGCCCAGGGGATTACGATGAATTGGTATGGTCGCTCGCTTGCGAGTGCTTCTCTCGCGCTGGCAGCCGTGCTGTCGGCTGTCGTCGCGCCAGCCCGCGCGCAGGACTATCCGACGCGCAGCATCACCATGATCGTGCCGTTCGCGGCCGGCGGCCCGACCGACGTCATCGCCCGTATCGTCACCGGGCATATGGCGCAGACGCTCGGCCAGAGCATCATCATCGAGAACGTAGTCGGCGCCGGCGGCACCACGGCGAGCGCACGCGCGGCGCGCGCCGCCAATGACGGCTATACGCTGATCACGGGGCACATGGGGACGCACGCGGCCTCGGTGCCGCTCTATCCCAATCTGGCCTATCACCCGGAGAAGAGCTTTGAGCCGGTCGGGCTGCTGGCCGGCACGCCGATCCTGATCCTGGCGCGCAAGGACTTTCCGCCGAAGGACCTGAAGGAATTCGTGACTTACGTGAAGGCCAATGCCGAGAAGGTCAACGCGGCCCATGCCGGCGTCGGTTCGGTCTCGCATGTCTCCTGCCAGCTCCTGAACTCGATCCTCGGCATCGAGCCGGTCGGCGTGCCCTTCAACGGCACCGGCCCGGCGATGAACGCGCTGGTGGCCGGGCAGGTCGACTACATGTGCGACCAGATCGTCAACGCCGTGCCGCAGATCAATGCCGGCACCATCAAGGCCTATGCGATTGCGACCCCCGAGCGGAACCCGTCGCTGCCGAACGTCCCGACCACGGCGGAGGCCGGCCTGCCGGCCTTCCAGGCCCAGGCCTGGAACGCGATCTTCGCGCCCAAGGGCACGCCGGCGCCGATCATCGCCAAATTGAACGCGGCGGCCGTCAAGGCGCTGGATGACGAGACCGTCCGCAAGCGCCTGCTCGAACTCGGCAGCGTCGTCCCGCAGCCGGCCGACCGCACGCCCGCGGCGCTGGGGACCTTGGTCAACAACGAGATCAAGAAGTGGACCCCGGTGCTCAAGCCGGCGGGTTAGAGCTCTCGTAGCCCGGGTGGAGCGCAGCGCAACCCGGGACAGGCGCCTCAACATTGAGAGCGGACCTGGGTTAGGCTGGCGCTTCACCCGGGCTACAGGGCGGCCGCTCGAAAGGCGGGTTCCGTCCTCTTGTCGTTTGCGAGCGGCCCATCATTTTTCCGGGTATAATCAGCCTTGGACCCCGAGTCGCGGTGTCGATCGGTGGCCGCGGCCGCTACATTCGCCGTTCCCAGAAGGCCCGAAGCTCACGCCATGAACCAGTATCACGACCTGCTCGAACGCATCCTCGCCGACGGCGCGGAGAAGCACGACCGCACCGGCACCGGGACGCTGTCGATCTTCGGCCACCAGATGCGCTTCAACCTGTTGGCCGGCTTCCCGATGCTGACGACCAAGCGGCTGCCGCTGAAGGCGATCGTGCATGAACTGCTCTGGTTCCTGGCCGGCGACACCAACATCAAATATCTGCGCGACAACGGGGTCACCATCTGGGACGAATGGGCCGACGCCAACGGCGATCTCGGCCCGGTCTACGGCTCGCAATGGCGCTCCTGGCCGGCGCCCGACGGCCGCAGCATCGACCAGATCTCGAACGTGATCGAGATGATCAAGCGCAATCCGGATTCGCGCCGCCTGATCGTCAGCGCCTGGAATCCGGCCGACGTCGACAAGATGGCGCTGCCGCCCTGCCACTGCCTGTTCCAGTTCTACGTCGCGAACGGCAAACTATCCTGCCAGCTCTACCAGCGCTCCGGCGACGTCTTCCTCGGCGTGCCCTTCAACATCGCGTCCTACGCGCTGCTCACCATGATGGTGGCGCAGGTGACGGGACTGAAGCCCGGCGATTTCGTGCACTCGCTCGGCGATGCGCATCTCTATTCCAACCATCTCGAGCAGGCGCGGCTGCAGCTCACGCGTCCGACCCGGCCGCTGCCGGTGATGAAGATCAATCCCGAGGTAAAGGACATCTTCGCCTTCCGTTACGAGGACTTCAAACTCGAGGGCTACGACCCGCACCCGCATATCAAGGCCGAAGTCGCGGTGTGAGCGCCTTAGGGATGTCGCTGACCATCCGCCGTGCGCGTGCAGATGAAGCCGGGCTCGTCTACGCGCTCGTTCGCGAGCTCGCCGAGTACGAGAAGCTGCTGCACGAAGTGAAGGCGACCGAAGCCGATATCGCCGAGGCGCTGTTCCGTGACAATCCGCGGCTCATTTGCGATATCGCCGAGTGGAACGGGGAGCCTGCGGGCTTTGCGCTCTGGTTCGTCAATTTCTCCAGTTTCGCCGGCAAGCACGGCATCTATCTGGAGGATCTGTTCGTCCGTCCGGTGCTGCGCGGCAAGGGCATCGGCAAGGCGCTGCTCGCCCATCTTGCGAGGGAATGCGTCGCCAACGGCTGGGCGCGATTGCAATGGGCGGTGCTCGACTGGAATGCGCCGTCGATCGAATTCTACAAATCACTCGGCGCCGTCATGATGGACGAATGGACATTGTGCCGTGTCACTGGTCCGGCGCTGCAGGCGCTGGCAGATGGGGCGCGCTGATGGAGATCGTGCTCATCGTCGCGGTCGCGGAGAATGGCGTGATCGGGCGCGACAATGCGATCCCGTGGCGCTTGAAGAGCGACCAGCAGCGCTTCAAGGCCATCACCATGAACAGGCCGGTGGTGATGGGGCGCAAGACCTTCGAGTCCCTGCGCAGGCCGCTTCCCGGCCGGACCAACATCGTCGTGACGCGCGACCTGAACTATCGCGCTCCCGGCGCGATCGTCACCCAGTCGTTCGAGAACGCCCGCGCGATCGCGCTCGGCGATGCGCTGCGGCGTTTCGCCACCGAAATCGCCGTCATCGGCGGCGCGGAGATCTATGCGCAATCGATCGATGGCGCCGATCGGCTCGAAATCACCGAAGTGCATGCGCGGCCGGAAGGTGATACGTATTTCGCCACAATTGACCCGGCGAAATGGGAAGAAGCGGCGCGGGTGCGGAATCCGGCCGGGCCAAATGACAGCGTCGATTTTTCCTATGTGACATATCGTCGGCGCGTTGGGCGTTAACCCCGCTAGCCAATGTTTGCATTGACAATTATGTCCGCAGGCATAGCTCGTTCGGGCTGGAAGCTTGCGTTGTAAGGGGCCATTCGGTCCCCTATAAAGCCGGGCGGACTGACGAGGCCGGGCGTCCATCATCCATCCCGGGCTTGCCGAGGAGAAGCGTTAATGCCGTGGAAGAATCAAGGCGGGGGGCCGTGGGGCTCGGGTCCGAAGGGACCATGGGGCAGCGGACCGCAATCGGTCGGGCCGCGCCCGCCGGATCTTGAGGACCTCCTGCGCCGCGGCCAGGACCGGCTGCAGCAGCTCCTGCCCGGCGGCCATTTCGGCGGCATGGGGATCGCGCTGGTCATCGTCGGCGCGCTCGTGATCTGGGGCCTCTCCGGCTTCTTCCGGGTGCAGTCGGAAGAGCTCGGCGTCGTCCTGCGCTTCGGCAAGCATGTACGCACGGTGCAGCCGGGCCTGAACTATCATTTGCCTTATCCGATCGAGACAGTGCTGCTGCCAAAGGCGCTGCGCGTCTCCACCATTTCGATCGGCATGACCCTGATCGACGACCCGGCGCGGCGCGGCCGCACCATGCGCGACGTGCCGGAAGAGAGCCTGATGCTGACCGGCGACGAGAATATCGTCGACGTCGATTTCACCGTGCTGTGGCGGATCAAGCCCGACGGCGTCGGCGACTTCCTGTTCAACATCCAGAATCCCGAAGGCACCGTGAAGGCGGTGGCGGAAAGCGCCATGCGCGAGGTGATCGGCCGGTCGCAGATCCAGCCGATCCTGACCGGCGCGCGCACCACCACCGAGCAGAACGTGCAGGAACTGATGCAGAAGACGCTCGATACCTACGGCGCTGGCGTTCTGATCACCCAGGTGCAGCTGCAAAAGGTCGATCCACCGCAGCAGGTGATCGACGCGTTCCGCGATGTGCAGGCGGCCCGCGCCGACCTGGAGCGGCTGCAGAACGAGGCGCAGACCTATGCCAATCGCGTGATACCGGAGGCGCGCGGCCGCGCCGCCCAGATCGTGCAGGCGGCCGAAGGTTACAAGGAGCAGGCGGTGGCGGAGGCCAAGGGCCAGAGCTCGCGCTTCCTGAAAGTCTATGATGAATACAAGAAGGCGCCCGACGTGACGCGGCAACGCATTTACCTGGAGACCATGGAACGCATCCTCGGCGGCTCGGAAAAGCTGGTCTATGACGGCGGCGGCGCGTCCAGCCAGAGCATCGTGCCATACTTGCCGCTGAGCGAGCTGACGCCGCGGCGTCCGTCCACCACGACCGGCCAGCAGCCGGGTGGAGCCACGCGATGAGGTCTCCCGTCACCGGCATTGCCGCCCTGATCATCCTGCTGGTGCTGATCATCATCGGCTACAGCTCGGTCTTCACCGTGCAGCAGACCGAGCAGGTCCTGGTGGTCCGGCTCGGCGAGCCCGTCCGCGTCGTCACCGACCCCGGCCTCAACTTCAAGGCGCCGTTCATCGATTCCGTGATCTCGATCGACAAGCGCATCCTCGACCTGGAGAACCCGTCGCAGGAAGTGATCGCCTCCGATCAGAAGCGGCTGGTGGTCGATGCCTTCGCCCGCTATCGCATCAAGAACGCGCTGCGTTTCTATCAGAGCATCGGCACGATCCAGGCGGCCAACGTCCAGTTGACGACGCTGCTGAACGCTGCGCTGCGCCGCGTGCTCGGCGAGGTCACCTTCATCAACGTGGTCCGCGACGAGCGTGAAAGGCTGATGCAGCGTATCCGCGAGCAGCTCGACCACGAAGCCGACGGCTACGGCATCCAGGTGGTCGACGTCCGCATCCGCCGCGCCGACCTGCCCGAGCAGAACAGCCAGGCGGTCTACCAGCGGATGCAGACCGAACGCCAGCGCGAGGCGGCCGAATTCCGCGCCCAGGGCGGCCAGAAGGCACAGGAGATCCGCTCCAAGGCGGACCGCGAGGCCACCGTCATCGTCGCCGAGGCCAATTCGAGCGCGGAGCAGGTGCGCGGCGAGGGTGACGCCGAGCGCAACCGGCTGTTCGCCGAGGCCTACGGCAAGGACGCGGATTTCTTCTCGTTCTACCGTTCGATGACGGCCTACGAGAACGGCCTGCGCGCCAACGACACGCGTTTCCTGTTGCGCCCGGACTCCGATTTCTTCAAATATTTCGGCAGCGCGTCCGGCCGTCCGGCGGCCGCCAATCCGTCGGCCACGGCCGCAGCGCCAAAGCAACAGTAACCGCGTCACGCGGGCGAAGCATCGGCTTCGCCCCTTAGCCAAGAAGAAACGTCCGCACGGGAGGTTGCCATCCGATGAGGTCCATAGCGTTCGCCGACTTCCTCATCGGGTTGGGAATTCTGTTCGTGCTGGAAGGCCTGATATTTGCCGCAAGTCCGACCTGGATGCGGCGCGCGATGAAAAGCGCGCTTGCAACCCCGGATAATGTGCTACGCGTGGTCGGGATCGGATCAGCAATCGGCGGCTTGATCCTGATCTGGCTGGTGCGGCGGTAAGCAGAAAATTATTGGCAATCCGGAACTTATCGGTCCAACGCAATCGTGAGCCGCAAGGCGTCGGTTTTTCGCCGAAATGGTTGTCTCAAATGCTTGCGCGGCCACCCCGTTAGGGCGCACTGTGCGCCAAACCTTGCATTTCCTGGAGATAAGCTGACATGACCGGTGCCAGACCAGCCTTGAGCCGTCGCCTGCGCCTGATGGGAGCCGCGATCGCCATCGGCGCTGCCGGTGTGTTTGCTTCAGTGCCTGCGGCCTTCGCGCGAGGGCCCGACGGCATCGCCGATGTCGCCGAAAAGGTAATCGATGCGGTCGTGAATATCTCGACGTCGCAGACGGTGGAGGCCAAGGGCGGCGGCGCCATGCCGCAACTGCCGCCGGGCTCGCCCTTCGAGGAGTTCTTCGACGACTTCTTCAAGAACCGCCGTGGCCCCGGCGGCGGCAAGGGCGGGGACAAGAACGGCGAATTCCAGCCGCGCAAGACCAACTCGCTCGGCTCCGGCTTCATCGTCGACACCGCCGGCATCGTCGTGACCAACAACCACGTGATTGCCGATGCCGACGAGATCAACATCATCATGAACGACGGCACCAAGGTCAAAGCGGAGTTGGTCGGCGTCGACAAGAAGACCGACCTCGCCGTCCTGAAGTTCAAGCCACCGAAGCCGCTGACTGCGGTGAAGTTCGGCGATTCCGACAAGCTCAGGCTCGGCGAATGGGTGATCGCGATCGGCAACCCCTTCAGCCTCGGCGGCTCGGTGACCGCCGGCATCGTGTCGGCGCGCAACCGCGACATCAGCCAGGGTCCCTACGACAGCTACATCCAGACCGATGCCGCCATCAACCGCGGCAATTCGGGCGGACCGCTGTTCAACCTCGATGGCGAAGTGGTCGGCGTCAACACGCTGATCATCTCGCCGACCGGCGGCTCGATCGGCCTCGGCTTTGCCGTGCCGTCGAAGACGGTCGCCGCCGTCGTGGATCAGCTGCAGAAATTTGGTGAACTGCGGCGCGGCTGGCTCGGCGTTCGGATCCAGCAGGTCACTGACGAGATCGCCGACAGCCTCAACATCAAGCCGGCGCGCGGCGCGCTGGTTGCGGGCATTGACGACAAGGGGCCGGCGAAACCCGCAGGCATCGAGCCCGGCGATGTCGTCGTCAAGTTCGACGGCAAGGACGTCAAGGATCCGAAGGATCTTTCGCGCATCGTCGCCGACACCGCGGTCGGCAAGGAAGTCGACGTTGTCGTCATCCGCAAAGGCAACGAGGAGACCAAGCGGGTCACGCTCGGTCGGCTCGAGGACACCGACAAGGTGCAGCAGGCCAACGCCAAGACCAAGGATGAGCCGGCGGAGAAGCCGGTGACGCAGAAGGCGCTCGGGCTCGATCTTGCGGCGCTGAGCAAGGACCTCCGCACCAAGTACAAGATCAAGGACAGCGTGAAGGGCGTGATCATCACCGGCGTCGACGGCACCTCGGACGCCGCCGAAAAGCGCCTGTCCGCCGGCGACGTCATCGTCGAGGTCGCGCAGGAGGCGGTCGCCAGCGCCGCCGACATCAAGAAGCGCGTCGACCAGTTGAAGAAGGACGGCAAGAAGTCGGTTCTTCTGCTCGTCTCCAACGGCGACGGCGAACTGCGCTTCGTGGCGCTCAGCGTGCAGTAGGGCGGCGGAGCGCTTCCACACCACAACTGTCATACCCCGCGAAGGCGGGGTATCCAGTACGCCGAGACTTCTCTGCCCTGCACCGCGTCCGCTGGAATACTGGATCACCCGCCTTCGCGGGTGATGACGACCGAGGCGTTACGCCACGAATTCGTCCCGCCGATAACCTTGCGCGTAGAGCAGCGCGGTGAGGTCGCCGTAGTCGATCCGCGCAGCAGCGGCAGCGGCGACCGCGGGCTTGGCGTGGTAGGCGACGCCGAGGCCGGCGGCCTCGATCATGCCGAGGTCATTGGCGCCGTCGCCGACGACCAGCGTGTCGATGTCATCGAGGTCGAAGGCTTCGCGCAGCTCTATCAGCGTGGCGAGCTTGGTGGCGCGCCCGAGGATCGGCTCCTTCACCTCGCCGACAAGCTTGCCGTCGCGCGCGATCAGCTCATTGGCCCGGTTCTCCTGGAAGCCGATCCTGGCGGCGATGGCGTTGGTGAACAGCGTGAAGCCGCCAGAGATCAGGCAGGTCCAGGCGCCATGCGCGCGCATGGTCATGACCAGTTCGCGACCACCCGGCGTCGGCGTGATGCGCTTCTCCAGCACCTCGTCGACCACACTGACGGGCAGGTCCTTCAATAGCGCGACGCGCTCGCGCAGCGCCGGCTCGAAGGCGATCTCGCCGCGCATCGCACGCTCGGTGATCCCAGAAACATGTTCCTTCAGCCCGGCGAAATCGGCGAGCTCATCGACGCATTCCTGGCCGATCATGGTGGAATCCATGTCGGCGAGAAAAAGCTTCTTGCGCCTGAAGGCGCGAGGCTGCACCACAATATCGATGGGCAGGTCGCCGCGCGCCTCCTGCAGGCGGGCTTCGACCGCTTTGATATCCTCGCTGCCGTCAAAGGGAATGTCGACGGCGACCTCGTCGAACAGCCACTGCGCTGCGCCCGGCGAAGGCAGGACGGCCAGCGCGCCGTCGACGATGGTGGAGTCGAGCGCCGGATTGGCGGGATTGCAGATGAGGGTGGCGACGAGCGACATGGCGGCGACTTCCCAAGCTGGGACAAGAGCGGTGCTTATCGCAGGGCCGACCGCCAGCGGCAAGTCGGCGCTGGCGCTCGACCTTGCGCAAAAAGCTCGCGGCGTGGTGATCAACACCGACTCGATGCAGGTCTATCGCGACCTCCGCGTCATCACGGCGCGGCCGACGGTCGAGGAGGAGGCGCTAGCTCCGCACCGGCTCTACGGCCATGTCGATGCAAGCGTGAATTTCTCCGCCGGCGCCTGGGTTGCGGATGCCGCGAAGGTGCTTTCCGAGGTACGGGCCGAGAACCGGCTGCCGATCTTCATTGGCGGCTCGGGCCTGTATTTCAAGGCGCTCACCCGCGGGCTGTCGGCAGTGCCGCCGATCGCTGCCGAGGTGCGCGAGGGCGTGCGCGCGCGGCTCGAGCGTGACGGGGTGGAGGCACTGCATGCGGAACTTTCCCGGCGCGACCCCGCCTATGCCGAGCGCCTGAAGCCGCGCGACCGCACTCGCATTGCCCGCGCGCTCGAAGTCGTCGAGGCGACCGGCCGCTCGCTGACCGAATGGCATCGCAACGGCCTGCCGCCGCTATTGCCATCAGGCGAATTCTTCGCCCTGTTCCTCGCGCCCGAGCGCGACAAGCTTTATGCGCGCATCGATGCCCGGTTCGAGGCGATGCTGAACGCGGGCGCGCTGGAGGAGGTTGTAAAGCTTGCGGCGCGCCATCTCGATCCCTTGTTGCCGGCGATGAAGGCCCACGGGGTGCCGGCCTTGATCCGGCACCTCAACGGCGAGATCAGCCGCGAGGAAGCGTCCGAAATCGGCCGCGCCGACACCCGCCATTACGCCAAGCGCCAGTTCACCTGGTTCCGCCACCAGTTGCCCGAATTCGAATGGGTGACGCCGGAGGCGGCGAGGGGATGGCTGGAGGCATATCGCCGGTAGTCCCGTAGCCCGGATGGAGCGCAGCGCAATCCGGGACGCCGAGTTCGCGGCTCCCAGCCCCGGATTTCGCTTGCGCTCCATCCGGGCTACGGCGCCTCTGCCATGCGTGCAAAAACACTCGTCGAATGTCGGGAACGCCGTTAGAGTATGAAAAATCGGCCTGAACGCGTCCCTGCCTTGACAATCGGGCATTGGCCGTTATGGTCGCGCAACCTTTGGGAAGCCTGAGCCGCTCTATGCGTAACATTATTACCAAACTCATCGTCGTCGTACCCAGGCACACCGCCGGGGATGGCTAGCGGCCATCTGACAGACAGGCGGTGTGCATGGGGCCTCTCGGGCCCTTTTTTATTTCCCAAATCAAAGACTTGAAGCCGCGCAAAACAGCGCATCCGGAGCCAGCCATGAAAGACAAGAGCCACGATCCGAACCAGATGACGGGAGCCGCGATGATCGTTCGCGCGCTGATCGATCACGGCGTGCAGCACCTTTTCGGCTATCCGGGCGGCGCGGTGCTGCCGATCTATGACGAGATTTTCCAGCAGAGCGAGGTCGAGCACATCCTGGTGCGGCACGAGCAGGGCGCCGGCCACGCGGCCGAAGGCTATGCGCGCTCGACCGGCAAGCCCGGCGTCGTGCTGGTGACCTCCGGCCCCGGCGCCACCAACATGGTGACGGCGCTCACCGACGCGCTGATGGATTCGATTCCCCTGGTCTGCATCACCGGCCAGGTGCCGACGCATCTCATCGGCAACGACGCGTTCCAGGAATGCGACACGGTCGGCATCACGCGCCCCTGCACCAAGCACAACTGGCTGGTGCGCAACGTCAACGACCTCGCCAAAGTCCTGCATGAGGCATTCTACGTCGCGACCTCCGGCCGCCCAGGCCCGGTCGTGGTCGACGTGCCCAAAGACGTGCAGTTCGCAGTCGGCACCTATCATCCGCCGCGCAAGTCCGACGTGCACATCTCCTACTCGCCGCGCGTCAAGGGCGAGGCGGCCCAGATCCGCAAAGCCGTGGCGCTGCTCGCGTCCGCGAAGCGACCGGTGATCTATAGCGGCGGCGGCGTCATCAATTCCGGCCCCGAGGCGTCAAGACTTTTGCGCGAATTCGCCGAGGTCACCGGCTTCCCGATCACCTCGACCTTGATGGGCCTTGGCGCCTATCCGGCCTCGGGCAAGAACTGGCTCGGCATGCTCGGCATGCACGGCACCTACGAGGCCAACATGACCATGCATGATTGCGACGTCATGCTGTGCGTCGGCGCGCGCTTCGACGACCGCATCACCGGCCGCATCGATGCGTTCTCGCCGGGCTCGAAGAAGATCCACATCGATATCGACCCGTCCTCGATCAACAAGAACATCCGCGTCGACGTGCCGATCATCGGCGATGCCGGCAACGTGCTCGGCGATCTCCTGCAGGTGTTCAAGGCGGAGGCGAAGCGGCCGGACATCAAGGCGTGGTGGCAGCAGATCGCGCAATGGCGTGCGCGCAACTCGCTGTCCTACCGCAAGAACAACGACATCATCCTGCCGCAGTATGCGATCCAGCGCCTGTTCGAGCTGACGCGCGGCAAGGACACCTACATCACGACCGAAGTCGGCCAGCATCAGATGTGGGCGGCGCAGTTCTACGGCTTCGAGGAGCCGCACCGCTGGATGACCTCGGGCGGCCTCGGCACCATGGGCTATGGCCTGCCCGCCGCAGTCGGCGTGCAGGTGGCCCATCCCGATAGCCTCGTCATCGACATCGCCGGCGACGCCTCGGTGCAGATGACGATCCAGGAGATGTCGACGGCGGTTCAATACGAGTTGCCGATCAAGATCTTCATCCTGAACAACCAGTACATGGGCATGGTGCGGCAGTGGCAGCAGCTCCTGCACGGCAACCGCCTGTCGCATTCCTATACCGAGGCGCTGCCGGATTTCGTCAAGCTCGCCGAAGCCTATGGCGGCGTCGGCCTGCAGGTGATCAAGCCCGCCGACCTCGACGGCGCGATCAAGGAGATGATCGCGATCAAGCGCCCGGTGCTGTTCGACTGCCGCGTCGCCGCGCTGGAAAACTGCTTCCCGATGATCCCCTCCGGCAAGGCGCACAACGAGATGCTGCTCCCGGAAGAGGCAACCGACGAGGCAACCGCGACCGCCTTCGCCGGCGGCAAGGCGCTGGTGTGATGATGATGCTTTCACCGCGAGCGCACTTCCTTCACCTCGCCCCGCTTGCGGGGAGAGGTCGGCGCGTCGCGCCGGGTGAGGGGGACTCTCCGAGAGTCCAACTCTCACCGTCTTCCCTCACCCCAACCCTCTCCCCGCGAAGGGCGGGGAGAGGGGGTTACTTGTGAGATGGATTGATGTTCGATCTTGGACAGCTCGAGCGCGCGCAGGCGATTGTCGGCACCGCGGTGCCGCCGACACCGGCACATGCCTGGCCGCTGCTCGCCGAGCGGCTGGGTGCGGATGTTTTGGTCAAGCATGAGAACCACACGCCGACCGGCGCCTTCAAGGTGCGCGGCGGGCTCGTCTATCTCGATCGCCTGAAGCGCGAGCAGCCTGATACGCCCGGGATCATCTCGGCGACGCGCGGCAATCACGGCCAGAGCCTCGCCTTCGCCGCGCGCCGTCATGGGTTGCCGGCGACGATCTATGTGCCGCATGGCAACTCGGTGGAGAAGAACCGCGCCATGCGCGCGTTCGGCGCCGAGCTGGTCGAGCATGGCCAGGATTTTCAGGCGGCGCGCGAGGAGGCGGTGCGGCGCGCCGAAAGTGCTGGCCTGCACATGGTGCCGTCGTTCCATCCCGATCTGGTGCTGGGCGTTGCGACCTATGCGTTCGAGCTGTTCAAGGCCGCACCCGATCTCGACTTGCTCTATGTGCCGATCGGGCAGGGCTCCGGCATCTGCGGCTGCATCCGCGTCCGCGATCTCCTCGGCCTGAAGACCGAGATCGTCGGCGTGCAGTCGACCGAGGCGCCGTCCTATGCCCTGTCATTCGCGGCCGGCGCCGTCGTCACCACTGAGACCGCCAATACCCACGCCGATGGCATGGCGACCCGCATTCCCGACGCCGATGCGCTCGCGATGATTCGCAAGGGCGCCTCCCGCATCGTGCAGGTGACCGACGACGAGGTCGGCTCCGCCATCCGCACCTACTGGACCGATACGCACAACCTCGCCGAAGGCGCCGGCGCCGCCGCGCTCGCGGCCGCGCTGCAGGAGCGGGACAGGCTGCAAGGCAAGCGCGTCGGCCTGGTCTTGAGCGGCGGCAATATCGATTTTGACCTGTTCCGCCAGTGGGTCGGGACGGACGCCATCGCCGAACGCGCGATGGCGTGACAGAGCAATTCTTGAGGGGACGACCATGAACCAGCCCGCATCCGCTTACTTCCTCGAAGAGCGTCATGACCCGAACGAGACCCACACGCTCTCGGTGCTCGTGCAGAACGAGCCGGGCGTGCTTGCGCGCGTGATCGGGTTGTTCTCCGGCCGCGGTTACAACATCGAAAGCCTCACCGTCTCGGAGACCGAGAGCCAGAAACATCTCTCGCGCATCACCATCGTGACCACGGGCACGCCGATGGTGATCGAGCAGATCAAGCATCAGCTCGACCGCATGATCCCGGTCTACCGCGTCGTCGACATGACGCTGACGGGACGCTCGATCGAGCGGGAGCTGGCGATGGTGAAGGTGCGCGGCACTGGCGACCATCGTGTCGAAGCGCTGCGGCTGGCGGACGCGTTCAGGGCACGGGTAATTGATGCCACTACCGAGAGTTTTGTGTTCGAGATCACAGGCAATACCGCCAAGATCAATCAGTTCATCGACCTGATGCGCCCGCTCGGCCTGGTCGAGGTGTCACGTACGGGCGTTGCCGCGATCGGACGCGGGCCGGAAGGGATGTGAACCATGTTGGCACGCGACTGGTATTACACGCAAAGACGCCGGGTCGGCATCGACACCGCGGTCGCCTCGATCTATGGCCGCCATGACGACGCCGACCTTCGCGCCCGCCAGACGCTCAAGATGCTTGGCGTCGAGCCGGGCTGGCGCGTCGCCGATATCGGTTGCGGCAACGGCGTGCTCGCCTGCGAAGCGGCGCTGATGGGTGCCGACGTCGATGCGATCGACATCTCGCCGGCGATGCTGACGCTTGCCAACATCTATGCACGTGACCGCAGGGCGCGCATCCGCACCCAGCCGGCGGGGCTTCTGAGCTTCGCCTATCAGCCGAATTCCTATGACCTGATCGTCAGCGAATTCACGCTGCATCATTTGCCGGATTTCTGGAAAGCGGTGGCGATGTCGCGGATCTTCAACGCGCTGAAGCCGGGCTGCGAGTTCTATCTGCGCGACATCGTGTTCGTCAGCATGCCCGACGGCGTCGAGCGCGACGTCGAGGGCTGGGCTGATTTTTCCATCAAGAACCACGATTTCGAGCGCGACGGCGTGGTGACGCATATGCGCGACGAATATTCGACCTTCGGTTGGGTCATGGAACGCATGCTGACCGAGGCCGGCTTCACTTTGGTCTCCGCCGACTACCACGCGCCGCTGCACGGCACTTACCTCCTGCGCAAGCCGAAGCCGGAACAGAAGAGCTAGAATCAACGAGCTGGAAAAGACGAGCCAATGAAACCGGCCGACGTCTGCATCGCCGTCATGGTCGCGGTGATCTGGGGGCTTGCCTTTGTCGCGAGCCGGCTCGCGCTTGACGAATTGCCGCCGGAATTGATGACGGCGCTGCGCTTTGGGATCGCGGCGCTGCCGTGCCTGTTCCTGCGCAAGCCGAAAGTGTCCTGGCCGCTTCTGATCGCGATCAGCCTGAACCTGTTCCTCGGCCAGTTGCTGGCGCAATCGATCGCCATTGCGCATGGCATGCCGGTCGGGCTCACCAGCGTGATCGTGCAGAGCCAGGCCCTGTTCACCATCGCGTTCGCCGCCATCATTTTCAGTGAATGGCCGAGCCGGATGCAGCTAGTCGGCATCGGCATTGCCGCGATCGGCCTCTTGATGATCTCCGGCACCGTCGGCCATGATTTCAGTGCCGGCGCATTCGCGATCCTGATGATCTCGCCGATCTGTTTCGCGGTCGGCAATCTCCTGCTGCGGCCCGCGCAGGGTGCGCGCATGTACGATCTGTTCGCATGGCTGTGCCTCTGCGCCGCTGTTCCCCTGTTCGCGCTGTCGCTGGTCACCCTCGGCCCGAAGCCGACCTGGCAGGCGCTGTCGCAGATGTCGATGACCGGCATCGTCTGCATGCTGTTCATCGGCGGCGTCTCGACCAGCATCGCCTATTGGTTGTGGGGCCGGCTGCTGCGCGACTATCCGGCGGCGCAGGTGGTGCCGTTCGCGCTCCTGGTGCCGTTCGTCGGCTCCGCCGCCTCCAGCATCGCGTTCGGCGAGAGGTTCGGGCCGCTGCGGCTTGCGGGCATGGCCGCGGTGGTCGGCGGCATCGCCATCATGCTGTTTTCGAAGCGTCCGCAACCCCGAGCGAAGATCGCATGAGTGGTGCCATGTCCCAGTCGGTTCTGATCGCCTTCGTGATGTTCGCCGTGGTGATGTTCTTCACGCCGGGGCCGAACAACATCATGCTGCTGTCCTCCGGGCTGACTTACGGCTTCCGCCGCACGGTGCCGCATATGGCGGGCATCACGGTCGGATTTGCGTTCATGGTCGGCGCCGTCGGCCTTGGCCTCGGCACCGTCTTCATCGCCTATCCCGTGTTGCAGACCATCCTCAAATATATCGGCGTCGCCTACCTGGTCTATCTTGCCGCCGCGATCGCGATGGCCGAGCCATCCTCGCCGGAATCCGGCGACGGAAGCGGCCGCCCGATGACGTTCTGGGGCGCGGCCATGTTCCAATGGGTCAACGCCAAGGGCTGGGTGATGGTGATCGGCACCATCACCGCCTATGCGGCGATTGCCGCATTCCCCTGGAATATCGCGATCCAGGTCGGCTTGAGCCTGATCCTCGGGACCTTGTCCTGCATCGCCTGGGCACTGTTCGGCACCGCGCTGCGGCCGGTCCTGACTTCGCGTCTGGCGGTGCGTGCTTTCAATATCGTGATGGCGATCCTGTTGCTCGCCTCACTCTACCCGGTCTTCATGGACGCATGATGCCGCACCGCGCCATGCGAGAACGGGGTTTCCCCTGACGGGGAAAAGCTTTAGGGCATGATCCGGAAAAGTGGAAACCGGTTTTCCGAAAAGATCATGCCCAACAAAGAGCTAGAACGAAATGACGCTTCAAAGAAGCGCCATTTCGTTCTAGACAACGCCGGAAATTCGCGGGCGCCCGGCGGTCTTGATCCACCTGAAAGCCCGATCCATCGGCCGATGTCCGGCCCCCTCAAGAGGAAACTACGATGCGAGTTTATTACGATCGCGATGCCGACCTGAACCTGATCAAGGGCAAGAAGGTCGCCATCGTCGGCTATGGCAGCCAGGGCCACGCCCATGCGCTCAACCTGAAGGATTCCGGCGTCAAGGAAGTGTCGATCGCGCTGCGCCCGGGCTCGGCCTCGGCCAAGAAGGCGGAGGCCGCCGGCTTCAAGGTGCTGAGCGTGGCTGATGCCGCGAAATGGGCCGACCTCGTGATGATGCTCACCCCTGACGAATTGCAGGGCGACATCTATCGCGAGCACCTGCACGACAACATGAAGAAGGGCGCAGCGCTGGTGTTCGCACACGGCCTCAACGTCCACTTCAACCTGCTCGACCCGCGTCCCGATCTCGACGTCCTGATGATCGCCCCGAAGGGCCCCGGCCACACCGTGCGCTCCGAATATCAGCGTGGCGGCGGCGTGCCCTGCCTGATCGCGATCGCCAAGGATGTCTCCGGCAATGCGCATGATCTCGGCCTGAGCTACGCATCCGCGATCGGCGGCGGCCGTGCCGGCATCATCGAGACCACCTTCAAGGAAGAATGCGAGACCGACCTGTTCGGCGAGCAGGTGGTGCTCTGCGGCGGCCTGGTCGAGTTGATCAAGGGCGGCTATGAGACGCTGGTCGAAGCCGGCTATGCGCCGGAGATGGCCTATTTCGAGTGCCTGCACGAAGTGAAGCTGATCGTCGACCTGATCTATGAAGGCGGCATCGCCAACATGAACTACTCGATCTCCAACACTGCCGAATATGGCGAATACGTCACCGGCCCGCGCATCGTGACCGCGGAGACCAAGGCCGAGATGAAGCGCGTCCTCGCCGACATCCAGGGCGGCAAGTTCGCCCGCGACTGGATGCTGGAGAACAAGGTCAACCAGACCTCGTTCAAGGCCACCCGCGCCAAGCTCGCCCAGCACCCGATCGAGGAAGTCGGCGCCAAGCTGCGCGACATGATGCCCTGGATCAAGAAGGGCGCCCTCGTCGACAAGACGAAGAACTAAGAAGAAGTAAGGTGGGCAAAGGCGCTTTTGCGCCGTGCCCACCTTCCGTACTCCGCTCGTGTTGGTGGGCACGCTGCGCTTGCGCACCCTACGGACGACGGGAGTCAATTCGCTGCCGGTCGCCCCTCCGCCGGCTTCTCGATACGATTGTGGAGCTGCCAGAAGCGCACAGTGCGCTGGGCGGTCTCGATCGACAGGCGGCGGAAATCCCGCTGCGCCTGCTCCATGGTTTGCGCGGAGATCGGTTGCGCCGCTGGCCGGTTGCGCAGGATCGTCTCCACCGTCGGCCAGTTCAGCCGGGCAGCGCGGCAGGGAATCAGGATCAGGTCGGAGCGGTGCCCCTCCATCACCCGCGCGATCATCTCGGGCGCGACGTCATTGAGCAGGGCGATCGCAACGATCACCTCGTCGAACTTGCCCGCTTCGGCGAACTTGAACACTGCCGCATCGTCCAGCTCGTTCAGCTCCTTCATCAGCTTGACCAGTTGTTCGGCAATGCCAAAGCTGCGTCGTGCCGCAGGCTCCTCGCGCGCGATCTCGTCGAGCACCTGCTGGATCTCCTCCTGCAGCGCCGGCGGCGCAACCGAGAGCAGGCGGGCGCGCACGGCGTCCTTGGCGCGGTGCAGCAGCTCGCGCAGGAACTTGATCGGAAGATCGATGCGTAGCCCCAGGATCTCGACCAGTTCGTCGTCGCTTTCCGCGCGCGCGACGATGCCGGAATAGCCGGCCTCCGAAAAGCGCGCGCCGGCATTGTTGGCGAGCCGGCGGATCGCCCGCACCTCGCCGCGGTCGACGATCACGTCGGTGACCTCCTCGGGCAGGCTGGCGCGGCCGGAGATCGCAAGCAGGTGATCCTGTCCCTTGGTGCTGGCAACCTCGACCAGGGTTTCCGTGGAGACGCGGCTCGAATGCGCCAGCACTTCGCCGGCGACCTCGATCTTGTCGTCCTTTGCCAGGCGCTGGATCACCTCGAACGGCGCGTAGTCCAGCGGCGCGAGGCGCTTGCTGAGCTCGGCTTTGGCCCGGTTCTCGACGCGCGTGATCAGCAGGCACAGGACGTCGTCGAACACATTGACCTGTTCGTCGCTCAAGCGTTCGCCGTCGTTCAGGAAGAGGTCTGTCACCCGCCGAAGGGTCTTGATCCGCTTCGCCGACGAGCCGTCTCTCACGGCTTCCTCGAGTTCGGCGATGATCGAGTGAGCCGGCTGTTGCACCATCATTGGCATTGTTCTTGTTGCAGGTTTCTCGGATTGGTCCGGAAAATGGCAAGCGCGGTCTTACGCCCGCGTTAAGTTGGAACCCGAACCCGGGCCGCGCTCATCGAAAAGGTTAGCGAGACGTAACCCATTCAACTCAAGATCGTCGGATCACCCCCGCCAAAAGCGGTGACGACGCACCTGAGCTGCCCAAAACGCGCCGCAGGCCTGTTGCACACCACACAATCGACCTTTCGGGAGTAGCGATGGCGACGATCGGAAAAAGCAATGCGGACCTCACCCAGCTCGCGAATGAGGCGCTGCGCAGCCAGCCCGGATGCGAGACGGCGCAAGTCGTCGCCGTCTCGGCCCGGCCGCACGCCAATGCGGGCCGCAACTGGGAAATCCCGAACGTCGTCCTCGGCGACAGCCTGATCAGCGACGTCGACCGCGCCGTCATCACCGTGCATCACCAGCTCGGCCGCAAATTTCATCTGGTCGGGCAGGAGTGAACTTGGCCAGTTTCACGCAGGCTAATCCAGTTTAACTCCGGCCTCGTTCACGACCTTGCGCCAGCGCACGACTTCTGCGGAGACCATGGTCGCGAACGCAGAGCCGGTGACGTCGGGTACGTCGGAACCGTTGCGCTCCCAGGCCTCCTTGATTGAGGCCGTCTGCATGGCTTTCTGCAGCTCCTTGACCATCTGCTTGACGATCTCCGGCGGCGTGTTCTTCGGCGCGAACAGGCCGTACCAGGTCGACACTTCATAATTGGCCAGGCCTGCTTCTTTGGCCGTCGGAAGATCGGGGAACGCCGCCACCCGCTTTGGCGCGGCCACCGCAAGAGCCCGCAACTGCCCGGCCCTGATCGGCGCGGCCGACGAGCCGAGTCCATCGAACACGACCGGCACGTGGCCGGCGATGAGATCCTGCATTGCGGGCCCGGCCCCGCGATAGGGGACGTGCTGGATGTTTGTCTTGGTCAGGATCTTGAACAGCTCGCCCGCGAGGTGATGCGTGGTGCCAGCGCCGGCCGAGCCGTAATTCAACTTACCCGGGTTGGCACGCGCGTAGGTGATGAACTCGGCAAGTGTCTTGGCTGCGACCTTGTCGGGATTGACGACCACCACCTGCGGCGGCCGCGCGATCAAGGCCACCGCGACAAAATCCTTCTCGATGTCGTAGTCGAGATTAGGATAGAGCGATGGCGCAATGGCGTGATGCGCCGCGCCCATGAAGAAAGTGTAGCCGTCCGGCGCGGCCTTGGCGGCCGCCGAAGCGCCCACCGTGCCGCCTGCGCCCGCGCGGTTTTCGATCAGCACGCGCTTGCCCAACTGGGTGTCAAGTTGGGCTGCGAGCGGGCGGGCAAAGGCGTCGGTGCCGCCCCCGGCCGCGAATGGCACGATGAAGGTGATCGGCTTCTGGGGCCACGCGTCGGCCCGGGCCTGGCCGGCCAGGACAGACAGGCCTGCCAGCAGCGCAAACAAGACGTAACCGATTGATTTCAGCCTCAAGTCAACCTCCTCCCGATGGTGGGTCACGTCCTCTCGTCGGCGGCGCCTTTTTCTTCTTGGCTCTATTCCGGCTGGATCAGCCGGAGTGGAGGCGGCAGCAAGCCGTTTTCGTGTATGCAAGATTCACGCATGATCCAGCAGATGGATCATCCGGACAAGGTCGACAGCCGGGACGTATGGTCGCTCCCCGGTGCGGCTACTTGCGCAGGAGCGGATTGCCTCGAAGGTATACGATATCCTGTTCTCGGGCACCGTCAGCTTGTCTCAAACCTTATGTGCTTGATTGCGGAAAAGCTGGAGTATTCATGGCAAAGCATCGAATCTACACAACGAGCTTCGCGAAGGTCTATCCACTTTACGTTGCGAAAGCAGAGAAAAAGGGACGCACAAAAGCAGAGGTCGATCAGGTTATCTCTTGGCTGACGGGCTATGGTCAGAAGGCGCTGGACGCTGAGCTGGAAAAACAGACTGACTTTGAAACCTTCTTTGCAAAGGCCCCCAAGATCAATCCTTCGCGGGCCCTGATCAAAGGCGTGGTTTGCGGTGTCCGAGTGGAGGATATCGAAGAACCGACCATGCGAGAAATCCGCTACTTGGACAAACTGATCGACGAGCTGGCGCAGGGAAAAGCGATGGATAAAATTCTGCGAAAGAAATGATACCGAGCGACCAGCTGGAGCATATTCCGTTCTGATCCCATCGGACGCCAATATGCTCCAGGCTATCCGGCTTCGACGGCGCGCCGCGCTAAGGTTTCGCAGGCGACGATGCCGACCGTACCGCGGAAGCGATCATCGTCCTCTTCATCGACGGGATTGCGAAGCGCTGAGCGGCACGGCGTCCTCGATTTGCCGCGCGTGACGCCAGCGGCCGCAAATTCATTGCGCATTCATGACAGTTGCATTACGGTTTTATGACGCGACGCGGGGTCCGGCTGCGTCGTCCGCCTCCTGGTCACCTCCAGCCAAGGCGAACTACCGCGCCGGGGAACGTTGCGTCGGTCACCCATGGCGCCCGCGCCGAATCAAGGTTCTTCGATTGCTGCTGCGATCGCGGGCGGTCTGGCCGCGATCGGCATCTGGCGCCTGCTCGCGGTCACCGCGCCGCAGATGGCGGCGCTCGCGATCATGGTGCAGACCGAGACCGATTTCGGCGCGCGCCTCTGCTTTCTCTTGTCGTGGGGCACGCTGAACTTCTTCTTCATCGCGCTGCTGCGGCGGCCGGCGCTATCGGGTGCGCTGTCGCTGACGCTGGTGGTGACCTTGGTGCTGCTCTCGCGGTTCAAGCACGAGGTCGTGCAGATGACCGCGAACTTCGTCGACCTGATGGTGGTCGACCACGACACCGCGTCCTTCCTGCTGACGATCTTCCCGAACCTGCGCTGGTCGCTGCTCGGCGCGGGTCTCGTCACGCTGCCCTTGATGTACGCGCTGTGGTGGCTCGATCCGTTCCGTGTCCGCCGCCTGCCGGCGCTGGCCTGCATGCTGGCGTGCCTCGCCGCACTGGCCGGTTACGCCGTCATCTGGCCGGACGAGGATTGGCGCAGCTATTACGATGACGGTTATCTCTCGAAATTCGCCCGCTCCTCCGTCACGGCGGTTTCTGATTTCATCAACTATGGCCTCATGGAGTCGGATGCGGTCGCGAGCGAGCGCCTCAAAGTCCCGCTGGTCGATGCCTGCCATCCGACCGGCCGCAGGCCGAACATCATCCTGATCCACGATGAATCGAGCTTCGATATCCGCGCGGCCGAAGGCATCAAGGTGCCGCCGGGCTACGGCGCGCAGTTCAAGTCCTATGATGGCGTCGAGCGAAAATTCCTGGCCGAGAGCAATGGCGGACCGAGCTGGTTCACCGAATACAACGTGCTCGCCGGGCTCTCCTCGCGCTCCTTCGGCCGTTTCGCCTATTTTGTCACCCGCATCGCCTCCGGCCGCGTCGAGCGCGGGCTGCCGCTTGCGCTTCGCCGCTGCGGCTACAACACGCTTTCACTCTATCCGGCGTTCGGCGCCTTCATGAGCGCGCGCAGCTTCCAGGCCACGACCGGCATCCAGAGCTTCTACGACGCGCGCGATCTCGGCGCCAAGGACATCGAGCCCGACCGCTTCTTCTATGACAAGGCGCTGCGGCTGATGACGGAGCAGCCGCCCGGCGCGCCGCTGTTCACCTTCGTCTATCTCGCTGCTAACCATTTTCCATGGCAGACGCGCTTGCGCCCGGACCTGACGCCGTCGTGGCGCCCGCTCGGCAACGCGCCCGTCATCGACGAATATGTACGCCGGCAGGCGATGAGCGCCGGCGACTACGCCGCCTTCGTCGCGGGATTGAAGAAGAAGTTTCCAGCACGGCCATTCCTGATCGTGCGCTACGGCGATCACCAGCCGGAATTCGCGCCGCATCTTCTAGACCCCAGCCTGGATGCGGCCGGCATCGGCAAGAAGCTCGAGAAGTACGATCCGCGCTATTTCGCGACCTATTACGCAATCGACGCCATCAATTTCGAGCCGGTGAAGTCGCCGGCCGTGATGGACACGATCGATGCGGCCTATCTGCCCCTGGTGATCCAGGAAGCCGCCGGCATTCCGCTCGATCCCTCGTTCGAGGAGCAGAAGCAAATCATGCTCCGCTGCAACGGCCTGTTCTACGCTTGCAAGGACGGCGCCGAAGCGCGCCGCTTCAATCGCCTCCTGATCGACGCCGGCATGATCAAGGGGTTGTAGGGGCGGAGCCGCGTAGGATGGGTAGAGCGAAGCGAAATCCATCATTCGGGCGGCTTGGCGCGAAGCTGATGGGTTTCGCTTCGCTCTACCCATCCTACAATCCTCACTTCAGCGCCTCCGCGCTATATATCGGAGCAGGTCAAGGGTCCCCGCAGTGGAATCGGCTTGCGGTTCTTCCCCGCGGAGCGTAATTTTCAACTACACGTAGATCATTCGGAAGCAATTTGTCGGGTTCGGCCTAGCGGGAGAGAGCGATGGCGGACGTCCAATGGCACCTTTCCGGTGACTATTTCGAGAATTGCAGTTGCAGCATCGTGTGTCCGTGCCTTGTGTCAGCGGCAGCACCGTTGACCTCGCGACCGACCGAGGGCTTTTGCAACGTACCGCTGATCTTCCACGTCGAGAGTGGCCGCTATGGCGACATCGCGCTCGATGGACTCAATGTTCTGATTGTCCTTCACGCACCTGGGGTCATGGCAGACGGAGATTGGTCGGTGGCCGCCTATATCGATCAGCGCGCCGATGATGAGCAGACCGAGGCCCTGGCTGCGATCTTCACCGGCGTCGCCGGTGGTCCGATGGCTGCGTTCACACCGCTGATCAGCAAGAACCTGGGCGTGAAGAAGGTCCCGATCACATTCCGGATCGACGGCAAGACGCGGTCCGCAGAAATCCCGGGCATTCTGCACATGTCGGTCGATCCGTTGCCGACCATGCATCCGAGCGGGGAAATGTGGGCGAACATCGGCCATCCGGTCAGCCCCGACGGGATGGTGCTGGCGGTTGGCGCCTCCGGCAACACGTTCAGCGATCATGGCATGCGCTGGGACAATTCCGGCAAGAACGGCCTTTATGCGCCGATCAACTGGTCGAACCAGGCGTGATGCAGTTCCTGATCCGGCCCTGCGACAAGGTCGGCAACGTCAATCGCAAATGACCGGCAGCACCCTGGAAGCCGTGCTGCGGCGCGATCGCTGGATCGTCGGCGGCGCGATCGGGATCATTGCGGCGCTGGCATGGGGCTATGTGCTCTGGCTCGCCAACGACATGGACATGGGCGGCATGGACATGACCGGATTCCGGATGATCCCGGCCGGAATCGGAATCATGCTGCCGGCCAACGAGCCATGGCGAGCGATCGAGTTCGCGTATGTGTTCCTGATGTGGGCGGTAATGATGGTCGGGATGATGGCGCCCTCGGCAGCGCCGATGATCCTCATGTACGCCCGCGTGGGTCGACAGGGGAAAGCGCAGGGCAAGCCGTTCGCTGCGACCGGCTGGTTTGCGGCCGGCTATCTCCTCGCCTGGAGCGGCTTTTCGCTGGCGGCAACCTTCCTCCAATGGATGGTCGAGCGGGCAGCCCTGCTGGATTCCCGGATGGTGATCGACAGCAACCTGATCGGCGCCGTCGTGCTGATCGCGGCGGGAGTCTATCAATGGACACCGCTCAAGGACGTTTGTCTCGCCCAATGCCAGTCGCCGTTTCTGTTCCTGATGCGCCACGGCGGCTTTCGCAACGACCCGCGAGGCTGCCTGCTGCTGGGGCTTCGGCACGGAGGCTATTGCGTCGGCTGCTGCTGGGTCTTGATGGCGCTTTTGTTCGTAGGCGGCGTGATGAACGTGCTTTGGATCGCGCTCCTGGCGCTGCTCGTCCTTTTGGAGAAAGTGACGCCGGTCGGACGATGGATCGCGCGTGCTGCCGGCATTGCATGTGTAGCCGCGGGCGTTTGGCTGGCCTTCATGATCAAGGGACCGTGAGCCGCGTAGGGTGGACGCCCGCTCTCGGGTGTAAAGCGGGACCGAGTCATTGTTGGCGAGCAGCGCAACGAGTCGACTTTGCCCAAAGTCGGCGCGGACTCATGCGTTGTCATTACCGGTATTGCCTGTGCCGACAGCACCCGGCGCGGTGCCGAAACGCTGGCGGAATCCGCGCGCGAAATGCGTGTAGTCGCGAAAGCCGCAGGCGTAGGCAATATCGCTGAGAGGCTGACCTGTCTTCATTGACGCGCGGCGTTCGATCAAATGCGCCGCATGATCCAGACGGAGCGAAGATATGTAGTGACTGCATGTCGACCCGCGGACAGTGAACAGCTTCTGCAAATAGCGCAGCGAAATTCCTGTCTCGGCAGCCACCTCCCTCGGCGAGATGTCCGGATCGGCAAAGCGCTCCTTGATGATGTCGCGCACGCGCGCGAACAGCTTGTCGTTGTGGCGTGAGCTAGGCGAGGCGGGAGGTGCAAACAGTGCGCCGAGGAGATCATAGACCACCAGGCGCATGAATTTATCAGCCGACGCGAGCGCCGGTTCCGCATCGCTGACCGGGTCAAGAGCGAGTTGACAGAGCAGACGGGCCGCTTGCGCCTGCCGGCGGCCGCACATGCCACCTTGCGGCTCGAAGCCGAGATACGACGCCAGGTTCTGGCGCGGCAATTGCAAACTAAGCCATTGCGCGCGCCGGTGCTGGGGCGCCGGGACGAATGTCACAGGTCTTGTGGAATCGAGCAGGACGACATCGCCAGCGGCGACATTTACGACCCGGTCGTTGTGAATGATTGTCGATTCGCCCGTATCCTGAACTGTGACGTAATAGTACTCCATGTCATCACGGCGAATATCGAGTTCCGTCCGCTCAACGCGGGTGGCGTTGCAGGTGAGATCCGTTGCAACGAATCCGAAGACGCGCCGCGTGCGTACCTTGCCGGCGAAGATGTTGGGTTCGTGAGCGGGGCTAAACCACCCCCAATCGTCACTCAGTGCAGCTCGGAAGCCGTCATAGTCCAATTCTGGAGCGCTGAGAAAATCGTCGTTCGGATGCACCATCGACTCCACGGGCCAGCGATCTTGCAAGCCTAATCGTTTGGTTCGCAGCAGCCTGTTCCAAAGCCACGAGCAGGTCAGCCTAGCGCGGACCCGGACAGGTCCTTCTCACCTCTGCGTCATGCCAAATCACGCCTCCGAGATTGCGCCAGCGCCGCCGTCGTAAGGCGCGAGACTGTGCGCGATAGTACGGACGATTGGGCGCGATCGCCTCACGATACCCGAGGTCCAGTTGCCTAGGATCGGCATGCCATCGATGCGGAGGCTTCGCTCGTTCCAAGCCGATCGAAACTAAACCCTAGCGAAAGGACGAGACCCATGAGTAAGGATGAGACTGCTGTGCCAACGGGAATGGCCCTGACCCACTTTGATCCCGTCTTTCGTCAGCGGCCGGACGAATATCTTGACATGCTGAGGTCGCAGGAGCCGGTGCACCAGGATCGGATGTTCGATCGGGTGGTGCTGACCCGTGCAGCCGATGTCGAAGCCGTTATGAACAATCGCCACCTGGCCTCTGATCCACGGAAATCCCGCCCGGGTTCGTTCTCCCGGGTACGACTGAAAGTGGATGAGACATTTCGGCCGCTCATACTGCATATGGACGACCCGGACCATAAGCGCCTCCGTAACCTGGTCGTCAAAGCATTCAACCAGGTGGCGGTCGATGCCATGCGCCCGCGTATCACTGAGGTCGCATGCGGCTTGTTGGACGATATCGACGATCCATCCTGCTTCGATATCATGGACGCTTATGCTCGACCGTTGCCGACGATAGCCATCGCGCTGATGTTGGGCGTCGATACTGCTCGCTGCCACGACTTCAAGCAGTGGTCTGAGGGCAAAATACAGATGTTCAACCCGCGACGAACGCCAGAGCAGGAGGCCGTCCTGGCATCCTGTGACGCCGCTCTCGCCGGCTATTTCACCGAGGTGATCCAAAAACGTCGTAAGGAACGCCGGGCCGATCTGATCAGCAGCCTGATCGACGCCGAAGAGGACGGCGAGCAACTCGACGAAGCGGAGATCATTGACGTTTGCAATGCTTTGCTCATTGCGGGCAACGTGACGACGACCGATCTTATCGGTAACGCCGTGCTGGCGCTGCTACAGCATCCCAGTGAACTCAGCAAACTGCTTGCTGAGCCGAACCTGGTCCGTAACGCCGTCGAGGAAGTGTTACGCTATGACTCGCCGGTGATGCAGGGCGGTCGGATCGCAACCGAGGCGATGCAGATCGGCGGGTGCCCAGTCGCCGCGGGGCAGACGATCACAGCCATGCTCTATGCAGCGAATCATGACCCGGAGGCGCATCCCGATCCAAAGCAGTTTGACATCGAACGGCCAGACAAGCGTCACAACTCGTTTGGCGGGGGCGCTCATTTCTGTCTCGGCGCGCCATTGGCCCGGGCCGAGGCACAGATCGCTCTTTCGATGCTTTTCGAGCGGTTCCCGAAGCTGCGCCTGAGAACCGACCGCCCCTTGGAGCGCCGGACGATGCTGAACTTCAATGGACTGGAAGCGCTTTGGGTGCGTGCCGACTAAAGCGCGATGAGATGAGGATGAATCATCATCGCGCTTTAGGTTGTTGTTTGAGCATGATCTTTTCGGAAAACCGCTTCACACTTTTCCGGATCATGCTCTAGCACCACGGACGAGCTGACCGATTTGGATCGGGCCAATCCAGCAACGATTCTCCGTCATTGCGAGCGAAGCGAAGCAATCCATTGCGCCACAAGCGGAGGACGGATTGCTTCGTCACGGAGCCTGTCATCGGGCCCGCCTAAGGCGGGATCCGTTGGCTCCTCAACGACAGAGCCGTCACTTCTTCCCGATCTTCTCCCACAGCCAGCGCGCGACGGCATCAGGCGATGAGGAGCCATCATTGCCGGCCGCGCGCAGGTTTGCTTCCCGCATCGCGGCGATGTCGATGCGTCCGAGCAGCGGCTGCAATGCCGCGTGTAGCTTTGCATCATCCTTGCGCTTGGGCGCCAGCAGCATCACCGCGTCATAGGGCGGGATCGCGTGCTTGGGATCGCCGAGCACCGCGAGATCATATTTCGCGATCAGCCCATCGCTGGTGTAGCCGGCGATCACGTCGACTTCTCCTGAAGCGACCGCGGCATACATGAAATCTGGCTGCATCTGCCGCTGCGTGCGGAACGACAGGCCGTAGGTCTGTTTGATACCGGCCCATTCCGGTCGCGAGAAGAATTCGTAATCACCGGCGATCGACATCGAGGGTGCGAGCGCGGCGAGATCGGCGATGGTGTGGATGCCGAGCGCTTCCGCGCGCTGCTTCGGCATGATGAGCGCATAGGCGTTCGCAAAGCCGAGCTCGCCGAGCATCGTGATGTCCTGCTTCGCCAGGATCGACTTCAAGTCGGCCAGAAGTTCTTCGCGCGGCCTGACGTCGGTGTGATGGAACTGGTTGGCCCACAGCGTGCCGGAATAGTCGACATAGACGTCGATGTCGCCGGCCTTGAGCGCATCGAAGATCACGCTGGAGCCGAGGCCGGCGCGCGTGGTCGCGGAAAGCCCGTCCGCATTCAGCCGCTGCGCGATCAGGGCTGCCAGCACATATTGCTCGGTGAAGGTTTTGGCGCCGACGACATAGTTCGACGCCGAGCGCGCCATCGTCGGCACCAGCGTCGCTGCGACCAGCGCCGCGATGCCGACGGCGCCGAGCGCGGCGCGAAGCCGGCTGCGGTGGCGCAGGCCGTTCTCGATCAGCGCCAGGAGCTGGTCGACCGCGAGCGCAAGTGCAGCGGCGGCGAGGCAGCCGAACACGACGAACACCCAGTTCTGGGTCTGCAGCCCCGCAAAGATGTAATTGCCGAGGCTGGTCTGCCCGATCGGCGTCGAGAGCGTCGCGGTGCCGATCACCCAGACTGCCGCGGTGCGGATGCCCGCCATCATCACCGGCAGCGCCAGCGGCAACTCGACCATGAACAGCGATTGCCGCTCTGTCATGCCGACGCCCTGCGCCGCCTCCGTCAGCGCCGGGTCGACGCCGGACAGGCCGGTGATCGTGTTGCGCAGCACCGGCAGCATCGAATAGAGCGCGAGCGCCAGCACCGCCGGCAAAAATCCGAACGCGGAGAAGTCGAAGCCGAACCAGGACGCCGTCAGCGCCGCCAGCACCAATAGCAGCGGATAGAACAGCGCCAGCAGCGCGAGCCCCGGCACGGTCTGCACGATGCTGGCAAAGCCGAGCAGCACGCCGCGGAGCACCGGCCGGTTGCGTGCGATGATCGCCAGCGGCAGGCTGACGATGAGCCCGAGCGCAAGCGCAGCGAGGCTCACGCGGACGTGGTTGCCGAGATAATCGGGCAGATGCGCGAGCGCCTCGCTCCAGCGCTGATCGGAAAACAGGCTCATGCGGCGCCGTCCCCTGGCAGCAATTTGCCGAGCCGTTCCGCCTGCCGCCGCGGCGTGTGCAGGAGTTTTTCGACGTAAGGGTCGGTGCTCTCGGAAAGCTCCGCCGGCGTTCCCTGTGCGAGCAGCCTGCCTTCGTGCATGACGGCGATTCGGTCGGCGAGCAGCAGCGCTTCCGTCATGTCATGGGTGATCATGACCGTGGTCAATTTGAGTCTGCGATGCAGCTCGCGGAAATCATCGCCGAGCGCGTCGCGGGTGAGGGGATCGAGCGCGCCGAACGGCTCGTCCATCAGCACGATGCGGGGCCGTGCGGCGAGCGCCCGCGCGACGCCGACGCGCTGGCGCTGGCCGCCGGAGAGCTCATTCGGCAACCGGTCCCGATATTGCGCGCCGTCGAGCTGCACCAGTTCGAGCAGTTCGTCGACGCGCGCTGCGATCTCCGCCGCTGGCCAGCCGAGCAGCTTCGGCGTGATGCCGATATTGGCGCCGACGGCAAGATGCGGAAACAGCCCGCCGCTCTGGAACACATAGCCGATGCGCCGCCGCAAGCGGATTGGATCGACATTGCGCACGTCCTCGCCTTCGACCATGACGCTGCCGCTGTCGGCCTCGATCAGCCGGTTGGCTAGCCGCAGCAGGGTGCTTTTGCCCGAGCCGGAGCCGCCGACGATCGCGAGGAACTCGCCCTCGGCGACATCAAGCGAGACGTCGTCGACCGCGACCACGTCGCCGTTGGAGAAGGTCTTGCCGACGTTGGTGTAGGCAATGAGTGGTCCGTTGGACAATGCCGTTCAAACCTCGCGCTGCGGCCCCCATTTTGGGAGATCCCAGATCAACTAGCACGTCACGATGCTGCGTTGAACTTGTCCGCACGAGAGGCTAAGGCATCCTCCCGACCAGGGAGGGAACGTGGTGAACCAGGCCATGGATAAGGCCAAGCCAACGGCGGTGGCGCTCGAGGATGCGACGGTGGCGTTTCGCCTCGCGGATGCCCGTGTCTATACCGCCGTCGAGAGGGCACGTCTTGCGGTCGCGCATGGCGAATTCGTCGCGATCGTGGGCCCCACCGGCTGCGGCAAGTCGACCCTGCTGAACGTGGCCGCCGGCCTCCTCAAGCCGGCCGCGGGTGCGGTCACGATCTTCGACCAGCCGCTCGCCGGATTGAACCGCGACGCCGGCTACCTGTTCCAGGCCGATGCGCTGTTCCCCTGGAAGACCGCGATTGACAATGTCGCGATCGGGCTCGAGATCAAGGGCACGCCGCGGCAGAAGGCGCTGGAGCAGGCGCAGGCCTGGCTGACCTCGGTCGGGCTTGGAGCCTTCGCGAACCGCTATCCGCACATGCTCTCGGGCGGCCAGCGCAAGCGCGTCGGCCTCGCGCAGGTCCTGATCCGCGATCCAAAAATCCTCTTGATGGACGAGCCGTTCGGCCCGCTCGATGCCCAGACCCGGCAGGTGATGGGCAATCTCCTGCTCGAATTGTGGACCGCCGACCGCAAGGCGGTGCTGTTCGTCACCCATGACCTGGAGGAGGCGATCGCGCTCGCCGACCGCGTCGTCATCATGTCGGCCGGCCCTTCCTCGCGCATCATCGGCGACTGGCGCGTGGAGCTGCCGCGCCCGCGCGACATCTTCGAGGTGCGGCTGGACAAGCAGTTTCACGAACTGCATCGCGAGATCTGGGGCGTGCTGAAGGAAGAGGTGATGAAAGGTTACGCGCAATCAACACAAGCCGGGGGAACCAATTGATGTCCCGCGCCGCGCTTTTGCTCTGCCAGGTCCTGGTCGCCGTCGTCGTGCTGGCGCTGTGGCAGGTCTTTACCACCGTGCCGCTGTTCGGCCGCATCCTGCTGCCGCCGTTCTTCTTCTCCAATCCGATCGACGTCTTCAGCCAGATCATTAACTGGTTCGCGAGCGGCGTGATCTGGAAGCATCTTGCGATCACGCTGTGGGAATCGATCCTCGCTTTCGTGATCGGCTCGGCGCTCGGCATCCTGGTCGGCTTCTGGTTCGCGCGCCAGCCGCGCGTCGCCGCCGTGTTCGATCCCTACGTGAAGATGACGAACGCCCTGCCGCGCGTCGTGCTGGCGCCGATCTTCGCGCTATGGTTCGGCCTCGGCATCTGGTCCAAGGTCGCGCTCGGCGTCACCCTCGTGTTCTTCATCGTGTTCTTCAACGTCTATCAGGGCGTCAAGGAAGTCAGCACGACCGTGCTCGACAATGGCCGCATGCTCGGCATGAGCGAGCGGCAATTGATGCGGCATGTCTATTGGCCCTCGGCGCTGTCGTGGATGTTCTCGTCGCTGCATACGTCGGTGGGCTTTGCGGTGGTCGGCGCCGTCGTCGGCGAATATCTCGGCGCCGCCGCCGGCCTCGGCTATCTGATCCAGCAGGCGGAGGGCGTGTTCGACGTCGCCGGCGTATTCGCCGGCATGTTCGTGCTGTCGGCCTTCGTCATACTGATCGACATGGCCGTGACTGTGGTGGAACGGCGGCTATTGGTTTGGCGACCAGCGGCGGCGCGCGAAGCGTAGGGTGGGCAAAGCCTCGCAATGACGGCGGAGCTTCTCAAGGCCCGCGCGCTGCCTTATCCTGCGGCCAACGGAATGGAGAAAGTCGATGAGTAAACTGTTTGGCCACTTGGCCGGCGCGCTGCTGGCGCTGGTGCTGACGTCATCTCTTGCCGCAGCGCAAAGCAAGGTCACGATCGCGGTCGGCGGCGGCGCCTGCCTGTGCTACCTGCCGACGGTGCTCGCCAAGCAGCTCGGCGAATATGAGAAGGCAGGGCTTGCGGTCGAGCTGGTCGATCTCAAGGGCGGCTCGGACGCGCTGAAAGCGGTGCTCGGCGGCAGCGCCGACGTGGTCTCCGGCTATTTCGATCACTGCGTCAACCTCGCCGCCAAGCGGCAGGAGTTGCAGGCCTTCGTGGTCTATGACCGCTATCCCGGCCTGGTGCTGGTGGTGTCGCCGAAGCACACTGGCGAGATCAACTCGATCAAGGACCTCGCCGGCAAGAAGGTCGGCGTCAGCGCGCCCGGCTCGTCGACCGATTTCTTCCTGAAATACCTGCTCAAGAAGAACGGCCTTGATCCCGCCAGCGCTGCCGTGATCGGCGTCGGCCTGGGGGCGACTTCGGTCGCGGCGATGGAGCAAGGCCAGATCGATGCTGCCGTGATGCTCGATCCCTCCGTCACCGTGCTGCAGGGCAGCCATCCCGACCTGAAGATCCTGAGCGACACCCGCACCCAGCATGACACGCTGGCGGTGTTCGGCGGCGAATATCCGGGCGGCGCGCTCTATTCGACCGCGGCCTGGGTCAAGTCGCACGAGAAGGAGACGCAGGCGCTCACCAATGCGATCCTCGCCACGCTCGCCTGGATCCATACGCATTCGGCGGAAGACATCATGGCAAAGATGCCCGAGGCGATGGTCGGCAAGAACAAGGAGCTCTATCTCGCCGCACTGAAGAACACGATCCCGATGTATTCGGAGACCGGCAAGATGGACCCGAAGGGCGCGGATGCGGTCTTGGCGGTGTTCAGCGAAGGTTCGCCTGAGGTCGCCAAGGCCAATATCGACGTCAGCAAGACCTACACCAACAGCTTCGTCGAACAGGCGAAGAAGACCACCGGCACGGGTTCGAAGTAAGCCCCGGTCGATGACGCCACCCTCCATTCACCGCGTCACCTCGCTTGATCTGAAGGTGCAGCCATGGGCGTGGCCGTTTGCACAAGAGCGGCGCGCCGAGATCGATGCTCATTTCGCCAAGGAGCAGCGCGAACGGCCGAGCCTCTGGAACGGTCGCGTGTTGCTCGGACGCAGTGCCACGTTCGAAGGCGAGCGCTTGACCGCGAGCTATTTCGAGACCGATTTCGCGAGCTTCCTCGCCTGGCGCGACTGGGGCTATCCAGACGAGGGCGTGTTCAACGGCTTTGGCATGGGCGCGCTGCTCGCAAGCGACGGCGCGTTCGTGCTCGGCGAAATGGGCCACCACACCTCGAACCCCGGACGGGTCTACTTCCCGTCGGGCACGCCTGATCTCGACGACATCAGGGGCGACGTGCTCGACATCGCCGGCAGCGTCGCGCGCGAAGTGGAGGAGGAGACCGGGCTCACCCCCGCCGACTACCGCCCCGATGGGCACTGGGATTGTGTCTTCACCGGTGTCGCCATCGCCATGATGCGGATCCTGTATGTCGACATGCCCGGCGATGCCTTGCGCGCGCGGATCGAAAGCAATCTTGCCTTGCAGGAAGACCCCGAACTGGCGGCGATCTGCCTGGTGCGGGATGCCGGCGACCTGACCGCCGCGATGCCGCGCTTCGTCACCGCTTTCATCGAGATGCATCTGAGCAGGTAAGAAAGGGCCCATGGGCAAGAAATCGAAGCTGCTGGCCGACGAGCTGAAACCTTTCGTGGAGCCATTCCGTGTCGACGGATCGGACCACTTTCATCTCAAATCGCTCAAGACCAATGAGAAAGGCGGCATCGACAAGGTCGTGGGCGAAGAGATCATCGAGGCCAATCGCAAGCGGCTGAACGATTTCCAGGAGAAGCTCTACGCCCAGGACCGCTGGTCGCTGCTTTTGGTCTTCCAGGGCATGGATGCGGCCGGCAAGGACTCCGCGATCAAGAGCGTGTTCGAGGGCGTCAATCCGCAGGGCTGCGAGGTGACCTCGTTCAAGGAGCCGTCGTCCAAGGAGCTCGACCACGATTTCATGTGGCGTTCGATGATCGCGCTGCCCGAGCGCGGCCGCATGGGCATCTTCAACCGTTCCTATTACGAGGAATGCCTGGTGGTGCGTGTGCATTCCGAAATCCTCGCCAAGGAGAAGCTGCCGCAGCGGCTGGTGACCAAGAACATCTGGCGCGAACGCTTCGAGGATATTTCCGCGATCGAGCGCTACCTCGCGCGCAACGGCATCGTGGTCCTGAAATTCTTCCTCAATGTCTCGAGGCAGGAACAGCGCGCGCGCTTCCTGGAGCGGCTGGAGGAGCCATCGAAGAACTGGAAGTTCTCGATGGCCGACGTCAACGAGCGCGCGCTGTGGCCGCGCTACATGGCCGCCTACCAGGACATGATCCGCCATACCGCAACCCGCGCCGCGCCCTGGTACGTCGTGCCGGCCGACCACAAATGGTTCGCCCGCGTGGTGATCGGCTCCACCATCGTCAGCGCGCTCGACAAGCTCGATCTGCATTTCCCGAAGGTCGACAACTCCGAGCGCAGCGAATTCAAGCGCGTCCGCGAGGCGCTGCTGGCGGAAGGCAAGGGCAAGGCGGGGAAGAAGGCGAAGTAGCTCTGCGCCGTCATTCCGGGGCACTCCCGTAGGATGGGTAGAGCGAAGCGAAACCCATCAACCTTGGGCATTGTGGAGCGATGATGGGTTTCGCTTCGCTCTACCCATCCTACGACGCCGGCATTCTATGCCTCGCGGCAATTAGGTCAGTTCCACTGACCATCTTTTTACCGTTGCGGCCAGCCGCTCTCTTCGTTTAGAAACAGCGCCGGAGGTGGCCCCGGCAACCAACCGTCAACGGTTTTGACCGAGGATTTTGGCCTCCGAAGGGTACCGGCAATGCTGATTCGCAGCGAAAACGATGGAATTCTGACGGGAACGGCAAAGGCTGTCCCTGCGATTCCGGCTGCGTCGCTGCCGACCCTCCTTGGCGGGCTTCTGCTTCTTATCGGCCCCTGAGGGCCGTCTGGGCATTTGCGCCTGGGCACTCAGGGGTTGCGTGAGAACACCAGAAACCCTTCAGCGCTCAGTGATAAGATAGCGCGACCGACCCAAAGGAACTTTGCAGATGACCACCGCCAACAAGTCCGAGAAGGACCGCGTAATCATTTTCGACACCACGCTGCGTGATGGCGAGCAGTGCCCCGGCGCCACCATGACGTTCGAGGAAAAGCTCGAGGTTGCCGAGCTGCTCGACGACATGGGCGTCGACGTCATCGAGGCCGGCTTCCCGATCACGTCAGAAGGCGACTTCCAGGCAGTCAGTGAGATCGCCCGCCGCTCCAAGAATGCGGTCATCGCCGGTCTGTCGCGGGCGCATCCAAAGGACATCGACCGCTGCGCCGAGGCGGTGAAATTCGCCAAGCGCGGCCGCGTCCACACGGTCATCGCGACCTCGCCGCTGCATATGCGCGTGAAGCTGAACATGACGCCGGAGCAGGTGATCGAAACCTCGATCGCCAACGTCACCCGCGCCCGCAATCAGATCGACGACGTCGAATGGTCGGCCGAGGACGGCACCCGCAGCGAGATGGATTTTCTCTGCCGCATCGTGGAGGCCGTGATCAAGGCCGGCGCCACCACGGTGAACATCCCCGACACCGTCGGCTACACGACGCCGGACGAATACACCCACTTCATGCGCACGCTGATCGAGCGCGTTCCGAACTCCGACAAGGCGATCTTCTCGGTCCACTGCCATAACGACCTCGGCATGGCCGTGGCGAACTCGCTGGCCGGCGTCGTCGGCGGCGCGCGTCAGGTCGAGTGCACCGTCAACGGCATCGGCGAGCGTGCCGGCAACGCCGCGCTCGAAGAGATCGTGATGGCGATCAATGTGCGCAACGACAAGTTTCCGTACTGGAATAAGATCGACACCACGCAATTGACCCGCGCCTCCAAGCTGGTGTCGGCGGCGACGTCGTTCCCGGTGCAGTACAACAAGGCGATCGTCGGCCGTAACGCGTTCGCGCATGAGAGCGGCATCCACCAGGACGGCGTGCTGAAGGATGCCTCCACCTACGAGATCATGCGGCCCGAAATGGTCGGGTTGAAGCAGTCCTCGCTGGTGCTCGGCAAGCATTCCGGCCGCCATGCCTTCGTCCATAAGCTGGAGGAGATGGGCTACAAACTGGGCCCGAACCAGCTGGAAGATGCGTTCGCGCGGATGAAGGCGCTCGCCGACCGCAAGAAGGACATCTACGACGAGGACATCGAGGCGCTGCTCGACGAGGAGATCGCAGCCGCGTACGACCGCATCAAGCTGACCTCGCTGACCGTCATCGCCGGCACCCATGGCCCGCAGCGCGCGACCATGAAGCTGGATGTCGACGGCCAGACCCGGATCGAGGAAGCCGAGGGCAACGGCCCGGTCGACGCCGTCTTCAACTGCATCAAGCGGCTGGTGCCGCACGATGCGAAGCTCGAGCTCTACCAGGTGCACGCCGTGACCGAAGGCACCGACGCGCAAGCCGAAGTCTCGGTGCGCCTCACCCAGGACGGCCGCTCGATGACCGCCCGCGCCGCCGATCCCGACACCCTGGTGGCTTCGGCGAAGGCCTATCTCGGCGCCCTCAACAAGATCGTCATGAAGCGCCAGCGCGACATCCCGGCCGCAGTCGCGGGCTGAAGGCAGTAGGGCGGATTAGCTTTGCGTCCTCGCTCGAAGAGCGAATGCGCAAAGCGTAATCCGCCATTCCTTCGGCCACGCACACCGCCGTCATTCCGGGCTCGATGCTTGGCATCGCCCCGGAATGAAAGAGCGAAATCGTAGGGTGGGCAAAGCGCAGCGTGCCCACCATTCCGAGCACGCCGTCAGATGGTGGGCACCCTGCGCTTTGCCCACCCTGCGAGGCTAGAGCTTCGGTGGTGATTCAATCACAACCGAAAATGCTCGAATGCGTTCGCATACTCCGACCATGTCCGCTCGACCTTCATGAGCCGCGGAAAGCCGATATCGCGGGGCCGGGAACTTGTGGTAATCTCCAGCAGGTACCTCCTGAGGAGGACTGGGCGTGGAGCGGGAGCGAGTCCGACGTAGGCTCGCGGCGATCCTGGCTACAGACGTCGCGGGTTATAGCCGTCTGATCGGCGCCGACGAGGAGGGCACCCTTGCCCAGTTCAAGCTCCTCCACCGTGAGCTTGTGGCCCCCAGGATTGCAGAGCATCGCGGCCGTATCGTCAAGACCACCGGGGACGGCCTGCTGGCCGAGTTCGCAAGCGTAATCGACGCCCTCCGCTGTGCCGTTGAGGTCCAACGCTGCATGGCCGAGCGAAATGCAGCGGTGCCCCAGGACAAGCGCATCGAGTTTCGGATCGGTATTCATCAGGGAGACGTCGTCATCGAGAGAGGTGACATCTTCGGTGATGGCGTCAACGTGGCGGCACGCTTGCAGGCGCTCGCCGAACCAGGAGGCGTCTGTGTGTCCGCGCGCGTAGAGGAGGATGCGCGGGGTAAATTCGATATTCCCTTGGAGGACACCGGCGAGCAGCAGCTCAAGAATATAGCCCGGCCGGTGCGCGTCTATCGAATAGGGCCGAACGATACAGCGGCGAGCTCACGGTCCCCGTCGCCGGACACGCCGCCGAAGGTGTCGTCTCCGATTGGTCGCTTGCCGCTGCGCCTGCAGCGGATGCTTGGTGCACAGCACGTACGAACGGCCCTGATGACAGCACTGGTCCTTCTCATGGCCGGCGGCGGTGCGGCTTATTGGTATCGTCGAGGCGAGCCGCAGCCGCCGGAACATCGCTTGTCCATTGTCGTTCTGCCATTCACCAATTTAAGCAATGAGCCCGAGCAGGATTACTTTGCGGAAGGCATCACTGACGATCTGAGCGCCGATCTCTCACGGATCCAGGACAGTTTCGTGATCGCACCCAATACGGCCCGTGCCTACAAGAACGTCGATCCAAAGCGCGCTGGCCGCGAACTCGGCGTTCGTTACGTTCTCGACGGCAGTCTTCGCAGGACGGAGACGATGGTTCGGATCAATGCCCGGCTGATCGATGCCCGGACCGGCGCCGAGGTCTGGTCGGAGCGTGTCGACGGCGACTGGTCCAGGTCGATGCAACTTCAGGATATCATCACAGGACGGCTGGCCCGGCGGCTTGACCTCGAACTGATCAACCAGGAGAGCCGCGACGCGGAGGTTGCGCGACCGAACAGGCCGGACGCAGTCGATCTTACGATGCGCGGGTGGGCCGTGCTGAACCAACCCTATTCGCGCGAGCAGTTGGCGCAGTCGCGCGCCCTGTTCGAGCGCGCGCTTCAGATCGATTCCGGCTTCCCCAAGGCGCTGGTGGGCCTGGCAGATGCTCTGGCAATGGAGGTCAATTACCGCTGGAGCGACACGCCGGCGGACCAGCTGCAGCGTGCCGAGAGCGCTGTGGGCCAGGTCCTGTCAAAGTTTCCCAGTGACGCCATGGCGCATTTTGTGAGGGGAGAAATCCAGCGGGCCAGAGGTCGGAACGTTGAAGCCGCGGTCGGTGAGTACGAGGAGGCAATCGCGATCAATCCCAGCCTCGCCCCGGCCCATGGCTCACTCGGTGCCGCCAAGATCCGCGTCGGCCGTTCCGCGGAGGCATTTGGTCCGCTTCAGATGGCAATTCAGCTCAGTCCGCGTGATCCGCTGTTGGGCACCTGGTACTTTTACATCGGCCATGCACACATCCATCTGGGGCAATATGAAGAAGCGATCAATTGGTGCCGCCGATCCATCGCGGTAAGGCCCTTCTGGATTGCCTATGCGGACCTCGCCGCCGCCAGTGCGCTGACTGGACACGAGCGTGAAGCTCAAGCCGCTGTCGCAGAGCTCCGTCGGCTCAGACCGAATTACACGGTTGCCCTTTGGTTGCAGGATGGCAACGGGTGGTCCGACAATGTCATCTTCCTTGCCGAGTTTCAGCGCATTGCCGAGGGCTTGCGCAAAGCGGGCCTGCCGGAGTGAGCGGCAGGCCTGAGATCCTTGCGTGATGACCTCCCAGAATTCGTGGGGTGGGCAAAGCGACTTGTCCACCGGAGCTCGAAGAGCGAAGGCGGAAGCGCGCCCACCATCGCGAGCAGAGTGCGGAAGGTGGGCACGGCGCTGCCGCGCCTTTGCCCAGCCTGCGAGGCTGAAGGGCCCGGGCCGGCGAGGGCTTCGCTTTCAGGAAACAAAGATCCACGTCAGGACCACTGGCCCATTTCTCCCTGTGGTTGTGCTAGAAATTGACGTCCCGCAAAAGCGTGACGTTATTTTTCGTTTATTTTGGAGGGGAAACCATGCGAATGCGCTCCGCTTCCTATTTTTTGTCAGCCGCGCTTGCCGCCGCCGCGGCTTCGAATGCTCTCGCTGGTGAGCAGGTGCTTGAGTTCAAGCTCGTCACGAAGCCGATCGATTTCAAAGTAACGGAGGCAGCAAACATCGAAGGCCAGACGATCGCGTCCGGCAAATTGTTCGGCGTCGCCGTCTTCAAGGACGGCCGTATCGGAGTGAAAGAGTTCGTCAATTCCTCAGACATGCTCAAAGGCTCGGGATCCTTTTTCGGCTACAGCACCTACACGTTCGAGGACGGCTCGATCACGGCGCGTTATACCGGCGCAGTCAAGGACGGAAAGTCGACGGGCGAATATACGGTCCTCTCGGGCACGGGTGCGTATGCGAACGCTACGGGCACGGGTACTATCGAAAGCGCGCCAAACCCGTTCAAGGGCGTCAACCTCTTGAACATAAAGCTCGTCATCAAAACGCCCGGTACGTAATAGGACAACGCGCCTCGGCAACTCCAGTGCCGTGAGGCGCGGTATCGCTCATGCCTCGTTGCAAGGGTCTGGGCCGCGGCACAAAAGGGTTTGTGCCGCGTCGCCGGCGAGGGCTTCGATGTGAGTCAAGCAGCGCGGAGATGGCAAAGGCAAGGCATCCCAAACGTCGCAGATCGCCTCCTGCGAGCGAAGAATATCGCTTCAACGTTAACCTTAATCCCTGATCTTTTCCGGTTGTTGCTCTGAGGTGTTCGCTTCCGCCGCCAAGCCGCCTCATTGAAACCTAGCCTTGATCTCCGCTGTCCGGGATCGTGTTCCGCCGGGCGCGATCGACGATTTTGCTCCGAAACGCGAGATCAGATGAGGGCGGTTCTCATCCTTGTTGGCCTCGGTACGCTTGCGGTGATGGAGAGCCAGACTCCGCCGCGCGTGACGAAGCCTGTCGATGCGCGGTTTGTTCAAACAACCCTGGCCTTTGCCGCCTCTGGCGATACGCTGACGGCGGCGGACCGGCTCGAATTGCCGCACGCGCAACAGCAGGCATCGGCTCAGCAGATTTTCTCGCCCGAACCGATCGTGCCGCCGGTTCAACCCGCCGTCGTCGCCGCACAGGAATCTGCGACCATTGTCGAGGAGCCCGCGCGCGTCGTTGCGGCCGAAAAGCCTGCTGCTGTCGTGCTGCCGAAACCTCGGCCCAAAGACCTGACCAGGAACCTGGCCAAGGATTCACCCAAGGATTCGTCCAAGGATCTGGCCAAGCATCTGCCTAAGGATCCGCCCAAGCGCCACATCGCCAAGGAAGCGGCGAAGACCACGCGTTCAAAGCCGGCGGTCGAGGCGAAGTCCTGTGAGCCCGGCGCCTTTGACGGCCTGTTTAAAGCATTGAGCCTGCCACTGGGATGTCAAACCTAGCGCAACAATCCTTTGCCTTCGAAGGCGTGGGTGACGGCACGCCGCGGCATCCCATGCCCAGGTCTATGCCCAAGTCGGTGCCCAAATCCGTGCCCGAGCCCATGCCCATTTCGAAGCCGGCAAGCCGTGCTGATGAGATCAGGCCGCTTGCCCCGGATGAGCGACGGATCATTGTGCCGGCGCGGCCGTGGTGGTCGGTGGAAGCGATTGCCATCGTGCTCGCGACAGCGATTGCCTTGGCCATCATGGCTAGCCTGTTCTGGTTTCGCGACGTTCCGTTGAAGGACATATCGATCGATCAGGCCGCGATCACGGCGCTGGTCGAGCGCATCGTCACGGCGGAATCGAACGGCGACCCGAATGCGAAAAACAAGCGCTCGAGTGCGACCGGAGCCGCGCAGTTTCTCGACGACACATGGCTCGAAGCCGTGCGAAGACATCGACGCGATCTGGTCCAGGGACGCAGCGACAAGGAAGTGTTGGAGCTGCGCCGAGATGCCGGACTTGCCCGGGAAATCACTGCGCGCACGATCGAGCAAAATGCCGCGATGCTGGGCAAGCGCGGCCTGCCGATCACGCCAGGCTCTCTCTACCTTGTGCATTTTGCCGGACCGGCAGGTGCGGTGGCGTTGCTGACCGCAGCCGAAAACGCCGACGCCGCTTCGCTCATGGCCGCCGCCGACGCGACAGGCCGGACCACCCGCGAGAAGCTGGTCAATGCCAATCCGTTCCTGAAGATGCTGACAGTCGGCGATCTCAAGACCTGGGCCGACCGCAAGATGGCGGTGGGTAATTTACCCGGGCGCTCGTGAGACGTGAATGACGGCCCCCGTCATCGCGAGCGGAGCGAAGCAATCCATGCCTCCGCTTGCGGCGCTATGGATTGCTTCCGCCTTCGCTCGTTGAGCTACGGCGGACAAGTCGCTCCGCTTGCAATGACGATGTGGTTAGTTTGGGTGCGACACAACGACCCGACGGGCAAATCACCAAAAGTCTGTCCATCCCTCGCAGAAAAAACATTCCGCTTCCGTCGTCGGGCAAATCAGTGATTTAACTCCGCGCGTCTCACGGCGGATGAGGGGCGGGTCGCGATCGTCACGAACGTTGCGGTGAGATGCGGTGGACGCGATGGGTGTGACTGACGAGCACGCGCATCACGGACGGCGAAGTCGTGTGGTCCTGGCGCCCCGACGCTGGCGCTAAGTTCGCTACGGTGGATGACGGTGGCAAAAGAGCCCGGTCACCGGGGAGAGCACGAAATAAGCCGTAAACCATCGCGCAGGGAAAGCCGGAATGCTCCGGTTGAACCTGTGGTCCTACCCCCGTGCTTTTTGTTGCACGGGGCCCACGGGTGCAACCAGCACCCGGCTTTCCCTGCGCCCTCTGATTTCGAGAGGGTCGAAAGTGAAGCAAAGCTCGGGCGCAAAGCGCCGCGAGAACGCGAACTCGCGTCCGCTACTTAAATCCACGTAGGATGGGTAGAGCGCAGCGAAACCCATCATTCGTGAGGCTTGCTCCATCGCGATGGGTTTCGCTTCGCTCTACCCATCCTACGGCCGTCTTTCGACGGGACGACTGACTGCGGTGCAGACGTGACGGTACAATGGTCAATCCTGAGCAACCCGGACAGGATGTCGCATTTTTGCGGCGCAGCATGCGGCGGTGTCGGACCCTGCTAACGGGCAATGGCAATTTGGCCTGCTTCTCTGTATTGGTTCGACTGGCATACAAAAACTCGGGGCGGATGATTGGCGCGCTCCGCAACGAAGCGGGAGGAAACATGCGTAAGTTGGTGTTGGCTGCGGCATCGGTCGTGGCAATTGCTTTTGCCGGGCCGGCGGCGGCGGACGATCCGATCGTCATCAAGTTCAGCCACGTCGTGGCGACCAATACGCCGAAGGGGCAGGCGGCTGAAAAATTCAAGGAACTCGCCGAGAAATACACCAACGGCAAGGTGAAGGTCGAAGTCTACCCGAATTCGCAGCTCTACAAGGACAAGGAAGAGCTCGAGGCCCTGCAACTCGGCGCAGTGCAGATGCTGGCGCCGTCGAACGCCAAGTTCGGCCCGATCGGGGTCAAGGAATTCGAGGTATTCGATCTGCCCTACATCCTTCCCGACCTCGCCACGCTCCGCAAGGTCACCGACGGTCCGCTCGGCACCAAGCTCCTGAAATTGCTCGAGCCGAAGGGCATGATCGGCCTGGCTTACTGGGACAACGGCTTCAAGCAGATGAGCGCCAACAAGAAGCTGATCGAGCCGGCGGACTACAAGGGACTGAAGTTCCGGATCCAGTCGTCGAAGGTGCTGGAGGCGCAGTTCCGAAACCTCGGTGCGATCCCCCAGGTGATGGCGTTCTCCGAAGTCTATCAGGCGCTGCAGACCGGCGTGGTCGACGGTCAGGAGAACACCTGGTCGAACATCTACACCCAGAAGATGCACGAGGTGCAGAAGTACATCACCACCACCAATCACGGCTATATCGGCTACATCGTGGTCGTGAACAAGAAGTTCTGGGACGGCCTGCCGCCCGACATCCGCGAGCAGTGCGAGAAGGCGATGAAGGAAGCAACCGCCTACGGCAACGGCCAGTCGCAGAAGGAAAACGACGATGCGCTCGCCGAGATCAAGAAGACCGGCAAGAGCGAGATCATCGCGCTGACGCCGGAGCAGGACGCAGCGATGCGCAAGGCGATGGAGCCGGTCTACAAGGACGTCGCCAAACGCGTCGGTCAGGGCCTGATCGACGAGTTCGTCAAGGAGACCAAGGGCGCGACGAACTGAGACGTGTTGATTGGGGCGCACTCTCCGTCATGGCCGGGCTTGACCCGGCCATCCACGTCTTTGTGGATGCCCGGCGATCTGCGCGAAGACACCTTCCGCGCCTGAGCCGCGCACGACGGATACACTGTAGACGGGGGGACTCTTGATACTGCTCCGCATCCTCGACCGGCTGGAGGAGATATTGATCGCGACGCTGATGGCGGCCGCGACTCTCATCATCTTCGTGGCGGTGTGCCATCGCTATCTGATCGGCATTCCCTTGCTTTACCCGATCCTGTTCCCGATCAACCTGTCCTGGGCGCAGGAACTGTGCATCTACATGTTCGTGTGGATGGCGAAGTTCGGCGCAGCCTATGGCGTGCGCACCGGCATCCATGTCGGCGTCGACGTCGTCGTCAACCAATTGAGATCGCCGTGGCGCAACATCGTGGTGCTGTTCGGCCTGCTCTGCGGCGCCTTCTTCACCGCGGTGATCGGCACCATGGGTGCAAAGTTCGTCTACGGCCTGATGCAGACCGACCAGGTCTCGCCTGATCTCGAGATACCCTCCTGGTTCGTCTACCTCTGCATTCCGCTCGGTTCCTATTTGATGTGCTTCCGCTTCCTGCAGGTCGCCTGGCATTATTTCCGCACCGGCGAGCTTCCGCATCACGACCACGCCCGTGTCGAGGGCGTCGAAGTCGATGCGCCCGCGATCGGTGCCGGCGAGGTGACGCGATGACGAGCCTCATCATCTTCGGGTTGCTGATTTTCCTGATGCTGACGGGCATGCCGATCTCGATCGCGCTCGGCCTGACCGTGCTCACCTTCATTTTCACCATGACCAACGTGCCGACGGAGTCGGTGGCGCTGAAATTGTTCACCGGCATCGACAATTTCGAGATCATGGCGATCCCGTTCTTTATCCTGGCCGGAAATTTCCTGACCCATGGCGGCGTCGCCCGCCGCATGATCGCATTTGCGACCTCGATGGTCGGACATTGGTATGGCGGGCTGGGGCTTGCCGGCGTCATGGCCTGCGCGCTGTTTGCGGCGGTGTCGGGCTCGTCACCGGCGACCGTGATCGCGATCGGCTCGATCATGATGCCGGCGATGGTGGCCCATGGGTTTCCGAAGCGCTTCGGCGCAGGCGTGATCACGACCTCGGGCGCGCTCGGCATCCTGATCCCGCCGTCGATCGTGATGGTGATCTATTGCGTGGCAACCGGCGGCAGCATCGCGCTCGATTCGGCCGGCCATCGCGTCTCCTCGGCGTCCGTCGGGCAGATGTTCATCGCCGGCGTGATCCCCGGTCTGATGCTCGCCGCGCTCTTGGGGATGACGACGTTCTACCGCGCCTGGCGCAACGACTATCCGCGGCTGCCACGCGCGAGCTGGGCGGAGCGGTTCATGGCGTTCCGCAAATGCGTCTGGGGATTGTTGCTGATCCTGATCGTGCTCGGCGGCATCTACACCGGCATGTTCACGCCGACGGAAGCGGCCGCCGTCAGCGCGGTCTATGCCTTCGTCATCGCCGTCTTCGTCTACCGCGACATGTCGCTGAGGGATGTGCCCAAGGTGCTGCTCGGCTCGGCCAATATGAGCGCGATGATCCTCTACATCATCACCAACGCCGTGCTGTTCTCGTTCCTGATGGCGAACGAGAACATCCCGCAGCAGATCACGGCATGGATCACCGCGGCCGGCGTCGACTGGATCATGTTCCTGTTGGTGGTCAACGTGCTGCTGCTGCTCGCCGGCAACGTGATGGAGGCATCCTCGATCGTGCTGATCATGGCGCCGATCCTGTTTCCGGTGGCGGTCAAGCTTGGGATCCATCCGGTGCATCTCGGCATCCTGATGGTGGTCAACATGGAGGTCGGCATGTGCCATCCGCCTGTCGGCCTCAACCTCTATGTCGCTTCCGGCATCGCCAAGATGGGCATCACGGAATTGACGATCGCCGTGTGGCCGTGGCTTTTGACGATGCTGATCTTCCTCGGCATCGTCACCTACGTTCCCGAGATCTCGCTCTGGCTGCCGCGCGCGCTCGGCATGTTGTGAACGCTTAACCATAGGGGATTACATCTTGGTAAGGGAACCCTCCCTGTCCAAACTGTAAGTTGCGGGCCGGGCAGGGCGGTCTCATCCTCAAGCGACCTTCAAAGGAGGTTCGCATGAAGAAAGTTCTGCTCGCCGGCGCCGCGGCGCTCGCCATCGCCGGCTCGACTGCCGCCTACGCCCAGCACCACCACTGGATGCATGGCCCGATGCGGATGAACCCGGAAGACCGCGCGGCCTTCCTCGATGCACGGATCGCCGCGGTGCATGCCGGGCTGAAGCTTACCGCCGACCAGGAGAAGTTGTGGCCGCCGGTCGAGGCCGCGGTGCGCGATTTCGCCAAGCTGCGGGTTGACCGGGCCAATGCGCGGATGGAGGCCGAGAAAAACGCGGACGCGCAGCAGAAGCCGGATCTGGTTGCCCGGCTCCGCGAGCGGGCCGACAACATGGCGACCAGCGCCGCCGCGCTGAAGAAGATCGCCGATGCCGCCGATCCGCTCTACAAGACGCTCGACGACGGCCAGAAGCGTCGGCTCACCCTCCTGACCCACATGGACCGCCGCTTTGGCGGTGAGGGCTGGCGCCGCCACCGCTTCGACCGCGACGGCCGGGGCGACCGCGACGGCGGCTCTGACCGGGGCGACTCGGGTCGGCTCTGAGCCCGCCTACCCGCGATCGGCCTAACCATCGGGAAAACCGCCGGAATCCGGCGGTTTTTGATATTCCGCGGCATCCGTCCAAAGCACGGGAAAACCTCATCCAGCTTGCTGGACATCCCCGGATCGCTTTGCTAAACGACGGCCCTCGCCGCAAGGTTTTCCGGACCGGTTCCGGGCGCATAGCTCAGTTGGTAGAGCAGCTGACTCTTAATCAGCGGGTCCCAGGTTCGAGCCCTGGTGCGCCCACCAAGCGACAATCCTTCTTTTCCAATATCTTCGCGAGACGGTCGCCGAGAACTAAAGGGTCTCGTGCGACATTCTTGTGGTCGGACGTCGCGCGGCCAGACTGCTGTCTTCACCTGCCCGTCGCCGCAGGGCGCCCGCTTGCTGCAGAACCAGAACCGGATTGTTCGGGTCGTGGGCTCGATTCTCTGCTTCGCCACCAAGCTGGCGACGTAAGGGATGTCTCATTGATGCATTCCGATTCTGGTCAGGTCTTTGTCAAAGGCCAGCTCCCAAGCGGCAGCGTCGACACATCAGTTTCGACAAACAGGATTGATTTTCGGCCCGGTGAAATCGGAGTGCAGCCTGCATCCGAAACTGTGACGATCGACGGTTGTGCGGCGGGACCAACGCGGAGATTGCGTATTGTGCGAATGCGCAGTTTGATCGACCAGAGTTGCGTCTTTCCCATATGAGGTTGCTCGGTGAGTTCACAATTTGCTCGACAAGCTCCGCGGCGCGGCTGATGCCACGGATACTGCATGCGGCCGTCATGGTCGTTATGGCTGCGGTGGCGCTAACTGGGGTGGCGTTGCCAAGCGGAGCAGGTAGCCCCACACTGGAAAGCGCGCTCGGCGATGGCGCCGAGCGGAGCTATGCCATTCCCACGCAGCCATTGAAATCCGCGTTGATGCACTACGCCCGGGTGAGCGGCGCGCAGGTTTTGTACGAGACCGCGCTGGTCGCAGGGCGGCAATCGACTGTGCTCGAGGGGCGCATGTCACAGGCTGCGGCGCTGGAAAGGCTGCTCAGCGGCACTGGTCTCGCGGCTCTCCGCACCGAGCCGGACACCTTCGTCATCATGTTGGACCTGCGCCGCGCCGCCGAAAGGCCGGCGCCTGTCCCCGACCGGCGGCTGCTCGGTGCTTTGCAGCACGGCGTGCTCGATGTGCTCTGCCAGACCTCTGCCACACGACCCGGCCGATACACGGTTTCCCTGAAACTGTGGGTCGGCGCGAACGGCGCCGTGACCCGCAGCGCGCTGATCGGCACCTCCGGCGATACGGCGCGTGACGCGCTGTTGATCGACAGGTTGCGCGGCGCCTTCATCGGACTGGCGCCGCCGCCCGATATGCCGCAGCCCCTCGTGTTCACGCTGAAGCAACAAGCTGCGGGGACGGCAAGCGCCTGTCCGGACTAACCTCGGCGCCTCTGTCCCGACCCGTGACTCGTCTCATGCGTTGCCAATTTGTCATATGTCGCTGGTAACGCTCATCCCAAGACTTGGACATTCCTACAATGCCTTCAACGGTTGCACCGGGCGCGCGCGAGCCTGAACATCGAGTGTAATGACGTTATGACGTCGCGCTGGACGATTTGGATCGGCGATGGATCGTTTGGACGGCCGGTCCGCACCCCGGAAAATCTCGAGCTAGTTCCCACGCTTGACCCTGGACGACGGTATCGCTGTGCAGGAGCACGGGAGCCGAGGCTCGAACGGGCGGGGCGGGCGGGCGATCCATGACGACCACATGGACGGCACTGCGTCATCTCCTGACGATGCAATACAAGGATCTGCATTTTCGCCTGACCCGCCAGCTCGGATCTGAGGACCTTGCCCGTGAGAGCCTGCACGAGACGTGGCTGCGCCTGCACCGTCATGACGAGATCGGCCCGGTCGAGCGGCCGATTTCGTTCTTGCTGCAGATCGCCGGAAATATCGGCAAGGATCGACGCCGCGCCGAGCGACGCCGTGCCCGCCGGTCGAATGTCGATGCGGCAGCTGAGATCGCCGATACCGCGCCGGGCCCGGCGCGAGAGGCCATGGCTCGGATCGATCTCGACGTGGTGGAGCAGGCCATTCGCGATCTCCCGCCGCGGGCGCGGACCGTCCTGATCGCGATCCGCCACCGCGGCCTGTCACATGAGGCTATCGCTGCGCAACTCGGCATTTCCCGGCGCACGGTGTTTTATGAGCTGCGTGCCGCCATCGAGCTGCTGGAGGCGAGACTGGCCAGGAAACGTCCCTCGAACGGACGTATTGACGACGCCCCAAAAAATATCTGCACCAACGACGGTCATGAATCGTCATAGTGGAAAAGGAGACGACCGGGCAGCGACCGTCGTGCCTCGGCCCGGACGAAAGGCTTGGCTCGGACCCCGTGTGTGGCTTAGACACAACCCTCAACCAGTGTGCAGGACCAGACTTGCATCCGACGCCCGTTCTGAACTTGCGGGTGGCTGATCTCGTTTATGACTTGCACCGATCGCGCCACGCCGCGTCGCCCAGGCCCACACCATGACCGACCTCGATCGCCCCGAGCACGTAGCGCCCGGTGGCATTGTACCCACCCCTGAGACCGAGCGGCTGCGCGCGGAAGCGTGGACCTGGGTTCTGCGCATGACCCTTGATGAGGTGACGCAGGACGATATCGCCGCGCTGCGACACTGGTGTGCGCTCAGCCCGGCGCATGCGGAGGCATTTGCCTATGCCAATGACCGGTGGCGGGCTTTTGGTCCGGCCGTGTCCAAGGTTGCCAAGGAACCTGCGATCAAGCGCTCCGATCCCTTTGCGCGGCGCGAGCGCGCCACCATGGCACGCCGTGCCTTTCTCGGTGGCGGGCTCGCGGCCTCGACTGCCGGCTTGGCGGTTGCGTCGGTGCGTCCGCCATTTGGTCTTTGGCCCTCGGTCAGTGAATGGACGGCGGATTACAGCACTGCGCCGGGTGAGCGGAGGCAGATCGCTCTGGGAGAACATACATCGCTCGAGCTGAACACGCGGACCAGCCTCAACATCCAGCGGGCTGAAGGGCGCATCGAGCTTGTCGCCGGCGAAGCGGCGGTGACCACGCAGGCGCGGCCGATTGAGATCGTCGCCGCCGACGGGCAGATCTGGGCCGACGCGGCCGAATTCAATGTCCGGTGTGTGGGGCCTGAAGTCAGCGTCGCTTGCTTCACCGGTGCGGTGCGGGTGACGCGCGCGGGGCAGACGGTCACAGTCCGCGACAAGGAGCAGGTGACCTATGGCGAAGGCGGCGTCAGCAGCATCGCAATGGCCGATCTCGCCCGCCTGACGAGTTGGCGTACCGGCGACCTCTATTTCGAGGACGAGCCGCTCGCCGCTGTCATCGCGGAAGTTAATCGATACCGGCGAGGGCGTATCATTCTCATCGGGGCCGGGCTTGGCCAGCGCCGGTTCTCGGCACACTACCGACTGGATCGCCTGGACGGTATCATCGGACAGCTCCAGGCTGTCCTCGGCTTGCGCATCACGGCATTGCCCGGCGGCGTTGTCCTCTTGAGCTGAGCAGTGTGCGCCGGGCGGGCTCGTTTGCGCCCTGCCTTGAAGCAGCAGGGGCGGAAATATTTTTTTGCACTGAGTTCGGGGGACAGACGTCGTCTGCAAGTCAGACCCGTTTGGCGACACGCGCAGCGATGGCTCCGCGCTGGCCTCACAGCCCCGAAAGAAGCTCCATGCCCGTTCCTGCCGCCCGTCACCCCGGATCCACTTGGCGCCGTACCGCTCGCATGCATTCGCTTCTCCGCTCCCGGTTGAATTCACGCCGCGCTTTGCTTCTTGTCGGCGCAAGCACCGTCGCGATTGCGGTGAGTTCGGGGGCCCATGCCCGCCCGTTCGGTTCGTGGGGATCGACGTCCGCAGCCACGCAGGCGGCGAGCGCTGCGGCGCAGGCCGCAGCCCAGCAGGCGCAACAGGCAGCGCAGAACACGCAAGCGTCGATGGCGCGCGCGGCCCAGGCGATTCAGGCCTTGCGGGCGGCGCAGAGCGCGGCGCGTAATCTCGCGGCGAGCGCGCCGAGCGCGGTCCCGAACGGTCTGAACATCGGCGGACTGGTGCCGAGCAGCGGCCTCGCTGCGCCCGGCGTCGCCAATCCGGTCACCAACTGGGTCGGCGCCAACACCCCGACGCAAACGACGAGCAACGGCCAGACCACGGTCAACATCGAGCAGACGCAGTCGCAGGCGGTGTTGAACTGGCAGTCGTTCAACGTCGGCAGGGACACGACCGTCAACTTCAACCAGCAGGGCAACGCCAGTTGGGCAGCGCTCAACCGGGTCGCATCGAATGCGTCACCGAGCCAGATCATGGGCGCCATCAAGGCGGATGGCGCGGTCTACCTGATCAACCAGAACGGCATCATCTTCAGCGGCACCAGCCAGATCAACGTCCACACGCTGATCGCCTCGACGCTGGATCTCTCGTCGAAGCTCAGCGCCAGTAATTACCAGGGCTTCCTGCAGAACGGGCTGTTCTCGCTGCTCAGCGACGTGCCGCAGACGGCCGGCGTCACCGGTTCGGGGGCCACGATCTTCAACCAAGGCAGCAGCAACAAAGGCAAGGTCGTCGTCCAACCCGGTGCCATCATCGACACCACCGGCAAGATCACCTCCACCGGCGACGGCGGCTATGTGGCGCTTCTCGCCGACGGCGGCGTCAGCAATGCCGGCAGCATCACCACCCAGAACGGCCAGATCATCCTGGCCTCGGACAGCTCCGTCACCCTGGTCACGCCGCCGTCGAACTACGTTGGGACCAAGACCGCGATGCAGGTGCTGGCCGGCGGTGGCCTCGTGAGCAACGAGGCCGGCGGCCTGCTCGTCTCCAATGATGGCGCGGTGACGCTCTCCGGCGGCGGGATCAACCAGCTCGGCGGCATCGTTGCCACCACCGCCACGACGCGTACCGGCTCGATCGGCCTGAACACGGTCTGTAAGGTGGACCCCTGCGCGAGCGGTACGAACGGCAACATCGTGCTCGGAGCGTCAAGCCTGACCGCGATCCTGGCGGACGAGACCAGCGGCACGCTGCCGACCGCAACAGCGAACTCCTCAGTCACCGTCAACGGCAGCATCGGCGCGTCTCCGTATTTCCAGGCGGTCCTCCAACCGAAGATCGATATCCTGGCCGCGGGCAGTGTCGACGTTCAAGGCAGCGGCGCCGGCCTCGACGGCGCGCTGATCAAAGCGCCGGGCGCCGCGCTCGCCATCCGCGCCGGGGCTGGCGTCCAGGCCGGCGCTGCCGGCACGGTCCTGCTCGAGAAGGGCAGCACCATCGATCTCTCCGGCATTGCCGGTGTGACGCTGCCGATGTCGATCAACCAGCTCAGCATCCTCGTCACCTCCGCCGAGGTGGCCGACAGGCCGCTCGCCAAGAGCCTGATCGGCAAAACCGTGCTGATCGACGCGCGCGTCGGCTCGCCGCTCCTCAATGTGGACGGCTATATCGGGCTGATCCCCCAGAGCATCGAGCAGATCCTCACCGCCGGCGGCAGCTTCACGACGTCAGGCAAGAATGTCGTGCAGCAACCGGGCGCGGTGATCAATGTCTCGGCCGGCTATGTGCAGTACACCGGCGGCATCATCACCACCACACGCCTGCTCGGCGCCAACGGGCGCATTTACGACATCGGCAGCGCCGATCCCAACATCGCCTATCTCGGCCTCGCCAACGGCTTCACCGTCCTGCACAAGATCAACGGCACCGTCGATTCGAGGCTAACCGAAATCTACTACAATCCGTTCGGCGGCGGCAGCTACTCGCGCTACGAGGCGGACTACATCGCAGGCGCGGATGCCGGCTCAGTCATGGTGTCCGCCGTCAATCCGATCGTCAATGCCATCATCGGCAATGCGGTCGCTGGCATCCGCCAGCGCGAGCTCGCAGGATCGTCGAATCTCGCGGCCGCCGACCAATTGCCCACCGGTGCGTCGCTGAGCATCACTTTCGCAGAGCCAACGGCCGGCGCCGGCAATTCGAATAACGTGGTGCTGCAGTCGCAGGCGGTCGCCGGGCCGGATCCGTATGGCCTGAGCGGCCTCAGCTTCGCGAACGTGTCGACCTGGACGCCGGTGCTCGCAAACGGCGCCTTCTCGATCTTCACCGATGTGCTGTCGAATGCGTCGCTCGGCTCCGTCTCGATCAAGGGCGCGCACCGGCTCGACATGGCGACGAATGCCACCTTGTCGGTGCGCCCCGGCGGCAGCATCACGCTGGACGGCGTCGCCACCATCGACGGCACGCTCAGCGCGCCCGCGGGCCAGATCAGCCTCACCGGCTTCATCTATCCCGCCAATTCGCCGCAGTCGCCGCCGACGCCCGCGTTGGTGATCGGGTCGAACGCGGTGCTCAACGTGCGCGGCCGCTGGGTCAACGACACCGGCCTGTTGTCGGATCAGCTCGAGGGCCGCGCCTTTGTCGACGGCGGCAGCGTCAGCATCTCGACGCTCGCGGCCAGCAATGGGCCGCATCAGGGTGACGGCCTCTTCACCGACGTCACCCAAAGCATCATGCTGGCACCCGGCAGCGTCATCGACCTGTCCGGCGGCGGCTATGTCGACACCACCGGCAAGCTCAAGACCGACTCCGATGGCCTGCCGGTTGGCAAGGGCGGCAGCCTGACGCTGCTGACCTATGTCGGCGGCTTCCCCGGCACGTTCCCTACCAATGGCGGGAACTCCCCTTACAATATTCTTCCACACGGCGCCAAGCCCGACGGCAGCCTCAGCCACCCCGACCAGGCCAACGTGCTGCTGGGCGGCACCATCTATGCGGGGGGCTTCAGCGGCGGCGGCACGCTGACGCTGCAGGTGCCGACTGTTGTCATCGACGGCGCAACGGCGGAGGTCACGTCATATGTTTCGAGCGCGACGGCCACAGCGATCGGCTCGCCCGCCGCAGGCTCCGCCGTGTCGGATGCCAATGCTGGCAAACTGGTCCTGCCATCGTCGTTCTTCATCAGTGGCGGTTTCTCGCAGTACATCCTGAATGACGTCTATGGCGGCACCACGGTCACGGCCGGCACGCAGATGGTGCTGCAACAGCCGACCGCCGTGCCCACGGGCGGCGTCGTGCAGTTCCCGACCGGCGCGCTGGTGCGCGCGTTCGCGTCCGCAGGGCTTCTGCCCGACGGACTGCGCAAGCCGGTCAGCCTGACATTGAACGGGACCAGCGTTCTGCTCGACAGCGGCGCCGCCATTGTGGTCGATCCGCAGGCCACCGTCAGTCTGGTCGGCGGCAATGCAACCGTCCCTGGTGTAGGCGGTGTTCGTACGCTGGGCGACGTCACCGTTCTCGGCAGCATCGTTGCGCCGGCGGGCGCCATCAACGTGTTCGGCGACGTCTCGATCGGCTCCAGCGCGCTGCTCGATGTGGGCGGCGTGTTCGTGCCCGATCCACGGGTCATCGCCTACTCCACCGGCACGGTGCTAGGCGGCGGTACCATCACGCTCGGGGGCCGCACCGTGGTCGTGCAGCCGGGCGCGCAGTTCGATCTGCGGGGCACGGCTGTGTCGGCGGAGAGCAACCTTATCCAGCAGCCGCAGGGGGGTGTCTCGCACGGTCTGGCAGGGCAGGCGGAGTGGAGCAATGGCGGCAGCCTGCAGCTTGTGGGCCGCAGCATCTATTTTGCCGGCAGCGTCAATGCGGCGGGCGGCGCAGCGCACGCCACGGGCGGGACGCTAACCATCGGCGATGTCGCCATCCCGAGCGCGGTCCCAAGTCTGCCGGAGACGCTCGACAACCTGCCCGACGCGATCGTCATCGAGCCGGGCGGCCGCGTCGCGGCGAACCTGCCCGCGCTCGGCGCGTCGCCCACGCGCGGGGCTTTCATCGGCGCCGACACGCTCAGCAACAGCGGCTTCGATTCCGTGACCTTGAACGCCAACTTCGCCGTCGTGTTTGGCGGCTCGGTGGATGTGACAATTCCCGGCGCCCTGACCTTGCGCGCGGACAACGGGCATGTCGCGCTGCTGCCGGCAAGCACAGGGCTGCTGCCGCCGGGCATCAACCTCGCCAATCCGGCGACCTTCGGGCCCGCCGCCTGCGGAGCGGATTGCATCCCCGGCATCGGCGGCACCACGGTGAACCTGAACGCCGGCTATGCCCGCATCGTCGGACGGACCCCGAACCGGAATGCTGCTAGCTTCAGCAGCCCGATCCTTGCCGACGGCACACTGAATGTCTCGGCGCAATGGATCGATCTGCAGGGCGCGATCACGCTCGACAACATCGGCGCCGCCGGCTTCACCAGCGCCTCCGCTATCCGGCTGCTGCCGGACAGTTATGGTTTCGTCACCAGCAGCAACGGCTCTGGACGGCCGGCCTCCGGCGGGGCGCTGGTCGCGCCAGGCAACCTGACGCTCAAGGCGGCCGAGATCTATCCGGTCAGCAACACCGACTTCGTCCTGATGTCGACCGGCAAGCTCGACAGCGCCAGCACCATCACCATCGTGCAGAACGGCGCGCCGACGGCGCCGCTCTCGGTCGGCGGCGGCATCCTGCTCAGCGCGCAGACCATTGTGCAGGGCGGCACGCTCTGGGCGCCGCTCGGCAGCATCATCCTGGGCGTGCGGACCGCCAGCGATGTCCCGACCCAGTTCGCCAGTGCGGTTTCCGGCGTCGGCATTGGCGGTCTCTTTGCCCCGAGCGCGTTCACTGCGACGAAGAGCGTGACGTTGGCCGCAGGCAGCCTGACGTCGGTCTCGGCGGCGGGCCTCGTCATCCCCGACGGCTACACCGTTGACGGCACCACCTGGTACCAGGGCGCTCCCACAAACAGCACCTCAAGCAACCCCGCACCGCCGGTACTCGCCGCGCCGCCGAGTAAATCCATCAGCCTGTTCGGCACCGACGTGAAGACCGCGCCTGGCGCCGTGCTCGACCTCAACGGTGGCGGCGACATCTATGCCACAGAATTCGTGGCCGGCACCGGCGGATCCCGCAATGTGCTTGCGACCTACCAGCAGGACCTCGCGACCGGCAACGTCACGCCGCAATATGCCGACGGGCGGCAGGTCTACGCGCTGGTCCCGACCTATCAGGCCGGCGTCGCGGCCTACGACCCAAACTTCGCCTATGCCCCCTATTATTCCGGTGCGAGCGCATCAAGCGGTGGAGCCTTCCCCAATGCGATCACGCCGGGCCAGTCGGTGACCATCGCGCCCGGCAGCGGCATCCCGGCCGGCACGTACACACTGCTGCCTGGCATGTATGCGACGCTGCCTGGCGCCTACCGGGTCGTGCAAGTGGCTGGCAACGTCGATCCGAGCGCGGCCAAGAGCTCCACCGGCCCGGACGGCTCGCAATACGTCATCGGCACTCTCGGCAATGCGCTCACCGGCGCGCGGTCGTCACAAACCGCCATGTTCCAACTGCAGTCGCAGGCGGTGTGGTCGCAATATTCGCGGATCGACATCACCTCCGGCACAGGCTTCTTCCGCAACCAGGAACTCGCCGCGGGCAAGGCCCCCCCTCCGTTGCCGATCGACGGCGGCGTGCTGGTGCTCGGCGCCATCAATTCGCTCGATCTCGCCGGCACCAACCGGTTTGCGCCGGGCGTGAGCGTTCTCGTACCGGGTCTTGTCGGTGGCGGCGGCCAGGTCCAGATCGGCGGCAGCAAGATACTGGTCGCGGTGCGCGGTGCCAATGGGGCGCTTCCGCGCCCGGCCGGCTACCTTGTGCTCGACGTCGACCAGATCAGCGATCTGGGCGCGTCCTCGGTGTTGATCGGCGGCACTGCCAATGTCGTCAACGGCGTGCAGAACATCTCCGCCACTGCGCTCAACCTCGAGATCGCCACGGATGCAGCGCATCCGCTGACCGGGCCGGAGCTGTTGCTGGTTTCGAAGGCCGGCGACCGGGGCGTCGTGGTCAATGCGGGCAGCGTCATCCAGGCGGTTGGCACGGTGCCCGTCGGCACCGATCGCGACATCACCTTCGGGGCCGATCCTGTCGCGCAGTATGACAGCAACGGAAACCTGACCGGATACACCGCGGGCGTCAGCGGCGATGGCTCGCTGCTGCGCGTCTCCAACGGCACGGTCGTGAACGTCACGCGGTTCTTCGTGCCCGGTCAGTACGGCGGTCCCGGCACGCCGCCGAGCGGCACCACGGCTCTGGGTGCGTTCTCCGTCGGCGCCGGCGCCATCATCGGCGGCGGCAACGCGCTGACGCTGGACAGCAGCGGCAGCGGCACACTGGCGTCGAACGCTGTTTTGAACGCCAGGAATTACGACATCGCCGGTTCGGTCATCAACATCGGCGGCGGCTCGTCCGGCATCGTGCTGAACGAAGCAATGCTTGCGAACTTCAACGACGCGGTCTCGGTCCGCCTTCGCAGCGCGACGGCGATCAATCTCTATGACGCCAATGGGCTGCAGATCGGCGATGCCGCGCACCCGATCGGCAAGCTGACCTTCGACAGCGCCGGGCTCTATGGCCAGGGCGGCAATACCACGGTCAACGCGACCAACATCAATCTCGCCAACAGCCGCGGCGTCACCGGCACAGGCATCGCCGGGGCCGGCGGTACGCTGACGCTGAATGCTTCGGGTACGATCACCGAAGATGTCGGCCCCAAGATGCTCGGCGGCTTTAGCGAGGTCAATTTGAACGCCGGCCAGGCCATTGCGTTCAGTAGCTCAGGAAGCCTCAGTGCCGGGAAGGTCGCGACCGCGGCCCTGACGCTCAATGTCAGCGGTGTTGCGCTCGCGAGCGGCGGCGCCGGTTACACCAGCGTCCCGACCGTCACCATCTCCGGAGGCAATGGATCCGGAGCTCAGGCCACGGCTTCGCTGGGCGTGACACGCATCGCCGTGACCGCCGGCGGGTCCGGCTACAGCAACGGAGATCCGGTGACGGTCGTTGGGCCCAACGGCACCGGTTTCGCGGGTACGGCCGTCGTGGATGCGGGCGGTGCGATCGTCGGCGTCACCATCACTGGGGCTGGCGCGGGCTTCACCGGCGCCATCACCTCGGTCAGCGTCACGAGCGCCACGGGAAGCGGGGCCAGTCTCGCCGCGTCGCTCGGGGTGGTCAGCGTATCCGTCACCAACGCGGGGTCCGGATTCACCGGCATTCCCACGGTCTCTTTCTCAGGTGGCGGCGGCGCGGGCGCGACGGCGCAGGCTCTGGCGGCGATCACCGGCATCTCCCTGACCGATCCGGGTGCCAGCTATGTCAACCCGACCGTGAGCTTTGTCGGCGGCGGCGGTTCAGGTGCTGCGGCCACGGCGACGGCGTCCAACGGAGCGATCACCGGGCTGAGCCTGACCAATGGCGGCTCCGGCTATTCCAGCCTTCCCACCGTAATGGTCTCGGGCGGGGCGAACATGCATCTGTCCGCGCCGGTGATGGTGGTCAACGGTGGCGCCACCCAATCGCTCGCGGCCAATGGCAGCGTGACCCTTGGCGGGGCGGGGACCGCGCCCGCCAGCGTCGCCACCAATATCGGCGGCGCGTTGGCCGTCACCGCCGCGTCGATCACCGATAACGCGACAATTCGGGCACTGTCCGGCAACGTCAGCCTGGCGGCATTCAATGGCGACGTCGTGCTCGGCGCCGGGGCTTTCATCGATGCCTCCGGTTCGCGCATCAGGGTTCTCGATCTTGCCCAGGATGCGCCGGGCGGCAGCGTGCGACTGATGTCGCCCGCCGGAAACGTGATCGTCAACCCAGGTGCGACTGTGAGCGTCGCGGCGGCCGGCGATGGCTTTGCCGGATCGCTGTCGATCCTGGCCGCGAACAAGGTGACCCTTGGCGGCACGCTCGACGGACATGCCGCCTTCAAGGAACTGGGCGGCGATTTCACGCTCCAGGCTGACCGTTTGACCGATCCCAGCCTGTCGCAGGTCCACGGCTTCACCGGCAGCTTCACGATGCGGCTCGTGAGCGACAACATCATTGTCGATCGCCTGGTCTCCAGCAAGGTTTTGCTGGTGTCCGACAGGGGCACCGTGACCGTGAACGGCGTGATCGATGCAAGCGGGCCGCGCGGCGAGATCGCGCTGTATGGCGCAGCCGGGGTCACGATCAACAGCGGCGCCGTGCTCGATGCGTCCTATCAGCCTTACGATCCGCGCAGTCCCGCCTACGGTAACGGCACCTCGAATTTGGTTCAAAAGGGCGGCATCATCACGCTCGGCACCACGGGCGCGCCGGACGGCACTTTGAACGCCACTTACGGCTACCAGAACGTGTCGAGATCAGGCACGATCACCGTTGCCGATGGCGCCATCTTCAACGTCAGCGGCGGTCCCGGCGGCGCCAACATCGACAACACCGGCGGGTCGGTGATCATCCGCGCGCCGATCCTGACCAGCGGCAACGTCAATGTCGATTTCAAGGGCACCGTCATCACCAATGCCGACGCCTCCGGCAACCCCAGCGGCAACGGCGTCGTGCTCAATGCCTATGCGGTGTGGAGCACGACCGATGGCTGCACCCTGATCGTCGGCGGCTGCGGTGCTGTCACCACGGCCGCGGCCTACAATGCGCTGACGCCCGAGCAGCGGAAGCAGCTCGATCGGCATTTCGACGGCGTCATCGATCCCGCCGGCTTCTTCGACGCCAGGCTGACCAACGGCAAGCCGACCCAGATCATCTTTGCCAATGGCGGCGTCTATCCGGTCTCCACGCCCGACAAGCCGGCTCCGGGGGCCTACATGCCCCATGTCAATTTCTACCAGGACACGCTGCTGGGCTTCGTCAACGCGCCGTTCGACACCAATGCCGTGGCCGCGAATTTCGCCGGGGCGAAGCTGCGGATCGCGGGGTCCTCCGCGCCCGCGGCGGCGCTCCCGTCGTCGATGCTGCACCTGCGGCCCGAGATCGATCTGGTCAATCCCAGCTCCACCATCAACAACGGCAACATCACCGTCGCCAGCAACTGGAATTTCGGCGCCGGTGCCACCGTTGGCGGCACCACCACGCTCTTCTACCGCACCGGCGCCGGCGAGCCCGGCACGCTCACGCTGCGCGCGCTCAACAACGTGCAGATCAACGCCACCATCAGCGACGGCTTCTATCTGCCGAATCCCGGGTCGTCGGGGGCGACCGCGGCGGATGCGTACCTGGGCGAAACGGCGTCGGACGCCTACAGGGCTTATGAAACGCTGCTGCTGGGCGGGCTGTATTACAGCGCGACGATCGATGCTATCGTGGGCCTCGGCGTCGACACCTCCCCACCGGTGGACGCGTCGTTCTTCAGCCTCGACGACAACGTTGCCCTGTTCAATTCACTGCAATTCCATCTGCTGAAGCCAGCGCTCCTAACCACCTTTACCGATGATCCGACCCTGGCGGGCAATCCGGAGCTGCTCGCAAAGGTGATCGATCAGTACAACCAGTTCTATATCAAATACGCGAGCATGTATGACGCCTACATGATCGAGATCGTGCAGGGGAATACGAATGCTGCTTCCGCCCTGGGAGCACCAGGAGGTTTGGGCGCCTATTATACCTATGCAGACGTGCCGAGGGCGCTGAAGGCGCTGGGCGTTCAGTTCAACAGGGACATCTCGCCTCTCCCCCCTGTATCGATCCCGGTTGCGCCGACCAATAATCCAGCCCTCGGGACGCCCTACCTCTATTACAACATCAATGGCGCTCCAGCGGGGGCCGACTACGTGTCGCTATGGCAGAATTATTTCTTTGACGTCATCGACACGAACTTCCGAAATCAGGCTCCCTTTCCCTTTGGAACGCCAGCCTCGCTGACCGCGGCGTTGAACGGCAAGCCGCGGACGCTTGCCAACGTCGCCGGTATCGATGCTCCGTACTGCCTCGCTTGCTATGCGGTCGCGCCGCCGTCCGCGCCGCTGGCCTATCTCACCCTTTTCTCGGACACCTACGCGCCGACGCCACCGCCGTCGCCGTCGACGCTGCCCCCAGCCAATCAGATCGCCAACAATCCGGCGATGTATCAGGGCGCAGCAGTCTACAACACCACGGCGGCTACGGCACTGATGCCGGCAGCGCTCAGCGGCAAGGGCAGCTTCTCCTACGACTTCGTCGCCGGCGCCGCCTTCAGGCCGGACAACACGCCATCGGTCGATCCCAACGCGGTGATCCCGGTGTCGTCGTTGGCGCCGACCGTCACGGGGAAGGTGACGATCGATGGACACACGTCCTATGCGAACCCCCTGCAAAAAGGTGCCAACGGTCAACCGTTGACGATCAACATCCCGACCGTGGTACGCACCGGCACCGGCTCCATCACCATTGCGGCCGCCGGCAATGTCGAGCTGCTCGACCAGGTGGCGCCAGGAGCGGTCTATACCGCCGGGGCGGCCACGGCCACGCCGTCGGATTTCAACGCACCGACGCTGCCGACGGCCTATACGAACAATCCGAACGGCCTAGTCAGCACTCCGGCCTGGGGCATCGACGGTGGCGCGGTGACGGTCACGGCCGGCGGGTCGATCATCGGCATCGAGATGCCGATCGATGCCGACGGCAAGCAGACCGGCATTGCCGGCGCCGCGACCGGCCAGATGTGGAGCGACTGGTATATCCATTACGGCGCGTCGGACGGCAGCGCGACGCCGTTTGTGGGCTGCGCGGCGGCAGGCTCCGTCGCTTGCCAGACCGCGGCCTGGATCAACTATGCCACCTTCTTCCAGGGCTTCGGCGCGCTGGGCGGCGGCAACATCGCCTTGTCGGCGGGCGCCGATATCGTCGACGTCGGTGCCTCGCTGCCGGAAACGCTGGTGGTCGGCGGCGGCTTCACCGCGGCCAATCCGCCGAAGGCGACCTACTATGGCGGCGGCAATCTCAGCGTGACCGCCGGCGGCGACCTCCTGAGCAGCAATTTCCTGGTCGGCCGCGGCGCTGGCCTGATCCGGGTCGGAGGCTCAGTCCAGGCCACCACCAGCAATCCGCTCAACCAGGGCAAGCCGACCAAGGGGGTTGCGGTTGACAACACGGGAAATATCACAGGCTCCTACGCGCTGCCGCTGTTGCTGGCTGTGCAGGACGGCTTCATCAACTTGACCGCCCGCGGCTCGGTGACGCTCGGCAATGTCTACGACCCCGCTTCGCTGCCGCTCGACGCCGCGGTGCAGACGCCATACACCTATCTGCCCGGCGCGACCGTCAATGATAATCGGATATGGAGCAACCTGTTCACCAGCTATGGCCCGGGCAGCGGCATTGCACTGACCAGCGTCACGGGCGATGTGACGGCGCTGACGGTTGTCCCTGCGGCAAGCGGCGGGCTCTTTGCGACCAAGCCGTCCAGCGCCGTTGTGCGTTCCAACATTATCGGGCTGATGCTGCCCGCTACGCTCGATCTGGCAGCGCTCAGCGGCAATATTGTCTTCAACGACGGCACGACCGGCAGGACCGTCGGAAACGCCAACCTGGTGCCGTATCCGACCCAGACCGGAGACAATACCGGGACCATCAGCATGGTCGCCGCCGGCTCCATCGACCTCGGGTCGGGCTTGGCGATGGCCGACCTCAACGCGGCGATCACCCAGTATATCGGGGGTCCCGCGATCTTTGACAATTACATCAGCCCGCTCGGGGTGCCTCTGCCCAGACTGACCATGGCGCTGCATGCGAACGATCCCACGCCGGTCATCATCGCAGCCGGCCAGGATATCTATGCCGTGGATTCCGCCACCAACAGGGTCGCGAGCTTGGCGCTGATCAAGCCGGCGCGGATCGAGGCCCGAAACAACATCTATGCCGGGCTATCCAACGGCAAGCTGTCGACCACCGCCAATGGTACGCCGGACCTCAATTTCCAATTCCAATTCATAGGCCAGAACAACAACCCGGACGATATCACCAGCATCGTCGCGGGCAACGACCTGGTCGGCGGCTCCTATGCGCTCTATGGCCCCGGCACCTTCGTGCTGCAGGCTGGACGCGACATGGGGCCGTTCAGGCCGTCCGGTCAACCGGCTTCGACATGGGGCATCGCGACCATCGGCAACGGCAGCGCCGGCACGTTTTCGGGCATGTCCCTCAAGCCCTATCTGCCGGCTCAGGGCGCCGAGATCGACGTCCTGTTTGGCGTCAAGCCTGGCATCGACTATGCGACGGCAATCAGCCAATACGTCGATCCGGCCCACGCCGGCACTGATGGCATCGACTTCCTTACCGACATTGCCTCTGTCCTCGGTCAGCCGCGCGACCAGGCCTGGGCCACGTTCCAGCGCCTGTCGCCGGCGCGGCAGCGCCTGCTCGTCAACCGCGCCTTCCTCGATTTTGTCATGCAGGTGGGGCGCGACTACAAGGATTCGTCGAGTCCCTATGTCGGACAGTACGCCCGCGCCTATACGGCAATCTCCACCTTGTTTCCGGCGGGCTACGGCTACACCGACAACAGCCTGAGCGTCGACGGCAACGCCGCGCCGAAGATCGCGACCGGCAAGCTCAACATCGCCGCGTCCGTGCTCGAGACCCAGATGGGCGGCGACATCAACATCATCGGGCCGGGCGGCGGCATCACCGTGGGCCACACCTCGCTCGACACGTTGAAGCCGAACCAGGAGGGCATCCTGACCCTCGCCGGCGGCACCATCCGCGCCTTCGCCGACGACTCGATCCTGGTCAACCAGAGCCGCATCATGACCCAGCAGGGCGGCGACATCGGCCTGTTCGTCGCCAATGGCGACATCAATGCCGGCGCGGGGCCGAAGACCTATGTCTCCAGCCCTGCCGTCAGCGAGATCTGCACTGCCGAGGGCTATTGCTACATCAACCCGCAAGGACTGGTCACCGGCGCCGGCATCGCCGCCCTGGTCACGCTGCCCGGCCAGGATCCGACCAGAAGCAACGTCACCCTGGTCGCGCCGCGCGGCACCATCGATCTCGGCGCCGCGGGCATCCGCGGCAACGACATCACGCTGGTGGCGCAGGTCGTGCTCAACGCCTTCAACATCCAGTCCACCGGTACCGTGACAGGCCTTGCTTTCACGCCGCCGCCCAACACCGCGTTGGCGGCGGTCAACAACAACGCAACTGCCGCCACCCAGCAGGCCGGCCAGCCCGCGCCGGCCAAGCCGAATGATCAGCCCTCCATCGTCATCGTCGAGTTTCTCGGCTTCGGTGGCGGCGACGGCAATGACGCTGCTCCGTCCGAGGGCAAGCCGACCGAGAAGCGCAAGAGCGGCGAGGAGCAAACCTACGACGATAGCAGCCCGCTCCAATATGTCGGCTCGGCGCTGACTCCGGAGCAGGAGAAGCGCCTGGCCGAGACCGGCTCGCCGTAGAGCATGATCCGGAAAAGCGAAAACCGGTTTTCCCTCGCGACAAACGCAAAGCGCTTGCGCGGAGATCACGCTCAAATAAAGGGATGAGGTCATAATCCGATTCCATCTAATCGGATCATGATCTGGTCTAGAAAGCACTTACTGGTCGGGACCCTGGGAACGCTTCGGAAGAGATCATCTTGTGGAGATTACGACTTGAGGCAGATGTCGGTAGCTTCCAAGACACCGCGCTAGCCTTTCGCGCCATTTGAATCATGAGAGTAATAGGCGGCCCGAACTAAATGCCGAGGTTCGCCCCGGTAATGAATGCTCCGATCACTCGGATACAGCGGTGCAACGAAGGACTATGATCGTCTTGATGAGAAGGTGGCCGAGAACAAAAGGCAATGTCGGGGAGTGGGTAGGCATTTATTACTTCTGACCACTTCGCAACCGCCGATGGGCCACCAGTGCACCGGCCAGCGCTGTCCATCCGGTCTGATGCGAGGCGCCAAGTCCTTCGCCGGTATCGCCGTGAAAGTACTCGTAGAAGAGCAATAAATCGCGCCATGCTCCTTCGCGCTGGAAGCGCGCATCCGATCCCAGTGCCGGTCGGCGGCCGTTTGAATCCCGGAGGAAGACTCTGAGCAGTCGGCGCTCCAGTTCTTCGGCAACCTGCTCGAGGCTCGCTTGCTTGCCAGATCCTGTCGGCAATTCAACGGTGAAACCTTCCCCAAAACTGGTATGCAGATGTCGTAGCGACTCGATGGCAAGAAAATTAAGCGGAAACCAGATTGGTCCGCGCCAGTTCGAATTGCCGCCGAACAGTCCGGTCCGAGATTCGCCCGGCTCATAGTCGAGACGAGCGACGTGTCCGTCCATGTTGACGATGAGCGGATGTTCGCGGTGGTAACGCGATAGCGATCGTAGCCCGTAGGGCGACAGAAATTCCGACTCATCGAGCATACACGCGACAATCCGCTTCATGCGCGACTTGCCTACCAGCGAGATCAGCCGAGGGAGTTCGTTGGTCGGAGGCGTGTGCAGGAATTGTGCAAGACCAGGCTTGTTGTCGATGTACCAGCGCGCGCTCGCGGAACATCGGCAGTCGCTCCCACAGCGCCGCATCGAGCTGGACCGCCGCAAAGATTGGCAGCAGTCCCACCATGGAACGCGCGCGCACCGTGAAAGTCGAGCCGTCGCGTTTGCGAAGCCGATCGTAGAAAAAGCCGTCCTGGTCGTCCCAGAGCTTGCTCATGGCGGCAGCGATGAGAGCGAAATGCTCGAAGAACTTTACCGCGACGTCTTCGTAGCTGGGTTGATGGTTGGCAAGCAGGAGTGCCATCTCCAGCATGTTGAGACAGAACTTGGCCATCCAGGCGGTGCCATCCGACTGCTCCAGGACATCGCCGTCAGGGAGCATCTGCGAACGGTCGAACGGGCCGATATTGTCGAGTCCGAGAAAGCCGCCCTCGAACACGTTGTCGCCACATGCGTCTTCTCGATTTACCCACCAGGTGAAGTTGATCAAGAGCTTTTGAAACGCGCGAGCCAGAAAGTCGAAATCGGTCCCGCCATCGATCCGGAACACTGCAAGCGTGGCCCACGCCTGAACTGGCGGATTCACGTCTCCGAAATTCCATTCATACGCCGGCAACTGGCCGTTCGGGTGCATGTACCATTCGCGCGCCAGCAGCAGCATTTGATGCTTCGCTGCTGAGGGATCGATGTGCGCCAGCACCACGCAATGGAAGGCGAGGTCCCATGAGGCATACCATGGATATTCCCATTTGTCGGGCATGGCGATGATGTCGTGGTTGTTGAGATGGCGCCAGTCCGCGTTGCGACCTGACGCGCGTGCCTCGGGCGGACGTATGATGTCGCCATCGAGCCAGCGGGCGACGTCGTAATGGTAGAACTGCTGGCTCCACAGCATGCCCGCGAACGCCTGCCGCATCACTGCGGCCTCATCCTCACTCGCGCTGTCAGGGGTCAGCGCCGTATAGTACTCGTCAGCTTCGCGCCTCCGGTCGGCATGGATCCGCTCGAAGTCTGCCCCGAGGATCGCAGCCTGGTCGCGTCCATCACGTGCCAGGCGAAGCCTGAGCTCGACGGTTTCGCCGGCAGCGATCTTGAGGCGATACCAGCAGGCCATTTTTGTACCCCGCCTCGCAGGATTTACAGTCGCCGCACCGTGAACGACATGGTCGTTGATGCCGTCCTTTGGGTAGGGCGTCTGCTCAGCGATGCCGCCGTACAGATGCCGGGCATTGGTTTCGTTTTCACAGAACAGCAGCAGCGGCGGCTTTCCGGCCGGATCCGTCCCGGCAGTGAAGCGCCAGCGGCCCAGCAGTTCTTCTTCAGCGATCGCGCCGGCGTTGCCAGTCTCAGCAGTCGCCTGGATAATCGGCCGTGCGATACCAGCCTCCCAGGACCAGCGGTTGCGGAACCACAGTGTCGGAAGCACCTGAAGCTCCGCCGGATCGGGTCCTGCGTTTCGAACGCTGATGCGCATGCATACGTCGTCAGGTGATGCTTTGGCGTAGTCCGCCGTGATCTGCCAGTAACGGTCCCCTTCGAAAACACCGGTATCCACCAGTTCAAATTCGGGCTCGTCCTTGTTGCGCCTTGCGTTCTCCTGCCGAAGTAACGCGTAGGGAAACTCCGCCTGGGGGTAGTGGTAACGCCAACGAAGCCACGAGCTGGTCGGTGTTGCGTCGATATACCACCAGTACTCTTTGGCGTCCTCGCCGTGATTTCCTTCCGGACCACTGAGACCGAAGATCCGTTCCTTCAGAAAGGGGTCACGTCCATTCCAGAAGGAGAGAGCAAAACACAGGCGCTGCGATCGATCGCAAAGGCCGGCAAGACCGTCCTCGTTCCACCGATAGGCGCGCGAGCCCGCGTGTTCGTAGGGGAAATATTGCCAGGCTTGTCCATCGGCACTGTAGTCTTCACGCACGGTCCCCCAAGCCCGCTCACTGACGTAAGGCCCGATCGCTTTCCAGTCGCCGGGAGTATCGGGCGAGGAGTCGCCAAGCCTCGCATGCTCAGCCGAACGGGGTGGATCGGTTTGCCCGACATCGTCCATGCTATGCGGCTTTCGTGGGCTGCAATAGCGCCTTGACCGTTGCGATGATGTGATCGACGGTGAATCCGAACTCCTGCTGCAACGCCTTCAGCGGAGCGGAAGCGCCAAAAGTGTGCATGCCAATGACTCGGCCAGTCCCCCCGACGTACCGCTCCCAGCCGAACGTGGACGCCTGCTCGATTGCAACGCGGGCCGTGACCTCAGGGGGCAGGACGGCATCGCGATATTCCTGCGTCTCGCGTTCGAAGACATCCCAGGACGGCATCGAGACCACGCGCGAGCGGATACCATCCAGGCTGAGTCTCTCATGAGCGTCGGCCGCGAGACTCAACTCGCTGCCGGTGGCAATCAAGATGACGTCTGGCTTGCCCTCAGGGGTGTCGGCAAGCACGTAGGCGCCTCGCGCCACCCCGGATGCCGATGCATACTTGGTGCGATCGAGGATCGGTAACGGTTGGCGAGACAGCGCCAACAAGGCTGGCCGATGACGAAGCTGCATGACGTAGCGATAGGCCTCGACCACTTCGTTGGCGTCACCCGGCCGAAACAGCGTCAGACCTGGCATTGCTCGCATTGAGGCGAGATGCTCGATCGGCTGGTGCGTTGGGCCATCTTCGCCATCGCCCATGGCATCATGGGTAAAAACAAGCACCACCGGTAGCTCCATTAGCGCCGCCAGTCGTATCGCGGGCCTGGCGTAGTCGCTGAAAATCAGGAAGGTCGCGCCGAACGGCCGCAGTTTCGATAGTGCCAGACCGTTGAGAATTGCAGCCATCGCGTGTTCGCGGATGCCGAAATGCAAATTCTTGCCGCCCGGCGTGGCGGCCTGAATATCGCCTGCGCCCTCAAAGGTCAGCAGCGTCTTGGTCGATGGACCTAGATCGGCCGAACCGCCGATCAACCAAGGAACGTTCGCCGCCAGAACGTTCAGGACCTTTCCCGACGCTTCACGACCCGCTAGCCCTTTTGGATCTGCCAGGAATGTCGGCAGGTTGCGGTCCCAGCCCGCCGGCAGCTTGCGCTGTTGCATCTGGTCGATCTCAGTCGCCAATGCCGGATACTTCGAACGGTAACCGGCGAACAGCTCCTGCCATTTGCGATGGGCTTCAGCGCCTCGTGCGCCGACGCCGGCGGCGAAGTGTTCGAGAACGCCGTCGGGCACCAGGAAATTCGAGTCTTCGGGCCAACCATAGGCGCGTTTGGTGAGTTTGACTTCTTCGACACCGAGCGGCTCGCCATGCGCCGCGGCCGTATCGTGGCGGTGTGGCGAGCCATATCCGATATGGCTGTTGAGTATCACCAGCGTCGGTCGGCCCTTCGTATCGCGAAACGTTGCCAGCGCCTGTTCAATCCGCGCAATGTCGTTGGCGTCTCCGACGTGAAGTATATTCCAGCCATAGCCTGCGAAACGAACCGCTACATCTTCGGTGAACGCGAGCCGCGTGCTGCCTTCTATCGTGATGTGGTTATTGTCGTAGATCCAGCACAAATTATCGAGGCCAAGGTGGCCGGCGAGCGACGCCGCTTCAGAGCCAACGCCCTCCATCAGGCAGCCGTCGCCGCACACGGCATAGATGTCGTAATCGAAGATAGCAAATTCCGGCTTGTTGTAGCGCGCAGCGAGCCAGCGCTGCGCAATTGCCATCCCGACGCTGGTCGCAATGCCTTGTCCGAGAGGGCCGGTGGTCGTCTCCACGCCGGATACCAGGTGGTATTCGGGATGCCCTGGCGCATGACTCCCGAACTGACGAAAGCGCCGGATATCGTCGAGGGTAACAGCCGGCCTGCCCAACGTCTCGTACTCTGCATTCACGGCCTGCGTGCGAGTGAGGTAAAGCACCGACCACAGCAACATCGACGCGTGGCCGTTCGACAGCACGAAGCGATCACGGCCAGGCCAGATCGGATCTTGCGGATCAAAGCGCATGACTCGGTTCCAGAGCGTATAAACAAGCGGCGCAAGCGCCATTGGTGTGCCGGGATGGCCGGAGTTTGCGGCCTGGACCGCGTCAATCGACAGTGTGCGGATGGTGTTGATCGCGAGCTGGTCGAGTTCGACGTCTGTCATGGCTGATTTCCTCTCGCGGGTGTCGATTACAGGCCGCTTGTGTGCGGCGACCGGTGTGCGTGCATCGTCAGCGATAGGCTGACGCCATCGAGCAACAAGGCCGGGATCGAGGAGCACTTCGATCCACATTCCTCACCCTCTGCGTTACGCTGCCGTCGGGTTGTGCCAGCCGCCTGGTGGCGTGACATTCTTGTCCACTTCGTGTGGCCCCCAGCTTCCGGCTTGATATTCGTGGACGGGAGTCGCCTTCTTCAAGACCGGATCGACGATCCGCCATGCTTCTTCGACATAGTCCTGCCGTGCAAACAGCGTCCGGTCGCCGTTCATGGCGTCGCCGAGCACGCGTTCATATGCATCCATCTCGTTGGCGCCAGGGCGCCGGCTCGCCAACAATTCAACCGGCTCGCCGACCTCTCGATCGTCCTGGTCCATCACCATCGTGCCAAGAGCAATGGCCATGTCGGGATTGATGCGAAACCGCAGATAATTAGGTATCGCGGCGCTATGGGGAAATATCCGCGGCGCCTCACGAAGGCGTACGATCACCTCCGTGCAAGTCACGGGAAGCGATTTTCCGGCGCGGATGTAAAATGGCACTCCCTGCCAGCGCCATGAGTCGATCTCCAGTCGCAGCGCAGCGAACGTCTCCACCTGCGAGTCCGGAGCAACGCCCGGCTCCTGCCGGTAGCCGTGAAACTGTCCGCGCACCAGCTCGTTCTCACCGATTGCCGGAATCGATCTCAGGACCTTGACCTTCTCATCACGCAGGGATTCGCTGTCCGATCGGGCTGGCGGTTCCATGACCAGGTTGGCCAGCACCTGAAACAGATGATTCTGGATCACGTCGCGAATTGCGCCAGTTTGATCGTAGAACGCGCCACGACCCTGCACGCCGAAATTCTCCGCCATGGTCATCTGCACGCTGCTCACGAACTTGCGGTCCCAGAACGACTCCAGGAACGCGTTGGCGAAGCGAAAGAAGACCATGTTGTGAACAGGTCGTTTTCCGAGATAGTGGTCTATGCGGAAGATGTGATCTTCGTCGAACCTGGCGAGCAGAATCCTGTTGAGGTTGCGTGCGGAGGCGAGATCGTGGCCGAATGGCTTTTCCACAATGACACGCGCCCCGCTTGTGCAATCGGCAGCGTCGAGCCGTTCCACTACTGTTGCAAACAATGCCGGTGGGATCGCCAAATAATGTGCCGGCCGCTGCGCCGAACCGAGCTGCTTGCGAAGGGCGTCGAAGGTGGTCGGATCGGCATAGTCGCCGTCTACGTAACGCAAAAGACCGGCTAGCTTGTCAAACGCAGCAGCGTCGAGGCCGCCGTGCTTTTCGAGGCTATCTCGTACTCGGGCCTTGAGCTGGTCGAGTGTCCAGCCGGCCTTTGCGACGCCGATGACGGGCACATCGAGGTGGCCCCGTTTCAGCATCGCTTGCAGCGACGGAAAGATCTTCTTGTAGGCGAGATCGCCGGTTGCGCCGAAAAACACCAATGCATCGGATTTAGGTTCGCTCATGGCGCCGCCTTTTCCAGGTGTCCACCGAACTCATAGCGCATCGCCGAAAGCAGCTTGTTCTGGAAATCAGCCTCGCCGCGAGAACTGAAGCGCTCGTAAAGCGCCGTCGTCAGCACCGGGGCGGGGACTGCCTCGTCGATCGCTGCGGCGATGGTCCAGCGTCCTTCGCCGGAGTCAGAGACGCGCCCCGCGAATTTGGAAAGGCCCGGATCTTCCAGCAACGCTGTTGCTGTCAAATCGAGAAGCCAGGAGGCAATCACGCTGCCGCGCCGCCACACCTCTGCGATGTCGGGCAGCTTCAGGTCGTATTGGTAGTGCTCGGGAATGCGAAGCGGTGTTGTTTCGGCGTCCGCCGTGTGCGCCTGCTTGCCAATGTTCGCTGCGCGCAGGATACCGAGGCCCTCGGCATAGGCCGCCATCAGCCCGTACTCGATACCGTTGTGGACCATCTTGACAAAATGACCGGCGCCGCTCTGCCCGCAGTGGAGATAGCCGTGTTCGGAAGTGCCGGCGGGAGCGCGCTCTCGTCCCGGGGTGCGCGGGATGTCGCCGACACCGGGAGCAAGGGTCTTGAAGATTGGATCCAGCCGCTGCACTGCCTCGTCAGGGCCGCCGATCATCATGCAGTAGCCGCGCTCGAGACCCCAGACGCCGCCGCTGGTGCCGACATCGACATAGTTGATGCCCTTTTGCGCCAACTCGTTGGAGCGCCTGATGTCATCGATGTAGTAGGAGTTGCCGCCGTCAATCAGGATGTCGCCGGATTCGAGCAACGGCAGCAGATCACCGATCGATCTATCCACGACTGCCGCCGGAACCATCAACCAGATCGCGCGCGGCTTTTCGAGCTTCCCCACGAAATCCGCTAGCGAGGCGCTTCCCGTCGCGTTGTCCTTCACAAGTTCCGCAACGGCGTTCGGCGACATGTCGAAGACGACACATTGGTGACCATGCCGGACAAGTCTTCGCACCATATTGGCGCCCATTCGGCCGAGGCCGATCATTCCGAGTTGCATGAGTGGCTCCTCTTTTTTGACGCTGCGGAGTGATTTCTCCCGGCGCGCAGGAATCCTGGCGTGTCGAGATAAGTGTCTAGTGCGACTTCTCCCTGAACGTGCGATGCCGGCGGATCAATGCGTTGGTCGAGCTGTCGTGGCCGAATTTGGGTTCGGCTTCGTTGGTGAGTTCCGGGATGATGCGTTGCGCCAGCACCTTGCCGAGTTCGACGCCCCATTGGTCGAATGAATCGATCTGCCAAATTGCGCCCTGCGTGAAGACGTTGTGCTCGTACAGCGCGACGAGCTTTCCGAGCGCCGCGGGTGTCAGCTGTTCCAGCAGAATCGTAGTGGACGGCCGGTTGCCTTCGAACACGCGATGCGGAACGAGCCAATCGGCCGATCCCTCCTGCCTTACTTCGTCAGCCGTCTTGCCGAATGCGAGCGCTTCGCCCTGCGCGAAGACGTTGGCGAGCAACATGTCGTGCTGCTCTCCAAGTCGGTTGAGTGTCTTGTGAAAGGCGATGAAGTCGCAGGGAATGAGACGGGTGCCCTGGTGAATGAGTTGGTAGAACGAATGCTGACCATTGGTCCCAGGCTCACCCCAGTAGATCGGACCGGTGTTGTAGCTGAGAGGATTGCCCTCGAGCGTGACGTGCTTGCCGTTGCTCTCCATCGTCAACTGCTGGAGATATGCCGGGAACCGTTTCAGGTATTGCTCGTAAGGCAGCACCGCCACCGTCTGCGCGCCAAAGAAGTTATTGTACCAGATGGCGAGCAGCCCCATCAGTACCGGCAGGTTGCGCTCGAACGGCGCGGTGCGGAAATGCTCGTCGATCTCATGGAAGCCGCCGAGCATGGCGCGAAAGTGGTCTGGACCGATGGCGAGCATCGTCGAGAGTCCGATCGCGGAGTCCATGGAGTACCGTCCGCCGACCCAATCCCAGAAGCCGAACATGTTGGCGATGTCGATGCCGAACTTCGTCACTTCCTTCGCGTTTGTGGACACCGCGACGAAATGCTTCGCGACCGACTTTTCGTCGCCCCCAAGTCCCGCGAGCGACCAGTTGCGCGCGCTCCTGGCGTTGGTCATGGTTTCCAGGGTTGTGAAGGTCTTGGAAGAGATGATGAACAGCGTCTCCGCCGGATCGAGATCGCGGATCGCCTCCGCAAAATCGGTGCCGTCCACATTGGAGACGAACCGGAACGTCATTGCGCGGTCGCTGTAATGCTTGAGCGCCTCGTAGGCCATCACGGGCCCCAGATCGGAGCCGCCGATGCCGATGTTGACGATGTTGCGGATCGGCTTGCCGGTGTGGCCGCGCCACGCACCGCCGCGTACGCGATTGGAAAAATCGGCCATGCGGTCGAGCACCGAATGGACCTGCGGAACAACGTCCTCGCCATCAACCAGGATCGATTGCCCCTTCGGCGCGCGGAGCGCGACATGCAGGACGGCCCGCTTTTCGGAAACGTTGATCTTCTCGCCTCCGAACATCGCATCGATCCGCGCGCGGAGCCCGGACTGTTCGGCCAGTTGCAACAGCAGAGCCAGCGTTTCATCCGTAATCCGGTTCTTTGAATAGTCGACGTAGAGTCCGGCTGCTTCGACCGTCAAGCGCTCGCCGCGTTTGGGGTCCTGAGCAAAGAGCTCGCGCAGATGCAGATGGTCGATCTTCTGAAAATGGCCGGACAAGGCCTTCCAGGCGGGAAGCTCGGTGACCGTTTTCGTGGCCGTTGCCATTCATCGCTCCTGTTAACGTGCCATGGCGGCTTGCGCAGTTTGTTTGCGCGAGCGAGTGACCTTTCCCTTTAGCGGACCTTCCCACATCCGGAATCCACCCTTGAATGCGTTGGCATTATCCCCAAGCCGGCACAGTGGCGGCAGCTTTTTCAATAGTTTGGCGTTGCCGCCGCCCAGCACGACGTCCTCCGGTTGGAGTGCCGCAACCAGATATTCAACGACATCTTCGACGTGCTTCCGCCACGCTTTCCTGCCAAATTCCTCGAGCCCGCGGGCGCCGACATAGTCCTCATAGATCCGCTTCTTGTAGGGTAAGTGTCCAAGCTCCATCGGCTGCACGATGCCATCGATGATCATCGCCGAGCCGAGTCCCGTACCTAGCCCGAGAAACAACATTTTGCCGCTCCGGTAGCTGCCGAGCGCCTGCATCGCCGCATCGTTGATGACTTTCGTCGGCAGTTTGAATGCCGCAGCGAAGTTGAAGCCCATCCACCCTTTTCCCAGGTTGTGAGGTTCCGCGACGGGCCGGTCATGCACGACCGGGCCCGGGTAACCGATTGAGACGAGGTTATAGTCCCAGCCATCGGCCAGCTTCTTGACGCTCGATACCATCTGCCGGGCCGTCAGGGCAGGCCCGGAGTCAATTTCTCGTTTCAGTTTTTCGCCGGAGGCAAGGATCTTGACGTGGGTGCCGCCCACGTCAATGACCAGTATATTCATGGAAGACCTTTGTCTTGATTGGGACCTAGCTTGCCTTCTTGAGCACCTCGGTCTTGGCGGAGATGACACTCATCAACTCATTCCAGGATTTGATAAACGATTTGGCGCCCTCATCCTGCAATGTCGCCGCTAGCGCTTCGATATCGACGCCAGCCTTCGCGAATTGCGCGAGAACCTCTTCGGAATCGCCGCCATCGAACGGCAACATCTCTTCAATCTCGCCGTGATCGGCGAGGGCCTTCACCGTGCCTTCGGGCATGGTGTTCACCGTGAGCGGAGCGGCCAGCGCCTTGACGTATAAAACGTCGGACGCTGCCGGATCCTTGGTTCCCGTGCTCGCCCATAACAGGCGCTGTGGCCGCCCACCCTCGTTGTAGATGCGCCGCGAACGGGCCGAGGAGAGCACTTCGCAGGCTGACTTGTAGGTTCGTTTCGCGATTGCGATACCGAGCTGATTGCGTAGTTGCGCGGGCACTTCGTTCGCTACGGCGGCATCCCAGCGGCTGACGAAGACCGACGCAACGGATCCAACATTTGGACTTAGACCGGCTGCAATGCGCCGCTCGATGCCGCGCAGATATGCCTCGGCGGCAGCGAGATAGTGCTCCCGGCTGAACAATAGCGTCACATTCACGGGCACACCGGCAAAGATCGACTCTTCGATCGCGGGCAAGCCTTCTCGTGTACCGGGTATCTTGATGAAGAGGTTGGGGCGTTTCGCCTGCGCATGCAACTCCTTGGCCGCCGCGATTGTGCTGGCCGTGTCATGCGCGAGAAGTGGCGAGACCTCGAGAGAGACCCACCCGTCTACCCCGTTGGTGCGGTCCCAAATCGGGCGAAACAGGTCTGCTGCCTGGGCTAGATCTTCGATTGCGAGTTCGAAGAATAGCGTCTCGCCCGACTTTCCCTCCGTCAGCTTGCTGCGGATCGCTGAATCATAGTGAGAGCTGTTCTTGATCGCGTGGTCGAAGATGGTCGGGTTCGACGTGAGTCCCGTAAGCGACAAGTCGGCAATGTAACGCCTCAAAGTGCCGCTGGTCAGCAGGTCGCGAGTGATGTTGTCGAGCCAAATGCTCTGTCCGAGTTCGTGGAGCTTTTGCGTTGCCTTCATCGCTTCACCTCCGTACAGCTTCGAGTCGCGGGGTTGCCGCAAGCAGGCGACCCAGATCGAAGTCGAGCAGGTCTCCGATCCGGTCCACCGTCACGTCGGGTGTGGGGAAAGAGGCGAGGGCGTTCGCGTCACGCGCATATTGTCCTTGTCGGGGAAGGACGGTGGTGACGCGGGTGCCCCAAGCCTCCTTGACAGCGGCAAGGATACGCGGCTTGTCATCCACCAGAACATAGTGCAGCGCCGGATAGCGGGCTTCGACATCATCGAGCGCGAGTTCCTTGTGGATGTAGATCAGCACGTGCGAACTGACTGCCTCCGAAAGCCCGGAGCGCTCGACCTTGCGGGGTTGAAAGACGACGTCGCCGTCGGTGAGAAGGACGGTTGGACCCCATTGACGCAGTCGTTCGAGCACATCCAGAGATCCGGGATACAAACGATTGGCGAACGGGTAATCGACCAGAAACGACGACATGGACAACAGGTGCATGTCCTGCGGGTGCTCGACGCGGTAGCGCTGCAGCGCACCGAGATAGTCTCGATATCCCAGTTCTTCGAACAGTTCCTCGAGAATTGCCCAGTACCGATCGCGAGATGAGGCACCGTACCGGCGCTCGAGGTAGGCCTTGATGTCGGCCTGGATGCGGTCGTTATCGAGAAGCGTATTGTCGACATCGACCAGAAAGACGACTTGGTTCATCGGCCTTACCCTTTCGGCTCCACCCAATATGCTCAGCCTGCGGCTGAAGCCGCGCGGCCATTTTTAAGGCTGCCCCCTTCCGCCTGTCGTCGCCAACCGATCTTCAACGTGCCGGGCGTCGTTCCAGAGCCGGATTGCTGGTTCCGACTGATCGTGCTCGTACCCAAGTATGCTCAGGCTTGCGGTATCGAGCGTGAAGAATCTGCCGGCGCCTGCATCGAGCCCTAACCAGCGTGCCGTTAGAACCCGGAGAAAATGCCCGCTCGAAAACAATAGAACATTGCCCCGGACGTTGCGAACCCGGTCCACGATGCAATCGGCCCGGGCACCGACCTCATCCGGTGTTTCGCCTCCAGGACAACCGTCGCGAAACAATTGCCAGCCCGGACGCTGCTGGTGGATCTCATTGGTACGAAGACCCTCGTACTGGCCATAGTTCCATTCGACCAGATTGCGGTCGGTCTCCGCGTCACCTCCGAACCCGGCCAACGCGCACGTTCGGGTCGCGCGCTTCAGCGGACTCGTTAACACTTTCGTGAAAGTGAAGCCCTGCAACCGCCGGCCCAAACTCTGCGCATTCAGTTCGCCGCGTTCAGTGAGAGGCAAATCTGTGAGGCCAGTATGCTGACCTGAGAGGCTCCACGCGGTCTCGCCGTGCCTTGCAAGGCAAATGATCGGAAGGACGGCGCTCATGGTCTCGCCCCTTCAGTCGAGCCTCTCGGTGCATACGGTCGACGAACTTGGAACACGTCGTGGCTAGGCCATATCTATCGCGGACATCGCGGCACGCCTCGCTGTAGCAAGGTCGAAAGCGTAATGCGACTTCTTCAACCAGGCAACGACAAGCACTCCAGCGTTCCGGAGATTTCGCGCCGACCACGTGTGTGACAGCGATGCTGACGTGTTCCCTTGGTGCAACTGACCGGGCCGCGGACGAGACGAGCGAGGTTGCGAGCAGAAAAAGGTGAATATCCGTTATGTCTTTTCGCCGTCTCAGGGCATTGACGATACGCCCTTCGTGAGGCTCGATCAGCATCGGGCGAGCGGAGGAGACGAGATCATGGGCTACAAGCCGATCGAGTCCTACGGCGTCATCGGCGACCTGCACACCGTTGCCCTGGTCGGCATCGACGGATCCATCGACTGGTGCTGCCTGCCGCACTTTGACTCGCCGAGCGTCTTCGCGGCGATCCTCGACGACCAGAGAGGGGGCTCGTTCCGCATCGCTAGTCTCTACGAGGCGCAGCACAAACAGATGTACATGCCTGACAGCAACGTCCTGGTGACGCGCTTTCTTAGCGACCAGGGCGTCGGTGAGGTCGTGGACTTCATGCCGGTCCAAGGCGCGCGCGAGATCAGAAAGATCCATCAGATCGTCCGGGTGGTGCGCGCGGTGCGCGGGTCGGTCCGCTTCCGCCTTGACTGCCGGCCGGCTTTCGACTTCGCCCGCCGGCCCCACCAAGTCATTTTGGAGGGCCGGGGAGCGATCTTCGAGGCGCAAGGCATGAAAGTCTCGCTGGTCAGCCGCTTCCCGCTTGGTCGGCAGGGCGACGGCGTCGCTGCAGAGTTTGTCCTCAACCCCGGGGAGACGACCACGTTCATCCTCCGCCACGTCGAGGAGAACGGCCACGGCGTTCATGACGGGGTCCTGCTCGAGGCGCGGCTGGTCGGCACGGAGGCGCTGACGCAGACCTTGGCCTTTTGGCGGCAGTGGTTGAGGAAGTGCAACTATTCGGGTCGCTGGCGCGAGATGGTCCATCGCTCGGCGCTGGTGTTGAAGCTGCTGACGTTCGCGCCGACCGGCGCGATCGTGGCGGCACCGACCTGCGGGCTGCCGGAAGAGATCGGCGGAGTGCGCAACTGGGACTATCGCTATACTTGGGTGCGCGACGCCGCTTTCACCAATTACGCCTTCCTGCGCCTCGGGCTGACGTCGGAGGCAGAGCAGTTCATGTGCTGGTTGGAGCAGCGGGCCGTCGAGGGCGCCCGGGGCGACCCGTTGCAGACTATGTATCGCATCGACGGCGGGCACGAGCTGCCCGAGGAAGTCCTCGGCCACCTCGACGGCTACCGCGGCTCGCGTCCGGTGCGAGTCGGCAACGCCGCTGCCGAGCAGCTTCAGCTGGACATCTATGGCGAGCTGATGGACGCCGTCTACCTGTACGACAAATACGGGACGCCGACCGCCTATGACTTCTGGTGCCACCTGCGCAAGATGCTCGACTGGGTGGCGAACAACTGGGAGCGAGCCGACGATGGCATCTGGGAGGTGCGCGGTGGACAGCAGCAGTTCGTCTACTCCAAGGTGCAGTGCTGGGTGGCGCTGGACCGAGCGCTCCGCCTTGCGCGGAAGCGGAGCCTGCCGCTGGACCGCGCCCGCCTGGCCGCGGAGCGAGACCGCATTTACGAGGCCGTCATGACGCACGGCTGGAACAGGGAGCGGCAGACCTTCGTGCAGCACTTCGCCACCGACGCGGTGGATGCGTCCAACCTGATCATGCCGCTCGTCTTCTTCCTGTCGCCGACAGACCCCCGTATGCGCGGGACGCTGGACCGGACCATGGCGGAGCTGGTCTCCGACAGCCTGGTGCACCGCTACGAGATCGGCAGAGGGGCCGGCGACGGCCTGACCGGGAGCGAAGGGACGTTCAATATGTGTACGTTCTGGCTGGTGGAAGCGCTCGCGCGGTCAGGCCGCGCCGAGGAGGCCCGCTTCATCTTCGAGAAGATGCTGACTTATGCCAACCACCTCGGCCTGTACGCCGAGGAGACGGGTCCGCGTGGCGAGGCGCTGGGCAATTTCCCGCAGGCATTCACTCACATCGGGCTGATAAGTGCCGCGTTCAACCTGGACCGCCGGCTCGGCGTGGGGCTTTGAGTAGGGTCTGACCATGAGCGCGCAGGTCGCTTACCTAGGGACTTCCGTTCTAGACTGGGTGAGGGAGCTTTCGAGCAGCGATCCGCTCCGGCGCCGCCTCGGCGCATATGCCCTGGGCGAGATCGGTCCCGCGGCACCCGAGGCTATGTCCGACCTCGCCGGGGCCCTTCAGGACCCTGTCGGGTTCGTGCGCGTCTGGGCGGCTGCGGCCCTCGCCCGGATGGCGCCCGCGGGTGGAGAGTCGGTCACCGTCCTCATCGCGGAGTTGGGCAACGAGCTTGCCTTCGTCCGCAGCCTGGCGGCCTGGCACCTCGGTCGCCTCGGTCCGGCCTTCCCGGGGATCGAACAAGCCCTCATCCCTCTCCGACAGCTCGCGGGTGATGAGGATCCGAGCGTGCGGGTGGAGGCCGCGCTAGCGTTGGGGATGCTCGAGGGGAAGGGCGCCCCGCCGCCGGAGCTGAAGTCCTTGTGCACTTGAGCCTGCCGCGGCATCGGCACGCGCGGATTTCGAGCCCTGGGCGCCCGCTTCGTGGCCTCAGAATTTCCAGTAAAGGGGAATGACGACCACAGTGACGATCAACGCCCAAACGATGACAACAAGGCCGAGTCTCCAAAAATCGCCAAAACGATATCCGCCCGGCCCATAGACCATCAGGCTTACTCCATTGGCGAACGGAGTGAGGAAGGATGCGCTGGCCCCCATGGCAACGCCCAGCATCAGGGGAAGCGCAGAAACGCCCAACTCGGACGCCGTGGCAAGACCGATCGGCATCATGACCAGCGCTGCCGATGTGTTGGAAATGAACTGCGAGATGGTCGCCGATACGATGAAAATTCCCGCCAGCACAGCATGCGGGCCGGCAGCTCCCAGCGCGGTGACGACGTAATCTCCCATCAGGGCAGCGGCGCCGGTCTTGGTCATCGCCGTCGCGGGCGGTATCATCGCTCCGATCAGGATGCATGTATTCCAATCGATCCCTCGATAAAATTGGGGAAGCGTCAGTACTCCGGTGAGAACCATGAGAGCCGCGCAGATCACCGCTGCAATCGGTGCCGGCGCGATGTCGAAGGCGAGCAGGACGACCAGCAACAGCAGGATGGCGATCGCTGCACGTGCGCCTGGCCCCAACGCCACAGCCTGCTTCTGCACGACTTCGGGAGAATCGACGACCAGCACCTTCGGGTCTGAAAGGTATTGATCCAGAGCTTTCCACGTTCCCTGCAGCAAGAGATGGTCACCTGCGCGCAACGCAACGGGCTCCTGGCCCATTTCGGTGCCGCCTCGCTGTATCGCCAAAACCATCAGATCGCCGTCCTCGGTCGTCATCCCGGGAAACATCGATTGCCCGATCATCTTGGAACGCATCGGGATGATGACTTCAGCCAAACCCGAGGAGCGACTGAGCAGCACATCCGCAACGGAGCCTGCTTCTTTGCCTTCCCGAACGGCCAGATGCATATCGGCGGCAAGGCGTCCGGCCATCTCGGCCTCACCGCGGGCGAGAATCAAATCGCCTTCTGCGATCTGGGCCCGTTGCAGTGGGGTCGCACCATCGGCCTCCAGCAGCGCGATCAGTTGCAGGCCTGCATAGTTGCTCAAGTCGACTTCGCCCTTTGTCTTGCCGATGTAGGGGGACGTTTGCCGAACACGGAAATGATGCAGCCCATCTTCCAGTCGGTATTGCTCGACCAGGGTTTGTGCGTGCGCGCTGAAGTCGGCAGGAATCGATTGGCTCCGCCGTTCCGGCAGCAGCGACCGCCCAAACAGCACCGTGGCGACGATCGTTCCGGCCAAGAGCGGAATTCCGAGCACCGACCATTCGAAGAAGCCGATATGCTCCACGCCCCCCTCGTCGGCCTGGGTGGCCGCGATCACATTGACCGGGGTGCCCAGCAAAGTCAGCTTGGAGCCGGTCAGGCAGGCGAATGCGAGCGGAATCATGATCCGGGACGATGCCATCCCGGTCCTGACCGCAACGGCCACGGTCACCGGCAGCATTGCCGCTACGGCTCCGTTCATGCCGATCAATCCGCTGAAGACAGCGGCAACGATCATGATGGCGACGATCCGCAGTGTTTCGTTACTGCCGGTGTGCCGCATCAGGAGTTGGCCCGCCCAAGCGCCCACTCCGGCTGTTTCCAGTCCCGATGCGATGGCGAGCAAGGCCGCGATCAGAATGACCACGGGATCGCCAAACCCGCCAAGGGTTTCGTTCATCGTCAGCACGCCGGTAAAGTACAGCGCGAGCGACGCAGCGACCGCGACCACCGCCGCAGGAAACCGATTCCACGCAAAGAGCACCATCGCCGCGAAGATGATCGATAACGTAATGACTATCTGAGCCATGCGGCTGCTCCATGCGATGCGCAGTCTGCGGCCGCGGCTTCCCACTGATTGGGCAGCGCCGAAGCAACTCGACTGATCGAATATCCGAAGCGTTCTGCTTCGGGCGAAATGACGTCTCCTTCGGATGCGGTGTCCTTGAAGGGCGCAGGGCGATGGCCGCCGTCTCAATAGCCCAGCGCGGCTCCATCGCCTCGCGGGTCCGCTCCACCCTCAAAGAAGCCTTGTTCGCGATCGACCCGGATGGCTTGCGCATGCCCCAGATTGTCGTTCCAATCGGTCACCATCTGGACCGGCTGTCCGCGCCGTTTCAGCTCGCGCGCCACCTCATCTGAAATGCGGCCTTCGAGGGACAGGTTGCGCGAGCGCGTGCCCCAGGTGCGTCCCATCAACCAGCGCGGCGCCTCGATCGCCTGCTGCACGTCATAGCCGAAATCGACGATACGAGTCAGCAAAGCGGCCTGCGATTGCGGCTGGCCTTCGCCACCCATCGATCCGAAAGCAAGGTAAGGCTGACCGTCGCGTGCGAGCAGTGCGGGTATCAATGTGTGAAATGTACGTTTGCCCGGCTGCAGATGATTGGGATGCTTCTCGTCGAGAGAAAAGAACGCGCCGCGATTTTGCAGAATTATGCCGGTATCGCCGGCGATCACGGCGCTGCCAAAGTCGTGATAGATCGACTGGATCAGCGACACGACCATTCCGTCCCGGTCGGCGGCGCAGAAATAACACGTGTCGCCATCAGGCGCTCGCCGCTCGTGCGGATGCTCGTAAGCGATCCCGGCTGGCACGTCCTGGATATTGAGCGCTCGCTCGGGATCGATCAAACGACGACGCTCGTCGGCATATGCCTTGCTGATCAGCCGTGGCACCGGAATGTCCACGAAATTTGGATCCGTCAGCCATTCCTCCCGATCGGCAAATGCAATTTTTACCGCCTCGGCCATGTGATGATAGTAGTCGGCCGTGCCGTCTCCCCATGCGGTCACATCGTAGCCTTCGATCAGCTTGAGGATTTGCAGCGCGGTGAATCCCTGAGTGTTGGGCGGTAGTTCATAGACGTCATAGCCACGGTAGGTGCCTGCGATCGGCTCGACCCATTCCGCCTGGAAGGCGGCAAAATCATCCGCCGCCAGTGGAGAGCCCTGGGCTTGCAGCACGGAGCAAATACGTTCGGCGATGGCGCCTTCGTAGAAGCTCTTCCGCGCGCCTTGGCTGGCGATATGCTGGAGTGAACGGGCAAGGTCACCTTGCGCCAGCCGGCGGCCTTCGCGAGGAACGCGCTTGTCGGGTAGAAAGACGGCCGCAGTGGCCGGGTAGGTCGCCAGAATCAATTCGTCCTGCGCCAGCCAATCGGCGAGCGAGCGGCTGACCACCATCCCGTCGCGGGCATACACGATGGCATCGTCGAAAAGCTTGCTCCAGGGAAGTCGGCCAAACCGTTCGTGTGCCAAACGCCAGCCGTCGATTGCGCCAGGCACGGTCAGAGCACTGAGAGGCCCACGCGCAGGAATTTCGTTGTCTTTGCTTCGCGGGCGGTAATAGTCCAGCGTTGCCATGCGCGCGGCCGGTCCGCTGGCGTTCAACCCATGTACGCGGCCGGTGCTCGGTTCTGCAATCAACCAGAAACCATCGCCTCCCAATCCTGCCATGTGCGGGTAGACCACGCACAGCACCGCATTGGCGGCGATAGCGGCGTCGACGGCACTACCTCCGTGCTGCAGTATGTTCAGCCCCGCCGAACTGGCGAGATAATGCGGCGTCGAGACCACGCCGCGAGGCGCATATGTAGGGGGGCGGCCCGTGCGGGGACCGTTGGGATGACTCATGATCGCCTCCTGACACTGAGCAGTGGGCTAAGCCGCTGCGGAAGGTATCGATCTTTGCGGTCGCAAACAGCGACGACCGTAGCTCTTGCGGGAACTAGGATGTCCGGTCGTCGAACTCCATGCCGACGTCCCTGATCTTGTCACCGGAGTGATCCATGTAGCGCGTCATCACCGGCACCAAACCGCCGACGACAAGACTGATGAAGCCGATCCACCAGACGAGATAGTTGCCCGCTGTCGTGCCCCAACTGGTGATCGGGAATGCGGCGAGCAGCAGCACTAAAGCCAAAATCTCTGCCTTTAGCTTCTTATCCATGGTGCGCTCCGCTTATCGCGCAAAAACAACCAGTGCGATCGTTGCCGCGCCCGTTAGAACGGCGACGAGGACGGTCCAAGGCATGGTGATACGCAGAACCGCTCCCTCTTGGCCTTTTACACCGGCGATGCTCGTGCCCAACACGACATTGGCGGGAGCAATCGCATTACCATAGGCACTACCGGCCGCTTGCGCGGCAATGATGGTCTCTCTGGACATCCCGTGCAGCTGAGCCACACTGCTCTGCACAGCACCGAAAAGCACGCAGGAGGCGGTGCTGCTGGACGTCATGAAAGCGCCAAGAGCACCGATGACGCTCGCGATGCCGGCGTACACCAGCGGCGGCGAAGCCGCTGCGATACCGTAGGCGAGAGTCAAGACCTGGCCGCTATGATCCAGGATACGGCTCGTCACCAGGAACGCGATCACCGGCACGGAAGCGGGCACCGCATCGACGAGCAGAGCAGACCAGATGCTTTCGGGCGTATGACGCTGCGCCCAGGCGCGATAGTAGCCGCCTGCACTGTACACCAGCCAGACGATGATGGAGGTGATCAGCAACATCATCCCGGGATGCGTAAACACGGTAATCGGCGCATAGCGTGCGACCGCGGCATTCTGGATACCAAAGCCGGTTTGAACGGCCGGGAACGGCAGCCCGATCTGAAGCTGTCGCATCACTTCGTTGATCGCCGGAATCAGCAAGACACCGAGGGTCACAACCGTCAGCACAACGTAAGGCAGGAACGACATTGAGAGGCTCATCACCGGCGCCATCTCTTTTTGTTCGCTTGCCCGTGTTTCCATCATGCCCGGCCGTTCGGGGATCTCCTGAATCGGAATCGGCTCACCGTATTTCTTCCAGCGCGACAGTGGATAAAGCGCGAGAAGTGCGACGGCTGCGGCCAGGAAGGTCGAGAGTTCGGGGCTGATGAGGGCAGCCAGAAGCTGCCCAACGCCGAGAATGGTGCCGAGGATCAATACCAGCGGCCAAGCATGGCGTACTGCGGGTCCCTTGCCGTAGAGCCACACGACAAGGAGGCCGCCCAGATAAGTTGGTATGAGGATCAGCAATGCCGACTCATAGGCGGCCCTGACGACGTCTTCCACATTGGCGACTCGCAGCAGTGCCAGCCATCCGACCCCAAGGGTGCCGAAGAACCTTGCCCAGGCATGTGCGAGAACGCCCATGGCTACGGCATGGATCGGCTTCACGCCTACCGTGATCAGTAGCGGCACAACCACGGCGACGGGGGCGCCAAAGCCAGCAATGCCCTGCAGGAACGAGGCAAACACCCAAGCCAGCGCCAGAATGATGAACAGATCGTTGCGACTGAATTTGGCAATGCCTTGCCGCAGCGCGTCGTAGGCGCCGGCCTGCTTGGTGATCTGGTACAGGAGCAGCGCCGGCCAGATCACATACAGGATGAAGACAGCGTCCCATACGCCCTTCGCGCTTGCAACCGCCAACGTGTCCCACGGCGTTCGAAAGGCAAGCACCGCCACGATAGCGGCGGTGAACATCGCCATAGGTCCCGCTTCCGGAGCGCGCCAGCGTAGCGGAACAAGAAAGACAAGCAGCGCGACGATCGGCAAGATCGCCAGCACCCAATGCAGGAGGTCGACCGGGACCTGAGCCGCTTCCATACGTTCCTCCGCAGTGTCACCAGCTCGCCAGAGCGGGTCGCCCGACGCGCTACTCAGAACGTGAATCGATTATTGTTGTCGGCTAAACCTGAGTGGGCGGACCGCATCATCACTGATGGATGTCGCGGTGCGCACGGTGGAGTTTTCGTTAGACTTCAGCATGCCGATATGTTGCTGAACTAAGGGCGCCGAACCAATCGGGTTAGTACCTGACCCTCGTTTAGGGAAAACCCGCAACGTCAGGCTGCGGCGCGACGAGAAATGCCGACATCGGGTGTAAGTTCTGCGAGCTCGTTGCACCGCAAAACGGTCAGCAGGCTCCCGATCGGCGTGCTCTAGGGAATCTTGTCAAGCTCGCCCGCGGAAATCATGGATTTTCAGGCGCGCCCCGCTCAGGCACTATGGAGATATCCTCATGGACGAGGTGATCTCATGCGCTATCTGATGGCACTCTTATCTGCGGCCGGCTTGATCTGGATTGCCGAAGCTGGTCCCGCAGCGGCGAGGGACTATCGCTATTGCCTGCAATCTCGAGCTATGGGGATTCCGGGCGATTGCTCGTTCCGCACGCGCGCGGCGTGCATGGCCGCGGCGTCAGGACGAATGGCCACATGCGCCGTCAATCCGCGCGTGGCATTCGGGCGACATCACCGGCGGGGCCGCGCGCACTCGGGTCAATAATCAGCTCGCGCGCCGTTGCGGGTACTTGGTGGAGTCAGAGCATCCCGACGGCATCGCCCCAGCAATACTCGCGGCGGAACCCCGAGCTACCGGTGCTTTAGGGCGATCAGGGCGCAACCAGCTTCTTGCGAATCGCATAGCGAACCAGCTCGGCTGTCGATGACATGCCAAGCTTGCGCATGGCCGAAGCCCGATGGGTTTCGACAGTTTTCACGCTAAGCTTCAAGATCGAGCTGATGGCCTTGTTGGTATGTCCCTCTGCAATCAACTGAACGACGTTCTGCTCCCGCGATGTCAGGAGCGCACCGGACTTATTCTGCTTGTTAAGCTGGTAGTCGGTCAGCAGTTTCTCCAACACGACACTGGTGAAGTAAGGTCGACCGTCGAGCAGAGCCTCGATTGCCGAGATGAGATGCTTCCTGGCGTCCGATTTGAGCAGGAAGCCGCGTATCCCGCTCAAGAGGGTTTCGGTCAGAATCTCCTCATTTTCGTGCATGGTGAGGATCAACACTTCCGAGCGCAGCCGGAGCGCCTTGACGCGGCGGCTGACTTCCAGTCCGTTCACGAGAGGCATGGAATAGTCGGCGATGATGACGTCTGGTCTCGTTTCCAACGCCAGTGCGATCGCCTGCTCGCCGTCGGGCGCTTCGGCAGTGACAATCCAGTTGGAGCGCGTTTCAACGATCGCACGAAGTCCGGAACGTACGACTTCATGATCATCCGCAATCAGGATGCGTTTCATGGCGTCGTTCCTATACGCTGGAACGGTCAATAGCTGCAGCCGACAGCGAGGTCAGAATCATACTGATTGGCTTTCCGGCCGTTATCCCGCAAAACCCTCGGATTTCGCGGGGAATGTACTGAGGCCAGCCGAGTCTCCCGGGTCCACGGCAGAAGAAGCTGGAACGGAAGCTCAAGCGCCGGATCAACGGCGCCCGAGCGCATCATGCTTCCAGCAGCCGCGCACGAACCGCGTAGCGAACCAGGCCTGCCGTCGAGTGGATGTCCAGCTTGCGCATCGCGGCCGCCCGGTGCGCTTCGGCGGTCTTGACGCTGAGGTTCAGGATGGCGCCGATGCGCTTGTTGCTGTAGCCCTCCGCGATCAGCTTGACCACCAGCCGCTCCCGCGGCGAGAGCCGGTCCCGATCTCCGGTCGAGACCTCGTTCGATTCAGGCGAACAGCTTTCGGTGCAAAATGGCTTGTGCGCGAGAAGCGACTCAACCGCCGCCAACAACAACCTGTTGGCATCCGATTTCAACACGAATGCCCGGGCACCCGCCTCGAATGCCTCCTGCGCCAGCAGGTTGGAGTTGTGGACCGTGAAGATCAGCACCTCGGTCGGCAGACGATATTCCCTGATCCGCCGCGCGACCTCCACGCCCGTCATGCGCGGCATGGAGAAATCGACGATCGCGACATGAGGCTGGTTCGCGATCGCGGCGGCAAGGGCCTTGCTGCCGTCGTTGGCTTCAGCAACGACTTCCCAGTCGGCACGTTGTTCCAGAACCGCTCGCAGTCCCGACCGTACCGCTTCATGATCGTCGGCGATAAGAAAGCGCTTCATGGCGGGTTAACTCCCACTCGTGTTGCATCGCGGGCTCGGCCGGCATCGGCGAAGCGAGTTCAGCTGTTAGTGGACCGGTTTGCGCGGACCATGATGGCGCGGACGACCTTTGGCCGGCGGCGTTTTTTCGGTCGCAGGACCGCGAGGGAACACCGCGGATAGTGTCGTGCCGGGCCGCCCCGTTCCCGGCCCGGAGCGGATCTCGAGGGTGCCTCCGATCTGCTGCAGTCTAACCTTCATCGCGGGAATTCCGACGCCGGGCGGCCCTGCCATCGCGCCGCCGAGCGCCTGGTCGAGCGGCATGCCGCGCCCATTGTCGCTGACCCTCAGCCGGAAGTGGGTGTCGGTCGTCTCGATCACGATCTCGACTTCCGTCGCTCTTGCATGACGAAAGACATTCGTCAGCGCCTCCTGGACCACGCGCAGCAGCGAACGCTGTGTTTCGTAAGGGACTTGATCGATCTCGGGCGAGATACTGGCATCGACTCTCAATGATGTGCGCGCCGCGAACCCTTCCGCATATCTCTCCATTGTCGCTTTCAACCCGGCAACCGTCAGATTTTGCGGGTGCAGCAGGTAGGCAAAGGCCCGGATTTCCTTGATCGCCTGATCGATCGACGCATCGATATCGTCGCAGAGCCCCTCGGCTTTGGCCGGCTCACTCAAGCTGTTCCGCAGTCGCATCACCCCGAGGCTCGTAGCGATCAAATGCTGGCACGTCGAGTCGTGGAGGTCGGAGGCAATGCGTTGCTGCATGTCTTCCTGAATGGAAACCAGCGTGGCGCTCATGTTCGCATTGCCGTCAGAAAGCGCTTCCAGGTTTTTGGATGACGCTCCTTCCACGATCCGATGGCTACCGATGAAGGTGACAATGCCGCCGGTCAGGGGGTCGCAGATCGGCGCAACGATCGTCTCGACCATCCGTGCGGATCCTCCGAGGGCGAGCCGATGCCGGATCCGGACCTCGCCACCTCTCGCACGACAAGCATCAAGCGCCTCATGGATGGACCTTGCATCCTGCCTATCCATGCAGTCGCAAACGGCCATCCCTCGGATGTCTTCGGACGCGATCCCGAGAAGAGATTCGAATGCCGGGTTTATACCCTCATAGACAATGCGCCCTTCGCACGTAAGGCGCATCACGAAGAGAAGGTCGGAAGCCAGCTTCCAGTACAGCCGATCGCTTGCGCTTGGTGCACCAATGCCCGACCATCCCTGTGCGGTGGTTCGATCCGACCCACACGTGGGAGCATTATGTTGCTTCACGGCACGCACTCGCCTTCCACACGGCTCTCGATACCGAAAGCCGCCCCTTACCTCGATCGATCTCCCTGACCCGATCGGATATCCAAGTCCACTATACATCGTCAGGTAGAAAAGCACCATTGACGTGCATCAATATTAGGCTGGAACTCCTGAATTCCTGCGCTGGACTCCAGCCGCGAACAGGACGGCAGCTAATGAGGTGCAACAACGACTAAAATGCGCGGAAACGCGTCCGCTGCGACGGAAGCTTTCTTGTGATGGCACTAACAGCATATCGCTCTCGGGAATGTCTGTCGATCGGCATCTTCCGCGCTAGCGCCGAGTGCCCGCAAGGCGCAGCATCATCATGAACAGGTTGATGAAATTGAGGTAGAGCGACAACGCGGCGAGTACCGACTTGCGGCCTGCGGAAGCTTCATCATCCCTGGAGTCATACATCGCCTTGATACGCTGGGTATCATAGGCAGTCAGGCCGGCAAAGATGCCGACGCCGACGATCGAGATCAACCAGTCAAGTCCGGTCGAGTGCAGGAAGAGGTTGACCAGGCCTGCGATGATGATTCCAATCAACCCCATGAACAGGAAGGTGCCTAGTCCGGATAGGTCGCGCCTGGTGGTGTAGCCAAAGATGCTGAGCGCCCCGAACGTTGCGGCTGCGATGAAGAACACCCGCGTGATCGAGGAGCTGGTGTAGATGTGGAGCAAGGTCGAGAGCGACACGCCGACCAGGCCCGCATAGACAAAGAACACCCACCGTGCAGTCGTTGCCGACAGCGTATGGATGCGCGCACTGATGAAGAACACGAGGGCCAGTGGCGCCAGGATGAAGATCCACATCAGCGGGCTCTGCAGCAGTGCGGGACCAGTGAACTGATAGGTCAGCCAGGCAACAAGTGCAGTGAGGCCAACACCTGTCGCCATGTAGTTGTAGATGCGCAGCATGTAGCTGCGGAGGCCGGCATCGACCACGATGGCATCGCTGCCGACTGTACCGGAAGTGACTGCATTCTGGTCATAATTTGACATGGCTTACCTCCTCTCGGCCGCGCCGAGCTCGGGACAGGAGAGTCTATGGTGTTAGCCACCGTGCGCAATATCGGATGATCACCCGATCTCCGGGGGCGGGAACTACGCTGCTTCGGCGCGCGGAGCGTCTTGGAGGAAACGCCACAGGTCACCGGAGGCTGCGGTGCGCCCCGACTCGTGGAGGCGGATGCAGTATTTTCGTTCATGCGGCCCGCCTCCCGAGACCTGACGCAGCGCAGCATGGCGATGCGCAGTTTCTGCCGCCACATCCTACATAGAATTCCGGATGGGCGAGCAGCAATTGTGCCGATAAGGTCGTATCCATCGGCTGGCCGGCATCCCGCATTTCTTGCCGCCCTCAGCGCTTGGGCTATCGCCGATGGGAACATGGAGGCGAGCATGAATATCCGACTCGTATTCGGCGCTCTGGTCGTCGGCGTAGCTGCAGCCATCGCGGCGCCGCCAGGCCTGGCGGTGGCGCAGTCGACTGACAAGGGCGCGGCTGCGCAAAAGAGCGCGGCACCGAATACAAATATGAACCCGCACAAGCATCGCTATTGGCGCCACCGCGGCGGACAGCATCCACATTTCGGCAGCAGGCGGGTTCGCACCCAAGCGCCTGCTGGGCGGCAGTCGGCCAATTGAACCGCTTGCGGCCTATTGCTCGGTATGACGGACCAGATCCGCTCATGTGGCGTGAGCCGTCGATGACTGATCGAAAGCAGTAGAGGAAGGAAGCCGGCGGCGGTGGATGTCCCATGAGCGAGACTGACGGGCAGCGGAGAAGGCCGCGCGGCCGCGCCTGACAGCACCAGTGATCAAGTCGAGGCCTGAGATGCAGACGATACGGTTGTTTTGTGCCTTGTGTATTTTCGCTTCGATTTCCGCCGTGGCAACGCCCGCGCAAGGCGAGACCTTCAGGGTCGGCCGGCTGTTGTGTGCCAGCAGTCCGCGGATCGGATTCGTTGTTGGATCGACGCAGTCGCTGCGTTGCGTGTTCTACCGGCGAGGTTCGTCGCAACGCTACATTTACGCTGGGCGGATCAGGCGTGTCGGTCTTGACGTCGGCGTCACCGGAGGTGGCGTTCTATCCTGGGCCGTCTTTGCCAAGAACTCGCGGATTGGCCCCGGCACGATGCGCGGGAGCTATGTGGGGGCCAGCGCCAATGTTGCGCTTGGTCCCGGCCTTGGCGCCAACGCTCTGATCGGCGGATCGCGCCGAAGCGTCGTGCTGCAGCCGCTTTCCGTCGAGCGCGCGATCGGCGTCAATCTCGCGGCAACGGTGACCCATTTGACCCTTGGCGAAAGAGGGCGGCGATAACGCATCGCGATGGCTCCTGCCGAAGCAATTCGGAAGATTGCCGATGCGCTGCAACAACAGTTCCGCTGGCATGAAAAATGCTGAGGCGCCTCCGCGATGGCGAGCGCAAAGCTCGCTGGGCAGACGGAGGACAACATGAGAGCCCAAGTATTGAGAGCGTATGACGAGAAGCTTTCCAACGACCAGTGGGTCAGTGAGGAGAACGCGCCTGATCCGAAGCTGACCAAATCGACTGATGTCATCGTCCGCATCGGCGGTGCCGGCGTATGCAGGACTGACCTTCATATCATCGAAGGCGTATGGAAGCCGCATATGGATCCGACCGGCGACAAACTGCTGCCGATCATCATGGGACACGAAAATGCCGGTTGGATCGAAGAGGTTGGCAAGGAAGTCGAGGGACTGAAGAAGGGTGACCCGGTCATCGTTCACCCGAAAATCACGGGTGGCACGTGTCTCGCCTGCCGCAGAGGCTTCGACATGCACGGTCCCGGTACATTTCCGGGTCTTGATTGCAACGGCGGCTATGCAGAATTCCTTTGCACCTCGGAACGCAATATTGTGCCGCTACCAAAGACACTTGCGCCAAAGGATGTCGCTCCTTATGCGGATGCGGGCCTCACGGCCTATCGGGCGGTGAAGAAAGCGACGCGTCACCTTTTGCCAGGCGAATCCTGTGTCGTCATCGGTGCAGGTGGATTGGGCCACATCGGAATCCAGTGTCTCAAGGCGATGTGTGCGGCCGACGTCATTGTGGTCGATAAGTCCGAAGCGTCGCTGAAACTGGCCGAAAAGTCGGGCGCCGACCATCTGGTGAAAGCTGACGGCAACGAAGTGGCAGCCGTTCTGACATTGACTGCCGGAAACGGCGCGGAAGCCGTGATCGATTTTGTCGGCGAGAAAGGCACGACATCCAAGGGGCTGGCGATGACCCGCCCAATGGGCAGCTACTACGTTGTTGGCTACGGTGAGGACATCCGTGTCCCGACCGTCGACATGGTGATTACCGAGAAAAATATTATCGGCAACCTGGTCGGCACTTGGGCCGAACTAACGGAGTTGATGGCGCTTGCAGATCGGGGCTTGGTTGAACTCGCAACCGCCGAATATCGTCTCGCGAATGCAAACGACGCGCTGCACGATCTCAATGCCGGCAAGATTCATGGACGCGCAGTTTTGATTCCCTGAGAGAGTATCCGATCCATCGCGGGCGCGCATTTGCTCGCGATGGATTTGGTGTCCGCCGGTCATGTGCATGGCGGACTTCGTCCGAGCGAGTGATCGCTACTGCGGCGCAAACATTGCGGTGCACACTGGCGCATCTGCTTTACAGCGATTCTCATTTTGCAATTCCTGTCGCAATTTGCGTCTCGATCAGTCGTCAAGCCGATGGCTGTGCGGGGGCGACTGTCACTCATCCCACGCTCACGTCATCAGAAATCATCTGGCAAGTCGCTCGGATGAGCTGGCACGCCCATTGCAAAGCTACTGAGCACAACAACGCAGACTGGTCCTCGTCTGGGGCGAGCCGCGAAAAGAACGAGGGAAGGGGATGCCTAGCTGAGGACGTATCTTGTGCGGGACAACACAACTGCGATCGGGAAGCCGCTGGTTCCAGGATCGCCGCTGATCACCCGCGAAGCGCTCCACAGTCATCCTGAGACCCTTGCCGATATCAAACGTCCGGTCGTGAGAACGACCGCGAGGTGGCCCGTAACGCACGGGTAAGCACTGCCCGGCCGTGGAGGCGTGGGGCAGGCGGAATATCGATGTGGTTTCTGACTCGATCAGGAGGATAGGCTAGATGTCTGGTACGCTAACACTCAACAAGATCACGGCCCAGCGCGGCATTCCCGTTGGTGAGGCTGCAAAGAAGATTGCAGATCTCGGTTGGAATCCTTCCTACGTCCAGGAGGCGATGACCTTCCCCACGGACTACAAGATCACAAAGGCTCCGAAGGATCCGATGAAGCAGGTCCTTCGCTCTTATTTCCCGATGCAGGAGGAAAAGGACAACCGCGTCTACGGCGCGCTCGATGCTGCCTTGCGCGGCGACATGTTCCGCAACGTCGAGCCGCGATGGGTCGAGTGGATGAAGCTGTTCCTGGCGATCATCCCGTTCCCGGAGATCTCGGCGGCGCGCTCGATGGCCATGGTCGGCCGTCTCGCTCCAGGTGAGGATCTGCGCACCGGCTTCACGATGCAGATGGTCGACGAGTTCCGTCACTCGACGATCCAGATGAACCTCAAGAAGTGGTACATGGAGAACTACATCGATCCGGCCGGGTTCGATATCACGGAAGAGGCGTTCGGCAAGTGCTATGCCACAACGATCGGCCGTCAGTTCGGTGAGGGCTTCATCACCGGTGACGCAATCACCTCGGCGAACATCTATCTGACGGTTGTGGCCGAGACCGCCTTTACGAACACGCTGTTCGTAGCGATGCCATCCGAAGCCGCCCGCAACGGCGACTACGCGCTCCCGACCGTGTTCCTTTCCGTGCAGTCGGATGAAAGCCGGCACATCGGCAACGGCCATTCGCTGCTGATGTCCATGCTCAAGGAGCCCGAGAACCATGTGCTGATCGAGCGGGACCTGCGCTATGCCTTCTGGCAGAACCACGCGATCGTCGATGCCGCGATCGGAACCTTCATCGAGTATGGAACCACGAATCGCGACAAGAACAAAGAGTCCTACGTGGAGATGTGGCATCGCTGGATCTTCGAGGACTATTACCGCACCTATATGCTGCCGCTCGAGAAATACGGCATCAAGATCCATCATGACGACGTCCAGACGGCCTGGAAGCGCCTGACCGAGAAGCACTACGTCCACAGGGTCGCGCAATTCTTCGCGGTTGGCTGGCCCGTGAACTTCTGGCGGATCGAAGCTCAGACCGACAAGGACTTCGAGTGGTTCGAGCACAAATATCCAGGCTGGTACGCCCAGTTCGGCGATTTCTGGAAATGGTACGAGAAGCTGTCGCATCGCGGCCAGACCAACATCCTGTTCAACAGCGACGTCGGCTACGTCTATCCGCATCGCTGCTGGTCGTGCCTGGTGCCTTGCCTGATCCGCGAGGACATCGTCACCGGAGAGATCGACGGCCAGCTCTATACCTTCGCGCACGAGCTGGATCGCTGGACGGCCGTGCAGGCATTCGCCGACGAATATGAGGGACGGCCGACGCCAGCGATGGGGCGGTTCAGCGGACGGCGTGAATGGGAAAGCTGCTACCATGATTGGGACCTCGCCGACGCGATCAAGGACCTCGGCTTCGTTCGCACCGACGGCAAGACGCTGGTCCCGCAGCCCCACCTGCGCTTCGACGAGAAGGAGATGTGGACGCTTGACGATCTCCGCGGGCACACCCTGAAGAGCCCGCTGATGACGCTGCGCGGAATGAGCCCGGAAGATCGAGAGGCGCATCTCGCCGAGTATCGCAAGGGATTCACCATCAATCCCTGCAACTAAACCAAACGGAAGGAGCCAGCTCCGGCTGGCTCCTTCCCGATCAATCCCCTGAAGAGTTGCAAGCCTTGGTTCGAGGAGGCCCCATGGGCGCGCCCCCCAATGTCGTTCGCCTGCACCCGGTAGGCATAGAATTCGAGGTTGAGGAGAACGAAACCGTTCTCAACGCCGCCTTCCGCCAGGGCATCGCATTGCCGCATGGTTGCAAGGAGGGACAGTGCTCGGCGTGCAAATGCATCCTTACCGACGGTGATGTGGAGTTGAAGAAATACTCGACGTTCGCCCTCAACGAGATGGAGCGCGGTCAGGATTACATCCTGTTGTGCCGCACGCTGGCCTACTCGGATCTCGAAGTAGAACTCCTCAACTATGACGAAGAGGTGCTGTCGAAAGCGATCGCCGTCAAGGACTTCACGGGCACAGTCACGACCGTCGCCGCGCTGACGCACGACATCAGGTACCTCGAGATCTCGCTGGAGCAACCTCTGAAGTTCTGGGCGGGTCAATATGTCGACATCACGCTCCCGGGGGCAGAGACGATTACGCGCTCGTTTTCCATGGCAAATTCGCCGATCGAAGGCCAAAAACTCGCATTCATCATCAAAAAGTACCCGAACGGACGCTTCTCCTCCCGCCTCGACGGAGACCTCGCCCTCGGAACCAGCGTTGGGATCAGGGGACCGTACGGCACCTGCTTCCGGCGAGAAAACCGAAACGGAGCCATGATCCTGGTCGGCGGCGGATCGGGAATGTCGCCTCTCTGGTCGATCCTCCACGATCACATCAACTCCGGCGAAGTGCGTCCGGTGCGCTTCTTCTACGGGGCCCGGACGCAAAACGATCTCTTCTACCTTGATCGCTTTGCAGAACTCTCCGCAAAGCATCCGGATTTCACGTTCGTGCCTGTCCTCTCTCACGCGGTCGACGACACAGCCTGGCGCGGGGAAAAGGGCTTCGTGCACGAAGCGGTCGGGGCACACCTGCGCAACTCCGGATACGGCGAAGAGGTCGACGTTTATGCCTGCGGACCATCGCCGATGATCGAGGCGCTGACGCCGGTGTTGCAAATGAACGACGTCGAGTCGGACCGCATCTTCTTCGACAAGTTCACGCCAGCCAGCAACTGAGACTTTCCGAGTGCCGATCCGGCAAGTGTAAAGCCACCAATGGGAGGAGGAAGACGATGACTGCAGTTCCAAGTGTTTCAGTGGGATCCGGCGCAGCGGGCGCCGCGGTGTTTCCGGATTCGGACAGCCGCAGGTACAGGTATTTCGAGCCGCGCAGCAAGCGGGCGACGCACTACGAGGACGTGACCGTCGATGTGCAGCCGGATCCGGAACGCTACTTGCTGCAGGACTGGATCATCTCCTTCCCCGATGGGAAGGGCGCCTACACCAAGGACAACACGGCGGCGCTGAGCTCGAACTGGCATGCGTTCCGTGCTCCCGACCAGGAGTGGGAGCGCACCCACTACCAGCGCCAGTCCAAGATCGAAGCGATGGTTCAATCGGTGATCGCCAACGGCCGGAAGTCCGGCGCGCCGAAGGCTTTCAACAAGGCTTGGGTCAAGATTCTGCAGAACCACCTTGGCGCATGGAAACATGTCGAGTTCGGCCTCGGCACTTCGCTGATGCAGGCTCAGCGCTACGGCTATACGCAGATGATCAACAACGCGACGCTGACCAACTCGTCCTACAAGCTCCGCCTTGCCCAGGACATCACGCTCTATCTCGCCGAGATCGGAATGGACATTCCCGGCTTCGACGACGCGGCGGGCAAGCGCACCTGGCTGGAAGACAAGGGCTGGCAGGGCACCCGGGAAGCGGTCGAATCGATCATGGGGTCGACCGACTATCTTGAGCAGTACCTTGCCATCAACGTCGTATTCGAGCCGCTCGTCGGCGAACTCTTCCGAAGCGGCTTCCTGATGCAGGTCGCCTCGTCGAACGGCGACTTCATCACGCCGTCGGTGATCTCGGCGGCCGAGGCCGACTACGAGCGCAATCTCGCGAACACGATGGACCTGCTGCATCTCCTGGTGACCGACAATCAGCATGCCGCCCACAACAAGAACCTGTTCCAGGGCTGGGTGGACAAGCACGTGGCGCTCGCCAACAAGGCGGCCGCCGGCCTGCAGCCGATCTGGTCGCAGCCGCATTCGAAGCCGGTGCAGTACGCCGACGCCCGCGCACAGTCGGTCGAACGCATCAAGAAGATTCTCGGCGAGCTCGGCCTCGTCCTTCCCAAGGAGTAAATTGCAATGTCCGTTGCTTCAAGAACTGCGACCAACCACAACATCTTCCAGAAGATGGGAGACATCGTCTTCGACCGGACGATTTCTCATCAGTGCGGCATCACGATGAATGACAGCGTGGAAGCGCGCGCGATCGCCGAATTCATGGCGAAGAAGCCGAACGTGACCGTGACCTATCAGCCGGCCCTGATCCGCATCGACGGCGAGGGCAAGTTGGTCTTCAAGATGGATGAAATCAGCGAGATTCTCGGCAAGGACATGACGGCCGAGATCTTCGAAGTGAATACCTCGACCCACTACGGCCGAATGGTGCGTATCGACGACAACACAGTGACGCTGTTCGGCAACATGGAAGAGGTCTTCGCATACATCGAGTGAGCTCTTGCACCTCCCGAGCCTGGGTGGAGCCGCATCCCGACGGTTGTGGCTCTACCACTTTCTCGCACGGTCGGCCGTCCCGACGTTGATGGAAAAGCACTTAGCAAAACCTTGGAGATTATCATGTTCATAACCCCTACCGGCGAGGAAGTCTTCGTCATCGACGGGCACACTCATTTCTGGGATGGCAGTCCGTCGAACCAGCGCAACATTCACGGCAAGCAGTTCATCGATTGCTTCTATACCTACCATACCGCGCTCAGCCCGGCGGACAAACTCTGGCCCAAGGAGCAGTTCGAGAAGTACAGCGCCGAGCAGATGTACCACGACCTGTTTGTCGACGGCCCGGACGATATGGCCATCGTACAGTCGACGTACCTGACCGATTTCTACAAGAACGGCTTTAACACCATCGATCGTAACGCCGAGATGGCGAAGAAGTACAAGGATCGCTTTATCGTCAACGGCGCCTTCGACCCGCGCGATGGCGAGCGGGCGCTCGAATATATTCACTACATGAAGGAGACATTCGGCATAAAGGGCGTGAAGCTCTATACGGCCGAGTGGAAGGGCGAATCGCGGGGCTGGAAGCTCACGGATCCATACGCCTATCGTTGCTTCGAGCTTTGCCAGAAACTCGGCATTACGAATATCCACGTCCACAAGGGGCCGACCATCATCCCCTTGGACAAGGATGCATTCGATGTTCACGACGTCGATCACGCAGCCACCGACTTCCAGGGTCTCAATTTCATCATTGAGCATTGCGGCCTGCCGCGACTGGACGACTTCTGCTGGATCGCGGTGCAGGAGACGAACGTCTACGGTGGCCTCGCAGTGGCGCTGCCGTTCATCCATGGTCGTCCGCGTTATTTCGCCGAAGTGATCAGCGAGCTCCTGTTCTGGGTCGGTGAGGACAAGCTCCTTTTCGGCAGCGACTACGCGATCTGGACGCCACGCTGGCTTGTCGAAAAATTTTGGAACTTCGAGCTGCCCGACGATCTGAAGCAGGAGCACGGTGTCGACCTGACGCAGCAGGCAAAGAGGAAGATCCTCGGCCTCAACGCTGCGCGCCTCTATGGCGTGGACATCGAGGCGCAGAGGGGCAAGCTGGTGGGAAGCGCGCACGCGACCGCGGCGGAGTGACAACGATGGACGCTGTCCTTCTGCATCATGACCAAAGGACCTGCGAGGTGTGGGAACGCCTCGCGCTAGTCACGGATCCCGAGCTGGACGAGTCGGTCACCGAACTCGGATTTGTCGAACTTGTCACCGTCGATGACAATTGCGGCGTCGATATCGTCTTTCGCTTGCCGACATACTGGTGCTCGGCGAATTTTGCCTTCCTGATGGCCGACGACATGCGTCGGGCGGTGTCCTCGCTGCCTTGGGTTCGCGAGGCGCGACCGCGCCTCCTGGATCACATGGTCGCGGATGAGATCAATCGCGGCGTCAGGGAAGGCAAATCATTCGGCGACGCACTCAGGGACTTTGCGTCTGGCGGCTCCCTCGAAGAGGTGCGTGAGAAGTTCCGCCGCAAGGCGTTCGAGCGACGCCAGGAGGTCATGGTGCTGGCGTTGCGCGAGGCCGGTTATGACGACCAGGCGATTTGTCAGATGAATCTAAGCAGCTACGACAGGGTGGAGTTCGGTTCGGAGGAGGCGGCACACCAGAAGCCACGCTATCGCGAACTTCTGGTTGAACGACGCCTTGCCTGGCTGCCAGACGACCAGGCGTTCGTCACGTACGAGGGGAGTCCTATCACGCGCCACGAACTTGCCCCCTATCTGCAGCGGCTGCGGGGAGTGCGCATCAACATGGAGTTCAACAGCGCGTTGTGCAGGGGCCTTCTTGCGGCGCGCTATCGCGAACTTGATGGGGACAATGCGGGACAGACGCCGGTCGACGTGGCGCCGTGCGGAGGCTGCGGCAGTGGCTGTGCCGCGCGGTCGGTCGACCCGCCCGTGACGGCCGAGAATTCCGCGGCGCTTGCATGATGTAAGCGGCTTGCAGGAGCGAACAATGGGAGCGGTCAGCAAGTCCGCTCCAGAGATAAACAAAAGACGACCACGTGGGAGTGAAACGCAATGCCGAAAGTGCTGCTACATGACATAGAAGCGCGTCGCGCTCTTGCGCGCGGAGTCCAGAAGCTTGCCGCCGCGGTCGAATCGACGCTCGGTCCAAAGGGCATGAACGCGATGGTCGACCGGCCCATCGGCACGCCCATTGTGTCACGCGATGGCGTCACCATCGCCTCCGAAATCGAATTGCCGGATCGTTTCGAGAATATGGGCGCACAGGTGGTGCGCGAGGTTTCGATGCAGACCAACGAAGTTGCCGGCGACGGAACGACGACGGCGATGGTGCTCGCAAACGGCCTGATTCAAGGAGGCGTTGCGGCCCTGGAGCGCGGCGCCAAGGCGGTCGATCTCTGCAAGGGAATCGACCGGGCCGTCGAGGTCGTTGTCGAGACCCTGAAGAGTTCGGCAATTGGCGCATCGGACCGCAAGACGCTGCAGGCGGTAGCGACGATCGCTTCGACCGACTCTCATCTGGGCGGTCTCGTTGCGGAGGCGGTGGAGCGTGTCGGCAAGGACGGCATCATCAGTTCCGATTATGGGCTGACGACCACTACGACGCTCGAAGTCGTTGAAGGCATGTCGTTCGACCGCGGTTACATCTCCCACCACATGGTGACCGATGTCGAGAAGATGGAAGTGGTGCTGGATCAGCCCTATATTCTTCTGACCGATCTCAAGATCAAAACGCCGGGCGAGCTGTCGGCGGTGCGCGCGGCGGTCGCCTCGACCGGGCGGCCGCTAGTTATCGTCGCTGAAGAGATTGGGCCCGAAGTCGTCGTTACGCTGCTTGGCGATGGCAACCGCGGCAAGATCCTGGTGGTCAATCCTCCGGACTATGGCCATTGGCGCAAGGCGATGATGGACGATCTCGCCATCATAACCGGGGGACGGGTGATAGCTCGCGAGCTTGGCGGCAAGCTGGAAGAGGCCGGCCTTGCCGATCTCGGCACCGCGCGGCAGGTTCGGGCTGGTGCGCGCGAAACGGTGATTATTCGCGGCGGCGGCGACGATGCGGCGATTGCGGCGCGGCGCCAGCAGGTAGCCAAGCAATACGATCTGGCGCCACCGAACATCGAACAGGACAAGCTGAAGGAGCGGCTGGCGAAGCTCTCAGGCGGAACGGCCGTGATCCTTGCGGGTGGCGTCACGCCGGTCGAGCAGAAGCGGACGATCCAGTTGATCGACGATGCGCTCAGTGCGGCGCGTGCCGCAGCCGAAGAGGGCATCGTGCCGGGTGGCGGCGCCGCATTGGCGCAGTGCGCGCCGGTGGTCGTGCGTACACTCGGCAACGTCAATGGCGACTTGGGCGAGGGCATCAAGTTGGTGCGCGAAACGCTATCGCGCCCCGCCGCATTCATTGCGCGGAATGCGGGCTATGATGCGGAGAAAGTCGTGGCCGATCTGCTGAGCGCGCCGGCGGGCGTCGGGTTCGACGCCGCCAACGGTGTATTCATCGACATGGTTTCAGCCGGCATCGTCGATCCGGTCCGTGTGACCTATACCGCGCTTCGGAACGCGGCTTCCGTCGCCACGCTGGTGCTGACCACCAACACGCTTGTTGCCGACGTGCCGGAGTACCTCGATCCGACACAAGGACCGGCACTGGGCGGAGGGGCCGAGAAGCTTGGACGCGCTTGAGGCATGTGTCCGCGGTCCGTGTTCCGCCGCGCCGTCCACGGATCCGGCGAGCGGGATATTGCGGCCAGATACTCAGTTCTATTGAGAAACCGAGTGCCCAGCGATGCGCGGATCGAACGTCGCGGCATCGAAATCATCACCGGGGAAGGAGAGGCTATGCGTAAGCACGCTGCGGCGTAATCTTTGTGGTCGAACGATTGGACGGTGACAACTATCTAGAACGGGCTACAATCTTAAAAGCTCCGGCGTGAGCCGAAGGAGGCGATGCACAAGCTTCCGCGGCCATCCGACCAACCGGGGCGGGAGGAAAACATGGTCCACATCATTTCCAAGCGCGACGTTCCGCACCGGGAAGAGGTGGCGGCGAAGGATTTTATTCAGAAGAACCGCACGAAGATCGACGCGGTCGCCAATCATCTGACGGGTGGGCACTGGCAGCAGTTGCGCAATCCCGCACCTCCTCCGCAACCCCAGCCATCAGGCAAGGTCTGGTTGACGCCGCCAAGCCGCCCTAGGGAAATGGAACCCTATGTGCGGATCAGTCTTAACGGCCGTGTCGTGATCGCTGATCTCGCGTCGGGGCGGCAACTCCATTTTGTCGGCGAATTGCGTGGAACGGGCCAATCGCGGTACCTCGCTCTGGCGACGCGCGAGAATGGAATCTTCGATCCGCTGGATGCGGAGCTCTGCAAGGCTCTCGCCGACCTTGAGGGAGTGAGCGTGCCCGACGAAGCGTCCGAGGAGTGCCTGGAACAGGTCATCGCAGGTCGTCTCGGGTTGGATGCGATCGCCAAGAGCGTCGAATGATCTCTGCAAAGCAGGCCTGTCGGGATGAAGATCCCGATCAGGTCCGGCTCAGGTCGTTTCTGTCGATCGGGTTGCTGTTTGCCAACATACGTATGGTGCTCCAATGCTGACGGAAACGCTCATGGCTAAGCCGCCGTTTTCCCTGGAAGGCTACAAGGTGCCGGGCGCCACGGACACAGAGCAGGGGCGGCCATACGATGAGGGAGAGACCAACAGGGCGTGGGAAAACTTTCTGACGTTCGGAGACCTCAGGCGCGAGAACGCGCCGGTGCGAGGCGTCATTGAGGATTCCTGGCAGCGCAGCGTCAAGTCCGGGGTCAATGCTCATTGCAAGGGCAGCAATCTCGTCGCCTCGCCGGATGATCTCTATGAGCTGCGGCTGAAGAATGATGACTTGCTTGGTTCGAGCGCGGAGACCTTCCGTCGCGTCGCGCAGGTGCTGGGCGACGCAGCCACGATGGTGGTCATCACCGACAGCAATGGCGTCGTGCTGGATGTGGGGGGCGATCAGCGGACGATTGATGCAGGGCACGATATTCGCCTCGAGATCGGCGCTGCGTGGGGCGAGACGGTCACCGGCACCAACGGCATCGGCACAGCGCTCGTCACAGGAAAACCGGTTCATGTCCATGCTGCCGAGCACTTTTCCGAGGGCATCAAGGCATGGACCTGCGTCGGCAGCCCCATTCGCAGTCCGATCGACGGCCGCATCATCGGCATTGTCGATTTCTCGGGACCCCAGGCGATCTTTCACCGGCACAATGTGGCGCTGGCGGTCGTCGCGGCGAATCATATCGAGCTTGCTCTGTCGGAGAAGATTCGCATCGAGAGGATGCAGCTGCTTGAGGCCAGCATCTCTCGAATGCCCGGGATGAACAGCGCGGACGGCGTCGTAATTCTCGATCGGTTCGGCAGGGTCGTTCATCACAACGACATGGCGTCGGTTCGTTGGCGGCGGATTGCGCAGTCGCAGGACCTGAGCATCGGAACACAGCTGGTCCCGACCAGCGAGGGCTTTTTGGTCAAAGACCTTGCCAGGGGGCTGCCTGAGGAACTGCGCGAGCAGCGGATTGAGCCATTGGTGGTCGACGGGGTGGTGAAGGGCGCGATGCTGGTGCTTGCATCGAGGCCGCGCGCGAACCCTGCTGTATTCCAGATGTCGCCGACGGCCCACGTGGCAGTCATGTCGGCCAAGGAGGCGATTGTAGGATGCAGTGAAGCATTGCTGCAAACCGTCGAGAAGGTTGAGCGGGCGGCGCTCGGCCGGACGGCAATCCTGCTTGAGGGCGAGACGGGCGTCGGCAAGGAACTATTCGCACGTCTGGTCCACGCGGCCAGCCAGAAGACGGGCAAGGAGCCCTTCGTTGCCTTCAATTGCGGTGCGGTATCGAAAGAGCTTCTCGGCGGCGAATTGTTCGGGCACGCGCCAGGCGCGTTCACCGGCGCCACGCGCGAGGGGAGGCCCGGACGGTTTGAATTTGCCAATGGCGGCGTGCTCAGCCTCGACGAGATCGGCGAGCTGCCACTGGATCTGCAGCCCTATCTGCTCCGTGTGCTGGAGGAGCGCGTGGTATATCGGCTCGGTGACAGCAAGCCGCGCCCGGTGGACGTTCGGCTGGTAGCGTCGACCAATCGGAATCTGAAGCAGGAAGTGGCGGAAGGACGTTTCCGAAAGGATCTGTATTTCCGGATCGGTGTCGTCAAATTCATCATCCCGCCGCTGCGCGAGCGCACGGGCGACGTCGAGGTCCTGATCGATCATTTCAATAGACAGTTCGCTGCGACCTACAGCACCGAACCGCTGCGTTTCGAGGCAACCACGATGGAATTGCTGCGGCGCTATAGCTGGCCGGGAAACGTGCGCGAGCTGCGCAATCTGATCGAGAACCTTGTGCTGATGACGCTCACCGGCATAGTCACTCCCAGGGACCTGCCGGAGGATTTCCGGGAAGCCGCGGCTCAGCAACTTCAGGCGCGTTTGCCGGCGGAGCATGGCCCGACGTCGGGAGAGGGCGAGATCGCGCGCTTCGACGAAATGGAGCGTCGTGCCATCGAGAGGGCCGTCGCAAACGCCGGCGGCAATATTGCCGCTGCCGCCGAAAAGCTGGGGCTTTCGCGCGCCACGCTGTATCGCAAATTGCATCAATACCGTTCGCGGACCTGAGGACGGGTCGGCATGGCAACTGTTTGGGAAGAACAGAGGGGCGAAGGAGAGCCGGTCGCCGCAGCAACGCTGGCGTCGCAGATCCTTGCGCGCGCGGACAGCGACGTAACCTTCATGGTGCACCTGGTCGGCGAAAGCCGAGATCTCCTGGTGCGGCATTTCATCGTGTTCATCGAGACCGAACTCGCAAGGCGCGGCGTCAGTTACGGCGCACATCCGCTGTTGCGTCCCTTCATCGAAACGCATGCACGCGAGCTGACCGATTTCGTCTTGCAGGGTATCGGCTTGCGGCATCAGTTCGGCCTGCAGGCCCTCGAGACGATGGCCGGAGATCCGGCGCGGTTGCTGAGGGTCGATCTGTGGGACTCGCTGCAATCTCACATCAATGATGCGCAGCGACACTTCGTATCTGATGTCGGTGGCCTGCAGCGAATCCTGGTTCAGATCGAGACGGACGCATGAGTGGTGATCCTCAGACCCTCGTCGAAATGCTGAAGCAGCGGCTGCTGGTCGTTCAGGAGATCTCGTCCGCCCAATCGCGCAACCTTCTGAACCGTCAGCTTGGCGGCGGGGCGGAATTCGAGATTCAGCGGATCGAGCGGGAGATGGCGGCGACGGGCACCTCGCATGCGCTTACCAAGGCCCTCGAGGACGCACGCGGACGCTTGCAGAATGCAAATGCCGGAATGGCGGCGTGCGACGCTCATTGCGCAGCGTTGGAGCAACGCCTCGAAGAACTGGACAGGTGGATTGCCGCCGCAGGCGAGTCTATCCGAACGTGAGGCGATCGATGGACACGATGGAAGCAGAGACCGTAGCGCTCTATGAATTGCTAGGACGGCACTGGACGGTCGGCGCGCCCGTCACCAGTGTGGCGTTCGATCCTGCGGAGCAGGCGGTTGCGTTCGCGCTCGCCGATGGCGCGTTGGCAATAGCTCCCGTGACCGACATCGAGCCGCCACAAGATCGCTGCCGCGTCGCGCTCGACGGCGGCCGGACAACGATTTCACCGCGACGGAAACCGGTGCCACCGTTGACGAAAGTCGCGATCAGCGATGCTCCGTTTCATCTCGCCCCGATCGGGACTTCGGGCTTTATCGCGAGCGATCGCAGCCGGTTGCTCAACGTGTCGGCAACCGGTGTCACGCATCTGGCAGCAAACCATGGTTCGGCGATTGATCTCGTCGTCCCGGTGCAGGCTGGGGGCATTCTGGCCGCTTCCGGCGGGTCGGTCATATATTACGATTCTAATGGCGACGTCGGCTGGCTCCAGGAGCGCGCGGGAGGAAACGCATCGGCAATGGCCGTGTCACGGGATGGTCGGCGCTTTGCGGTGGGAGCCGACAGTTGTCTGCTCATTCGTGCCTTCGGACCACGACCCGAGCCGACGGCTTCATTCGAGATAGGGTCAATCTCGAACCTGTCATGGAGCCCTGACGGAAGCTGGTTGGCCATGTCCGTCGCAAGAACGGGCGTCCTGTTAGTGCGCCTTGCGGATGCGCGGATCGTCCGCATTCCCGGCTATCCTGCGAGAGTTGCGTCTCTTTCGTGGAGTGCGGACTCCCGCATCCTTGTCACGAGCGGAGGCTATCGGATGATCGCATGGGACGTTTCCAGCCTCGGCGACGCTCGCGAACAGCCGATCAATCGCGCGACCGGCCGCGCCAGATTCGTCCTCGTCGAGGCGGTGGATATGCACCCGGAGCGTCAGCTGGTCGCAGCGGGTTACGGCGACGGCATGGTCGTCGTTGCCAGGATCGGAGAACCCGACGAGCTGGTCGTCAAGCCGCCCGGTCGAGGCCCTGTCCACGCCTTGCAATGGTCCCACGATGGTCAGCATCTTGCATTCGGAACAGGCGACGGGGAGGCGGCGATCGTGACGTTTCCCCCGCACATTTTCAAATAGCTGGACCCGGTCCAGACAGCTTGATCCGGCTCGAGACGGAGAGCCTTGCCGCTATCATCAGGAGGGACATCATGACAGGCACCCGATCGCCGACAGAAGCCGAAAGCAAGGATCAGTTCTTCAAGGAACTGGCGGAGCTTTCCGAGCGAATGATCGCCGCGCACGGAAAGGAGTTTTCGATGGGCGCCCTGGTGCTGGCCGCAAGGTTCATCGCCGAGAATAAATCTTTCGAGCGAAGCGCAGTGACACAGTGACGTGCACTCACTCCGGCTGAATATTGGCGTCCTTGACGACCTTGGCCCACTTCTGGATTTCGCTGCGAATGTGATCGGCGAACTGCGACGGGGAGCCGCCGACGGGGTCGACGCCCTGCTCCTGGAATCGGCGCTTGACGTCGTCCATCCCGAGGATCGCATTGAGTTCTGAATTCAGTTTGCGGACGATCTCCGGCCGCATCCCGGCCGGCCCGACGATGCCGAACCAGACCGTGACCTCGTAACCGGGAACGCCAGCTTCCGAAACCGTCGGAACGTTTCCCGCAAGCGTCGAGCGAGCCGTGCTGCTGACGCCGAGTGCGCGCAACTTTCCGGCATTAACCTGGGGCAGCACATTTGGCGTGTTGTCGAACGCCGCATCGATGTGGTCGCCGAGCAGATCGTTCACCATCGGTGCGCTCCCCTTGTAAGGGACGTGCACGATGTCGATCCCGGTTATGCTCTTGAAGAGCTCCATCGAAAGGTGGTTCGACGAACCGATGCCCGTCGACCCGTAGGAGACCTTGCCGGGGTTGTTTCGGGCGTAGTCGACGAAATCCTTGACCGTATGGATCGGCATGTCGGGTCTTACGACGAGAAGGTTCTGTGTCTGACCTGCAAGAATCAGCGGCGTGAAATCCTTCACTGTGTCGTAAGGCAGGCTCTTGTAAATGCTCGGGTTGGAGCCGAACGGAAACGCCACGCCTAGGAGTGTGTATCCGTCGGGTGCGGATTTCGCGACTGCGTCGGTCCCGATCAGCGTGCCGCCACCCGGCCGGTTCTCGACGACGACGGGAACGCCCCATGCCTCCTGAAGTTTTTGCGACACGATCCGGCCCAGCGTGTCGTTGAACGCGCCCGGTGGGTAGGGAACGATGTAGCGGATCGTGTGGCTGGGGTAGGTGTCCGGATCGGCCGTTGCAGGCGCGACAGGCGTCTGCGCGGAGGCCGCGCCCGTCAACAGAAGCAGGAACGCGCCGCAGGCGAAGTAAGCAAGACGCGTGGCGCGCGATTTGACTTCAGCCTGCAGCGGTTCAGACATAGCAGGGGCCCTCGATCAGCGGATGCGCGTTGATGAAAGCCTCGTTGATCTCGACCCCGAGGCCAGGTGTTTCAGACGGTTTGACGCAACCCTCGGCGTCAAGCTTGTAAGGGACGCCGCCGACCTCGTCGCGGAACGGATTGTGCTTGGCGACGTCGCCCTCGAAATAGCCGGGGGCATCGACGGCCGCGAGCACGTTGATGGTTGCCGCCATGTTGATGCCGGTCGCGGAGGTGTGCGGATTGAAGGACAGCTTCCACGCATAGGCCATCCCGGCGATCCGCATCGCCTCGGTGACGCCGCCGGTCTTGGACAGATCCGGCTGCACAAAACTGACGGCGCCATCCTCGATCAGGCGGGTGAATTCGAAGCGCGTATAGTGGTTTTCGCCGGCCGCCAGCGGCGTCGAGCCGAGCGAGGCGGCGGTCTGGTACGAACGATAATCCTGCGCCGGGAACGGTTCCTCGAGCCATCCGATCTGCAGCTCGTCATAGGCGGGCATCACGCGACGCACGTCATCGACAGTGTAGCCGGTGTTGGCGTCGACCAGAATTTCAATGCTATCTCCGACTGCCTCGCGCACCGCCGTGGCGCGGGCGACGTCGTCGCGCGGATTGTCGCCGACGCGAAGCTTGATCGCCCGGTAGCCCTGCGCGACGTAGCCCAGCGCCTCCTGCGCCAGCGACTCCGGCGCCTGCCATCCGAGCGAGATGCCGCCCGCATAGGCCTTGATCGGCTTTGAGGCGCCGCCGAGCAGTCGGTACAGCGGCCAGCCCGCGGCCTTGGCGCGGATATCCCACAACGCCAGATCGAGGCCGCTGAGCGCCATTGCGGCGGCATAGCCCATGCCGTGGCTCGCCAACTGCATCTGGTAGACGCGCTGCCAGACGCCGACCACGTTCATCGCATCCATGCCGACGACCAGTTCGGAGATCGTGGTGTCGATCAGCTTGGCGATCGCACCAGGGCAGCGGCCGTGATGGGCTTCGCCCCAACCGACAAGGCCTTCGTCCGTCGTGACCTTGACCAGCACCGCGTCGCGCTTCACCGCACGGCCGATGCCCAACCGGACGTTCTGGCCCTGCGGTACGGGATAGGAGATCGGGACCGCCTTGATCGATGTGATACGCATTGTGAGACCTCAGACCGCTTTGTGTTCGGGATTGACGAGATTGAGCGGCTGCTCGCCGCGCAGGATTCGAAGCATTTCTTCAGCCGAGCCAACTGCCATCGCACGGCCGCTGGTGGCGGTGATCCCCGCGGTATGCGGCGTCAGCAGCAGATTGGGACAATCGAACAGCGCGTCGTCGGGCGGGAGCGGCTGGACATCGAACACATCGAGCGCGGCACCGGCGAGCTTGCCTGAGCGCAGCGCGTAGATGATGGCGGCCGTGTCGATCACCGCGCCGCGCGAGACGTTCACCAGGACGGATTGCGGCCGCATATGCGCCAGCAGATCATGGCTGACGAGCCTGCGGGTCTCGTCGGTCAATGCGCAGCAGACCACCACGGCGTTGCTCCGTGCAAACAGCTCCACGAGCGTGACTTCCTCGACATCAGGCGGCAGCGATCCTTTGCGGCGCGACGTGCCGAGCACGGTCATTCCAAAACCGTTGCGCGCGATGCTGGCGATGCGGCGCCCGATCGTTCCGACGCCGAGGATGCCGAGCGTGGTTCCGCTCAACTCGGTAAGGCTGTCTGCCATCGCGCGGCTGGTCGCCCAGCCTTCGGCGCGCATCATCGCATCCACGCGCTGCAACGGCCGGCGCAGATGCATCAAGGCGGACATGACGTATTCGGCCACCGCGTTGGTGTTGCTTCCGGGCAGGTTCGCAACCGCGACGCCGCGTGCGGTGGCAGCTGTGACCGGGATGAAGTCGAGACCGACGCCGTGACGGACGATACCTTTGAGGCGCGGCGCATGATCGACGATATCGTCGGGCAATTTCGCGCGCACGATGATGCCGTCGGCGTCTGCAGCCCATTGGCGCAGCGTCTCCGGTCTGGTGTCCGGCGCGACGATCAGCCGAACGTGCGGGATCAGGATCGCCTCGCCGTCGCGGTGCATGGCGTTGGTCAAGAGGACGACGGGTTTCTCAGGCATCTGGTGCGGGCCCCTCGATGATCGGATTTTGCAGGCGGCCGAGCCCTTGGACCTCGACCTCGACGGTCGAGCCAGGTCTGAGCCATGCCGGCGGCTTGTGCAGCCCGGCCACACCGGCCGGCGTGCCGGTGGCGATGATGTCTCCGGGTTCGAGGGCCTGTTGCCGCGACAGACAGGAGACGAGGTCGGCGACATCGAACAGCATGTTCGCCGTTGACCCGGACTGTAGCGTGCGGCCATCCACTTTCAGCGTCACGGTAAGCGCGTGCGGATCCGGCACCTCGTCGCGCGAGGCGAGGTATGGTCCGAACGGGCCGAAGGTCGGGTAGTTCTTGCCACGGTCGAAATGGCCGTCGGCCTTGATGATCTCGCTCGCACTGACGTCGTTGAAGCAGCCATAGGCGACCACGTGATCCAGCGCACGCTCTTTGCTGACGTTCTCGGCGCGCGTGCCGATCACAGCCGCGAGTTCGGCTTCGTAGGTGACGCCGCCGATCGTTGCGGGCAGCACGATGGGTTGTTCCGGCCCGATGATGGTTCGCGGTGCTTTCATGAACAGCACCGGTTTCTCGGGCGGCGCCATGCCGCGCTCGGCCAGTGCGTCGCGGTAGTTATGCGCGATTCCAAAAATGCGCCGCGGCGCCGGCAGCGGAGCCATCAGCGTGACCGCTTCGCGCGAAAGCCGTGCCGACGCGGCAGAGCCGTGCATGCGAATGCGTTGCTCCACTTTAGTCAGGCCGGCTTCGATCAGAGCCTGCATCTGTGGTGCCGCGCCGCCGAGGGTTTCGCGCATCGCCGGATGCGCAAGGTCGACGATCGTTTCTGTGCCGTTGTCCAGCAACACGCCGGCGCGCGAAAAGCCTTGCTCGCTGAAGGTGACGAATTTCATGAACGGGCCATTGGTTCACGCCACGCGGTAACGATCGATCACGCCGCGATCGACCTCGATGCCGAGTCCGGCGCTGGTTGGGACAGCGACCTTGCCCTTGACCTGAACGATCGGTTCGATCGCCAGGTGATCGCGGAACGGGTTTTCCTCCTGCTCGAATTCCAGCATCGGTGGCATCGGAAACAGGCTCGGCGGCTGGTTGGGGATCGATGCCAGGAAGTGGATGGTGGCGGCAAGGCCGACTGCAGAACCCCACGCATGGGGCACGCATTCCACGCCATGCGTTGTAGCGAGGGTCGCGATCTTCTTGCATTCAGTGATGCCGCCCGCGGCGCAGACGTCGGGCTGCACGATGTCCATCGCCTTGCGCACGATGGCGTCGCGAAAGCCCCAGCGGGTAAATTCGTTCTCGCCGCCTGCGACCGCCATGTCGAGCGCGCGCGAGACCTCGACATAGCCATCGATGTCTTCCGGCGAGATAGGCTCCTCGAACCACTCGATGTCCAGATCTTCGAGCTTGCGGCCGAGGCGGATCGCCGCTGATACGGAGAAGCAATGATTGGCGTCGACCATCAGCTTGATGCCGGGGCCGATCGCCTCGCGTACGGCTTTCACGCGCTCGAAGTCACGCTTGACCGATCCAAGCCCGATCTTCATTTTGATCGCCTTGAACCCGGCCTCGACGTAGCCGGTCGCTTCTTCGACAGCTTCGTCGACCAGCCTGTTCATGTCGGTGAAGTAGAGCCCGGTGGCGTAGGCGTCGACCTCGGTACGGAAGGCGCCGCCGATCAGCTTGTGCAATGGCTTGTTGCAGGCCTTGCCGATAATGTCCCAGAGCGCGATGTCGATGCCGCTGATAGCCGCGATCGACATGCCCTTCGGCCCGTAATCCTTGATCCGGTTGTAGAGATCTTCCCAGATCACCTCGACGTCGAAGGGATCGTGACCGATCACGCGCGGGGCAAGCTGGGTTTCGATAAAGGCTTTTGCGACCGCCGACGGGCCGTAGCATTCGCCCCAGCCGACGATGCCGTCACTGGTTTCGATCTCCACCAGGCAGGTGCCGCGTGTCTTGTAGAGCCAGCCGCGCGAGGAGGTGAAGGGACGTTGCACCGGAGCGGCGACGACGTGACAGGTGATCTTCTTGATGGACAAGCGTGTGGACCTTGGTTGGAGAGGGTTGGGACAGAACTGGGCAGGATGCCGCCGCGTTATTCCTTCGGAAAGACCTGCGACGCCACGGTGCCGAGCGCCGCTGCGATGCTGTCGACGTCCTTGGTCAGCGCATCGCCGGTGAGGTCGTCGACGAGGAACGCATTCTTCTTGGCGAATTCCTTGAAGCGCGGATCCTGAATGGCGGCGCGGAATGCCGTGATCAGCTTGGTGCGGACGTAGTCGGGGAGGTTTGCGGGACCAACGACGTAAGCCATCTGGACGACGGGGCCGTAGGGAAAGACGTCGTAGCCCTTCTCCTTGAAGGTCGGGACGTCCGGAAACATCTCCAGCCGCTCATTGGCGAAGATGCCGATCGGCTTGAGCAGGCCTTCTTGGATCTGGCCAAGCGTTTCCGACGGCTTCAACACGCCGGAATCGACGTGCTGGCCGAGCAGGTCGGCCACCACTTTCGATCCGCCGGTGTAGGGCACGTTGACGAAGTTCACGCCCGCCGCGCGTGCGGTCATCGAGGCGAAGATGTGGTTCAGATTGTAATTGCCGGGGGTGCCGATCGTGACCTTGTCGGGATTGCCCTTCATGTACTTGATGAAGTCGTCGAGCGATTTCTGCTCGGCCTTGGTCGAGACCAGGAGCATCAACGGGTCGGTCGAGACGCGCGCGATGTGGGTGAACTGAGCATTCGTCAGCGGCGCCTTGCCCTGCGCCATCAGCGCCAGCGTCGAACTGGTCCCCATGCCCAGCGTGTAACCGTCCGGCGCTGCGCTCGCGACCCGGCGCATGCCAATCACGCCGGTCGCGCCGACGACGTTTTCGATGACGATCTTGATTCCATGCTCGCGCAGGATCGGGTCGAGCGCCCGCGCCGCGACGTCATTCGAGCCGCCGGCGTTCCACGGCACGATGAAGGTGATGTCTCGCTGGGGATAGCTCGACTCACTGTGGCTGGCGGGCGCCTGGAGCAGCGGGATCACGGCTGCCAGGGCCATTGCGGCGACTTTTCGCATGCTTGTGTTTCCTCCCGTTTTGTTGTTTGTTATAACAAACATCGTCGGTGCGTCAAGACGGGGCGCCTGGATGAGGGGGATTTGCGCGACGTCGCGCGCCGCGATACCGAGCGTTGTATGACGGCATTGAAACGAATCGAGCGTGAACCGCTGTGGGACCTCGCACACGCGCAGTTGCGGGATGCGCTGCTGGCCGGGCGGTTCGAGCCCGGCACGGTCTTGACCTTGCGCTCACTGGCCGAAAGTTTCGGGACGTCGATCACGCCGGTACGCGACGCCGTCACCCGTCTGGTAGCGCAAGGCGTGCTGCAACAGGGGCCGCGCAATTCCGCGATCGTGCCGCATCTATCCCGCGGTGAGCTTTCGGACCTGACGGTCGTGCGTTGCGCTTTGGAAGGCCGCGCATCGCGGGAGGCCGCCTTGCGCCGGCATGACGACGCCACGCTGCGAAAGCTGAAAGAGCGGCTCTCGACGATGCAGTCGCTGATCGCTGCACGCAAGCTCGAGAGCTACCTCGAACATCACCGCAAGTTTCACTTCGGCATTTATGCGATGTCGGGCATCCCGCTGCTCGTCGAGACCATCGAGAACATGTGGCTGCGCTGCGGGCCGGTGCTGTCCTTCGTGATCCCCGAATATGTGGTCCTGCTGAAGGGCTGGGATCATCACACCGCGGCGCTGAAGGCTATCATCGCAGGTGACGCCGATGGCGCCGAGCGTGAAATCGTCGCCGATATCAGTGAAGCTGCGCACTACCTCGCGAGTCTTGCAGATTCGACGGGACAATTGAGGCGACCGTCCGGCTAGAGCATGATCCGGAAAAGTGGAGACCGGTTTTCCGAAAAAGATCATGCTCAAACAAAGAGCTAGAGCGTGATGACGATTCGAAGAAAAGTCATCACGCTCTAGTCACTCGCAGCTGCGCGCGGCGCTCTACGGTGTCGCCACAGGAGACGCTCCAGTCGGATTTTTCCCGCGGAACGCAAAGTGAAGCCCTTCGATCAGGCACCACCTTCACTCAGTGCGGTTCGGGCTGCGCTCATGCTTCGCGCAACATCGAGCGCAGACGCCGGGCCAGGTCTGCCAGGCGGAAGGGCTTTTCGACGATTGGAAACTCACCGACCGCATTGTGTCGTTCCAATACATCTGCCGCATAGCCGGAGGCGAGAAGGATTCTGATATCCTTTCTCAGCTTCCTCGCTTCGCGAGCAAGCTCGACCCCGCTCATTCCGTTTGGCATCACGATATCACTCAGCAAGAGCTCAAAACCTTGACCGCTCTGGAGTATCCGGAGCGCGTCCATGCCATTCCGGGCGCAAGAAACGCGATAGCCGCACGTGGTCAGCATAGCTGCCGTGGCCTCCAGCAGATCCTCATTGTCTTCAACGAGCAGAATTCGCTCCGTGCCGGTCGGTATGGCCTGGGGTTGAGTGCACGCTGGTAGAGCTTCGCCCGCTTGTACAGCCTTCGGTAGGTACAAATCGATCGTAGTTCCGACTCCGGGCGCGCTGTTGATCGCAATATGTCCGCCGGACTGCCGAACAAAACCGTAGACCATGCTGAGCCCGAGTCCTGTACCCTTCCCGACATCCTTGGTCGTGAAGAATGGCTCAAACACGCGATCCCGCACGTCCGGGGTCATTCCACAGCCGGTGTCCGCGACGGACAGTCTCACATACGATCCGGGCGGACAGCCGGACATCGAGCTCTTGTCCTGGACTATGTTCCGGGTTTCGATCTGCAGCACACCTCCATTGGGCATGGCATCGCGTGCATTCAGGGCCAGGTTGAGGAGAGCGGTCTCCAAAAGAGAGGGATCAACACGACACGTCCATAGTTCTTCATCGAGCAGCAGCTCGACTTCGCATCCATTGCCGACGGCTTGGCGGATGATTCCCTGGAATTCGGAAAGGAGTCGATTGGCGTTGACCAATTCCGGCTTCAATGCCTGCCCACGGGAAAAGGCGAGAAGTTGTGTCGTAAGCTTCGTTCCTCGATGGACGGAGCGTCGCGCCGCTGCGGCGTATTGTCGGATCTTGCCAACATCCGCGGCATCCTCGATGAGTTCGAGGTTCGCGGAGATCACCGTAAGCAGGTTGTTGAAGTCGTGTGCTACGCCACCGGTGAGTTGGCCGACGGCCTCCATCTTCTGGCTCTGATGGAGCTGCTCCTCCACCAGGCGGTGAGCCTCCACCGTCTGCTTGTGATCGGTGATGTCTCGAAGGAAGATCGCAAGGCCGTGGCTCGAGGGAAAGGCATTGATTGTGTACCAGGCCTTCATTCGCCGGCAATACATTTCGATATAGAACGGCCGTCGCTCTGACGTTGCCTCCTGCATTTTCTTCAAGGCTTCCAGATCGGCGACGACCGGAAAGGCTTCTGAAAGGGGCATGCCGATGATGTCCCGGCCGTGGGCGACACTTTCCGAGGCCGGTCCATTGAGATAGCTGACCCGCCAGTCCCCATCGACGATGAGCACGCTGTCGGTGGTGCTCTCGAAGATCATCGTGATCCGAGCGGCGGCCTCCTCGGCTCTCTCCTTTGCTTCGGACAATTCGTGCTCACGGCGTTCGAGCGCGTCGGCCATGGTGTTGAAGGCGTCGGCCACCCGCACGATTTCGGATGTTCCTTCGACATCCACGCGTCGTGCGAGTTCGCCGAGCCGCCACTGGTTTGCGGCATCGACCAGCTGCCCAAGCGGGCGATGGATAAACCGCCGAGCACCCAACGAGGTCAGGCTCAATACCAGTGCAGTGCTCAGCGCGATCAGGAAGATGCCTCGCTGCGTGCCGTGCTGGATCTCCGTGAATGCCCGGGCTTTGTCGAGGCCGAAGGCAATGACGAGCCCCCCATCGTGCAGGATCGAATAGCCGACGATGCGCTCCACACCATCGAGGTCGGTGATGTTGACGGTGCTCCGATGGTCAGGCTTTCGATCGTTATCCTCGGAGATCCTCCGGCCGACAAAGCGGGCGTTGTCAGGATAACGGGCCAGGTACGTGCCGTTCCGATCCATGATCGCAAGTGCAGCCCCCGGCGGCACATCCTGCTGCGCGATGGAGTTGGCAAGCCAGTCCAGGCCGAGAGCCGCTATGACGACGCCGCCGAGCCGGGCATCGTCGCCATAGAAGGGCAACGCAAAATGAAGGACCCTGCGGCCGGTCTGCCGGCCGATTGCGAACTCGCCGACTGTGAATTTGCCGGTTTTCAACACGTCGGCGAAGTAGGGTCTTCCCGCCGCGGTCGATCGCTTGTAACCATTGTTTGTGTCACAGAAGGCGTCGCCGTTCGTGTCAACCACGATGAAGCTGATGAACCCCGGATATCGTCGCATGATCCTGGCGAGGTAGGCCGTGCATCCCTCCGTGTCCTTTGCCTTTATCGCCGGAAGCTCCGATAACGCGATCAGGGCTTGATGCATTCCCTGGATGATCTGCCGCTGTTCCGCCGCGGCAAGCTCCGCCAAGTTGAGCGCCTGGTTTTGCACTTCGACCTGGCGCGCGCGACGCAGTTGAAATTCATTGTAGGCTTGTATTGCGATCGCTGGGATCAACGCGATGGCCACCAGCACGAATAGGCGTGATAAAAGGGTCACTTCCTTCCTTGCCTTCTGCCGCGATCCTGCAATGCCCGCCGAGCCAGAGGCGCTCTGATTTCGATCGCTGGCGAAATCCCGCCGGCGATGTGCAGGACAATCATCCTGATCGCGACCTTGTTTATAACGTTGTGTAAATGTCACTTCGGACAAACGCTTCTGTCTCCGCCGCACGGGATGACGTTCATTCCACCTCCTCGCGCTCGCCATGCAAGGACGCTGCCAGATGCGCCTGCGCTGTCTTCAAATGTTGGCAAGCTCTGCTACCGGATCATGACTCGACCAGACTGAGCGGTTACAGATGTAACGGAAGCAGCGGCCGGGAACCCTGGTACCGGTGGTGGTCGCCGCCGGTCCGTTCAGGCTCAGCGCTGTGTGGGTCATCCGGCGTGTAGCAGATATGACTAGTTCTCGCAGCCCGACCTCATCCCAGAATGACACCGGCGGTGCTTGAACGCCGTCAGCGCGACTACGACCGCACAGCACAGCGCGTTGAACCCGTTGGTCAGGGCCAGCGAGATGTCTCCGAGATTGGAGAAGGAGTAGACGGCCGTCGATCCGTTCGCAGCAGTCCAGAGAAACCAGGTCGAATAGGAAATGGCTGAGGCGCCATTGGCATCGTGCGCGATCTTGTAGATCTGCGGCAGATAGGAAACGATCCGCAGCGCGTTGAAGAACGTGAACAGGTAGTAGGCAACATCCGAAAACATCATTCGTGCACCCGGTTCTCGTCCGATCTCGTATCGAGCTCTTTCGTGAAGCGCTCCGTCGGTTTTGCGGTGCGCGGCTCATCGATTCCTGTGCTTGCATGGAATCTTGACCAATTCTGCTACCGCATCATGACGCGTGCGAACTGAGCGGCTACATCCGTAATCGATGCGCGTTTTCTGATCCCGCGGGTCTGATTGGGGGCAGGATGATAGCCTATCGACAGGCGTGAATTCTGCCGGTCAGCCGATCGTTCTTACAAAGCCGCGCAGGTGTCGTGCCAGAAGTCGTGACGGCAGGGCACTCAAAGACATGGTCTTTGAGCGTCAGGTCCTCAAATCAGTACACGCGCTCTTTTGGCGGGATTGACTGCACCTCGTTTGAGAGGGGCTGCAAATGCACGGGCCTGTAATCGAGATGCGTGCGGCCATCATCATCGAGCCAGCACAAGGTGTGTTTCAGCCAATTTTCGTCATCGCGCTTGGGGAAATCTTCCCGCGCATGGGCGCCGCGACTCTCCTTGCGGCCGATCGCCGAATGAAGGCTGACGTTCGCCTGCGCGAGCATGTTATCCAGCTCGAGCGTTTCGGCCAGATCCGTATTGAAGATCATCGTGTGATCGGCCACCCCAATATCATCCCGCATCTTGGCGATCACCTCGTCAAGTTTTTCCAGACCTTCGTCCAGCAGAGCGCCGGTGCGGAACACGGCGCAGTACTGTTGCATGGTGCGTTGCATGGCCAGCCTGATGTCGCCGGCGCGAGCCTCACCCTTCGACCACCTGATACGATCGAGACGCGCGATGGCACGGTCGGTCGCCCTGTCGGGCGCCGGCGCGTGGCCTTCCAGAGGACGCAAGGTCTCGATCGCGCGGTGAGCGGCCGCGCGTCCAAACACGATGATGTCGAGCAGCGAATTGGAGCCAAGGCGGTTCGCGCCATGCACCGAAACGCAAGCCGCTTCCCCGATTGCCATCAGTCCTGGCACGACCATTTCCGGATCGCCATGGCGAGAGGTGATGGCTTCGCCATGCAGATTGGTCGGAACTCCGCCCATGTTGTAATGCACGGTTGGCAGCACCGGAATTGGTTGACGTGTGACGTCGACGCTCGCGAAGATTCTTGCGGTCTCGCTGATGCCAGGTAGACGTGTGTGCAGGAGCTCCGGGTCGAGGTGCTCCAGATGCAGTTCGATATAGTCCTTGCGCGGACCGCAGCCGCGCCCTTCGTTGATCTCGATCGTCATGGCGCGGCATACGACGTCGCGTCCGGCGAGATCCTTCGCGCTCGGCGCATAACGCTCCATGAAGCGCTCGCCCTCGGAGTTGGTGAGATAGCCGCCTTCGCCGCGCGCCCCTTCCGTGATCAAACAACCGGAGCCGTAGATGCCACTCGGGTGAAACTGCGTGAATTCCATGTCCTCGAGCGGCAATCCGGCCCTCAGGGCCATCGCGTTGCCGTCGCCGGTAGAGGTGTGTGCGGCGGTGCAGGAGAAGTAGACGCGGCCGTAACCACCGGTGGCCAGCACCGTGCGGTGAGCATTGAAGCGGTGGATGGTCCCATCCTCCATGTTCCATGCCAACAGGCCACGACAGGCGCCGTCATCATCCATCAGCAGGTCCAACGCGAAATATTCGATGAAGAACTCCGTGCTATGGGTCAGGCACTGCTGATAGAGCGTATGCAGGATGGCGTGGCCGGTCCGATCGGCGGCCGCACAGGTGCGCTGGGCCATCTGCTTTCCGTACTCGATGGTCTGTCCGCCAAACGGACGTTGATAGATCAGCCCATCTTTGGTGCGCGAGAAGGGCACACCAAAGTGCTCCAGCTCCAGCACCGCAGGCACAGCTTCGCGGCACATGTATTCGATCGCGTCCTGGTCGCCGAGCCAGTCGGAGCCCTTGACCGTGTCGTACATGTGAAAGCGCCAATCGTCGCCATCGCCCATGTTTCCAAGCGATGCGGCCATGCCGCCCTGCGCGGCGACGGTGTGGCTACGGGTCGGAAACACCTTTGTGACGCAGGCGGTCTTGAGACCTGACGATGCCATTCCGAGTGCTGCACGCAATCCGGCGCCTCCAGCACCGACGATCACCACATCATAATTGTGGTCGATGATTTCGTACGCCTTGGCCATTTTGCCGTTCTCCGAAATTTGCGAACTGGCTTTCTCCGACTGTTCTCGCCACGCAGCCCAATATGGCATCGAGCGGGCCAGATTCCATCAGCCTGGCCATGACAAAATCCATCCTGGCACAGAGAGATTTTCGATATCGCCGGATGAGATGATACGTATCTGATTATTTGAATTTTCAGGATGGAGATCGGACCTATATTCAGCGATAGCGATGGAAAACGCCGTCGCGTCGCTGTTTGGACGACTTGTGTCTTCGCGCGTCTCGGTCGCAATCGACCAATCGCCTTGCTGGAGGTACGAATATGAAACTCCCAACCGTCCTGTCGACCGTCGCGGCGCTGGCCATCGGCCATGACGCGGCCCAGGCCGCGGCTCTGCCGTCGACTTCGGCGACGATTACGTATCATCGTACTGAGGTGGATGGCGTCGGCATCTTCTACCGCGAAGCGGGACCGAGCGATGCGCCGACGATCGTGCTGTTGCACGGCTTTCCGTCCTCCTCGCGGATGTTCGACACTTTGCTTCCGCTTCTAGCCACGCGCTATCATCTGATCGCGCCCGATTATCCGGGGTTCGGTCACAGCGAAGCGCCGCCGCCCTCGCGTTACGCTTACACCTTCGACCATCTCGCTCAGACCACCAACGCGTTGCTCGAGCAGCTCAAGATCGGCCGCTATATCCTGTATCTGCAGGACTATGGCGGCCCGGTTGGCTATCGTATCATGGCGGCTCATCCCGGGCGGGTGCGCGCGCTGGTGATCCAGAATGCGAACGCTTACAAGGAAGGACTCGGCGCCAAATGGAGCGGCATTGCGCAATATTGGGCCGATCGTGGTGCCCACCCGGAGCAGGTCGACGCTTTCACCTCGCTGGAAGGCGCCAAGGTCCGTCACATCGGCAACAGCCCCAATCCCGAGCGTTACAATCCCGATACATGGACCGATGAATATGCGTTCCTGTCCCGACCTGGGCAGCGCGAAATCCAGGCGGACCTGCTTTACGACTATCGCACGAACGTGGCTTCCTATCCCGCATGGCAGGCGTTTCTGCGCGAGCACAAGCCGCCGACGCTCATCGTGTGGGGACGCTATGATCCATCCTTCATTGCCCCGGGCGCAGAGGCGTTCCGGCGCGACCTGCCGGACGCCGAGCTTCATCTGCTGGACGCCGGTCACTTCGCGCTCGACGAGAAGGTCGATGAGATAGCGGGTCTTATGATCGACTTCCTGTCCAGGCACTCCGAATAGAGATCCGCGCGAGCGGACGGCCGTGCCTGCATCAGGAAGCGGGCGGTTCTAAACGCGACTACAGGCGCTCGTCCGGCGGTGCGATTTCGGTGACGAGGTCTCTTATCAGCGCTTTCTTTGGCAGGGGCGCCAGCGTCATGACGCCCTGTTTGAGGCGCACGGTGCAGGCGTAGTCGACTGTGCCGTCAATCAGCATCATGCACTCTTTGCACGCGTTGGCGTTGATGCAGGAGTACCGATAGGCGAGGGTGGGGTCGATCAGTCGACGTACCATGCGAAGGCCATCGAGCACGGATTGGCCCGGCTCGAACGCGACGTCGAACTCTTCGAACCGCGGCGTTTCCCCGGCGCTGCCGCGCCGAATGCGCAGAGTTGTCTTCATGCCACTGGCCTTCCATTGGCCGGCGCGATCCTGCGCAGGCTGATACCGCCTTGTGACAGGCTGATGATCTGGTTGACGCACCAGTCCTCGGATAGTCTTGGTTGGTCTTCCCGTTGGTGCGCGCCGCGGCTTTCGCTGCGAGTCAGCGCAGCTTCGGCAACTGATCGCGCGACCAGGAGCATGCTGCGAAGGTCGAGCCAGTCGACCATCGTGGTGTCGAATGCTGCTCCGGTCGAAAGCGGAACATTGCCGATCTCCTGGCTGAGTTGCAGGATCGAGGAAAGCGCCGAGCGAAGCTTGGCTTCCGTCCGGAAAGGACCGACCTTGTCGGCCATCACCGTCTGCAGCCCGGCAATGGCGGCCGAAGGATTGGGCGCATCGCGTTTTGTCGCGCTGCGCAGCAGACCAAGCACGGGGCGAGCCGCCTCCGCTGACCAGCACAGGTTTCGTGCCTTGGCTCGCTCCGCGGCGTTGAACCCGGCGCGCGCGCCAAAGACCAGCGCCTCGGTAATCGCATTCCCGGACAGCCGGTTGGCGCCATTGGCGCCGCCCACCACCTCGCCGCCAGCGTAAAGTCCCGGTATGCGCGTCTGCAGCGTCTCGTCGACCCGAACCCCGCCCATGGTGTAGTGGGCGATCGGCGCGACCTCGACGTCCTGTCGGGCAAGGTCGATGCCGTTGGCAAGAAGACGATCCACGACGGGTCCGAATGCGCGGCGTATCTCCGCCTCGGGTACGTGCCGGAAGCTGAGATAGGCGCCGCCCGCCGGGCTGCCGCGACCGGCCTCCACTTCCTTGGTAATCGCATAGGTCGCGAGATCGCGGGTCAGGACATAGCGGCCGTCGCTGCGCGAATCCTCGCTCGCATAGGTCGTCTCGAACTCCTGGCGTTCAGAGTTGAGCAGCCTGCCGCCTAGCTTGTAGCGGAACGGATCCCACATGATCGGATCCATTCCGATCAGACGTGGTGCCAGATGGCCGATCGGGAAGAATTGAACGAACTCCATGTCGATCAACTCCGCTCCGGCGCGCAAGGCCAGCGCATAGCCATCGCCGGCCATGTTGGCGGAGGCGCTGTTGCGACGATAGAGACCGGTAAGGCCGCCGGTCGCGATGATCACGGCCTTCGCGGCGAGTGTCACCGCGCGACCAGTCGGCAGGTGCAGCGCGACTGCTCCGCAGGCCTCGCCATCTTGTACCACGATATCGACAATCGCGAGATCGCCGATCAGGCGCACACCGCTCGCACTTTTCAGCCGGGTGCGCAGCGTCTTCGAGACCGCGGGGCCCGTCGAGAGAAAATCGACGTAAGCGCAGCGGGGACGGTCGTGGCCCGGTGCCTGGGCCTGCTTGATGTGGCCGTCCTCCCGCGCCCAACCCACCTTCCACTCATCCATCTCGCGCAGCCGCTGCGGCCCGTCCTCGCAAAGCAGCGCGGCGAGGCGCTCGTCACACAGGCCGCGGCCCGCCGCGAGTGTATCCGCCAGATGGTATTCCCAATGATTGGGCGTCTGTTCGCCAAGCGCAGCCGCCACCGTCATTTGTGCCATCACCGTGGCGCCGCCGCGACCAATCAGGCTGCGGTCGGCGAGAATGACGGACACACCAGCACGCGCAGCTTCCAGCGCCGCGTACATGCCGGCGCCGCCGGCACCGATCACGAGCACGTCGGTCTCGAGATGCGTCGGGCTGGAGTTCTCGACTGAATTCAACCCGGTCCTCCCAAGAAGGCGTCCGAGACAGCGGGATCTTCGATCATCTTCTGCGCCGGGCCCGATGCTACCACGCGGCCGGTCTCAAGCAGATATGCCCGGTCCGCCACCTTCAACGTCTGGCGCGCCTTTTGCTCGACCAACAGCACCGACAATCCTTCGGCGCGGGTCTCGGCGATGACGCCGAAGAGATAGGCGGTGGCTTGAGGCGCAAGGCCGAGCGATGGTTCATCCAAGAGCAGCAGCCGTGGTTTCGACAACAACGCGCGCGCCGTCGCCAGCAGTTGCTGCTCGCCGCCGCTGAGCAGGCTGGCCGCGTTGTGACGCCGCTGGCCCAGGATCGGAAAGCGCTCCTGCATGCGCTTGAGGTCGGCGCTTGCCTGGCTCTTGTCAGCGCGGGTGTAGATCCCCATCGCCAGGTTCTCCTCGACCGTCATGCGTCCGAGAATGCCGCGCCCCTCGGGCACCAGCACGATGCCGCGGCGAACGTTGCGTTCAGCGTCGTTCGGCCTGAGCTTTTGGTCCTTGTAGACGATCTCGCCCTGGAACGGCAGTAGGCCTGCAATCGCCCGGGCGATCGTGCTCTTGCCCGCGCCATTGGCCCCGAGCAGCGCGACGATCTCGCCTTCGGCGACGTCGATGTCCACGCCGCGCACCGCGGTGATGGCGCCGTACCGAACCTGCAGCCCCCGTGCCGAGAGTATCATTCGTCCTTACCGAGATAGGCGTCGAGGACGCGAGGATTCGTTCGGACTTCGCTCGGCGCGCCCTCCGCGATCAGCACGCCGAAATCGAGCACGTAGAGATAATCGCAGAGCCGCATCACGAAGTTCATGTCGTGCTCGATGAGAAGGATCGTCAATCCGGTTGCGCGAAGCTTCAGCATCAGTTGCCGGACTTCTTCGGCCTCGTCATGATTCATGCCGGCCACGGGTTCGTCGAGCAGCAACAGTTTCGGCCGCGCGGTGAGGCCACGCGCCATCTCCACCCGGCGCTGCAATCCGTAAGGCAGCGACCTGGCGGTGCGGTCGCGCAGGCCGGTCAGGCCGAAGAACTCCATCACCTCCTCAGCGCGCACCTGCGCGGCGGGATCGCCCCAGCCGACCGGCAGCAATCGGCGCCACCAGGCCTCGCCATGCGGCTGCGCCACGAGCAGATGCTCCCAGACCGTCATGCTCGGGAAGAGGCGGATATTCTGGAAGGTTCGCGCAATGCCCTCGCGCGCGATTCTGTGCGGAGGCAGGCCGTTCAACGCCGTGCCGTTCAGGCGAACAACGCCGGAATCGGCGCGATAGGCACCGGTGATGACGTTGAACAGCGTCGTCTTGCCGGCTCCGTTCGGACCGATGATGCCCACGATCTTGCCCTCAGGCACGCCGCTGGTCACGGCGGAAAGCGCATGGATGCCGCCGAAGCTTTTCGTAACGTCGTTAAGTTGAAGGAGCGGCGCGCTCATGATGCCGCCTTCCGGAAGGCAAGCCCGCGCAACAGCGTGCGGTCGACGATGCCCTGTCGGCGCACCAGCAGCACCAGGATCAGCAGCGTGCCGAAGGCAGCGAGGCGCCAGTCCGCGATCGGCCGCAGGAACTCGGGCAGGAAGACCAGCAATATCGCGCCGATCAGCGAGCCGAGCCCGAGCGTGGAGCCGCCGAGGATGGTCGCGAGCACGAAATCGATCGAGCGCTCGAAGCCGAAATTGGCGGGCTCGATATAGACATGGTGATGGGCGAACAGCCCGCCGGAGATCGCAGCAACGGCCGCGCCGATCCCGAACGCGCTGACCTTGATTGCCACGGTATTCAGTCCGACCAGTCCTGCGGCGGTCTCGTCGTCGTGTACGGCCTGCATCTCGAGCCATACGCGCGAGCGCTCGACGAGGATCAGGACCACGAGGATTCCGCCGGCCCACGCCCAGATATAGCCGACCGAAATGTGCGCCATGCCATGGAAGCCGCCGGACCCGCCCATTGCCGCGAAGTTGATGAAGAAGCTGCGCATCATCTCACCGAAGCCGAGCGTGGCCATCGCAAGATAGATTCCCTTCAGCCGAAGTGCGGGGAAGCCCACGATCACGCCGATGATGCCGGCCGCGATCGCCGAGACGATCAGCGCCGGCGTGACCGGCATGCCGAGTTCGACCGTGAGGTAGGAGCTCAGATAGGCGCCGATCGCCATGAAGGCCGCGTTGCCGAGCGACAATTGGCCGGTCGCGAGAATGATGTAAACGCTGAGCGCGCCGAGCAGCAGGATGCCGGCTTCAGCGAACAGGCTGGCATAATAAGTCGACATCACACGCGCTGGCCCTGGTCGGAACGCACGCCGCCGAGCAGGCCTTGTGGGCGCAGCAAAAGGATCAGAATCATGAAGCCGTACACCACGAAGTCGCGAACCTGCGAGCCGCCATAGGCCACTGTCAGCACCTCGACCACGCCGATCAGGGGACCCGCGAGCAGCGCGCCCCAGATGTTGGTGGTGCCGCCGATCACCATCACAGCGACCGCCTTCAGCCCGATCTCGACGCCAAGATATGGCGTGATGGCGCCGTAATGCAGAGCGATCAGGACGCCGGCAACGCCGGCGAGCGCGCCTGATAGCGCGAAGGCGAACAAGGTCAGCCGGTCCGCCGAGACGCCGAGCAGCCGCGACACCTCGCGGTTTTCAGCGACCGCGCGCAGCGCACGGCCGATGGTCGTCCGCTGCACGGTGTAGGCGACCAGCGTCACCAGCACGATCGTGGCGCCGACAACGATGAGCTGCATCTCGCCGATATTGACCGGGCCGAGCGTATACTGTCGCCCGAGATATTCGTCAGGCAGCTGCAACGGGTCGGAGCCCCAGACGTTTGTCGCGACGTTCTGCAGGATGATCGAGAAGCCGAGCGTGCTCAGCATCGGCGTGACAACCGGAGCGCCGCGCAATGGCTGATAGCCGATCTTCTCGATCAGCATGGCGGCAATGGCGGCGCCCGCCATGCCGCCGAGCACGGCGACGGGAAGGGGAAAGTTCGCGGCGATCAGCGTGAATCCGAAATAGCCGCCGATCATGAAGAGTTCGGCGATCGCCAGATTGAGGATGCCGAGAATTCCCATCACGATGGAGAACGACAGCGCCAGCAGCGTATAGATCGCTCCTAGCGTGAGGCCGTTCACGAGTTGCTGCCACAGCATGAAGTTATCGTCGGATGAGCGTTAAAGAGAGTGGCCGGGGCGAACCCGGCCACCGAATGGCTGCCACGTCGGTCAGCAGCCGGCGTGGTTGGGTGCGGAGCTGCAGCCCCGAACCTTGGTGTCCCAGGCGCCGTTCTGACCCTGCAGCACGTAGAACGCCTTGATCGCGTCGCCGTCGTCGTTGAAGCCGATCGGGCCGCCGAGACCCTGGAAGCCCTCCAGCTTGGCAAGATGGTCGCGGATCTTGGCGCGGTCGCCCTCGACGTCCGCAGGCTTGCCGGTCACGCCGGACTTCTTGATCGCATCGATATACATGCTGACGATCTCGTAGATGTTGGCGTCATACATGCTTGGTTCGATCTCGGCCGGAAAACCGCTTTCCTTGCGCAGCAGCGGCTGCAGATTGGCGACAAACTTCTCGGCCGCTTCGCCCTTCATGGTGGCGAAGAAGGTCGCCGGCGCAATGATCGGAATTTCCGGCGCGGCCTTGAGGATCGCCGATGAGATCAGCTGGGTGGCGCCGACCACCGGCTTGATCAGGCCCTGGCGCTTCATCTCGCGCAGCACGGTGATGGCCTGGCTATAGTCCGCGCTGACGACCACACCGTCCGGGTTCAGCGACTTCAGCTTGGTGACCTGGGCGCTGACGTCGAGATCGCCGGTGTTGAACGACAGCGGGTCGGATTCGTTGACGATGGCGATCTCGTTCGCCTTTAGCACGGCGGGCATGATCGCCTTGCCGACGGTCGCCGCGGTGGCGTCCTTGGCATCGAAGATGATGCCGACGGTCTTGATGTTGAACGCCTTCTTGAAATAGGGCACCGTCGTTTTGGCAAGCACGCCTTCGTCGATCGTGTTGCGGAACGCCCACGGCCGGTTCAGCTTGGCGACTCCCGGTTTCGAGGAGGCCTGCGAGGTCGCGACCACCTTCATCTCGTTGGCGACCGGAAACGTCACTTCGGCGGCGCTGCTGGTCAGCGGGCCTGCGACGGCGAGAACCTTTTCGTCGCCCGCCAGTTTGCGCAGCGAACTCGCCGCCTGGGCCGGCTTGGCGCCGTCGTCGAGAATGGTGATCTTCAACTTGGCGCCGTTGATGCCGCCGGCATCATTGGTCTGCTTCTCAAGCATCCGCAGCGTGACGCTGTTGCTGCGGCCCCATTCGGCGAACGGGCCGCTGCTCGGCACGATCGCACCAAGTGCGATCTCCGGAGTTTGTGCCAACGCGCTGCCCACGCTCAGCGAGATCACGGCGAGGGCGCCTAGCAGCCGCGACGGGTTCAGTATGACTTTCAACATCGACTTTTTTCCGTTGCTGTTAACCTTGGCTGCCTACTGCAGCCGATCTCGGAAGCATGCAATGCACGCGGCGTGCCATTGGCCCGCGGCGTCGTCAATGCTCCAATAGATTTGGCTCTTTGACAAACGAAAATTTCGCAGCTTTGCAGATTAGTTCTCTTTGGAAGCTATTTTTTCGGCACTGCGGTGAAGTTTGCGGCAACCTGTCGCGCCTTGCCGGTCTTACGCGGCTTCGACGCGGATTTGCGCGACGGCGCGGCGATCGGCTGAACATTGGTTTCAGCCAGGTATCGCTGCAGCGCGATAGCGCGGTCGCTCGACTCGACCAGGCGCTGCACCAGGTCGAGCAGCAGCTCGAATTCCCGCGCGCTCAGGCAGCCGAATTCCGCGTCGTTGACCTGCATTTGCGTCGGCGCCAGCCGCTCGAGTAATTCGCCGCCCCGCGACGTGACGCTGAGCGAGAGCCGTCTGCGGTCGCCCTGATGCGCCGCCTTTTCGATCAAGCCCTTGCTTTCCAGCTTGTTGGTCACGGTGGTAACGAAGGCGCCGCTGAGATGGAGGTGGTCGGCGACGGTCTTGACGTGGACGTCGCCTTGCGCCGCCAGATGCCGGATCGCGATCAGCGTGGTGTATTCGATCCCGGGAAGACCGATGACGGCGGCATGGCCGTCGCGCAGTGTTTGATGCCGGGCCAGGAATCCGAACAGGCTGTGCACCAGTTTGCGAAACTGCTGGTCGGAGCCGTCTACGAGCAATTCGGGGCGGGAGGTGGTGAGCGCAGCGCGATGGGCGATGCGTCCGGCGCCGGGCTTGGTGGTGATGGCGCGCGCTGCTGTCTTGGCCAAGGGATCATCTCATTGATTGGGTTGCTCGGAAGATTGAACGCTCCTAACAGCAATTGCAATGCTCGTGTCCCGGATGAGCACAGCGTTTATTGCCGCCTTGACATTCAGTCCGTAATAGCTTCGGATATTAGCTATCTAGTCCTACACCGAGCCGGCACAAGGTGCCATTTGTTCGGTGTTCTTTTTGGGGATGGCGATGGGCGAGGCATCATCCGGGGCGGCTGCGGGCGGTTTGGTCAAGAACGGCGCCGAGCATGTCGCAAGCGTGCGGGACGGCAGGGCGGTCTTTCTCGACGGCGAGCGCGTCGCGGATGTATCGACGCACCCTGCCTACCGTCATGCCGTCGAGTCGGCTGGTGTGCTGTACGACTACCAGGCGCATCCCGACAACCTGGAGCGGATGACCTTTGACGTCGGCGCGGGCCGCCGCATCAGCCGCGCCTGGCAGCTTCCCCGGAGCTATGAGGATCTGGTCGAGCGCCGAAAGGCGCTGGTGGAGTGGGCCGAATTGTCATGCGGCTATCTCGGCCGGTCGCCGGACCACGTCGCGTCTTCGATGTCCGGCATGATGATGGGCATCGAGGTTTTCGAGAACTATGACCCGAAGCGCGCCAAGGCGTTTCGGGACTGGTACGACTACGCCCGCAAGAGCGACCTGTTTTTGACCTACGTCATCAACAACGTGCAGGGCGATCGCTCCAAGGCGTTCGGCAGCCAGGGCAAGGGCGCCGAAGACATGGTGGCCCGCATCGTCGACGAGGATGCCTCCGGCATCACCATCCGCGGCGCCAAGCTGTTTGCCACCAGCGCGATCATGGCCAATGAGCTGTTTGTCGGGTCCGGCCAGCCGCTCCGGCCGGGTGAGGAGCATCTGGCATTCTCCTGTGCGCTGCCGATGGGCACCAAGGGACTGAAAATGCTGTCGCGAAAGTCGTTCGAGGCGCACGCGGTGAGCGAGTACGACAATCCGCTGGCCTATCGCTACGACGAGAACGACGCCCTGGTGTTCTTCGACGACGTCAAGGTGCCATGGGAACGCGTTTTCCTGCTGCGCAACACCGACATGTGCCGGGCGCAGCTGCACGATACGCCGGCGCACATCTATCAGAACTACCAGGCGCAGATCCGGCTTTCGGTCAAGCTGCGGTTTCTGGTCGGCCTCGCGCGCGGGATCGCGCAGACCATCGGCACCATCAATTTCCCGCCGGTGGTCGATACGCTCGGCAAACTCGCGTCGCAGGCGGCGCTGATCGAGGGCATGGTGTTCGGCATGGAGGCCGGCGGCGCCATGCGCGGCGAATATTTCCTGCCCAACAAGCATCTGCTTTATGCGGCGCAGGTCCAGTCACAGGAAATGTATCCCCAGATCATCAGCACCATCCGTGAACTGGCCGGTGGGGCGCTGTTGATGCTGCCGTCATCGGTGCGGGATTTCGCCAATCCGGAATTGGCCGACATCATCGCGCTCACTCAGATCTCGCCGGCGATGAGCGGCGAGCAGCGGGTCAAGATGCTGAAAATGACCTGGGATGCGGTCGGCTCGGAATTCGCCTCGCGCCATCTGCAGTATGAGATGTTCTACGCTGGCGCGCAGTTCGTCACGCGCGGCCACAGCTATCGCACCTATGACTGGGATCGCGCCTCCAGCCTGGCCGACCGATTGGCGGGCAAATACCAGTTGCCGGATCTCAACAACTAAAGTGCGTCAAAAACGCTAATGTGCTGCGCCTGAGAAGTCGCGGGGCAGGCGGTTTTCCGCGACGCGCACATTGCGGATGCCGGCCGGCGTGTTGCGGCTGCGACCCACGAAGCGCGGAACGCCCGCTGTCAACACAGCGGATACTGCCGGGACGTCGCCGTTGCGCAACGCCGACAAGGCGTCGTCCTGCGAGCCGCCGGCGCAGGCATCGATGAGGAGCACGTCGGCTTCCTTGCCGGGCTCTAGCAGGCCGGTGTTGAGCCGATAGACGCGCGCATTGTTGCCGGTCGCGGCGGCGATCGCCTGCTCCGGCGGCATGCCGCCGAGGCTCGCGAGATGGCTGATCGTGTAGAACATGCCGAGCGGCATGATGCCGCTTCCGGTCGGCGTATCGGTTGCGATCAGCAACCGCTCCGGCTGTGCCGCTTGGTCGAGCAATTTGGCCGTCAGCAGCGCGGTGCGCAGATTGCCCGCGGTGCAGAGCTGCAAGGCAATGGTGCTCTCGTTGACCAGCCGGGCAAAACCGGCCTCCGGCATCGCCACCGGACCGCCATTGACGTGAAAGGACACTGTCGGATTGGACGCCAGCACATGCTCGGCCCAGATGCCTGACGAGCCGGGGATCGACGAGCCTCCGGTGTGCATGGTGGTCACCATGCCCAATCGTCGCGCCGCCAGCATCAGTGGTGCATAGTCGAAAGGCGTGGCGAAGGCGCCGAACCCGGCCTTGGCGAGCCAGATGCCGGCGCCTGCGAGGTCCTCGAGGTCACCTTCGGTGAGGCCAGGCTCGAGAATGACCGAGCCGGCGTGAACGCGCACGCCGCCGGGACGATAATCCAGGAAGCAGGCGCGTGCGGCCAGCGCCAGCGCCTTGACGCCCGCCGCATCCTTCGGCCGGCCCGGCACATGGACTTCCGATGCGGTGATCGCGGTGGTCGTGCCGCCGTGCAGATAGCTTTCGAGATAGCCGACGACGCGCTGGCGCGGCGTGTAATCGCCGAACGTGATGTGCACATGGCTGTCGATCAACCCGGGCACCGCAGTCGTTCCGGCCGCATCAATCACTACGTCGCAAGCCGCGACCGCGTCGGCGGAAAGCGTCCCGATCTGGACGATCAAGCCATCGTTGATCAGGATGCCGTCGCCCTTGGCGAAGGGAATGGCGAGGTCGCCGGTCACGATGGTGCCGATGTTGACGATCGCGGTGCGCATGGGGTGTTCCGTTTCGCTCAGGTTAGTGCAGCCCGTCCTCGCCGACGATGGCGTCGGCGGACAGGCCTCCCACGCGCGCGTTGAGACGGCCGCGATTGGCCAGGCAGACGATCAGCGCGATTTCGTCGGCGGCCGGCGCATCTGGCGGCAGTGTCACCGAGACGCCGTCGTAGTGTGAGCGGACGTAAAGGGCGTCCTTGTGGGCCAGCGGCACGTCGATCAGGCATCCCGGCGCCGCGAGTTTGGTGAAGGAGGGGATCCAGGCCTTGCCGCCGCCCACGGCCTCGCGCAGCGGCGTCGCAAAGGTCGTAGTCAGCAGGGCGTTGGCATGCTCAAGTTCGCCGCCAAGGCCGACGACGCCACCCTTGCCGTAGCTTTCAGCCTTGTGCGGCCCGAGCGCCTCGATCGCGAGCTTGGCCAGCACCGCGCCGATCTCCGCGCTGGCAGCCGTCCCTTCGGACAGATCCTCGACGTAGCGGCCGGCATAGGGATTCTGGATGATGGCGACCGCGGCAACGCGGCGCAGTGGCTCGGCGTGTCGCCGGCCGGCTTCGACCTCCTTGTGATCGGTGAAACAGAGCAGGCGCCTGACATCGAGTTTCATTTTAAGCCATCTCTCCCAAAACTGCCGCCGCAAATCCTGCCGCATCAAATATGTTTGGGCAATAGCTTAGTTGCGAAGCGAGAGCGCAGGGTTACCGGCCCGGGGTGGAGCGCGGGAGCCGGGGTTGTCCGATCAGGAGGCCAGACGATCCCATTGCGCCCGCCGGTGGCCACGCAATGTAGTCTCGATCAGGCGTGCGGCTTCGTCCGCGGCATCGACCATGCCGGACATCAGTTTGCGCATTTTCCGGAAATCGGTCGCCGACAATCCGCGAAACAGCATGTCGTTGACTGGACGTTGCACCGCCGCCAGTTCGGCAAGCAGGGTTCGGCCCTTTAGGCTCACCGCGAGGATGACTCGCCGCCGATCCTCTGAATCGACGTGCTTGTGGATAAGCCCCCTGGCGACAAGCTTGTTGATCTCGATTGTCACGAACGCCCCGCTGAAGTGCAGATGTTCGGCGACCTGGTTCACGCCAATCTTCCTGGCCTTGTCGCTTAAATGTGCGACCGCGATCAGCACCGTATATTGCGTTCCGGACAGACCGATTACTGCGCCGAGTTGACTCCGTACCGTCTGCAACCTTGCAAAGAAGGCGAGCGCATCATGAATGAATTGTCGGAACGCCCGGTCAGAACCGTCCACCATCAAATGCGGGCTTGAGACCGTTGGCTCGATTCCAGGCTTGTGTGACTTCCGATTGGTCTTGGTCGTCCGTGATCTTGTCTTCGTCGGCATGAGTTCCTCGCTGTTGCAACGCGATATAACGTCTGGCACAAGCACGAACACCTTGCGTTGCGCTGCTGCAAAGTTCGGCGCCGGCTTGCTTGACAGCGGTCATTTTGCCTCGATAATATAGCTTTGTTATAAAGCTAATTATGGGCTTGTGACTCCTGATGACCGCAACCTCCGATCTCGATGCGCGTGCCTTTCGCCGGGCGTTGGGGCAGTTTGCCACTGGGGTTGCCGTGATCACGGCGCAGGCCGCGGACGGAAGCGCGATCGGGCTGACCATGAGTTCGTTCAACTCCGTTTCGATCGATCCTCCACTGATCCTGTTCTCGATCGACCGCAAGGCATTCAGCCTGACCGCGATGACGGAGGCCAAGGGCTATGCCGTGAACATCCTGGGCCATGATCAGGAGCATCTGTCGAATCAGTTCGCTCGGGCGCTCGGCGACAAATGGTCTTCAGTGGAGCACACGATCGGCCATATGTCGGCACCACTGCTTGCCGGCGCGCTGGCGCATTTCGAATGCGTACCGTATGCGCACTATGACGGGGGTGACCACGTGATCTTCGTCGGGAAGGTCGTGCGGTTTTCCGCCCATCCTCCCAAAGAACCGCTTATATTCTTCGGCGGGGCCTATCGCAGCCTTGCCGGAACCGAAAGCAGCCCGGAATGGCCGCTTCCAATGCACTACTAAATCCATCCAAGGGATCTCGAGGCCTTCATGATCAAGACTGGCGCACAGCACATTGCGAGCCTACGCGACGGACGCGAAGTTTATCTTGATGGCGAGCTGGTGACCGATGTCACCACCCATCCGGCGTTCCGCGGCGCGGTGGCTTCGGTCGGTCGGATGTTCGACTTCCAGAGCGCGCCGGAAAATCGTGATCTGATGACGTTCGAGACCGAGACCGGCACACGCGCCAACCGCATCTGGGAGTTGCCCGGCAGCTACGACGCGCTGGTCAGGCGCCGGCGCGGCCTGGAAGCCTGGACCGAACTGCATGCCGGCTTCATGGGCCGCGCTCCGGACCATGTCGCCTCGTGCATCGCGGGCATGTATATGGGGCTCGAGGTCTTCGAGGCCTATGACAAGGAGCGTGCCAAGGCGCTTGCGGACTATTACCGCTACGCTCGCGACAACGATCTCTACCTGACTTACGTCATCATCAATCCCCAGGCGGACCGCTCGAAGAGCGCCGCCGGGCAGGCGGATCCATACCTGACCGCGGGCATCGTGTCGCGCGATGCCGACGGCATCACGGTGCGCGGCGCCAAGATGCTGGCGACCGGCGGCATCATGGCCAACGAGGTGTTCGTCACCTGCATCCAGCCGTTGCAGCCGGGCGATGAAAAATACGCGCTCTCGTTTGCGATCCCGATGAACGCCAAGGGCTTGAAGATCCTTTCGCGTAAATCCTACGAGGCGGCAGCGGGGGCGATATTCGACAGCCCGCTGGCCAGCCGCTTCGACGAGAACGATGCGGTTCTGTATTTCGACGACGTCAAGGTGCCCTGGAACAGGGTGTTCATCGTCGACGACATCGCGATGTGCCAGAAGCAGTTCCATGTTACGCCGGCGCACGTCTACCAGAACTATCAGGCCATGATCCGTCTCTCGATCAAGTTGCGCTTCCTCGCCGGGATCGCGCATCGCATCGCCGAAACCAATGGCATCATCGGTTTCCCGCAGGTGAAGGAGACGCTCGGCCAGCTCGCGGCCGAAGTCAGCATGGTGGAAGCGTTCATGGTCGCGATGGAGACCAAGGGCCAGCAGCGCGGCGCCTATTTCGTGCCGGATCGGCAGATGCTCTACGGGGCGCAGACCATGACGCAGCAGCTCTACGCCAAGATCATCAACGCGCTGCGCGAGCTCGCCGGCGGCGGCATGATCATGCTGCCGTCCTCCGTGAGGGATTTCGACAATCCGGATCTGGCCAAGCTGATCGGCAAGACCCAGCAGTCACCGGCGGCCGGCGCGGTGGACAAGGTGAAGTTCTACAAGCTCGCCTGGGACGCGGTCGGATCGGAATTCGCCTCGCGGCATGCGCAATACGAGATGTTCTATGCCGGTGCAACCTTCGTCACCAAGGGGCATGCCTTCCGCACCTATGACTGGCAGAAGTCGGCGGCGTTGCTCGACAAGATGCTGTCGAGCTACGATCTGGCGGACGAATTGACCAATGAGCAAAAACCGGCTTCATCGTCCCGGGCGGTCGCCTAAACTTCAGGAAGGTCGAAAATGGCAATCAACAAGCTTCACGACGAGTTTCGCGCCATCGATATGTCGAGCGGGTGGGAGACGCCCGCGGGCTATCCGGCCGGCATCCAGCAGAAGATCCTCTCGGGCGCACTGGATGAGGCGAACAAGCGCGGCAGCCGCACCCGCCTGCTTCGGTTCGAGCCGGGCGTTTACACGACCAAGCCGTTCGTGCACGAATATTGGGAAGAGGTCTTCCTGTTCTCAGGCGACCTCATCGTCGGCAATGACGAGCAGGGCAATGGCGGCGAGTCGTTCAAGCCGAATACCTATGCCTGCCGTCCGCCGGGCGTCTATCATGGACCTTTCAAGTCGGTGACCGGCTGCCTTCTGATGGAGATCCACTATTTCGATCCGGCCTGAGGGCGAGCCGAGGCGTCTGATCGTCGGCATCACCGGAGCATCCGGCGCCATCTATGGCGTCCGGCTGCTGCGGCTATTGAAGTCGACGCCGATCGAGACCCATCTGGTGATGAGCCGCTCGGCCAAGATCACGCTGACCCAGGAACTTGACGTCAAGGTCTCGGAGGTGATGGCCTTGGCGGATGTCGTCCATCAGGTCGACAATATCGGCGCCTCGATCTCAAGCGGCTCGTTCAAGACGCTCGGAATGGTGATCGCACCATGTTCGATGCGGAGCCTTGCCGAGATCGCAAGCGGTGTGACGTCATCGCTGGTGACCCGCGCCGCCGACGTGGTCTTGAAAGAGCGTCGCCGGCTCGTGCTGATGGTGCGCGAGGCGCCGCTGCATCTCGGACATCTCAGGTCGATGGTGGCTGCGACCGAAATCGGCGCCATTGTCTATCCGCCGGTGCCGGCGTTCTACGCACGCCCCGAGAGCCTCGAGCAAATGGTCGACCACACGCTCGGCCGTGTCCTCGACCTCTTTGATATCTCGAACGATGTGGTCAGCCGTTGGCAGGGGCTTGCGCCTGTCGATACCAAGGAGCCGCGTTGAGCGGCGAAGCGCCAGGAGCGGAGCGTGGCGCCACGGCCGGCGTGAGCCAGGCGATCGATACGGAAAGCTGGTCGTTTGCGCTGGAGCTCTATGCCAAGCCCGGCATCGCCGATGCCTGCCTTCAATTGCAGAACGAATGCGGCGTCGACGTCATGATGTTGCTGATGGCGACCTTCGCCGCCGTCCGCCGTGGGATCGCGCTGACGCCGACAGATATTGGGGGGATGGACGCGGCCTGTCGCGACTGGCGCGAGCAGATCGTGCTTCCGCTGCGCCGGCTGCGCACGACGTTGAAGTCGGGACCTGCGCCGGCGCCGAACGAGCAGAGCGAGAAGCTGCGATCGAGCATCAAGGCCGCCGAACTGTCCGCCGAACGGTTGCAGAATGAAGTGCTCGCGCAATGGCTTGCGAAGCTGCCATCGCAGTCGCGTGCACTGCAGCGTGAGACCATCATCAGCGCGTTGCGAGCCGTGATTGATTTCGCGCTGCAACGGCGCGGAGGCGAGCCGAGCGCGGCGCAGCTCGCGCTGATCGAATTGATCGTCGATCAAGCGCGCGCAGTTTCCAGCTAAGTCTGCGCGCACCGCGCGCACATCTTCACCACGTTGTGCCTAGCAAGCAGGCTTGACTAGCTTTATTGCTTAGCTATTCTTGTTTGGCAATTTTTCATAGGATCGATCTTGCAGCCCGAGGTTCTCGATACGCGTTTCCGTTCGGCGCTGGCCCGTCTGGCACAGCGTGGCCGCATCCTCACCTATGAAAGACAGGTCGATCCGCATCTCGAACTCGCCGCGATGCTGAAGAAGCACGACGGCAAGCAGGTCTTGCTGTTTCCGTCGGTCAAGGGCGCCGACGTTCCGGTCGTCGGCAATCTCCTGAGTTCGAGGGAAAACTGCGAAGCCGGTTTCGGGCTGGATTTCAGGGGCATCCGGGGTCTCGTGCAGCGCGCCCTCGGCGGTCCGCTGAAGCCGGAGCTCGTGAGCGAGGTTCCGGTTCAGGAAGTGGTGCTGCGCACGGGCTTTGACATTACGAAGATCATTCCTGCGCTGTTTCATGCGCCGGGCGATGCAGGGCGCTACATCACCGCCGGCATCGTGGTGGTGAAGGATCCGGTCACCGGCATCTACAACGCCTCCTATCATCGCCTGCAGCTTCTGGGACCTGACCGCATCGCGATCAAGCTCGACTTCGGCCGTCACCTGCGGCTCGCATTCGAGCGCGCCAAGGAGCAGGGCAGGTCGCTGCCGGTCGCGGTCTGCATCGGCGCCGACCTCGCACTGCACTTCACCGCGGCGACCATGGGTTCGCAGATGCCGGAAAGCGCCGACGAGCTTGCGGTCGCGGGTGGGCTCGCTGGCCGGCCGCTCACGGTCGGTAGGGCGGTGTCGCAGGACATCCTGGTGCCCGCGGAGAGCGAGTTCGTTCTCGAAGGCGAGATCCTCGCTGACGAGGTGGCGCCCGAGGGACCATTCGGCGAGTTCGTCGGTTTCGCTGCGCCGGCGGCCGATGCGCCGGTCCTGAAGATTACCGCCGTCACGCATCGCCTGCGGCCGATCTACCACGTCATCAACGGCTTCGGGCGCGAGACCATCATCCTGCGGAAATACGTGCTGGAGGCCAGCCTGCTCAAGGTGCTGCAGTCGGCGATTCCGATCGTGACCGACGTCGAGATGACGTCCGGCGGTCTGCATCGCTTCCACGCGGTGATCCAGGTCCACAAGCAGAGCCGGCAGCACAACGGGCTTCAGCGCAACGCGATCCTGGCGGCGTTCGGCGCTTTGAAGGATCTCGATCTCATCACCGTGGTCGACCACGACATCGACATCCGCGATCCCATCGACGTGGAATATGCGGTGGCGACGCGGATGGAAGCATCTGCCGACCTTTTCATGATTCCGGGTGCGCGCGGCCACGAATATGTGCGCGTCAGCAAAGAGGGCGTGCGCACCAAGCTCGGCATCGACGCCACGGTGCCGTTCGAGGATCAGGACAAGTTTCGGCGGGTCGAGTTCGCGCCGACGCCGGTCGAACTCAGCGAATTCACCGCGGGCGAGGCGATTGCTAGAAACGCTCTCGGCCTTGCGGGATCGAACATCACCTGAATCATTTTCACCAAAATAGATCACACGCGAGGAAACGAAATATGATGCGAATTGCGGCGGCCATTCTGTCGGCAGGCATGGCATTGAGTGCCACGGCGGTATCGGCGCAGGAGTGGCCGAGCAAGACGATCAAGCTGGTCGTGCCCTACGCGCCCGGCGGCTACACCGATTCGGTGGCGCGCATCACCGCGCGATACCTCGAGAAGGAATTGGGGCAGACGGTGATCGTCGATAATCGCGCCGGCGGCGGCGGCATTGTCGGCTCCGACCTTGTGGCAAAGTCGCCTGGCGATGGTTACACGCTGTGCATCTGCAGCGTGGGTGCCATTTCAGTCGCTCCGGTCGCGCAAACGACATCCTACGATCCCGTGAAGAGCTTCAAGCCGGTCAGTGTCGTCAGCACGATTCCGCAGACCGTGATCGTCAACCCGTCGCTCCCGATCAACACGATGCAGGATCTCGTTGCCTATGCCAAAGCCAACCCTGGCAAGCTGAGCTATGGGTCCAGCGGCGCCGGCGGCCTGATGCATTACTCGGTGCAGCTGTTCGATGCGCGCAACGGGACCAAGATGACCCACGTTCCGTTCAAGGGCGGTTCGCCGGCCACGGCCGCCGTGGTGTCGGGCGAGGTCAACCTGTCCTTCACCAACATGACTGATGCCTTGCCTCAGATGGAGGCCAGCAAGGTGCGTGCGCTGGCGGTGACGTCGGCAAAGCGCAACGAGTTCGCGCCGCAATTGCCCACGGTCTCTGAAACGGTGACGCCCGGCTACAGCGTCGAGTCATGGAACGGCGTGATGGCACCGGCCAGCACGCCGGACCCGATCATCGCCAAACTATCCGACGTGCTGAAGAAGATGGCGGCGGACCCCGAGGTCAAGAAGAGCATGGCGGTGGTCGGCGCCTCGACCGTGTTCACGACGCCGGACGAATACAAGGCACAGATCGCCGCCGAAGTCGAGCAGTGGCGCGAGCTCCTCAAGGAAATCGCCGAGAAGAAGAACTGACTGGCCTCGGGACAGGTCAGCGGGGAGGCAGTATCAACATGACGTCACCTGCCAGGCGCGGCAACAATACCGACTTCTATTCCGGCTTGCTGCTGGTAGCGGTCGCGACCGTGGCGCTGCTTTATATCCGAACCCTTTCAGTCGGCACCGTCCTGGAGATGGGGCCGGGTTACTTCCCGCTCGGGCTTGCGCTCGTTCTGATGGTCATGGGGCTTTGCCTCGCGGTCAAGGGACTGCTCGCCGAAGGGAGCCCGATTGGATCGTTCCATCTGCGGCCGTTGATCTGCATCCTGCTGTCCTTCACGGCTTTCGGTGTGCTGGTCGAACGCGCCGGGTTGATCATTGCGATCCTGGCGCAGGTGGCGATCGCCCATTTCGCGTCCGTCGAAACCCGCTGGCGGCAAAGCCTCGTGATCGGCGTGCTGCTCGCGGCCGCGTCAGCCGTGATCTTTGTCTGGCTTCTCAAGATCCCGGTGGACCTGCTGCCATGACCGATGTCTTCGCGCTGCTTGGCCATGGCTTCGCCGTCGCCGCGACGCCGATCAACCTGTTCTTCTGCCTGGTCGGCGCTATCTGCGGCACGCTGATCGGCGTGCTGCCTGGCCTTGGACCGGTCGCCACGATCTCGCTGTTGTTGCCAGCAACCTATGCGCTCAGTCCGGTCTCGGCGATCATCATGCTGGCCGGCATCTACTACGGCGCCCAATATGGCGGGTCGACGACGGCGATCCTGGTCAACATTCCCGGCGAATCCACCTCCGTGGTCACCGCCATCGACGGCTACAAGATGGCGCAGCAGGGCAGGGCGAGCGAGGCGCTCGCGATTGCTGCGATCGGGTCGTTCATCGCGGGATGCATCGGCACGGTCGTCATCGCGCTTCTTGGACCGCCGCTCGCCTTGATGACGCAGCAATTCGCCTCGCCGGACTATTTCTCGCTGATGGTGCTCGGGCTCGTCTCGGCCGTTGTGCTCGCCAACGGTTCGGCGTTTCACGCCATCGCGATGATCTTTCTCGGCCTGCTGCTCGGCATGGTCGGCATGGACCTCAACACCGGCGAAGCCCGCATGACGTTCGGGCTTGTTGAATTGTCCGACGGCATCAATTTCGTCGCGCTTGTGATGGGGCTGTTCGGCGTCGCCGAGGTGATCTCGAATCTCGAAGGGGCGTCGGTTCGCATCGTCAACCAGATGCGGATCGGCACCATCTGGCCGTCGTTCAAGGCGTTGCGGGGCGCCTGGGGCGCGGTTCTGCGCGGCACCGCGCTCGGCACGCTGTTCGGTATCCTGCCGGGCGGCGGCGCGACCATCGCGTCGTTCTCCGCTTACGCCCTCGAGAAGCGCGTCGCCAAGGACCGGTCACGGTTCGGCAATGGCGCCATCGAAGGAGTCGCGGGACCCGAAAGTGCCAACAATGCCGCGGCGCAGACTTCATTCGTGCCGTTGCTGACGATGGGTATCCCGACCAGCGCCACCATGGCGTTGATGGTCGGTGCGTTGACACTGCACGGCATTGCGCCGGGACCGATGATCATCTCGCGCCAGCCCGATCTATTCTGGGGCCTGATCGCCAGCATGTTCCTCGGCAATGCAATGCTGGTGATCATCAATCTGCCGATGATCGGCATTTGGGTTCGCCTGCTCGCGGTGCCCTACCGGCTGCTTTATCTCGCCATCGTCGTGATCTGCGCGATCGGCGTCTACTCGGTGAACAATTCGAGCTTCGACGTTTACATGACGGTCGGCTTCTCTTTGCTGGGCTACGTCCTGCGCAAGCTCGACGCCGAGCCGGCGCCACTGTTGATGGGCTTTGTGCTCGGCCCCATGGTCGAGGAGAACTTTCGGCGCAGCCTGATCACCTCGCATGGCGATCCCATGATCTTCCTGCAGCGGCCGATCAGTCTCGCGCTGCTCCTGGTCTCGGTAGCCCTGCTGATCTCGATCATGATGCCGGCGGTCCGGCAGCGCCGTGTCGAAGTATTCCAGGAATGAGCGGGCGCAGGGCGCCGTAAAGCAGTCAGGAACGAGCCCGTGAACAAGCATGATCCGGCACAGCCGGCCAGTCGGGTCGCGGCCTTGCGCAGCGGCGGCCAGCTATTGGTCTCCGCATTGCGCATCAATGGTATCGATCGAATGTTCGGCGTGCCCGGCGAAAGCGCGCTGCCGATTTTCGACTCGTTGCTCGATGCAGGCATTCAATTCGTGACCTGCCGTCACGAGGCCACGGCCTCGCATATGGCAGAAGCGGACGGCAAGATATCCGGGCGCCCCGGCGTTTGCGTCGTCAGCCGCGGTCCCGGCGCGATGCACGCCGCGATCGGGTTGCATACCGCCTGGCAGGATTCGACGCCGATGATCCTGATCATCGGACAGGTGCCGTCGAGCCACCGCGGCCGCGAAGCGTTCCAGGAGATCAACTACGTCAGGACGTTCGACGACATGACGAAGTGGGTCGGCGAGGTCCAGTCGCCGGACCAGATTCCGGAGTTCGTCAATCGTGCCTTCCACATCGCGATGCAGGGACGTCCCGGGCCGGTGGTGCTGTCGCTTCCTGAAGACATCCTTAGTCGCACGAGTGATGTCGCCGATGCGCTCCCTGCGCAGATTGTCGAGTCCGCGCCGTCCGAAGCGCAAATGGCGCAGGTGCAGGAACTGCTTGGTCGGGCCCGGAAGCCGCTCGTCATCGTCGGCAATCTCGGCTGGACGCCGGAGGCGGCCGATCAATTCAAGACGTTCGTCACGCGCAACGACCTGCCGGTCGTCGCAGGCTTCCGGTCGCAGGACGTGCTGGATAACAGGAGCCCGCACTATGTCGGCGATCTCAGCCTCGGCTGCAGCAAGGCCTTGATGGAGCGCGTCAAGGGGGCAGACCTGCTCCTGGTGATCGGGGACAGGCTTGGCGATGTCACCACCAACCATTTCTCGTTGCTCGACGTGCCGACGCCGAAGCAAATCCTGATCCACGTGTTTCCGGGCGCCGAGGAGCTTGGCAGGACCTATAATCCGACACTCGCGATCCAGTCGAAATCGTCCAGTTTCGTGACCGCGCTCGCGAAGCTTCCGCCGCTCGATGCAAGGCCGTGGGCGACCTGGCGCGAGGAGTCACGCCAGGCTCTGGTCAATTACCAGTCGCCACGGCCGGCGACGGCGAGCTTCGACCTGTCCAAAGTGATCGCCCATCTCAATCGCGTATTGCCCGACGATGCCGTCGTCACCAACGGCGCCGGGAACTATACGATCTGGCTGCATCGCTATTACTGCTATCGGCAGCTCGGCACCCAGATTGCGCCGAAGTCCGGCTCGATGGGCTATGGGCTGCCGGCCGCGATCGCAGCGAAGCTGCGTTACCCCAACCGGACCGTGGTCTGTCTTGCCGGCGATGGCTGCTTCATGATGGCGTCACAGGAGTTCGCGACCGCGGTTCAGCACAAGCTTCCGATCATTGTCATCATCGCCAACAACGGCATGTACGGCTCGATCCGGATGCATCAGGAAAATCATTTCCCGAATCGTCCGAGCGGTACGGATCTGCTGAATCCGGATTTCGCTGCCTTGGCTAAGTCGTATGGGGCGCATGGCGAGATCGTCGATCACCACGAGCAGTTCCCCGATACCTTTGCGCGGGCGGCCCGAGCGGATCGGCCGACCATCATCGAATTGCGCGTCAATCGCAATCAACTCACCCCGGATCGCAGCCTGTAAAAGTTCGGCTAAAAAATCGCGCCCACATGGAAGAGACATGAAGAACGATATCGAATTCACTTTGCTTGCCAACAACGTCGCGACGCCGCTCAAACTGTCGATTACACAGGCGGTGATCGCCGGCTGGACCGGGCGCGATCCGGTCGCGCGCGACAAGCACATTGCCGAGCTCGCAGCGATCGGCATCGCGCCCCCGGCCTCGACCCCGATCTATTACCGATGTGCCGCGCGCAGGCTGACGACCGCCGGCAGCATCGAATGCACCGGCACCGACTCGAGCGGAGAGGTCGAGTTCGTGCTGTTTGGCTTCGAAGGCCGCACGCTCGTCGGCGTCGGCTCTGATCACACTGACCGCAAGGTCGAAACCTACAACATCACGGTGTCCAAGCAGATGTGCGACAAGCCCGTTGCGCCGATGCTGTGGGATCTCGCTGAAATCGAAGGCCACTGGGACCAGATCATGCTGCGATCCTGGGCGACGATCGACGGCGAGCGTGTGCTTTATCAGGAAGGCGCGCTAAGCGGAATGTTGCCGGTGTCAGATCTGATCGAGGGCGGATTTGGCAGTGCCGGACTGCCCGATGGCTGCGCCATGTTCTGCGGCACCTTCGCCGCCAAGGGTGGCATCCGCCCGGCCAGCCGCTTCGACTATGTGATCGAAGATCCCGTCCTGAAGCGCAGCATCAGCCACGGGTATGAGATCATCACCCTGCCGGTGCTAGGCTAGATCCCCGCGCCCGAGCTTCATCTCGAACTCGGTCGGCGCCTTGTGCTCTGAGTCTCCATCATTCTTGGCGCCTTCGGACAGCCGGATGCGCCGCTCATAGTGGTGAGCCAACTGGAGCAGGCGCCGCTTGATGAAGGGATCCGCTTGCTCCGCAATCGCGCGAACCGCGCGCGCTCTTTCTCTGCAAAACTCGTCGTCCATCGATTTGTCCCCGCACGCATTCGGTAGGCGCGGGAGACGTTAGCGCGGTTGGCTCGATTACAGTGTGATCGAGATCACATCTGGAGCTCAAAGTCGAAGCGGGTTCCAGCCGTGCGTAGCAGCACCTCTCGATCGGCGGGTCCGGATGGCGCTAGTTAGAACCCCTTCGGCGCCCAGATCTTGACGTTGCTGGTATCGACCTTCTTCGGGATCAGCCCCTCGGCGACGAACGCATCCGCGATGCGCTGCTGCTCCGACAGCCCAGCGACGGTGACCGCGCCGACCTTGTAGGAGCGATGGCTGTTGGCTTCTTCCACCGCCGCGGCATCGATGCCCCAGAGGCCGGCGAGAATGGTGGCCGCGTCCTTGGGGTTGGTTTTGACCCATTTGCCGGTCTCGGCAAGTTTGCTGAAGATCACGTTGAGCGCGTCGTCACGACGATCGGCGAACACTGCTGAGGCAACATAATAGCGCTTGTAGCTGGCAAGGCCGTTGCCGCCATCGGAGAGGACGCGCGCGCCGGACTGGCGGCTTGCGCTGGTGAGGAAGGGATCCCAGGCCACCCAGGCATCGACATTGTTGCTGACGAACGCTGCACGGCCGTCGGCCGGCGTCAGATAGGCGGGCGTGATGTCCTTGAAGGTGAGACCGGATTTGGCGAGCGCGGCGAGCAACAGGAAATGGCTGCCGGCGCCTTTCGTCACCGCCACCTTCTTGCCCTTGAGATCAGTCACGGCTTTGACGGGCGAGTCCTTCGGAACCAGGATCGCCTGCGCCGATGGCGATGCGGCTTCTTCAGCGACATAGGCAAGCTTGGCGCCCGCGGCCTGCGCAAAGATCGGCACGGTGTCGGCGACGTCGGCGCCGAAATCGACGCTGCCGACATTGATGGCCTCGAGCAGCGGCAATCCGCTGGTGAATTCGTGCCAGGACACGGTGATGCCGAGCGGCGCGAGCGCCTTCTCCAGTTCACCATTGGTCTTGAGGATCGCGGTGAGCGTGGAAGACTTCTGATATCCGATCCGGATTTCCTCCGAGATCGCAGGCCGCGCCAGCGAGACCATCGCCAGCAAGCCAAGCGCGCCGATGGCGAGCCGGCGCGTGACGGATGTGATCCGGGATGCGGCTGGAATTTGCGGGAGCGGGCGAGGCGAGAACAGCATGTCGTTAGTTCCCAAAATAATGCGTCAATCCAGATCCGGCAGATGAATCCGGGATGTCATTTGCGATTAATCGCGGCTCGCTGGCAATTGCGGAGAAATCGTCCGATGTGGTGCAAAATTCTCCGAGAGCGGAAGTCACGAGAATTGCGTTTCACGTAACGCCCTTTGAGGTCTTCAACTCGCCGCAGGTGAAGCAATTCGTCGAGGGGAAGCGGCCGGCGTTCATCCTGGCCGGGTCAATCGTCAGGGCCACCTGCTTGTTCAGGACGACTTGCGCACGATCGATGTCGGTTCGGTAGCGGTAACCGGAGAGTGCCGCTACCCGATTTCGGCCAGACGAAGCCGATCGACTTCGGCCGCGATGAAGCGTCGGCGCGATTCGCTCCGCTGAGGATTGCTCACGGTCCGTCAACGCCTGCGTTTCGCGTCAAGCGTTTCAGAACAACGCCGGTCGCGTCGCCCTTGTTGTCATCTGCTCTGTTGGCGGAGGAGCCTCGTTGCGGTTCGGCGCACGCAAGAGCGCGATATCGGCTGCCGAGAGTCCGAAGTTCAGGAGTTTCTCGTCAGAGATATTCGTGAGCCATGCGCGTATACGTTGCTTCGCCGGGTCGTTCTGGGCGCGAACCAATCTTCGTACCAGGCTCGAGGTCGGAATCCGATTTCCGCCCGGTTGTGCGGCCGGGATCCATCGCATATGTCTGTGCATCATGGTGGTGCTGTCCTATTTAAACGCAAACCGCCTCAGCGCGTGACCTCGGCGGGCGCATGGCGCCCGACGTTGATCATCAGCGATAGTGGTCTTTGCGCGCTGCGCGATCCGCTAGATTTCGCGCCTGCGGACGGAAGCGATATCGCAGCGGGATAGCCCGATATCGCGCAGCATTCGGTCGTCGAGCTCCCGGAGCTCCGCCATGGCCCGGCGTATCTCCAGCTCGTCGCGCATCTTGGACAGCACGAACATCACCATCGCGCCGATCGAGACGTACCATCGCCGAACCTCTGGCGCCTGTTGCGTCTGTGTCGGGTAATCCGCGCGAACCGCCGCCTCTTGACCGGACTGTCGATCCGGCTGAGCTAGGTCTCGCCACGGCAGTAAGATCTGCGCCTTGTCATAATTGGAGTCATAATTGGACGATCGTTCCAGCGCGGCGCGTCGATCATTGCGGTATGGCGCGCGACTCCGCGACTGGGGTCGAGTATTGAGCAGTTGTTCTGTGTACAGCATCGATATCTCCCGGAAAATATCAAGCTGCAGGACTCTGACGCGTCCATGTTTCCGGAGCATTCCGACGGCGGAAAATATGGCTACGGCCGTAACACCGCGCCGTGGCTGCTTTCCTGGTTAGTCACGGATCACAGAGGTTGCGCCACCTCCTCTCGATGGAGCCGGCGCCCTTGGAAAAAAATGCAGGGGACATCGCGCCGATGTGAGCCGACCATGCTATGAAGAATTCGGCGTAGTCGCCGTCTCTCTAAACAACACCAAGGACTTTCGCATGAAAGTGGTCAAGCTCTTCGGTCTTATACTAGGTATGTCACTTGTGCTGTCCTCTGCAGCGCTGGCCCAGGACATCAGGGTGGCGGTGGCCTCATCGATCACCGGCGGCGAAGCTGCGTTCGGGCGCCAGTTCCAGAATGGCGCCGAGCAGGCAGTGGCCGATATCAATGCCGCCGGCGGTCTCCTCAACAGGAAGCTTGTGCTTGATGTCAACGACGACGCCTGCGACCCCAAGCAGGCGCGCTCGGTCGCCGAGAAAATCGCCAGTGCAAAAATTCCGTTCGTCGCCGGTCATTACTGCTCGTCGTCGTCGATCCCGGCGTCGGAAGCCTATGCCGACGGCAACGTGCTGCAGATCTCGCCGGGCTCGACCAATCCGATGCTCACGGAGCGCAAGCTGTCGAACGTGTTCAGGGTGTGCGGCCGGGACGACCAGCAAGGGGTGGTCGCCGCGAACTATATTGCCAAGAATTACGCCGGCAAGAACATCGCGATTCTCAACGATAAGACGACCTACGGCAAAGGAATCGCCGAGGAAACCAAAAAGGCGCTCAACAAGGCCGGCGTGACCGAGAAGATGTTCGAGTCCTATAATAAGGGCGATAAGGATTTCAATTCCATCGTGTCGCGGCTCAAGCGCGACAACATCGATCTGGTCTACGTCGGCGGTTATCATCCGGAAGCAGGCCTGATCCTGCGTCAGATGCGGGATCAGGGCCTGAAGACGGTGCTGATGGCGGGTGACTCGATCAACGACCGGGAATTCGCCTCGATCGCCGGTCCCCTTGCAGAAGGCACGCTGTTCACGTTCGGTCCCGACCCACGTGAAAAGCCGACCGCAAGAGCGATCGTCGAGAAGTTCAAGGCCAAGAACATCGATCCGGAGGGGTATACGCTCTACACCTATGCGGCATTCCAGGTATGGTCGCAGGCAGTGGCGAAGGCTGGAACGACCGACGCGAAGAAGGTGAGCGATACCATCAAGGCTGGTGAATGGGACACCGTGCTCGGCAAGCTAGCCTTCGACTCGAAGGGGGACATCAAGGCGATCGATTATGTCGTCTACAAGTGGGACGCCAAGGGCGGCTATGCACAGGTCGACAAGGGGCTGTAAGGTAGCCCGATGTCAAAGGGCCAACGGGCGAGCTTCGCTCGTTGGCCCTTTTTGGATGCCCGTCTCAAGACGACATCAGGGCCTGTTGCCTGACTCGCCCGATTGCCATGGTCAAGAACAGCAGTGCGAGGAGGGAGAAGAATTCCATCACGCCGGCCATCGAAAGTGCCGTCCGGCCGTCGAAGAGAACAGCCGTAAGCGCGCTGGTCACTGAGCCTGATATCATCACAAAGCTGTTGGTTGCGGCGCTGACGGTGCCCGCCATTTCCGGCAGCTGCTGCAGCGCTCCCTGCATGAGGCCTGGCGCCGCAAGTCCTCCGCTGAATGTGAGCATGACGAATAGCAGGATAACGATGGGGGTTGGCGTCCAGTTGAGCAGTGTCATGGCCAGCAGGACCGACGATGTAAGCACCTGGATGGTAAATCCGATCGACAAGGAATAATGTGAAGGGACGCCACGCGCGTTGAGTCGGCCGTCGACGAACGCTCCAGCCATTCCGGCGAATGCAGTCAGTCCGAATATGATTCCGTATTGAGTTGAGCTCAGCCCCGCGACCTGGACAAGGAAAAGCGCCGATCCGGTCGCATAGGCGGCGAGAACTCCGAAGGATGCCGCGGCGGCAAAGAGATATGCGCGACAGGTCGGATGCGACAGGACGGAGCGATAATCTCCGACAAGCGCCAGGAGGCTGAAGCGGGCCGTCGGCCGCGGCTTCCGGCCGTAATCAGGACCAAAGCGCAGGCCTATCAGCAAGAGAATCCCGAGCGCCGCAAGGCTTGCATAGATCGCGCGCCAGCTCGTGAGCTGGAGCAGGGCCGCTCCGACCATCGGCGCGGCGATCGGGGAGACGTATATAGCCATGACGATGTTCGACAGTTTTTGGCGGACGACGCTATCGTCGAACGTGTCACGGGCGATCGCGATCGCGAGGGTCATGGCTGCCGCGCCGATCCCTTGGATGATGCGAAACGCGATCAACACCGGTAGCGACGGCGCCAGCGCGCATCCGACCGAGGCAATGACGAAGATGATGGAGCCGAGCGCGACCACCGGTTGGCGACCGTATCGATCGGACAGTGGTCCGAACGCCAGCGGCGCAAGGCCGAAGCTGATCATGTAACTGCTGATCGTCAGGCCGGCGCTATGTACAGGAACCGCTAGGGAAGTGGCCGTGTCCGCAAGGGCCGGCAACGCCATGTCGGTGCCGAAGCCCGGAAGCGTGGCCATCAAACCGAGCAGACAGGTGAATGCGATCGAGTCCGTTTTGCCTGGAGGCACCGTCATTTGGATTGAGCTTGTCGGAGGGTTTGTTGTCCGCTGAGCGGTTGATCGAGGCATCTCGATCGACATTGTCACCGGAATATTGCGCGCGGATTTCAGTTGGCACCTGCTCTGTTACTTCCGTAATCGAAGGCTGTTTCGACGGGGATTTGTTGCGGATGTAACGCGTTCGTCTGCTCCGGTGACCTAACCGTAACAGCGATCGAACAATAATGACGCGCGCGCTTGGCGCCGTCACAGCCGACGGGCCATCAGTAAGCTCGGTTGCTCAACGGAGACCATTCATGAAGGCGCTTCTCGTCTCGTCCCCGATGATGGGGCATCTCCATCCGGTATTGGGTGTCGGGCGGATACTGATCGCCGACGGTTGGGAGGTCATGGGCCTGACATCGAGCTATCTGCGAAACCGCGTCGAAGCGATCGGCGCCACATTCCGCAGTTTCGTGCCGGCGGCCGACATCGATACGCGAAACGCCGCCGAGTTATTTCCTGAAATCAGGAGAGCAGCGCCCGGCGCACAGCAGCTGCGGCTGATCCTGGAGCAGGGTTTTGCCGATTTCATGCTGCCTCAATATGAGAGCATCGAGACCGTCATGCGGGAGTTTCCTCCGGACATCATCATCGGCGATCATCTCATGCTGGGTGTGTTGCCGATGCTGCTCGGTCCTCGCGCGCAGCGGCCGCCCGTCGCCTTGCTTGGAACGACTTATCTTCTGTCACGTCGAGATGACGGCGCCCCGAACGATGCAGGCATTCCGCCCGCGCGCAACGACCAGCAACAAAGGGAGTATGCCGCGCTCTTCCAAACCTACGAACAATCGGTATTTGGTCCGGCAGGACGATGCGTGAACGAGTACCTGGCCCAGATCGGGAGCAGGCCGCTGCGATTGAATCTATATGACGCGATGGTGGAGCTGCCAGATATCTATCTGCAGCTGACGGTGCCGCGGTTCGAGCTGTCGCGTCGCCGGCTGCCGGGTTCGGTACACTTCGTCGGCCCGCTGCCGATCACGCCGAACCAGGCGCCAGTGCCCTCATGGGCCTACGAATTGGATGGGTCACGCAAAGTCGTCCTTGTCACCCAGGGCACGTTGACCAATAACGACTTCAGCGAACTGGTCCTGCCGACGGTGCAGGCGCTGGCCAACGAGCCGGATGTTCTCGTCATGGTCACGACCGGCGGACGTTCGATCGATGCGCTCAGCGGCACGCTGCCTGGAAATGTGCGGGTTGCCCAGTATCTCCCGTTCGAGTGGGCATTGTCCAAAGCCGATGCATTCGTCACGAATGGCGGCTACGGCAGTGTCAATCAAGCCCTGAGTTATGGCGTTCCCATCGTCGTGGCGGGAACGGGAGGCGACCGCGGCGATGTCAGCGTCCGCATCGCCTGGTCGGGAGTGGGCATCAATCTGGCGACCAGCGCACCCACCGCAGAGCAATTGCGCCCCGCCGTACGTTCGGTGCTGGATGATCCGAAATATCGCGAGCGCGCGGCTTCGTTGGCGGACGACATTCGCAAGATCGATACCGCAGCGGAGATCCGCCGGATTCTTCGAGAACCGATCGCGACATCCTCTCAGGATCGCCCACGCGCCAAGAAGGCCGCGCGGCGCTAACGCTGCGAGCCACCACCACATAGAGATTATCGGTGTTGGCCGGACCGCGCGCGCTGGCCGATCAGGCGCGCATGAGTCCAACAACGCTCGCGCGACGCTTCCGGATCGAAACCACGCCTACGAATTGTCCGACAAAACAAGGAACGGAGCGGTTCAAACGTCCTTCGAAAAATACTGAGCAATTACAAATTATTATGGGCTAGTCGTATCGCCGTTATTGAATTTGCTCTCTACCCGGTTGCAAGTCTGGGAGCATTGGCGCTAATTTTGGTCCGACAATAATGGTCCTCGCGCCGTTCGACCGGCGGTAAGGCGAGGACCCCAATTTGGGGAGGCCAGGGCGCGTGCCGACTGATCCGTCGCCACCCGAAAATCCGGGGCTGTTGTCGGCCGCGGAGACCGCGCCGTCCGACTGGGATCGCCTTGCGCGCTACCTGGAAGCGCACGGCATGAGCGTCGATCTGGCGCAGCCGATCCGGCAGTTTGCCGGCGGCCTCGCCAATCGCAACTATCTCCTCATCGTCAACGGCGCGCCGACCGTCCTGCGTCGTCCGCCGGACGGCGATCTGCCGCCGGGTGCTCACGACATGGCGCGCGAGCATCGCATCCTGTCGCGGCTTGCCGATGCGCTTCCGTTCATCGCAAGAGGGCTGCATTACTGCGGCGACCGCGGCGTCATCGGCGTTCCCTTCCAACTGATCGAATATCGCGCCGGGCTCGTCATCCGCGGCGCGGATCTGTCGCCGCTGCAGCGACGCGCGGATGCGCCGGAAGTTCTCTCGGAGATGATGGTGGCGACGCTGGCCGCGCTGCACGGGGTCGATGCGCGCGCGGTTGGACTTGAGGATCTCGGCCGCCCCGAGGGTTTCATCGCCCGCGCGATTGCCGGCTGGTCGAAACGCGGCGCGCTGGTTACTGAGGACGGCGCGTTGCGAGGTCTGCTGCAGGACATCTCGCAGTGGCTGTCGCGGCAGACATTCCGCGAGCGGGGGCCGACGCTGCTGCATTGCGATTTCAAGCTCGACAATCTGATCCTGAATCCGCAGAGCCGCTCGCCGGTCGCGCTGGTCGACTGGGACATGGGCACGCGGGGCGATCCGCTGTTCGATCTGGCGACCCTGCTGAGCTACTGGGCACAGCCGGACGATCCGCCGGCGCTGCAGCGTCTGCAGCAAATGCCGACCACTCATCCCGGATTCTGGCGCCGTGCCGAGGTCGCGCGGCGTTATGCCGACCTGACCGGTCTTGACATCGACGACCTGCCGGCGATGCGCGTGCTCGCGCTGTTCAAGCTCGGGATCGTGTTCCTGCAGCTGCACCGGCAATGGGTCAATGGCGCGGTGAAGGACAATCGCTATGCCGACTTCGCCCGTCTTGGCGAAGACATTCTACTGGTCGCGCGCGATGCCATGACCGGAACTGAGCGAGGAAACTGACGATGCATCAACTCGACATGAACTTTTCGCTGCCGCCGCGCGTGTCCGAACTCGCCGATCGCGTCAAAGCCTTCGTCAACGAAACGGTGGTCCCGTTCGAGAAGGACAAGCGCTGGACGTCCCATGGACCGACCGACGCGTTGCGGCGCGAGCTCAACGCCCTCGCGCGCAAGGCCGGCGTATTCGCGCCGCACGCGCCGGCCGAATATGGCGGCCAGCATCTGTCGCACATCGGCCGCGCCGCCGTGTTCACCGCTGCCGGCTATTCGATGCTGGGTCCCGTCGCCCTGCATTGCGCCGCGCCCGATGAGGGCAACATCCATCTCCTCGATGTCGTGGCACGGCCGGACCAGCGTGAGCGCTATTTGAAGCCGCTCGCGACCGGAGACGTCCGCTCCTGCTTCTGCATGACGGAGCCTGCTCCCGGCGCAGGCTCCGATCCCGGCCAGTTGCAGACGACAGCGCGGCGCGACGGCAATGACTGGGTCATCGACGGCGAGAAATGGCTGATCACCGGCGCCGAGGGCGCCGCATTTGCGATCATCATGGCGAAGACAAGCGGCGCAGGAATGGAGGGGGCCGCGACCATGTTCCTCGCCGACATGTCCGATCCCGCCATCACGATCGAGCGCACGCTCGACACCATCGATTCCAGCTTTGTCGGCGGGCACGCGGTGGTCCGCTTCAACGGCCTCCGCCTGCCTGCCGACGCCGTGCTCGGCGAGATCGGACAGGGTTTTCGCCACGCCCAGGTTCGCCTCGCGCCGGCTCGCCTGACCCATTGCATGCGCTGGCTCGGCGCCGCGATCCGCGCCCAGGACATTGCAACCGAGTACGCGCGGCGTCGCACCGCGTTTGGCAAGCCGCTCGGCGAGCACGAGGGCGTTTCCTTCATGCTGGCCGACAACGCAATGGACATCCACCAGGCGCAGCTGACGATCTGGCATACGGCGTGGCTGCTCGACAAAGGCGAGCGGGCCTCGACCGAAAGCTCGATGGCCAAGGTGATCTGCTCGGAAGCGATCGCGCGCGTCGCCGACCGTGCGCTGCAGATCCTCGGCGGGCTCGGCACCACGCGTGACACTGTGGTGGAGCGGTTCTATCGCGACGTCCGCGCCTTCCGCATCTATGACGGCCCGTCGGAAGTGCATCGCTGGGCGATCGGGCGGCGGATCGTGACGCACGGCGCGAGATAGGCGGCAGCAGCCGCCGCCGCAGAACAGAACAACAAGCGCAAAACGCGCGAACAGGAGGAAACGATGCGCGATATCTGGTCACCACCCAATGTGCCTGCGGTTGAAGGCTATGAAAGCCTGTGCGCCAATTTCCGCTGGCAGGTGCCAGAGACCTTCAATTTCGGCACCGACATCATCGACCGCCGCGCCCGCGAGCAGGACGGTCCGGCGCTGATCTGGGAGAACGCCGCGGGCGAGACGCGACGCTACAGCTATTCCGATCTGTCGCTGCTATCGAACCGGCTCGCGAATGTGCTGCGGGCGAACGGCGTGGAGAAGGGCGATCGCGTCATCATCATGCTGCCGCGGCTGGCGGAATGGTTCATCGCGCTGATTGCGGCGATGAAGATCGGCGCAGTGCCGATCCCGTGCATCGAGATGCTGACGGCGCGCGATATCGAATATCGCGTCGCCAATGCTGAGGCCAAGGCGACGATCTGCCGTCCGGAGCAGACGGCGAAGTTTGCGTCGGTGGAGAAGCTGATCCCGGTGAGGATCGCGCTGGGCGAGGCGGCGGGCTGGCTCGATTGGGACAGCGAAATGGCGCGCGCTTCGGAGACGATCGAGCCGGCGATCGTCCGCGCCGAAGATCCGGCGATCATGTATTACACGTCCGGCTCGACCGGCCATCCGAAGGCCGTGGTCCATGCGGCGCGCGCGATCTATGCGTGGCGGGTCTCGGCGATCTACTGGCTCGACCTGCGTCCCGGCGAGGTGATCTGGTGCACGGCCGACACCGGCTGGAGCAAGGCGGGTACGAGCATCATCTTCGGGCCGCTGAGCTGCGGCGCCTGTTCGTTCTTCTTCGACGGCCCCTTTGTGCCGAAGGATCGGCTCGAGTTCCTGCGCAAGCACCATGTCACCGTCTACTGTGCGCCCGGCACGGAGCTGTCGCGGGTCGTCGGCGAAGTCCGCGCGCGCAGCGATCTCGGCCGGCTGCGCCGCGTCGTCACCGCAGGCGAAGCCATGAACCCCGTCGTAGCCGAGCGCTGGGAAGCGGCAACCGGCATCCGCATCGATGAAGCCTATGGGCAGACCGAAGCCCTGATGGTGGCGCTGAACTATCCAAACGAGCCGGTCCGTTACGGCTCGATGGGACGTCCGTCGCCGGGCTCCGACCTTGATGTGATCGACGCTGATGGCAACCGCTTGCCGCCGGGGCAGGAGGGTGACCTCGCGCTGAAGATGCCAAACCCGCAACTCATGCTCGGCTACTCGAAGGATGCGGAGCGCACCGCGGCCTGCTTCATCGACGGTCCCGATGGGCGCTGGTTTCTGACCAGCGATCGCGCGGAGAAGGATGCCGACGGCTATCTCTGGTACCGCGGACGTTCGGACGATGTGATCAATTCAGCCGGCTATCGCATCGGCCCGATCGAGGTCGAGAACGCGCTGGCGGAGCATCCGGCGGTGCAGATGTGCGCGGTGGTCGGTAGTCCCGACACCGAACGCGGCGAGATCGTGAAGGCGTTCGTCGTGCTGCGGCAGGGCCATGCGGCCTCGCTGGAACTGACGCGCGAACTGCAGGACCACGTCAAGTCGGTCACCGCGCCTTATAAATATCCGCGCGCGATCGCGTACATCGCCGAGCTGCCGATGACGATCACCGGCAAGATCCGCCGCCGCGAATTGCGCGACCGCGAGTTCGCGCGCCCGGCATCGTCGTCATCCAGAACGTCAAGCGTGGTCTGACCAAGATGTCCCTAGCAGACCACAACAGCGCGCAAGAGCGAAACGAGCCGGTCTACCGGCTGGTGGTGCGCAGCATCGAAGCCAAGATCATGTCGGGCGAGTGGGCCGTCGGCGACCGGGTGCCGGCGGAGACCGCGCTGGCCGCGGGCTTTGGTGTCCACCGCTCGACGGTGCGGGAAGCGATCCGCGTGCTGGAGCAGAATGGCCTGGTCCGCCGTCACGACGGTGGCAAGCTGCTCTATGTCACCGCGCCTCGCGAAGCCGACATTTCCGAGAAGGTGACGGCGGCGATCGTGCTGCAGGAGATCAGCTTCTTCGAGCTCTGGGAAAGCATGCGGTGTTTCGAGCCGGTGCTGGCCGAGTGCGCCGCGATGCGGATCGACGACGACATGCTGGCCGCGCTCAGGGCGAATGTCGACAAGACCAGGACGGCGCTCGAGGACAAGCAGAGCCTCGTTGCGCTCGACATCGAGTTTCATCAGATCATCGCGCGTGCCTCGCGCAACCGCGCCCTGCAGCTCAGCCGCGAGCCGATGAGCCAGCTGTTCTATCCGGCTTTCCTCAAGGTGTTCTCCCGCCTGAATGCGGGCGAGCGCCTGCTGTTCGCCCATGAGAAGATCCTGCAGGCGCTCAGCGATCGCAATCCCGCCGAGGCGCGGTCCTGGATGGACAAGCACATCGTCGATTTCCGTCGCGGCTATGAGCTTGCCAATTTCGATATCGAGGCGCCTGTAGGCTGGTCGCAGCGATCCGCGTAGGTCGCGTCAATCTCAAAAGCGGAAGCGCAACCCGGCCGTCGTGGCGACGTTGCTATGCTCGAAGAAGCCGAAGCCCAGTCCGCCGTTGACCTGCGTGAACATCACGCCGACATAGGTATCCCATTTCGGCGCAAACTTCCAATCGACCGCGGCAGAAATTGCGTCGAACGTCCCGGCGCATTGCGGGTGTTCGCTAGAGGAGCAGAAGGTGCGACCTGTGGCGGCAGTGCCGAAGAAGGAATCCTGGATGTAGTGATAATAGGCGCCGATCACGTCCACATCGTCGGTTACGGAGTATTTCGCGCCGGCCCACATGACCTGAAAGGTCTTGTTGCCGAGCCCGTTCACGCCGAACGCGACATTGCTGATATTCGTGCTGTTGAAGGCATCGCAGCCCTGGCAAAGGAAGTTTCCTGCGATGTCGGTGAAGGCAACCTGCGCATTGCTCGGCGGCTCGTATCGAATGTATTCGTAACCGGCGTACAGCTTCAGTGACTTGGTCGTGTATCTCGCCACGAACATCGCGGCGGTGTTGTCGGAGATCGTCGCCGTCAGGGTCTGCGGCAGGAACGGGGCGATCGGCGCTCCGAACGCGTTGTTTGCGTTTGCTCCCGACGCCAGCGCGAGCGATACGGAATTCTTGACGTGGCTGTAGATCGCATCGACCGAGAGCACGTCGTTGCCGCGGATCGGAATGTCGCCGCCGAGCTGGAATTGATAGGCGCCGGTGGAGGCATTGTTCTCGTCATAACCGCCGAACTGCCACAGCGCCGCGGCACGGAAGTGGTTGAAGTTGTACCGGTACTTCACCGACGTCGAGTGTCTGCAATTCTCGGTGTTGCCGCCGCCGCAGGTTATGCCCTGGAAGCCGATCGCCGAGAAACCGTAGGAGGCGCCGAACGGATCGTAATCGAACACGGCATCGAGCGTCAGCGAGTTCTGCCGGAAAACCGTCAGCGTGCCATAGGTGGGAGAACTGACGCCGACGTAACCCTGGCCGTTGTACCATTGCCCCGCGCGGCTTGAATCCGAGTAAGCGGTTTGCAGGTTTTGTGGGACGCCATTGTTCGCAGCGATCGCTCCCGGCCCGTTCGAGAATCGCAGCGAATACGGGTCGAAGCCGGCATCGAGGTCAAAGACGAAAGAAAAGTCCTCGCCGATCGGCCTGGTTCCTTTGATGCCGATGGTCGAATTGCTCAGCGCGTTGGGCGCAAGGGTCCATGTCGCCAACCGGTTCTGTTTCTGGATCAGGTAGGACGCCCCGACCGCCGATCGCGGATCGAACGACGCACCGTGGCTTTGCCAGCCGAAGCCGGTGTCGATGATGCCGAAGACCGTGATGCCTTCCCAGGTGAGCTGGCAGTTGGTCGTCACGAAGTCCGCGGCGTCGGTGCATGGACGCGGCGTCGTGGACGAGGCCTGCGGCGCCTTGGTCGGCGTCACGTCCGCCGCCCATGCGTCTGATGCGCCCGAGGCGCCGACGACTGCAAGAAGGAATGCCGCGCAGATCCCGAGCTTCGCCATCAGAAAGCTCCCAGCGACCGGCCCCACAGCGCTTGGCCAACCTTGGCTTGCTGGCCGATCGTGCTGCAAGCAACATTCAACAAGTTGTGCAGCGCCCAACGAAAAAAGTCTGTTCCCGTAGCGGCAGCGCCACACTTCGCTACCAGCGAACCCGCCCGGGCCGGATCCGTCCTCCGTCATCACATTTTGGTGCGACGCAGAGATCTGGCCTCAGAGACAGCATCGATCTCGCATTGCTATACGTTGATACCGTTGGCTTTCCTGCTGCGGGTGCTATTGATCCGGATCAAACGGGACAAAGGCGCGAACAGTGAATTTTGCAGGGATAGCAATGGGCCGGCTCCTCGGAGCCGTCGCGTTGGGAGCCGCCATGTTCGGTGCGCTTGCAGCCGCCGAGGCTCAGCAGGCCGCGGGACCTCCCGCCGTCGGCATCATCGAGGCGGTCAAGCGGCCCGTCACCCAGTCCAATGAGTTCCTGGGGCGTATCGAGGCCACCAATCGCGTCAACGTGGTCGCCCGCGTCACCGCCTTCCTGGAGAAGCGGAACTTCGTCGAGGGCGCCGAGGTCAAGACCGGCGATATGCTCTACGAGCTCGAGCGCGGCCCGTTCGAGGCCGATCTTGAATCCAAGACGGCGCAGGTCGCGCAATTGCAGGCAACCCTCGTCAACGCCAAGCTGACGACCGGCCGCGCCAAGGCCTTGCTCGGCGGCCCGGCCGGCCAGCAATCCACCTATGATGCCGCGCTTGCGAACGAACAGAGCCTGGAAGCGCAGGTGCAGGCCGCCCAGGCGCAAGTGGACCTCTCCAAGATCAATCTGGACTACACCCAGATCCGCTCGCCGATCGACGGCAAGATCGGCCGCACGGCGGTCACCGAGGGCAACGTCGTCAGTCCGAGTTCGGGAGTGCTCACGACCATCGTGAGCCAGGACCCGATGTACGTCACCTTCCCGGTCTCGGTGCGCGAAGGTCTCACGCTGCGCGACCGCTACGCGGCGCTGGGCGGGTTCAGGGCGGTGGTGATCAGGGTCCGTCTGCCCGACGGCAAGCTCTATGACCAGGTCGGCCAGCTCAACTTCGTCAACAACACGATCGCGCAGAATACCGACACCATCACGCTGCGCGGCACGATCCCCAATCCCATCCTGCCTCATCTGTCGTCGGCAGACGACGTCACGGTGCGCCAGCTCACCGACAATGAGTTCGTCACCGTCCTGCTCGAGGGCGTGCAGCCGGTCGAGGTGGTGGCGATTCCGCGCTCAGCCGTGCTGTCGGATCAGCAGGGCGACTATGTGTTCGTGCTCGGGGCCGACAACAAGGCGGAGCAGCGACGGATCGTCCTCGGACAGTCGACCGCGACCATCGCCTCGGTGACCTCTGGGCTTTCGGTCGGAGAGAAGGTGATCGCTGAAGGAATGCAGCGGGTGCGGCCCGGCCAGCCCGTGGCGCCGGGACCGGCGAGCGCGCTGATCCAGTCGAGCCTGAAGGAAACGGCGGAAAACACCGACCCGCCCCGGGGCAGCGGTGCGATTGGTCCGAAGCCTGCAGGCACCAGCCCATGATCTCCGCCGTCTTCGTCGATCGGCCGCGGCTTGCCATCGTCATCGCGCTGGTCATCACCATCGCGGGCGCGCTGGCGCTGCTGCAAATCCCTGTGGCGCAGTTTCCGGACATCGTGCCGCCGCAAGTCACCGTCACCGCCAACTTCCCGGGTGCCTCTGCCGAGGTGGTGGAATCGAGCGTCGCGCAGCCGCTCGAAGCCCAGGTCGTCGGCGTCGACAAGATGCTCTACATGAAGTCGACCAGCGGCAATGACGGCAGCTACACACTGACCGTCTCGTTCGCGCTCGGCACCAATCCGGACATCAACACCGTCAACGTCAACAACCGCGTCCAGAGCGCGCTCGCACAACTGCCGACCGAGGTGCAGGCGCAAGGCCTGGTCGTGCAGAAGAAATCTTCGGCCGTGCTGCAGTTCATCGTGCTGTACAGCAAGAGCGGCCAGCAGGATCCGCTGTTCATCACCAACTACGCCATCATCAACGTGCTCGATGCCATCTCGCGCACGCCGGGCGTCGGGCAGGCGACGCTGTTCGCGAAGCTGAACTACTCGATGCGGATCTGGTTCGATACGCAGCGGCTCACCAGCCTCAATCTGGCGCCGTCGGATGTGATCGCGGCGATCCGTGCGCAAAGCGTGCAGGCCCCGGTCGGCCGCATCGGCGCCCGTCCGATCGCCGAGGACCAGCAGTTCCAGTTCAACGTGCAGACGCAAGGGCGGCTCACGACGTCGACCCAGTTCGGCAATATCGTGCTGCGCGCCAATCCGGACGGTTCCGTGCTCCGGATCAGCGACGTCGCCCGGGTCGAGATCGGCGCCCAGAACATGGACAGCGAGTCCCGGATCGACGGTCAGCCCGGCGTGCCGATCGGCATCTATCTCGCGCCGGGCGCCAATGCGGTGACCACCGCCGCCGCGGTGCAGTCCACGCTCACCAGATTGTCGCAACGGTTTCCTCCGGGCCTGACCTATCTGGTGCAGTACGACTCCACGACCTTCGTCTCCGACACCATCAAGGAAGTGCTGAAGACGCTGGGCGAAGCCTTCGTGCTGGTCGTGATCGTCGTGTTCCTGTTCCTCGGCAACCTGCGCGCCACGGTGATCCCGGCGGTCGCGGTGCCGGTCAGCCTGATCGGCACCTTCGCGGTTCTTCTGATCCTCGGCTATTCCGCCAACACCGTGTCGCTGCTTGCGATGGTGCTTGCCATCGGCATCGTGGTCGACGACGCCATCGTCGTGGTCGAGAACGTCGAACGCGTGATGGAGAGCGAGCCCGAGCTGTCGCCGGCGGAGGCCACCAAGAAGGCGATGGCGCAGATCACCGCGCCGATCATCGCGATTTCGCTGGTGCTGTTGTCGGTGTTCGTGCCGATTGCGTTTATCCCCGGCATCTCCGGAACCCTGTTCCGCCAGTTCGCGGTGACGATCAGCGCGGCAATGGTGATCTCGGCGCTGAACGCGCTGACGCTGTCGCCCGCGCTCTGTGCTGTGTTCCTGCGGCATACCGGGCCGCGCCGCGGCATCATGGGGGGCGTGCTCGGCGGCATCGACTGGGTCCGTGACCGCTATGCCGGCATCGTGCGCCGGCTGGTACGGGTGGCGATATTGTCGCTGGTGGCGGTGCTGGTGTTTGCCGGCGGCGTCCTCGGCGTGTCGCGAATAACTCCGACGGGATTCCTGCCCGAGGAAGACCAGGGCGCCTTCTTCATCTCGGTGCAATTGCCTGACGGCGCGTCGGTATCGCGCACCAGCCAGGTGACCAAGCAGGTCGAGGCGCTCCTGAAGAACATGCCCCAGGTCGAGCACGTGCTCTCGATCATCGGCTTCTCGCTGCTTGACGGCGCCAGCGAGCCGAACTCGGCCTTCATGGTGGCGCGCATGAAGCCGTTCGCCGATCGGCAGGCCGCCGCGGATTCGGTGCAGGCGACGATCCGGCGGATGTTTGCAGAGGGCGCGCAGATACGGCAGGCCAATATCCTGCCGTTCAACCTGCCGCCGATCATCGGGCTTTCGACCTCCGGCGGCTTCGAATATCAGCTCGACGCTCTGGAGGGGCAGGATCCGGCGGCGCTCGGCAGCGTGATGACCGGCCTGATCAATGCGGCCAACCGCGACCCGCGATTGGCGCGCGTGTTCTCGACCTTCACCGCGACCAACCCGTCGATCTATCTCGACATCGACCGCGCCAAGGCACAGGCACTCGGGCTGAACATGGCCGACGTGTTCACCGCGCTGCAGGCGACGCTGGGCGGCATCTACGTCAACAACTTCAACCTGTTCGGCCGCACCTGGCAGGTCAATGTGGAGGGTGAGGCTGCCAATCGCGGCGACATTTCCGACATCTGGCAGATCTATGTCCGCAACAGCACCGGCGACATGGTGCCGATGCGCTCGATCGCGAGCTTGAGGATCGTCACCGGACCGCAGGTCATCACCCGCTACAACAACTACCGCTCGGTCACCATCAACGGCAGCCCGGCGCCGGGCGTCTCGTCTGGAACGGCGATCGCCGCGATGGAGGAACTCTCGGCGTCGACACTGCCCGCGGGTTACTCGTACGAATGGACCGGCACCGCCTATCAGGAGCAGGCGGCGTCCGGGCAGACCGGCATCATCCTCGCGCTTGCGGTGCTGTTCGCCTATCTGTTCCTGGTCGCGCTCTACGAGAGCTGGACGATTCCGATCCCGGTCCTGCTGTCGGTCGCGGTCGGCGTGCTCGGCTCGTACACGGCGATCAAGGTTGCGGGGTTGAACCTCGATCTCTACGGCCAGATCGGCCTCGTGGTCTTGATCGCGCTTGCCGCCAAGAACGGCATCCTGATCGTCGAGTTCGCCAAGGAGCAGCGCGAGGGCGGATTGCCGATCGCGCAAGCTGCCGAACTCGGCGCGCAGATGCGGTTCCGCGCGGTGATGATGACCTCGATCGCCTTCATCCTCGGCCTGGTGCCGCTCGTGGTGGCGACGGGCGCCGCGGAGATCAGCCGCAGGGCGGTTGGCACCGCGGTGTTCGGCGGCATGCTCGCCGCAAGCTCGATCGGCATCTTCCTCGTGCCGATGCTGTACGTCACCTTCCAGCGCTGGCGCGAAGTGGCGAAGCGCCGTTTCGGCAAGGCCGACGAGAAAGCGCATTCACCTCCAGCGGCGTGAGCGGGCGCTATCACCTCTCTCGGTTCCGGGGCGATGCGAAGCATCGAGCCCGGAATCCATTTCGCCTCTTGCGCCTGTGGCCCGATGGATTCGCTGATGTGCAATTGCACACATAGTTCGCGCTGACGCGCGCCCCGGAATGACGATGGGGTATAATCGTAGGGTGACTAGCCGAGCCCGGATTCCGGCGGCTCCTACAATTCTGGAATTTTTCTAAGAGAGCTTCTAGAAAAACTTCACGCCTGCACGCTTTTCAGCGCGACGCTCGACCGGTAGGGCTGCCCCTTAATCAATCAAGCGGGGGCGCGAAATTGGTAATTCTTGTTGGTGGCACCAGAACATCATTCACTGTTTTGGTGGGGGTCGCACTGGCAAGCTGCGTGACAGTGGCGAAAGCACAGACGGCGGCACCGTCTCGAGGTGAAGGGGCATCGCTGCCTCCTGTTACCGTCGATGCGCCGAAGCAGCGCACGCAATCACGGGCTGCGACGACCCGCGCGACGCGTTCGGCACGCTCGGCGCGACCCACGACCGCGCCGGGACGCGGCACTGAGACGGCGCGCACCGAGACGTCGGCCAGCAAGGGCACGTTCCAGCAAGGCAACGGCCCGATCCAGGGCTATGTCGCGCATCGCAGCTTGGTCGGCACCAAGACCAACACCTCGCTATTGGAAACGCCGCAGTCGATCTCGGTGATCGGCCGCGAGCAGATGCGCGACCAGAACGCTCAATCCGTGGTGCAGGCGTTGTCGTACACGCCGGGCGTCACCACCAACAGCCCGAACGACACGCGCTTTGAATCGCTTCGTATCCGCGGCTTTCAGCCGGTGCTTTATCTCGACGGGATGCAGCTTCCGTACGGCGCCAGCCAGTTCGGTCAGCCCAAGATCGACGTGAACCTGCTCGAGCGGATCGAAGTGCTGAGAGGTCCTTCGTCCTCGCTCTATGGACAGGTCGCCCCTGGCGGCATGATCAACCTGGTGAGCCGCCTGCCAACCGCCACGCCGCTCAACTCGATCGAATTCCTCGCCAACAGCTGGGGCCGCGCGCAAGCGAATTTCGATATCGGCGGCGTCGTCCCCAAGAGCGCCTTCTCCACGGGCGACTTCTATTATCGCCTCGTAGGCACCGTGCATGGCGGAGGAACCCAGGTCGATTTCGTCGATGACTATCGTGGCGCGATCGCGCCGTCCTTCACCTGGAAGCCCGACCTCGACACCACTTTCACGTTCCTGAGCGGCTACCAGCGCGACGTCACCGGTCTTGCCCTACAGTTCTTCCCTTCGGCCGGCACGCTGCTGCCGAATCCGAATGGCCGCGTGCCACTGACCAAGTTCCTTGGCGAGCCCGCCTTCGATCGTTTCGACCGCACACAATATTGGGCCGGCTATCAATTCGAGCATTCGTTCAACGAGACATGGACAGTGCGGCAGAACCTTCGTTACTTCGGCCTCGAGACCGACACCTACGCGGTCGCGGGCGGCGGCGCGCTTGGCATCACGGCCTTGCAGCCGAATTTGCGTACGCTGAATCGGGGCGTGTTCTCGTTCCCGGAAAATGCCAATGCCTTCACGGTGGACAACCAAGCCGAAGCGCGCTTTGCGACCGGTCCGTTTGCGCATACCCTGCTGTTCGGGGTCGACTACCGTCGTATCAACAGCGAACTGGACATGCGTGTCGGCAATGCGCCGCCGATCAATCTCTACAACACGGTCTACGGTGCGCCGATCGCCTTTCCGGCGACCAGGACCAACTACAGCGGTCAACGGCAGGACCAGACCGGCGTCTATATGCAGGACCAGATCGCGCTCGGCGGATGGCGCCTGACCCTTAGTGGACGGCACGACTGGGTCAGCACCGACACGCTCAATTTCCTGCGCAACACCAGGCAGAGCCAGGATGACTCCGCGCTCACCGGGCGGGTCGGACTGAACTACATCTTCGATTCCGGCGTCGCGCCGTACATCGCCTATGGAACGTCGTTCCAGCCGACCCTCGGCGTGACGCAGGCCCAGACGCCTTTCCAGCCGACCACCGCGGAACAGGTCGAGATCGGCGTCAAGTATGCGCCTCCCGGCACCAACATGCTGGTGACTGCGGCGTTGTTCGACATCACCCAGGAGAACATCACGACGCCGGATCCCAGCAATCCGCTGTTCAACGTGCAAACCGGCGCAGCGCGCTCGCGCGGCGGTGAGCTCGAGGTGACCGCGACCCTCACCGAGGGACTAAATCTGGTGGGGTCCTACTCTTATACCGACACTGAAGTCACCAAGACCAACATTGCAAACCAGCTTGGCAAGCAGCTCATCATCCAGCCGATCAACCAGGCGGCGCTGTGGGTCGACTATACAGTCCAACAGGGCCAGCTCGCTGGCTTCGGGCTCGGCGGCGGCGTGCGTTACATCGGCGACTCCTATGGCGATGCCGCGAACACGATCCCGATTCCGGGTTACACGCTGCTCGACGCTACCATTCACTACGACCTTTCCTACCTCGATCCGAAGCTGCGCGGCGTGAAGCTCGCCGTCAATGCCCAAAACCTCTTCGACAAGTACTACGTCTCATGGTGCAATAGCCTGAACTCGTGCTTCCTCGGATCCGGGCGGGTCGTGACCGGAAGCGTTCGCTATACCTGGTGATATCGACGGAGCGCTGCTCATGACGCCGCGGACGGTTCGCATCTGGAAGGACGTGCACAAGTGGACGAGCCTCGTCTGCACGCTGTTCCTGTTCATCCTGTGCCTGACCGGATTGCCGCTGATCTTCCATGAGGAGATCGATCGCATGCTGGGCGCCACGGCGGCGCCCGACAGCATTGCTGCTGATGCGCCGATGATCAGCCTCGATCGGGTGATCGAGATCGGCCGCGCGGAGCGGCCGAACGAGGCGATTACGTTTGCCGTGCCTGATGACGACGATCCGGTATGGCATCTGTTCTTTGCCGCGGCGATCAACTCGCCAAAGGTCGCAGCGGTGATGACGATCGATGGTCGCACCGGGCGCATCTTGCGGGTTGGCGACAGCACCCGCAGCCCGATCGTCAAGTTCATCACCGACCTGCACACCGATCTGTTCCTTGGCGAAAAGGGCATGTTGTTTCTCGGCGCCATCGGCCTCTGCTTCGTCGCGGCAATCGTCTCGGGCATCGTCGTCTATGGACCATTCATGCGGCGCCTGGATTTCGGGACGATGCGTCCCCGTGCCCGACGGCTCTACTGGCTCGACATGCATAATCTGGCCGGCGTCGTTCTGACCGCCTGGATGCTGGTGGTAGGGCTGACGGGGTCCATCAACACGCTGGCCCAGCAGATCGCGCGGCACTGGCAGCGGACGGAGTTGGTGGAGATGATCGCACCGTGGCGCAATGCGCCGGCGCCGGCGAATCCGAGCTCAGTCCAGAAGGCGATGGAGACGGCGCTTGCTTCCGCACCCGGGATGGAGGTCTCGTCGATCGCGATGCCGGGCTCGCTGTTCGCTGGCGGCCATCATTACGGCGTGTTTCTCCATGGCAACACGCCGCTGACGTCGAAACTGATCATGCCGGTCATGATCAATGCAGCCGATGGGACGTTTTCGGAGAGCCGGGAGCTCCCGTGGTACGCCAAGGTGCTGTTCGTTTCCAAGCCGCTGCATTTCGGTGACTATGGCGGCCTGCCGCTCAAGATCATCTGGGGCTTGCTGGATATCCTGACGCTGATCGTGCTCGGCAGCGGTCTGTATCTGTGGGTCGCGCGCTGGCGCACCGCGCCATCATGGAAAGCCGCCGCGCGGGCGCCCGGCTTGGCCGCTCAGGTTCCGGAGCGCCTCTGATGATCAACGTCCGCCGCTCGGCAACGCAGATCTTTCTGTTCCCGGCGATCATCGCTGTGATCGTCGCTTTCGGACTGGTGTCGGCCTTGCTCGGCGACGGCATCTGGGACACGACGTCATGGATCGCGCTCGCAGTCCCGCTCGCCGTCACCGCGTTCTTCGCCTGCAGGAAGCGCCCCGCAAATTCGTAAGGGCGGATTAGCATTCGCCCGCCACGCCCCACCGCCGTCATTGCGAGCGCAGCGAAGCAATCCATATCTCCGCCTGCCGCGCTATGGATTGCTTCGCTCCGCTCGCAATGACGATGCGGTTGCTTTGGGTGCGACAAATCAACCCGACGGGCAAATCACCAAAAGTCTGTCCAGCCGTCGCGCGAAAAACATTCTGCTTCCGTCGTCGGGCAAATCAGTGATTTAACTCCGCGCGTCTCACGGCGGATGAGGGGCGGGTCGCGATCGTCACGAACGTTGCGGTGAGGTGCGGTGGACGCGATGGGTGTGACTGACGAGCACGCGCATCACGGACGGCGAAGTCGTGTGGTCCTGGCGCCCCGACGCTGGCGCTAAGTTTTTCGCGCGAACAAGTTCGCGCTTGAGATGACGGTGGCAAGAAAGCCCGGTCACCGGGGAGAGCACGAAGTAAGCCGTAAACCATCGCGCAGGGAAAGCCGGAATGCTTCGGTTGAACCTGTGGTCCTACCCCCGTGCTTTTTGTTGCACGGGACCCACGGGTGCAACCAGCACCCGGCTTTCCCTGCGCCCTCTGATTTCGAGGAGGGTGGAAAGGTACGCAAAGCTCGGGCGCAAAGCGCCGCGAGAACGCGAACGCATATCCGCTGTTTGAATCAGACGTAGGATGGGTAGAGCGAAGCGAAACCCATCATTCGCGCAGCTTGCTCCATCGTGATGGGTTTCGCTTCGCTCTACCCATCCTACGGAACTGCTGTTTTGAATCAGAATTTCCCTTCGCACCCAACCGCGAGCGAGATGTGTTAGCGGGCTATTACAATTGAAGCTGTCGCCCGCATCCGCATCGCACACGTTCCTTGGCGCGCCGCACAAATTCAGCAACGTCGGACCTGATCCGCAAAATCATCATTCATGCGTTGACGCTCGCGCGTGATGTGATGAGAGTTTGAGCATCGCGGTTGCTGCCAACAACGAACGGCGAGAGAAAAACGACTCGCTTCGACAGAGTCATTGCTTGCCTTGTTTTTGGCAGAGTTCCGGCGCTCATTTGCACCGGGTCTGAATTCAAGCTCGGTGTTACACTTCAACCCAAGATGGAACTCGAGATGCACCATCCAGACCAGACACGTCGTTCGCTACTGAAGGTTCTTGCCACCGGCGCCTGCGTTGCGGCCACGGGGCCTGCTGCGGCGCAAGAGGATCAGCCCGGCAGCAGCGATCGACCGAAGAAGGGCGACTTCCTCGTTCTCTCCGAAGGAGAACGCGCCGGCCAGGTGATCAAGTCCGACGACCTCAAGCCCGGCGGCCCGCCGGTGCGCGCCTGGCCGAAGGATCCCGGCACATCGGTGGTCCGCAAAGGTTCGCGTTTGAACGAAGTGCTCGTCGTCAGGCTAAATCCCGATGAACTCGATGATGACACACGCGCGCGTTCGGCCGACGGCATCGTTGCCTATTCGCTGATCTGTGCGCATGCCGGATGTCCTACCACCGGCTGGGTGAAGGCGGCCGAAGGCGACCAGAAGGTCCTCAAGTGCTTCTGCCACAATTCCGAATATGACCCGCGGCACGGCGCGGAAGTCGTGTTCGGGCCGGCGACCCGCCGTCTGGCGGCGCTTCCGTTGGCTCTCACTGACGGTTCGCTCACCGTGTCTGCGGCGTTCGTAGGAAAGGTAGGTGCCTGAGGCAAAGCACCAAGCAACGCGGTCGAATTTTATTTATGCAACCAAGAGTTGCGAAAGATCGTAGATGAAAAACAAAGCAGGGAGGTAGCAGCTAATGACCACGAAACAATGGTTTCTTACGAGTGCAGCGGCGTTCGCGTGCCTTGTCTCAACAGCCGCGGTGGCTGGCCCGGTCGAGAACTACAGTCCGGTGACCTCGGCGCGTCTCGAAAATCCCGAGCCAGGCAACTGGATGCTGTATCGGCGGACCTATGACGGGCAGGGCTATAGCCCGCTCGAGCAGATCAACACCTCGAACGTCAAGAGCCTGACGCCGGCATGGACCTTCTCCACGGGCGTGATCGAAGGCCACGAAGCGCCACCGATCGTCAACAACGGCGTGATGTTCGTTGCGACCCCGATGGGGCAGGTGATCGCGCTCAACGCCAAGACCGGCGACGAATATTGGCGCTACAAGCGGCAGCTTCCGGACGATCTGTTCCAGTTGCATCCGACCAGCCGCGGCGTTGGCCTGTGGCAGGACAAGCTCTATCTCGCGACGACGGATGACCATGTGGTCGCGCTCGATGCCAAGACCGGCAAAGTGGTCTGGGATACCAAGGTGCAGGACTACAAGAAGGGCCAGTACATGACCCTGATGCCGCTCGTCGTCGACGGCAAGGTCATCGTCGGTGGCTCCGGCGGCGAGTTCGGCGTTCGCGGTTATGTCGTCGCCTATGACGCCAACAACGGCAAGGAATTGTGGCGCACCTTCACCATTCCCGCTCCCGGTGAGCCCGGCAGCGAGACATGGAGCGGGGACGACTGGAAGACCGGCGGCGGATCGGCCTGGATGACCGGCAATTACGACAAGGACACCAAGACGGTCTATTGGGGAGTCGGCAACGCCGCACCATGGCCCGGCTCGGCGCATGCCGGTGACAATCTCTACACCAGTTCCGTGCTGGCGCTCGATCCGGACACCGGCAAGATCAAGAACCACTTCCAGTATCACCAGAACGATTCCTGGGACTGGGACGAGGTCGAAGCGCCGATCCTGGTCAACCTGGAACGGGAAGGCCGTCCGTTCAAGGCGCTCATCCACCCCGGACGCGATGCGATCTTCTGGGTCCTGGAAGCGAAGCCCGATCGCATCAACTATGTGACCGGCTGGCCGTTCGTGCATACCAATGTCTGGAAGGGCATCGAGAAGGAGACCGGCAGGCCGATCGTCGATCCCGAGCACAAGCCGGTGCTCGGCAAGCGCGTCGAGTTCTGCCCGTCGCTGTGGGGCGGCAAGGACTGGCCGTCGGCGGCCTATAGCCAGAAGACCAAGCTCGTCTACGTTCCCGCCAACGAGAATTTCTGCGGCGGCTTCACCGGCGAGAAAACACCGCTGGTTCCCGGCCAGCTCTGGCTCGGCACCAAGCCGGAGGACATCGGTCTGACGGTGCGCCCGGGCGCCACTCACATGGGCGAGCTGCAGGCCTGGGATCCGGCCACTGGCAAGAAGGTCTGGTCGCACAACTTCCCGAAATCGCAACTGTTCGGTTCGGTGTTGGCGACCGCGGGCGATCTGGTCTTTGCCGGAGGCACCAACGATCGCAACTTCCGCGCTTTCGATGCCAAGAGCGGTGAGCTGCTGTGGGAGCAGAAGACCAATTCCGGCATCATGGGCATGCCGATGTCCTATGAGGTCGACGGCACGCAATATATCGCGATCCAGTCGGGCTGGGGCGTCGATGCGCAGCGCATCCAGGATGCCTTGGCCACTCAGAATGTCGGCGTGGAGAACAACGTGCCCCAAGGCGGCGTCATCTGGGTGTTCGCGGTCAAGAAATAGCGCGTGGCGGAGCGGGGTGACAAAGCGGCGGACCGAAAGGTCCGCCGTTCTTCGTTAGAGCGTTTTCGAGCGAAGTGGATATCGGCTCGCGTGAAGAAAACGCGTCAAGACAAGAATCTGGATCATTTGCCTTTGTTATCGACCTTCGCCTTCTCGTCCTCGTTCATCTTCTTGATCGTCGGATCGCGGCTGGCTTCGCCCGTGGTCTGGTTGGTGGTGGCGGGCGGGGCGTTGTTCGGCAGGGAATTCTGCTCTGCGGGCGTCTTTGCGGGCCGCGTGGCAGTCGCGGGTGGTGACGTGTTCGTTTGTGCGTTCGCCGCCTGTACACTCAAAAGAAAGGCGCCCGCCAGTAGAGACACTGCGAGCGCCGGGAAGTTGTGTTTCATCGATCTGTCTCCTCTCCAGATCGATGAAACGGTTGGTGCGAGCTTGCGTTCCGCCTCATGCCTCCAGTTGCTTGCCGATCGGCATCGCGCGGAGGCGTTTTCCAGTCGCGGCGAAGATCGCGTTGATCAGCGCCGGCGCGAACGGCGGCACGCCGGGTTCGCCGACGCCGCTCGGCGGCGTGTCAGGGCTGGCGGGCGGCACGATGTAGACGTTGGTCACGGCAGGCGACTCGTCGATCCGGATCACCTGATAATCGTCGAAATTGCCCTGCTGCACCTTGCCGTCCTTGAAGGTGACCTCGCCATATTTGGCGAGGCTCAGGCCCATGATCGCCGCACCCTCGATCTGCGACTGGATGCGTTCGGGGTTGACATAGGTGCCGCAGTCGATCGCGGTGTCGACCCTTGGCACCGTCAGCTTGCCCTTGTCGTCGACGGCCACCTCGATGATGGTCGCGATATAGCTGACGAAGCTCCTGTGCACGGCGATGCCGAGGCCGTGGCCTTTCGGCACCGAGCGTCCCCAGCCGCCCTTGTCGGCAACCAGTTCGACCACCTTGCGCAACCGCGCGGTGTCGATCGGGTAGCTGTCGTAGGGCTCGCCATAGTTCCAGGGATCCTTCACCGAGGAAAGATTGACGATCCGCGGCGAACCGATCAGCTCCAGCAGCATGTCCTTCGGATCGCGGTTGGTGGCATGGGCGATTTCGGCGACCATGGACTGCACCGCGAAGGCGCGCGGGATGTTCGATACCGAGCGGAACCAGCCGATGCGGGTATGCGCGGCCGCTTCCGGATTCTCGCACTGCAGGTTGGCGATCTCGAACGGATTGTCGATCAGCCCCATGCCGAGCTCGAACGGCGCCTGGTGGACGGTCCCGGCGGCGAAGGTCGAAGCGATGGACGGAGCCACGCTGCGATGCCGCCAGGCGATCACCTTGCCATTCTTGTCGAGGCCCGCCTCGATGCGCTCGACCGAGACGGTGTGGAGGAAGTCGTGGCGCACATCGTCTTCGCGCGTCCACTGCACCTTCACGGGCACCCCGAGCTCCTTCGAGAGCAACACGGCCTCCAGCGCGAAGTCGCATTTCGACTTGCGCCCGAAACCGCCGCCAAGCAGCGTGACGTTGACGGTCACGTTCTCCTCAGGGATGCCGAGTGTCTTGGCGACGTCCTCGCGCGTTCCGCCCGGGCTTTGCACGGGCGCCCAGACCTCCGCCTTGTCGCCCTTGACGTTGGCGACCGCCACCGGCGGTTCCATGCTGGCATGGGCGAAATGCGGCAGGTAGTACTCACCGATGATGACCTTGTCGGCGCTCTTCAACGCCGCCTCGGCATCGCCGTCCTTGCGCACGACGAGGCCCGGCTTGCGCGCGGCCTCCTCGAGTTCAGTGCGATAGGCGACCGAATCGTACTTGGCATTGGCGCCGTCGTCCCAGGTCACCTTCAGTGCGTTGCAGCCCTTGATCGCCGCGCCGGTGTTGCGTGCGATCACGGCCACGCCGCCCAGCGGCTGGAATTTCGATGGCCACGGCCATCCCTTCACTTCCATCACCTTCTCGACGCCGGAGACCTTCATCGCTTCGGCGCCGTCGAAGGAGACGAGCTTGCCGCCGGTCACCGGTGGACGGGCGATGACGGCATATTTCATGCCGGGCAGCCGCGCGTCGCCGCCATAATGGGCGGCACCCGTCGTGATGTCGTGGAGGTCGACGATGCTGATCTCGCCCTTGCCAAGATAGCGGAAGTCCTTGGGGTTCTTCAGCTTGAGGCCTTCGATGCTCGGCACCGATTCCTTTGCGGCGTCCGCCGCCAGTTCGCCGAAGCCGAGCTTGCGCCCGCTGGCGCTGTGAACGACCTCATGATTGGCGGCCTTCACCTCGCCCGCCGGCACGCCCCAGCGTTTCGCAGCGGCCTGCTCCAGCATCGTGCGGGCCGAAGCGCCGATCTGACGCATCGGGATCAGATAGTGGCGCGTGCTGCGCGAGCCGTCGGTGTCCTGGTTGCCGAACTTGGCCTCATCGCCATGCGCCTGCTGGACATGGACGCGCGACCAGTCGGCTTCCAGCTCTTCGGCCACGATCAGCGGCAGGCTGGTGCGCACGCCGGTTCCCATCTCGGAGCGGTGTGCGATGATCGTGACCATGCCATCCGGCGCGATCGACACGAAGACGCGCGGGTCGACCACGACGCCGTGCGGCATCTTTCCCGCGCCGGTCTCGTAGGCAAAGCTCGGCCGCATCATGACCGGTGCGGCGAGCACGAACCCGCCGGCCAGCCCCAGGGTCTTGAGGATGCTGCGGCGCGAAACGTTCTCGATCTTGATGTGCTTCTCGAAACCGCGAAGCTTTTTGGGATTGGTGAGGATATTCATGTCACACCCCCGTCGATGCGAGATGAACTGCGTTCTCGATCCGCTGGTAGCAGCCGCAGCGGCAGATATTGCCGGACATGGCTTCGCGGATCTGGTCGTGCGACGGTTTTGGATTGTCCGCCAACAGCGCGGCGGCCTGCATGATCTGGCCGGCCTGGCAATAGCCGCATTGCGGCACGTTGACCTGGCGCCAGGCCTTCTGCACCGGATGATCGCCGGTCGGATGCAGGCCCTCGATGGTGGTGACTTCGCGGCCGGCCGCATCCGAAACCGAGGTGATGCAGGCGCGCACTGCCTGCTTGTCGATGATCACGGTGCAGGAGCCGCACAGCGCCTGACCACAACCGAATTTGGTACCGGTGAGTCCTATTTCGTCACGGATGAACCAGAGTAGCGGAAGATCGGGATCGCCATCCCAATTCTGTTCCTGACCATTAATCTTCAACTTGACCATGATCGTCCCTCGCTCTTCTTAAGCTGTTGATGTTTGCAGGCCACGAGCGAGAACATATTTCTCCCTGCGCTCGCGACCGCTTCTGGGTCTCGCGCTGCGGGCCGGTCCTTTTGAGAGGTTTAACGGGAGCCCGCTGCACGATCGGTAGTCCGTGTCCGGCTGCTCCTTTGCTATGTTCAAATGAAATGCGCCGCCCGCGCGCATCGGGAAAATCAGATGCTACCAGAAACCGATGCGACGGTGACTTCACACCCCAGTGTTTTGCATTTTCCGTTTGTCAAAAGCGGGGCCGACCGCTGTGATCCGAGATCGTCAGGATAATTTTGCAAAGCACGGTCTCGGAAAATGCACCGCGGCGAGGATCGGGAAAAGGCGGAACTGACGCTCGCCGGAATATTGTGAGGGATGGGCGCTTTCCGCCGAGAATGCTGCGGTGCGAACACCGGCGGCGCCGCTGGCGGTCGAGCACCGCCAGCGGGAGCGTGGGTAAATCAGGCAGCCTTGTCAGGCGGCCTTGGATTTCGCCACGTGGGTCGCGATCGCATCCATCAGCGCCGGCGACAGGCAGTCATAGGGCTCGAGTCCCAATTCCTTTAGCCGGCCTCGGATCGCCGGCATGTCCTCCGGCTTGGCGCCGGACTCGATCACCGACGAGACGAACGCAGCGAATCCCGGCGCTGCCGAGCCGCTTTCCTCGAAGAGTTCGGGATGCACGAAGTCGAGGCCGTAGAACGGATGCGCCTTGTTCTCGATCCGTCCGTACATATGCGTACCGCAGTCCTTGCAGGCATAGCGCTGGATCACGGCCGCGGGGTCGACGATCTGCAGCTTGTCGCCATTTTCCAGGACTGTCAGGTTCTGTCTCGGCACCACTGCGACGACCGAGAACATCGCCCCTTCCGGCTTCCAGCATTTGGTGCAGCCGCAGGCGTGGTTATGTGCGACGTCGCCCTTGATCGCGACTTTCACCGGGTGATCCGTGCACTTGCAGACCAGTGTGCCACCGGCAAAGCTGCCCGAGCCTTTTTGGACGCCGTTGTCAATCGACGGGTGGAGATGAACAGTCATGGGTCAATCCTCCTGGTGTTTGACACGTTGATTCTGGAACGGTGATCCCGTTCCACCTTTTGCTGGAGCATGACCCTTCCGGGGAGCCGGGTCCGCATCCGCGAACGCGGCCCTTCCGGATTCGGATCACGCCCTAGTAGACGACGACCGAACGGATCGACTTGCCCTCGTGCATCAAGTCGAATCCCTTGTTGATTTCCTCGAGCTTGAGCACGTGGGTGATCATCGGATCGATCTGGATCTTTCCGTTCATGTACCAGTCGACGACCTTCGGCGTGTCGGTGCGGCCACGCGCGCCGCCGAAGGCCGAGCCCTTCCAGACCCGTCCGGTGACGAGCTGGAACGGCCGGGTGGCGATCTCCTTGCCGGCTTCCGCAACGCCGATGATCACCGAGACGCCCCAGCCGCGGTGGCAGGCCTCCAGCGCCTGGCGCATCACATTGGTGTTGCCGGTGCAGTCGAAGGTGTAGTCGGCGCCGCCCTCGGTGAGACCGACCAGGTGTTGGACGATATCGCCGCCGACCTTGGTCGGGTTGACGAAATGCGTCATGCCGAAGCGGCGGCCCCAGTCTTCCTTGGAGTCGTTGATGTCGACGCCAATGATCTTGTCGGCGCCGACCATCTTGGCGCCCTGGATCACGTTGAGCCCGATGCCGCCGAGGCCGAACACCACAACGTTGGAGCCTGGCGTGACCTTGGCGGTGTTGACCACGGCGCCGACGCCAGTGGTTACGCCGCAGCCGATGTAGCAGCTCTTGTCGAACGGGGCGTCCTCGCGGATCTTCGCCACCGCGATCTCCGGCAGCACAGTGTAGTTCGAGAAGGTCGAGCAGCCCATATAGTGGAAGATCGTCTTGCCCTTGTAGCTGAAGCGCGAGGTGCCGTCCGGCATCACGCCCTTGCCTTGAGTGGCGCGGATCTGGGTACAGAGATTGGTCTTCTGGCTCAGGCAGCTCTTGCACTGCCTGCACTCGGGTGTGTACAGCGGAATCACGTGATCGCCCGGCTTCACCGAGGTCACGCCCGCACCGACCTCGCGGACGATGCCGGCGCCCTCATGGCCGAGGATGGAGGGGAAGATTCCTTCGCTGTCGAGACCGTCAAGCGTGTAGGCGTCGGTATGACAGATGCCTGTGGCCTTGATCTCGACCAGGACTTCACCGGCCTTCGGGCCTTCCAGGTCGAGCTCGACGATCTCAAGCGGCTTCTTGGCTTCGAATGCGACGGCGGCGCGTGTCTTCATGTTGATCTCTCCGTAATCGTGTTGTCGCCCGCGCTACGCAATCTCAGTTCTTGCCCATGCAGGCGCTCTCCGCCTGCTTGTAGGCATCCGACTTCTCTTCTTTCTTTGCGGGGCGCACGCGCCCCACCGCGTCATTCGCGCGGGCGCGCAGGTAGACATAGAGGTCGTCCATGTAGCAGGCGACGTTTGGATTGTCACCGAACGCCGGCATGACATTTTCCTGCGCGGTAGTGACGTTCTTGCGGCCGCTGGCGACGACGCCCAAAAAGTCGGCATAGCTCATAGTTTTCAGCGAAGTCGCCAATGCCGGCGCGTAGGTCGAACCCATGCCGTCCGGACCATGGCAGACATGGCACTCCGAATGATACCGGCGATATCCGGAGTAGGTGTACCAATCTACCGTCCCGTCGGCGGCGATCTTGAAGGTCGGGTTACCTTCCTTGTCCAGATACTTGCCGTTCTCTTCCTTCACGGCGGCCGGATCGACCGCATCGTCGGCAAAGGCGAATCCTCCAGATACGGCGACGATCATCGCCGCAACCACAAACCAGCTTTTACGCAAGAGCATGTCCTCAAGATCAGATACAGGCAAAACCGGCGCGTGGATGGTCCACGCGCCGGAACGACGTTCGGCTCACTGCGGGAGGGAGAACACGGTGAGCGTTCCGCCAAGGGCGGTATAGTTGCTCAGCGCCGCATAGCCGCCGACTGCGCCGAGACCGGCGGTCGGATCGGTCAGGCCGGCAGCAAGGCCGATGCCCGCCCAGCCGCCAACACCGGACAGCACAGCCACGTACTGCTTGCCACCCTGCTCATAGGTCGTGACGTTGCCGATGATGCCGGAGGGAGTCTTGAACCTGTAGAGCTCCTTGCCGGTCTTGGCATCGACCGCCTTGAGATAGCCTTCGAGCGTGCCGTAGAACACCACGCCGCCGGCGGTCGCAAGTGCGCCTGACCAGACCGAGAACTGCTCCTTGTTCGACCAGACAATCTTGCCCGTCTTGTTGTCCCAGGCGATGAAGTTGCCCATGTGGGATTCGCCGGGAGGCGGATACATCGAGAGCGTCGCGCCGACATAGGGCTGACCCGCGGTGTAGCTCACCTTGAACGGTTCATAGTCCATGCAGACGTGGTTGGTCGGAACGTAGAAGAGTTGCGTCTCCGGCGAGTAGGCTGCCGGCTGCTCGTCCTTGGTGCCGAGCGCGGCCGGGCAGATGCCCTTGACGTTGACATCCTCGCCCTGCTTGTCGGTCGAATATTGGTCGAGGACCTTCGGCCGGCCATAGGTCGGCGAGCTCTTGTTCATGTCGACGCCGCTGGTCCAGTTGACCTTCGGATCATACTTCTCGGCGACCAGCAGTTCGCCGTTGGTGCGATCGAGCGTATAGGCCAGGCCGTTACGATCGAAGTGCGTTAGCAGCTTGCGCTCTTGACCGTTGAAGGGCTGGTCGGTCAGGATCATCTCGTTGACGCCGTCATAGTCCCACTCGTCATGGGGCGTCATCTGATAGACCCACTTGGCCATGCCGTTATCCGGATTGCGGGCGAAGATGGTCATTGACCATTTGTTGTCGCCCGGACGCTGCTTCGGGTTCCAGGTCGATGGATTGCCCGAGCCGTAGTAGACGAGGTCGAGAGACGGATCGTAGGCCAGCCAGCCCCAGGTGCAGCCGCCGCCGACCTTCCACTGGTCGCCCTGCCAGGTCTTGAGGCTCGAGTCCTTGCCGACCGGCTTGCCGAGAGCGGTGGTCTTCTCGGGATCGAGCTTGATCTGATCATCCGGCCCTTCGGAATAGGCGCGCCAGACCTGCTTGCCGCTCTTGGTGTCGTAGGCCGTGACGTGGCATTGCACGCCGAACTCGCCGCCGGAGATGCCGACCAGCACCTTGTCCTTTACGACCATCGGGGCGGATGTTCCGGTCTCGCCTTTGCCCGGATCGCCGTTCTTCGCGGTCCACTCCACCTTGCCGGTCTTGGCGTCGAGCGCCACGAGTGTGGTGTCGGCCTGGTGCAGGAAGATCTTGCCATCGCCATAGGACAGGCCGCGATTCACGGTGTCGCAGCACATGACCGGGATCACGTTCGGATCCTGCTTCGGCTCGTACCTCCAGACGATCTTGTTGTCCTGCGACAGGTCAAGCGCATAGACCTTGTTCGGGAAAGGCGTGTGCACGTACATCATATTGCCGATGATCAGCGGCCCGCCCTCGTGGCCACGCAGCACGCCGGTCGAAAATGTCCAGGCGACCTGCAACTTCCCGACGTTCGAGGCATTGATTTGATTCAGCTTCGAGTAGCGGGTGTTGGCATAGTCACCCGTCGGCATAACCCAGTCCTTCGGGTTTTGCGCCATCTTGCTGAGTTCTTCATTGGCACTGGCAACACCTCCGCCTAACGCCGCCATGGCGCCGAGAGAGGTGGCGATTAGCACCTTGCGCATAGTGATCTCCTCCCAATGATGACCTTCCGCTTTCCGTCGAAACGGCCCATTTTTTTGGTTCCTCCTCCTATCCCCTTCGTCGACGCGCGACTTGCCCAAGAGAGAAGGCCGGCTTGCTCAATAGTGAAACTCGAAGAACTTTTTTGCTCGTAGTGCAGCGCGGTAGTGCGCGGGCGCGACGTTGGTCGCGGGCGCACGAGGCCGATTTCCCTTGACGACACTTGCAGTAAAGTCGAGGATTAATGCTTAAGGTTGTCAGGAGGAACGCTGCTCAGGGGTCAAAGACCGCATTAAGATTGGGGTAACGGTACTTCACGGTGACCAAAGCCTCTCGCGGCGAGCAGTCACGCTTTCATCTCGAATCGGTGGCTGGATATGCCCGATACCATCCGTTCGCTCACTACCTCCGGATTGACGCCGGGGAAGCAGGTCCAATGTTGGACAGACGCACTGACCGATCTATGCGGCCGGTTTGATGTCGACCCGATGGACGCGGCTTCGCTGGAGGCACGGGTCAACTACACGACAGTCTCGCGGCTGAAACTCTGCCAGATCGAAGTGAGCCAACACCGTATCGCCCATATCAACGCGCGATCGAAACTGAGCGATCATCCCTATATCAAGATCCTGTTCCAGACCCACGGCGTCTCCTATTTCGAGCAGGATGGCCGCCATTTCGAGCTCGTTCCCGGCGATTGTCTCGCCTACGACGTTTCCAGCCCGCACACCATCATCAGCCCGTCGCTGACGCGGCATGAGGTCGTGATCGTGCCGAAAGCGCTCTTGCAGGAACGCGGTTTCCGTTCGACGCGGATGCCGGCCTGCAAGCTCTCGGCCCGCAGCGGCACCGGCCGCATCGCCTACGATTTCGTGCATGCGGCCTTTTCCGAGGCGAGCAGGTTATCCCCCTACAATGCGATGGGCGTTGCCGATTCGTTGATCGATCTCCTGCTGCTGCCGCTGCGTGAAGCGGAGACGACGTTCAATCATGGCGGTGCGGAAGCGACCTATATCCGGGCGCAGTTCTTCATCCGCGAACATCTGCGCGATCCGGATCTCTGCATCGACCAGATTTCCACGGCGCTGGGTTGCACCAAACGCTACCTGCACATGCTGTTCAGCGAGCGCGGCATGACCGTGAGCGACTACATCTGGCGCGCCCGGCTGCAGCATTGCCGCGAGGAGCTGGAGGCGCAGCCCGGCAAGACGATCACGGACGTTGCATTCTCCTGGGGCTTTTCCAGCTCCTCGCATTTCAGCCGCGTGTTCCGGAAGTATTTCGGCATCGTGCCGTCAGCCGTTCACCGCCAGCAGCAGGCCGGCTCCACCGCGGAGTTTTCGGCGACCTCGGATTAGATCGTAAAGCGCGCCGTGGGCGGCCGGCGTGCGCTCTGCCATCTGTGCAAGCTTCTCTGCTGCCCTTGTTGAACTCTGCCAAGGGAGATCAGAGATGCAATTGCGTGGTCTTGTTGTCTTGAGCGGTCTCGTTGCCTTGGTAATGGCCGCTGCGGCGTTTTCGGGGCCGGCCCTGGCTGCGCCGAAGCGCGCCGACCCGATCAAGATGTTCGACACCGACAATGATGGCACCCTCGATCTGGCCGAGGTGAAGAAGGCGGCATCGGCGCTGTTCGCCAAACTCGATCCGGATCATGACGGCACGCTCGATGCGCGTGAGCTGCGCGGTCGGTTAAGCGCCAAGGAGCTGGCGGCCGCCGATCCCGACCATGACGGAACGCTGACGCTGGATGAATATCTTGCGGTCGTGGAGCAGCGCTTCAACGCAGCGAATCCGGACAAGGATGGAACCCTTGACGCCAAGGAATTGAGCTCGCCCGCCGGTCGCGCTCTGCTGCGGCTGTTGCGATAGGAACAACTTAGCTGGCTGGCCCGTGCAAGCAGGCTCCAGGTCTCGGTCTGGAGCCACGCTTGTCCGGCGGCACGTTGCAATTATCGATCCGCTGCTCGTCCATCCATTTCTTGCCGAGCCGTTCCTTGCCAGTCAGCGTGGCCGGCGCTTGCGTTTGTCGAGGCTGAGGCCGTTCCTCGGCGATAGCTGGCGACGCGACAGCGATCATGATGAATGGAACGAGTGAAACGCAGATTGACGTTCTCATGCGAGACCTCGAAGCACTTGCAAGTGATGCTCTATGAACGGCGGAAGTGAATAGCATCAGCTTTCACGTCGCCACCCGAAACCTGGGAGGTGTGAAGGAGACGGGCATGCCTTTGAGCAGTGTCACGCCTGACGCTGCATCGTGCGATCGAACGCGAAAGAACTCTGTGAGTCCAACCTGACGGGCTTTGCCTAGGAGGGAACTGGTTTGCCCAGGAGGGAACTATCGGCGCGCAACTGCGACGCTGATGCGCCTTCTGGTCGATCTTGTCCACTTGCGCCACTTGCGCGCTGGCCATAGGTTCGACCTTGGCGCGAACCTCGTGCCAAGCCATTTGGGAGGATCGAATGAGCTGGAAGACTCCGAAGATCGTCGAAGTTCAGGTCGGCATGGAAATCAACATGTACGCCTGCGCATCGCGCAAGTAAGCGTCGAGCGTCTGCCCGGCTTGCGCAGCGATATCTGCGCAAGCCGCGGCAGGTGCATTCGTTGGGCTCATATTCGTTGGGCTCTGTCTGAGACGCCCTCAAACTTCCTTTGTATCGAAAATGTAGAGGTCGGCACCGCCATCGGCGAAGTTGGCGAGGTCGGCGCCTGCGGCCTTTCCTTCCGCCGATCCCATGCCTGCCTGCAGCGCGTCGAGCGAATCGAAATACAGCGTCGCGGCTAGGTGGATGTTGCTCTCGCCCGCTGGCGTCCTGAGCGGCGCCGTGCTGATGTCATATTTCTTCAGTCCCGGGATCTTCTTGGCCAGCGGAATGTGCACCGAGGCATAATGCTTGTCGAACGCCTCGGTGTTTTTCGGCTTCTTGTAAAGTACCAGAACTCGTGCCATTCGGTTTATTCTCCCTGAAGCGATTGTTCTTCCGCGGGCCCTTCCCGGGTCTTGCATTGCAGCCGAAATGGTCCTTGCAATCAAGCTTCCAATCGCTGCCGCTCGACTGGACGTTGTGGTAGGGGTGTCTTCTTGTCAGCGCTGCTGACGCTTTCGATTCGTTCTCGGGAATGGAATGTCTTTTCGCGCAACGATGCTCCGGGCGGCTGCCGTGTGCTTTTTCACACTGCCTGCTGCCGTCGGCGCGCGTGCAGAGGAAATCGATACCGAGCATCTGTTCGGCTTCATGATCGGCACCGACGTCGGGCATGTCGGCGAGCGAGAATTCCAGACCGAGACCACGGGACGATTTTCCAGAAATGGCGGCAGCTATCGCTCGATTGCCCAGGAGTTCGAAGTCGAATTCGTGCCGGCCCGCGACATCCGTATCGAACTGGGGGGCGCTTTTGTGGCCCACCAGATTTACGGCATTCCCGGCTTTGAAGATCGGCGACAATTGACCTGGCAAGGTCTCTCCCTGGATGTCCGTTATCGATTTCTCGACCGTGAGACGTCGCCGTTCGGCATGACCCTTGCGGTGGAGAGCCACTCCGACCGGATCGACGAGACCACGGCCGATCGCATCCGCAATTTCGGTACTGAACTCACGCTGGCTTTCGATCGCGAGTTGGTGCCGAACTTTCTGGTCGCGGCACTCAATTTCACCTACCAGCCCGAATGGACTCGTTTTCTTGCCTCGCGCGCCGCGGAGCAGGAGGCGACGGTGGGCGCGGCCGTTGGATTGATGGCGCAGATCAGGCCCGGCGTTTTCGTTGGCGGCGAGGCGCGCTATTTCCGCCGCTATGAGGGGATCGGGCTGAACGAATTCGAGGGCCAGGCCTTGTTCATCGGCCCGGTCGCGTATCTCCAACTGTCGGAGCGCGCGCGGCTGACCGCGGCCTGGAGCGTTCAGGCCTGGGGCCGCCCGGCCGGATCGGCCGTGGCGCTCGACCTGGTCAATTTCGAGCGCCATCAGGCCCGGCTTGTGTTTGGCATGAATTTCTAGGAACCTACGAAGGTGGTTCCGGCTTTCCCGGTGAGGCGAAACCTGGCCTTGCCGCCTCCGTAGCTCGTTTTGTTACTGCTGCACCGAAGCACCAGGGATTTGAGGCATGAATCCGATCGACCTCATCGTGACCGTCTGTGCCGTGCTGTCGCCCACTACCTGCGAGGAGACTCATCTCGTGTTCTCCTTCAACGGTTCGCTGCGGCAATGTGCGATGGCAGCGCCGCCCTATATTGCGCAATGGGTCGGCGAGCATCCGAAATGGACCGCGGTCAAATGGCGCTGCGAATATCCGCACGGTCATGATCGAGCGGAGAAGGGGGCGGCTTCGCCCGCGGGCTGACCTATTTGTTGCAGTCCTTCAGATCCTTGTCTGAAATCGAGAACACCGCGTCGGCCTTGATCTCGATGTCGCGGACAAGGCATTGCTTGGCACCGGTGTAACTCACCTTGGCGTCGTAGCGTCCGGGCTCGACGCCGACGATGCGCAGCCGCTCGTCGTGATCGACCTCCTTGTCCTTATCGTTCAGGGTCTGGTTGGGACCCCAATCGTTCTTGCCGGCCGGCGAAAGCTGGAAGCCGGAGATGGTTGAACTGGTGAGATTCCAGAGCCTGATGCCTTTGCCTTTGGTCTGCGCGCAGAGTTCGCCGGGCAATGCGACCAGCAGGATGGCGACAGCAATCGATCGGCGCGGCATCGTGACCTCCAAGTTTCCTTCAATATGAAGCCCACGTCTCATATCTTTGCAAGCCGCCGCCGCACCAGGTCGGCCTTGATGTGGTTGATCTCGCTCGCGCTGCGTCGCGTGCGTGGTGTCGGGATCGGCACTTCCTGCAGAATCCTGGCCGGCCGCGCCGACAGCAGGAACAGCCGGTCGCCAAGGTAAACGGCATCGTCAAGATTATGCGTGACGAGCAGCGTCATCATTGAGCGGCTTTCCACCAGCGTTGCGATCTGCTCGCGCAGGTGCGCGGCAAGCGCGTCGTCGAGTGAAGCCAGGGGCTCGTCCAGGATGAGGAAATCCGGGTCGATCGCGAAGGCCCGTGCGAGCGCGACGCGCCGGGCAAGGCCAAGCGAGAGCTCGCCGGGGAAATGGCTGCGATGCTCCGTCAATTCCAGGACGGCGAAGAGTTCCGAGAGCCGCTTCTCGTCAATGTGTGGCGCGGCAAGCCGGATATTGTCCTCAACCGACCGCCACGGCAGAAGCCGCGGCTCCTGGAATACCATGCCAAGCCGCGCCACGGCTGGGCGCGAGACCTTTCCCTGATAGTTGTGGTCGAGGCCGGCCAGGATCTTCAGCATCGTGCTCTTGCCGCAGCCGGAAGGGCCGACGAACACGCCGACTTCGCCGGCGTGAAGCGAGAACTTGATACCGGCGAGCACGTCGTGCCGTTCGCCCGCCGCATTCTCGAAGTGCTTACCGGTGATATCGACCTCAAGCTGCACGGGGTCGCCACCGGGCTGCACGAAGTTCGAATGGCTGCACCAGCACCGTCTCGATCACAAGCACGACCGCGGCGAAGGTCAGCGAATAGGCGAGCAGGAGCGGAATGTCGAACAACTGGAAGGCGACGCCGATCTCGAAGCCGACGCCATTCGGACGTCCGAGATATTCCGCAACCAGCACGATCTTCCAGACCAGCGAGAGCCCCGATCGCGCGGCAGCCGCGATATAGGGCCCAAGCTGCGGCAGGATCACGTGCCGGAACGCCTTCCCGCGCGGGATCGCGAACACCGTCGCCATCTCGTCCAGCGAGCGGTCCAGCGCCCGCGTGCCCTCGCGCAGCGTGACGACCGCGGTCGGCAGCTTGTTGACGGCGATCGCCGCGATCGCTGCGACCTCGGTGAGCCCCGCCCAGATATAGGCGAGCACGATGACGACAAGCGCGGGCAGATTGAGCAGCAGGATCAGCCAGGGATCGCCGATCTTGTCGGCGAGCTTGACCCGGCCCATCAGATAGCCGATGGCGGCGCCCAGCGCCATTGCGAGCGTGAAGGACAGGACGACCCGCGCCAGCGTAGCACCGAGATTGACGAACAGCGCGCCGGATGCCGCTTCCGTCAGCATCACCTTCAGCACAGCCGGCGGCGCCGGCAGCTTCACGTCGCCGATCAGGAGCGCCGCAATCCACCACGTCACAAGAAACAGGAGGAAGGAGAGAAGGCGCACCACGGCTCAATCTCCCGGGATTGCGTGATAGAACGTGCCGGGGTCAAGCTCGGTTGCCGATCCCACCAGTTCGCTGCCGCCGATCCCGGCGAGTACCCGGTAGAGCACCTGCGCGTCGGCCTCTTCGTCCGCGATCGGGCGGCGCGGAACGCCTTCGCGATAGCGGTTGCGATAGGCGTGCAGCGTTGCAGCGTCCGCCGCGCCCGTCAGCGGCGCGATCTTTTCCCATTCGTCATCGGATTTCGTGAGGATCTCCTTGGCCGCGCGGGTCATTGCGATGAAGCGCACGACCGCGTCGCGATTCGCATTGGCCCAGCCTTCGTCGAAGACATAGCCGACCATCGCAATGCGGCCCTTGGCGCCGAGTTTCGGCAAGATGTCCTCGATGCCGGCGACGCGGCGGAAGCCCTTGGCTTCCAGCGCGGCGCAGAAATTCCAGTAATTGACGACGGCGTCGACCTCGCCGCCTACTGCCTTGGCCGCGAGCAGCGGCGGGGCGCCATAGACGATGGTCGCCGCCGACTTCAGATCGAGGCCTTCCTGCTTCAAGGATGCCCGCAGCAAGAGCCAGCTCTTGTCGATCGGCCCGCCGGCGACTGCGAGCTTGCTCCCCCGGAGATCGGCGAGCGAGCGGATCGGCGAGGAGGTCGGTACCATCACGGCGCCGAGCGCGCTCGAATAAGGATAGAAAGCGAGCTTGGCGCCAAGCGTGCGCTCGCGCGAAACCCACAGCCAGTCGGAGACCATGACGTCGGCATTGCCGGCGCGGAGCGCGATCTTGCCCGCCTCGGGGCTCGCGAGCTCGGTGGCCTCGATCGTGAGATTGGCCTTCTTGTCGAGGCCATGCGCGCGGATGACCGCCAGTTCCCAGGCAAAGGTGCCGGTTTTCTGCACTGCAACGCGGATCGTGTCTGCGCCAAAGCAGGCGGCGAGTGGCGTCACCGCAAGAACCGCGGCAGCCAGCAGCGTGCGAATGATGGCACTCATTTTGTTGAGCCGTTTCCTCGAACGTGTTCTTTTCTATCGGGTAGTCATAGCATAGCTTGCGCCATTGAAAGCGGGAGGATGGCTATGACAGTTGCGCGACCGGTACGACCTATTGTCGCCGCTTTGATCGTGTTCGCGGCAACTGCGGCGATCGCGCGCGGCGAGGAGGTCAATGATTATCCGACAGCCGCCCGCGCGGAATACGTGTTCGGCTGCCTGAAGGCGAACGGCGAAACACGGCAGGCCATCGAGCAATGCTCGTGCTCGATCGACGTGGTCGCATCGCTGATTCCCTATGACCGCTATGTCACCGCCGAGACGGTGCTCAGCCTGTCGCAGGTGAGGGGCGACATGGGCTCGCCGTTCCGCACGTCCGAGCAGGCGACCAATGCCCTCAACGATCTCCGCCGGGCCCAGGCCGAAGCTGAAGTCAGGTGCTTCTGAGACGGTTAGAGCGTTTTCGAGCGAAGTGGATACCGGTTCGCGTGAAGAAAACGCGTCAAAACAAAAATCTAGCGCCGGTGGTTCAACTATCCGAATCGATCTTCCATTCGTGTTCGAAGACGTGCCCGTCGGTGTCCTTGGCCTCGGCGCGGAAGCGCTTGGCGCCATTCGAGACATAGGTGAAGCGGATGTTGGGATCCTCGGAGATCGAGATTCCGCCCTCCATCTTCAGCACCAGGCTGTCGTCCTGCCAGAGCTGCAGGCGGTCGACATAGAAGGCGGGAATATAGAGCTGCGTCACCTGGTCCATCTGCAGGCCGGAATTGTTGGGATGGCCGATCATGATCTGCGCCTCCCGGGCTCCGCTCGTGGAACCAGCGCCGGCCTTCGAAAGCTGCCGATACCGGATCTGGCCGAGCCTGGCCTTGGCCTCTTCGGCGTTCTTCAGCGCAGGCGCGGCGCAGCCGCCGGACGCCTTCACGTAGGTCTTCACCACATAGAGCTTGCCGTCGGTGAGTTCGGCCACGGCATGGACGTCGGTGTAGTTGTTGACGCGCACGCGGGTCGAGATTTCCGTGACGTTGGCGTCAGCTCCAAGGTCGAACCTGGCCGCCATCGGCGCCGGGTTCTGGTCGATGACGAGGGTGATCGTCCGCACGCGGCGACTGTCGTCGGGCGCAAGCTTGCTGCGCAGCGTCACCGGCACGATTGCGGCATCTTCCGCACGGGTCGGCATCTCGATCGCGATCACGTCGCTGCCGTCGCTCATTGGGCGATTGTTGAAGATGTCCTGGACGAGGCCGGGCCACGGATCATCGGTCTCCGCGCTCACCGCGGGTGCGCTAAAGGCGATGATGCCCATCAGGCCGGCGATACAGGCTAGACGGAAAGGTGCTCCGAACATGGTCGTTCTCCTCGCGGCGAGGATGCAAGCAACGCCGCCACTATACGGCCTCGCCAAACCTATTCCCACTCCAATTGCGAAAATGCTGCAGTTGCGTTGCGGGCGTTGTACTCGCCGAACAGTTTCCAGCGCGGCCGCTCCGACGCGGCGGCGCTTTCGGCGGCGGCAGTGATCGGCTTGCCCTTCGCGATCAGCGCGCGCACGTCGGCCGCCAGCGTTTCGAGGTAGCGGCGTTCATCGGCCAGCGCTGCCGGCCATTCGCTCACGGGGCCGTGACCGGGAACCACGCGCTGCGCGGGCAGGGCGGCGAGTTCGCCGAGGATGGCGAGCCAGCCTTTGATGCTGCCGTCCAGGACCGGGATATGGCTGACGAACACGAGGTCGCCGGCGAACAAGGTGCCGGTGTTCTCGTCGAGCACGGTAAGGTCGTTATCGCTGTGCGCAGTCGGCCATGCCCTTAGCGTAAGCGATCGTCCACCGAGATCGAGCGCGAGGACGTCGTCGACGAGCATCGTGGGCGGCACGATGCGTACCTCATCGATCAGTTCCGCGCCCATCGTCCGGCGGAAGGCCTCGAGATAGAACTGGCCTCGTATCGTCTGCGCCAGCGGAAGATGATTGTGGCCGACGAAAACGGTTCCACCACCCACGAACGCCGCGTTGCCGAAAGCATGATCGGGATGGGCGTGGGTGTTGATGACATAGCGGACCGGCTTGTCGGTGCGGGCGCGGATGGCGGCCAATAGTCGCCGTCCCTCGCGGACGCTGCCGCCGGTATCGATCACGGCAACGGCGCTGTCGCCGATGATAAATCCGATGTTGGCGATGGCGCCTTCGTTCTCGCCGGTCATCAGGGCGATCGCGCCGATATGCACGAAGATTCCGGGCGCGACTTCGCTCACAGGCAATTCTTGTTCCTGCGCCTGCGCTAGGGTCGACAGGCAGAGTGCAGCGACCAGCGCGATCAGCGAGACGATACGAGCCATATTTCCGCCCAAGTTGGTGCGCGAAGGGCATCGACCGCTTCGCATTCGGATCACGCCTGTTTGCGCTGCAGCATGCCAGGCGAAATCACCACGAAGCTGTTGCACGCCGTGACGTGCCGGGCAATCTATGGTTAGCCACAAACAAGAAAGAGGAGGAAGCGCGATGGCGGGTGCCGGACGATATCGCCGCTTGTTGCCGGTGCTGCTTGCGATCGCCGCGATGGTGGTCGGGCATGGTGCCGCTCGCGCGCAGACCAACGACAGCGGCGATCTCTCGATCGAATTGATTGATCCCAAGGTCCTGCGCGTCTGCGCCGACCCGAGGAACCTGCCGTTCTCCAACGACAAGGGCGAAGGCTTCGAGAACAAGCTCGCCGAGCTGTTTGCCCAGAAGCTGCAGAAGAAGCTCGAGTTCACGTATTTTCCGCAGGCGACCGGCTTCGTGCGGATGACGCTCGGCTCGCACCGCTGCGACGTCATCATGGGCTTTCCGCAGGGCGACGAACTCGCCCAGGGCACCAATCCCTATTATCGCACGGCCTATGCACTGGTCACCAAGCAAGGCAGCGGCCTCGACGATGTCACCACGCTCGAGGACGAGCGGCTGAAGGGCAAGCATATCGGCGTCGTCGCCGGCACGCCGCCGGGCACCAACATGGCCGCGGCCGGCCTGATGGCGAATGCAAAACCCTATCCATTGATGATCGATACGCGCATCGATTCCTCCGCAGAGGCGATGATCAAGGATCTTGCCAAGGGCGAGATCGATGCCGGCGTGTTGTGGGGGCCGATGGCCGGCTTCTATGCCAAAAAGGCCAATCCGCCGCTGCATGTCACGCCGCTGGTGAAGGAAACGACGGGCCCGAAACTCGTCTATCGCATCGGCATGGGCGTGCGCCCGGCGGACCAGAACTGGAAACGCCAGCTCAATCGCCTGATCCAGGAGAATCAGGGCGACATCAACAAGATCCTGCTCGACTACGGCGTGCCGCTTCTGGACGAGAGCGATCGGCCGATCGGCCAGGACACGGCGACGAAATCGCCATGAGGCGCTGGCTCACGAGCCTGGTCGTTGCCACCGCGGCGCTCGGCGCAGCAGTCCACGCGCAGCAGCCGGTCGCCGAGCCGCAAGAATACCGCATCGAGAACTACCGGGCGCCGGTGCCAGCAACGCTTGCCGGCGCTCGCGTGCTCTCGACTGCGGAAGCCGAGACGATCTGGCGCGACAAGACCGGTGCTTTTGTCGACGTGCTGCCGCGTCCGCCAAAACCCGCCAATCTGCCGGAAGGCACCGTGTGGCGCGACAAGCCGCGACACAACATCCCGGGCAGCATCTGGCTGCCCGATACCGGCTATGGAAAGCTCGCCGATGTAACTGAAGACTATCTTCGCCGCGGCCTTGAGCGTGCCTCTGATGGCAACAAGGCGGCGCTGCTCGTGATCTATTGTCAGGAAAATTGCTGGATGTCGTGGAACGCAGCCAAGCGCGCGCTGACCTACGGCTATTCCAACATCGCCTGGTATCCGCTGGGATCCGATGGATGGGAGCACGCAGGCTTGCCACTCGTCGAAGCCAAGCCGGAGCCGCGGACGGGTGAAGAGAAATAAGCCCTGCGATTTCACTCAGGCGAGGCCGAACCTCGGCCGCGAGGGCCGAGGTTCAGTGGGATCACATTATTGCTTCTTCAGGTCGGTGATGGTCTTGGTGCCGCCGCCTTCGGCGGCGGAGAAGTTCACCTTGTCGCCGGCATGAAAGGGTTCAAGCTTGTTGGTGTCCTGCACCTTGAACTCCTGGATTGCGCCGCTACCTGCGCCGACCGTGCCACTCTGCGTCTGCTGGATCGAGATGGTGCTATTCAGCCGGTCGATCTTGGTGATGGTTCCCGTCATGTTCTGTTGAGCCGAAGCCGCGGTTGCAAACATGCTGACGGCCGTCGCGCTCGCCAAGATGATGGTCATTGCTCTCATCAAAACTCTCCCGGTTTCGAGATGGCCTGAGCGACAAGACGCTGGAATCACATTTGGTTCCGGCATTTAGTCGGTGGAACCGGACAAAAGGTGAGCTGTACTGACCTTTTTGCGCCGGAACCGGCGCTACTCCATCTCTTGCTGGATCGTACGGCCAAGCGCGAACAGGCGCTGGTCGATCGTTGTCGGTACTTCGCAGACAAATCTGACCACACGTTGGCGGTCCTCGAATATCCGCGTTTCCCACAGGAGGGTGTTGCCGAGTTCGTCGACCTTGGCCTGATCGGGCGAGGACGCGTTCTGCAGCGCCTGCAGCGCGAGCGTGTCGGCGCGAATCTTCTCAGCGGCCTCGCGTTGCTTGCGGCTCACCCGCTCGATTCCGTTCATGACCGAGGAACGCTGGGCGTTCAGCGAATCGAACAGGCCCGCGAACAGCAGCTTGCCGGCGGTGGTCTTGTCGGCCGCGGAAGCCGCCAGGAAATCCGTGATCGCCTTTTGTGCATCATCGAGCGGCGTGCGCCGCGCCGCCAGTTTCTCCACCAGCGCGCTGATCTTGGGATCCTCCTTCCATTTGTCCTGCACGTCATCGAGCGGTGGTCCCGCCCATACGGCCGCCAGCGAAATCTCCGGCACCTTGGCCTGCGCGCAGGGCCAGTTGGGATAGCGCGGATCGGCGGCACAAGCGACCCCGGTCGATGCAACGGCAAGCAATGCTCCGATCGCAATCCGCCCGATCATGTCTCGCCTCCGGCAGGCCCGCGCCGCGCCAATCCGCGCGAGGGATCGTAAGCCAGGATCGCGCCGATCATGAAAACTGCTGTGCAGCCTGCGACGACGCCAAGCGAAATCCAGTTGATCTGGCCGTACAACGCAAAGCGGATCAATTCGACCGCGTGGGTGAATGGATTGAGCTGGCAGACATAATAAAGCATCGGGCTGCCCTCCTGCACCCGCCACAGCGGATAGAGTGCGGATGAGGCAAAGAACATCGGAAAGATCACGAAGTTCATGACGCCGGCAAAATTCTCGAGCTGCTTGATGCCGGAGGATATCAGCATGCCGAGCGCTCCTAACATCAATCCTGACAGCACCAGCGCCGGCAGCACCGTGAGATAGCCGATCGGCGGCGGGGTGATGTCCCAGAGCCATGCGATCACAAGGAAGGCATAGACCTGCAGCAGCGAGACCGCGGTGCCCGCCAGCAGTTTGCAGAACAAAAGGTACCCGCGCGGCAGCGGGCTCACCAACAGCGTGCGCATATTACCCATCTCGCGGTCATAGACCATCGAGAGCGAGGATTGCATGCCGTTGAAAAGCTGGATCATCGCCATCAGTCCCGGCGCGATATAGACCTCGTAGAGGATGTACGTCTCGTAGGGCGGGATGATCGAGATACCCAGCACCTGGCGGAAGCCAGCCGCGAAGATGAAGAGCCACACCAGCGGCCTGACCAGTGCCGAGATGAACCGTTCGCGTTGATGCAGGAAGCGCAGCGCCTCGCGCCAGACGATCCCGTTGAGGCAGGTGATGTATTCGGCAAAGGAGAAGCCGCGCCGCGACGGCGTGACGGTGATGGAGCTCATGATGCCTCGCTCACGCCTTTGCCGACAGCCCCGGTCAGGCGCATGAAGGCGGTGTTGATGTCCTGTGCGCCCGTGTCTGCGATCACGCGCGAGACCTGGCCGCGCGCCAGCACCTTGCCCTGGTGCAGCACCACGAGATCATCGCTTGCCGTGATCTCGTCGAACAGATGCGTGGCCCAGAGCACGCCGATGCCTTGCTCGGAGACGAGTTGCCGGACGTGGTTAAGAATGTCCGAACGCGCCTTGACGTCGAGGCCAACCGTGGCCTCGTCCAGCAGCAACAAACGCGGCCGGTGCAACAGCGCGCGCGCGATCTCCAGCCGGCGCATCTGACCGCCGGAGAGATCGCGCACCTTGCTGCCGGCGCGGTCGGAAAGCGCGATGCGCGCCAGCACCTCGCCGCTGCGCAAGCGTGCCTCCCGCCGGCTAATGCCGTGCAGGGCTGCATGATAGAGCAGGTTCTGCGTCACCGAGAGATCGAGGTCGAGCGTGCGCGGCTGGAACACGACGCCGAGCAGACGCAGCGCCTCGCCCGGCGCGCGGCTGATGTCGTGACCGAAAATGCCGATGCGTCCGGTCTGGATGCCGAACAATCGCGTGATCAGCGAGAACAGCGTGCTCTTGCCGGCGCCGTTCAGGCCGAGCAGCGCCGTGAAGCTCGCCGGCGCGACGTCAAAGCTCACATCGATCAGCGCGCGGCGCGCGCCATAGGAATGGCTGACGCCTTCGATCGACAAGGCGGCCGCGCCGGCAGGATCCTGCCGGGCCGATATGTCCGACGATGGTTTGTCTGCGATGGGTTTCTCGGCTGCTGTCATTGCGGTGCAATCGTTACGCCCCAGGGCAGTTCGCCGACCTGGATGGTCTTGATCACTTTTTGCGCGGCGACGTCGATGACGGAGACGTCGTTGGACACGCCATTGGTCACCAGCAAATATTTCTCGTCCGGCGTGAACGCCATGTGCCAGACGCGCTGCCCGACCAGGAGATACTTGGTCACCTTGTGATTGACGGCGTCGACCACCGCGATCCGGTTGGCAGGGCCGAGCGCGACGAAGGCGGTCTTGTCGTCCTTGGTCATGCCGATGCCGACGGGCTGGATCGCTTCGCTGCGCAGGCCGGGAATGTTGAAGGAGACCTTGCCGGTCACCACGTGCTTGACGGGATCTACGATCGACACCGTGCCGCCGATCTCGGAGGACACCCACAATTCCGAGCCGTCATGCTTGAACTCGGCGAAGCGCGGCCGGGCGTCGACCAGCACGTTGGCCACGATCTGGCGCGTCGACGTGTCGATGAAATGCGCCATGTTGGTGGTCTCGGAGGTGTTGATCAGGATCTTGCCGTCGGGGCTGATCGTCATGCCCTCCGGCTCGACGCCGACCTGGACATCGCCGATACGGGCGCGCTTTTCGAGATCGATCACGGTCACCGTATTGTCGTTCTCGTTGGCGACGTACATGATCTTGCCCGCGGCATCCTGGGTGAACAGTTCCGGATCGGGCCCGGAGGGCAGGGTGTCCACCACCTCCTGCTTCTTGGCATCGATCACCTGGATGGTGTCGTCATCGCCGACCGCGACCATGACGAACTTGCCGTCGCGGGTGAACTCGATGCCGCGCGGACGCTGGCCGACCTTGATGGTTTTCGTCACTGTCCAGCTATCGGTGTCGATGACCGAAACTGTATTGCCCTTCTCGTTCGAGACAAAAGCCATGAAGGCGGAAGCGGGTGCGGCGGCCGCGAGCCAAAGGACCGTTCCGGAAAGCAGACAGTGGCGCCACATGCGCGATCTCTCCTTCATTGCAGTTTGCATTTTGTCTCGGGACGGTCGGCGCCGAGCGTGTCGAGCTCGGAGACTTGGTGCAGGAAGCCTTCCTGGGGCGACACCGAGACGACCATGCGGCCGTCGACCAGAAGAATCGGCTGGCGAAGCTGCAGGTTCCAGTCCCGCAGCGTCAGCCGCGTGCCCTTGAACGCGGCCACCGAGAAATCCGGTCCCTTGAGGAAAGCGAGCAGCCTCTTCGGGTCACCGGAGTTCGTGCGCGAGGCGGCTTCGCCGATCATGCGCGTAGCGGTCCAGGCCTGCATGTCGAGCGCGGTCATGCGCCGCGAATTCAGCTTCATGAACCGGTTCTGCATCTGGATCGCGCCCCATTGATCCTGCGCCGCGTCCCAGCTCGTGGGTACGAGCCCAGCCGAGCCCGCGACCGGCCGCGGGTCCCAGGTGCGGTAAGGCAGATAGGACGCGAAGACCTCGCTTTCGTCAGCGGCAACCAGCACGTCATAGGCCGGGATCTGCTGGGTGAAGACCGGCATCTGCCGCTGGATCAGCGTTACCCCGCTGTCGGTGCGGCGGGCACCGCCGGTGTCCTCGAAGGTCTTCTCCTGCACGATCTTGGCGCCGAAGCGCGTCGCGGCGCGTCGCAGCGCATCGGCATAGAGCTTGTCCTTGTCATGCGAGCCGACCACCAGGAACCAGCGCTTCCACTGCTTCCACACCAGATATTGCGCCAGCGCATCCGCCAGCATCGAGCGCGTCGGCGCGACGTGGATCAAATTGGCGCGGCAATCCTGCTCGCGCAGCCGGTCGTCGATTGCGCCGGCATTCAGCAGCACCGTGCCGCGATCGCGCAACGCGTCCGCCGCCTGCAGCAGCGCATCCGGTGGAAGATCGGCGATGATGAAGTCATTGCGATCGGCAAGCGCAGTCGCGGCCTTCGCCACGTCCTCGCCTTCCTTGAGACGGACCTCTTCCAGGTTAAAGCGCTGGTTGAGGAATTTTCCGGTGGTGTTGTTGTCCTCGATCGCAAGCCGCGCGCCGGCGATGCCGTCATTCTCGGCGGGCTGCTCGACCAGCGACAGCTTCTGCTGAACGCCGGCACGGCTGAGATAGCCGATGCCGATCGCGATCGGCTCGGCGGCACACACCGGCATCGCCATTGCGATCAGACCGATTGCGGCGACCAGCCATCGGACCATGTTTCCTCCCGACGCTCCTCGCCTTGACCGGCGATGGAGCTACTCTTGGGCTGCAAGATGACTGAATTGTCCCGGCTTGCAACCCCGCATTTTGTCGTTGCGACGTTCTCGATTCCGCCCGATCACGATCATGAGAGCGCGGTTTGCCGTCGCGGCAATGATGTGAATTGCCGCTGTACCCGTAACCGCGACGAAGATGGTTCAGGCCGTCAGCCGCGCGGCGTGCCAGCGCAAATGATCGGCCATGAAGGTGGAGATGAAATAATAGCTGTGGTCGTAGCCTTCCTGGCGTCGGAGCAGCAGCGGGATATGCGCCTGCGCGCAGGCCTGTTGCAGCAGTTCCGGGCGAAGCTGTTCAGCAAGGAACGAGTCGGCATCGCCAACGTCCACCAGCAGGTCGGAAAATCGCGCGCCGTCCTCGATCAGCGCCACCGTGTCATGCTTGCGCCACGCGCTTCTGTCGTCGCCGAGATAGCCGCCGAGGGCCTTGGTGCCCCAGGGCACCTGCGACGGCGCCACGATCGGCGCGAAAGCGCTCGCAGCGCGATAGCGGTTGGGATGGCGCAGCGCCACCGTCAGCGCGCCGTGCCCGCCCATGGAATGGCCCATGATCGACTGCCGCACGGGATCGACCGGGAAATTTGCCGCGACGACCTGCGGCAATTCGTGCGTCACGTAACTCCACATCCGGTAGTTATGGGCAAAGGGCTCCTGCGTGGCGTCGACATAGAAGCCGGCGCCAAGCCCGAAGTCGTAGGCGCCGGCGGGATCGCCGGGCACGCCCTCGCCGCGCGGGCTGGTGTCGGGCGCCACGAAGATCAGGCCGAGATCGGCGCAGGTGTCGCGGTATTCGCCTTTCTCGGTGACATTGGCATGGGTGCAGGTCAGGCCGGAGAGATAGTACACGACCGGCAGCTTCGCGCCTGCCGGATGCGGTGGGACATAGACCGAAAAGGTCATGTCGGTCCTGGTCTCGCGGCTGGCATGCTTGTACACGCCCTGGATGCCGCCATGGGATTTGTTGGTTGAAACGGTTTGAATCGTCATCTCCAGCACTCCGGCGCTTTGCTTTGTCTGCGCATAATTTTTTCGGAAAACCGCTGCCTGCATGTCCGTATCATGCGTGCGCGATCTTCAGGCGACGCCGCTCTCGATCGCCAACCGCACCAGTTCGGCCGAGGTGCGCACGCCCAGTTTCTGGCGCATGATCGAGGAGGTGTTGGCGACGGTCTTGTAGGAGGAATGAACCAGCCAGGCGATCTCGGAGAGCGTCTTGCCGGCGCTGAGCAGGCGCAGGATCTCCATCTCGCGCGGATTGAGCTTCGACAGCGGGCTCTGCGCCGCGGCGGGGCCGGCAAAGGCCACGCGCCGCGCGATGGCGGGCGGCAGATAGACCCCGCCATTGCCGACTTCGTGGATGGCCTCGACGAGATCGTTGGGATCGCCGGTCTTCGCCACATAGCCCTTGGCGCCGATCTCGATGGCGCGGGCGGCGAACACGGGATCGTCGTTCATGCTGAACATGATGATGCGTGCGGAATCGTCGCGCATCAGCATCCGCCGCGCCAGCTCGAAGCCCGAGACGGTCGGCAGGTTAATGTCGATCACGGAGATATCGGGACGTTCGGCGACAAAGACGCGTTCGCCGCTTTCGGCGTCGCATGCTTCAAGTAACTCGATCTCCGGTTCGTCGGCGAACACGGTGCGGCAGCCGGAAGCGACGATCGGATGGTCGTCAACGATCAGAACGCGCATGCTTGAAGTCCCGGATAGCTGCGTCAGTGCGTTGCTGCACCGCATCAGATTGCATGGACGCGGCTTCCCGCCGGGCCCGCTCATGCATCTCCAGCGCGATTACTGTACCCTTCGATTAGACAGACGCGGTATTTGTCTGTCAACGCTCCTCTTGATTGAGGAACCTAAGCGGATGATCGTGGGCAAAGGCGATGTGGCAGAAACTTTCCTTGCGCGGGCGGATCAACCTGCTGCTGGCGCTCGTCCTCGCGCTCGGTCTCGCCATCAACATCGCCCGCCTTGTCGTCGAGGCCGGGCCCCGGGTCCAGGCTGAAGACCAGAGCGTCATCCGCCTCGCGCGGGAATTCGTAACCACGATCGTGTCCGGGCTGAACGAGGCTCCCGATCCGGACGCCCGGCTCGACCAGATCGTTCGCGATCTGAGCCGGCTGCGTCACGTCAGCATCACGCGACAGGATGGCGCGACCGCGAGGTCCGGGGAGGCCGAGGCGATTGACAGCCGCGAGGAAGCGCGATCGCCGCCGGCCTGGTTCGTCACGCTGGTCCATCCGGAGACAACTTCCGTTAGCGTGCCGATCTCGATCCGCGGTAAATCCGAATCGCTCGTGATCACCTCGCATCCGAATGACGAGATGGCGGAGATCTGGGATGGCATCGTCACTCAGCTCGCGGTCGGTTCCGCGATCGTAATTGTGCTCTTCCTGATCATCAGGAGCGTTGTCGGGCGCGCGCTGGCGCCGCTCGAGTCGCTGTCGCAAGCCATGGCGAAGATCGAGGCTGGGCAATACGATGTTCGGGTGACGCCGGGCGGCGCGCCGGAACTGGCTGCGATCTGCGCCAAGCTCAATCATCTCGCGGCCACGCTAGGCGAAGCGATCGAGGACAAGCGGCAGCTCGCCGAACGCGCCTTTTCGCTGCAGGATCGGGAGCGCAAGGAGATCGCGCGCGAACTGCACGACGAACTCGGCCCGCATCTGTTCGCATTGCGCGCTCACGCAAGCGCGTTGATGCGGCTATCTGATGCGCGCGATGCAGCTCCGGACCAGGTACGAAAGCACGGCGGGGCGATGCTGGAGCAGGTCAATGCGCTGCAGCAGTTCACCCGCCGGATACTGGAGAAGCTGCGCCCGGTCGGACTAGCCGAGCTCGGACTTCACGAGGCGCTCTCTGCCCTGTTCCGCTTGTGGACCGAATCGCATCCCGAAGTGGCGATCGAGACCAGCATTTCACCTTCCCTTGGCGAGACCGGCGAGACCGCCGATCTCACGATCTATCGCGTCGTCCAGGAAGCGCTGACCAATGCCTTTCGTCATGCCGGCGCGACCGCAGTCAAGGTCACCGTCGAGCCGGCTGAGCAGCCGGACAGCGTGCGGGGACATCGCGGCAGCGCGCGGGTGCAGGTCCGCGACAACGGCCGCGGCTTGAGCCCCGATCACCAGTTCGGCTTCGGCCTCACCGGCATGCGCGAACGCCTGTTGGCATTGGGCGGCTCGCTGACGGTTTCGTCATCTGACGGCGTGACGGTGGAGGCGCTGGTACCCACGCAAGCGCGCTCCTAGACTGGCTCGAATGGCAGCGTGACGCTTCAGACCACGTGAAAGTTGGACACTGAATCGTTTGCGAGCTGGGTCACAAGGTGCAGCTCCCAATCGATATAGGCCTGCATCGCGGCCGCCGCATTGTCCGTCCCCTCATAGGGGCGCTTGTAGACATCATCGGGTTGCGAGATCCAGGAATGCCGGTCCCGCTCCAGCGGCTGATTGCTATTGGTCCAGGCGCGCGTTCCGCCTTTCAGCACGGCCACTTTGCGCTGTGTCGAGGCGGTCGCATCCGCGAGCGCGAACATCGCTTCGTCGCCGTCGGCGCTGGTGAGAACGATCGCGCCCTCGCCGGGCAGTCGCGGCAGATCCTTGGCGAAGCGCGAGGCCAGCACGAAATGCGCGCCGGAGATATGGCCCGCCGCATAGGCGGGACTGCGCGCCAGATCGATGACGGTCCAGCTGTCGCGATTTGCGATCAGTTCTGCGACGTCGATCGCGGGGCCGGAGGCTGTTGGCACCGGACGGCGCGGTGGCGGAGCGCCGGCCTCGGTCGGCCCAATCAATTCCGGCCCGACGACGTGAGCGTCCCAGCCCATCTGGATCAACCAGGATGCGGCCATGCGCGCGCGAACGCCGTCGTCATCGAACAGCACGAGCCGCGATCCGCGCACGGCAATCCATTCATCCGTGGCCTGCACGAGCTGCCCACCAGGTGCCGAGGCGAAGCCCGGCGGATGTCCGCGCTCGTATTCCTCCGGTGTCCTTACATCGAGCAAATAGAGCGTACGTTCATTCGCTTGCGCGAGAAAGCGAATGAATGTGCTGTGGTCGAGCGCCGAAACGCCGACGTGCGCTGCCCATTGCGTCGCGCTGGCAAGGGCCGTGGAGTAAGTCGCTTCGGGGCGCTGCAGGAACCGGTCGGTCCGGCCGCGTTCGACCTCGTGTCCGGCCAGGGTCCAGCCGATCGTGCCGTTTCGTAGCGCGAAAATCCGGTTCGGAAGCCCGGCGTTGATCAACGACTGCGTGCCGATGATGCTGCGCGTCCGGCCGGCGCAGTTGACGATGATGGTGGTGCCAGGCGCGGGCGCGATTTCCCTGCCGCGAAACGCGAGCTCACCGCCGGGAACGCTGACGCCGCGGGGAATGCTCATGGTGCGGTATTCCTCGAACCGGCGGGCGTCGAGCACCACCAGATCGGGCTCCGTCTCGATCAGGGCCTTGACCTCGTTCGCCGACAGGGAAGGTGTGTGGCGGATCGCCTCGACGAGTTCGCCGAACGCCTTGCTCGGCACATTGACGTCGCGAAAGACTTCGCCGACCGTTCGATAGGCTTCCAGGCCGCCATCGAGGATCGAGACATCCGTATAGCCGAGTGCTGAAATACGTTTCGCCGCCCGCTCGGCATATCCTTCGCCGTCGTCGTACACGACAATGGGGGCGCCGAACCGCGGGATCAGATCGAGAACACGCAATTCGATCTGCGAAAGCGGCAGGGAGACGGCGAAGAAGGGATGCGCCAGCGAGTAGGGGCCTTCCTCGCGCACATCGAGCAGCGCCACCTCCTCGCCGGCCCGCCAGCGCCGGCGCAATTCCGTTGATGTCATGAGTGACGCGGCGTCGGGCCGCTTCGGCTGGGTGCCGGGGATTGGCTTCATGGGGAGTAACCAGAGACGAATTCACTGTCATCGGCATATAGCAGATATTTATTGGTGGCCGAGGGCTCCGGCCGCGAAGGGTCGGGAATTCTTCCCGGAACTTTCGGGAACACTTGCAAGTAGCGCACTGCTCGTTCCGCACTCTACTATCGCTCGAACCGGCGATAACGGCCGGACGGTGGGTGGAATGGGTGGTAAATGGTGGGCGTGCGGGTTTGGCTTGCCGCATCGATTGCGACGGGGGTCGTCGTTGTCAGTGGGAACGAGACGGGATTCGCCCAGAGCGGGGGACAGCAAGTCGAGACATTGCCGCCGGTCGAGGTGACGCCTGCAGACCGCGCCAGGCGCGGCCGTCCGACGGCGGCTCCCGTTCGTGCGCGGGCGAGAGCGCCAAGAGTGGTGTATGTCCCGACCGCGCCGACGCCGACCTCGGATTCGGCTGCTGCAGTCGAGGCGGACAAGGTGCCCGCGGCCGTCAATGTCGTCGACAGCAGAGAAATCGCGCGAACCGATTCGCTCAATATCACGACTGCGCTCGACCAACGCGTGCCCGGCATCATCGTCAACGAGGTCGCCGGCAATCCCTTCCAGCCGGACGTTCAGTTCCGCGGCTTCGTGGCGTCTCCCGTGGCAGGCACGCCGCAGGGCCTTGCGGTCTATCAGAACGGGGTGCGGGTCAACGAAGCCTTTGGTGACACCGTCAACTGGGACCTGATCCCGACCAGCGCGGTCAGGTCCATCGATGTCGTGACCAACAATCCGGCCTTCGGTCTCAACGCGCTGGGCGGCGCGGTCGTCGTACAGATGAAAGACGGCTTTTCCTATCAGGGCGCCGAGATCAACAGCATGGGTGGCTCGTACGGCCGCTTCCAGGGGGCGGCGCAGTGGGGCAAGCAGATCGACAATTTTGCCGTCTATGGCGCGCTCGAGGGCCTGCACGACAACGGCTATCGTAATTTCTCCCAGTCCGACGTCCGCCGCTTCTACGGCGATGTCGCCCACAAGAACGACGTCAGCGAATTCCATCTCAATATCGGGCTCGCCGACAACAAGTTCGGCGCGGCGGCGACGGTGCCGGTCGAACTGCTGCAGCGATATTGGGGCGCGACCTACACGACACCGCAAACCACTGCCAACAAAGTCGGCTACTTCAACCTGACCGGAAAGGTGGAGGCGACCCCAACCTGGACCATCGAGGGCGCCGCGCATCTGCGTTTCTTCAAGCAGAAGACGCAGGATGGCAACCCGACAGAGACGCAGCCCTGCGAGGCCGATGCCGGGCTATTGTGCTTCAACAGTGATGATGTCCCCGCAAACGGCCTGAACGGCGTTCAGCTCGCCAATCCGTTTCCAGCGGGCGCAGTGCTCGGCGAGAACGACCGCACCACGACGAAATCGACCACGGGAGGCATGCAACTGGCGGCGACGAACACGGATCAGCTCTTCGGCCATGACAACCGCTTCACGATCGGCGGCAGCTTTGACACCAGCGTTACCTACTTCACCGCGAGTGCGGAGCTCGGCACCATCGGCACGAACTACGTGGTCAGTGGCAGCGGCATCTTCCTCGGCCAGTCCGGCGATCCCATCTCGATCGGCCCGGTCTCGCTGCGCACCACCAATCAATATACCGGCATCTATGCAGTCGACACCTTCGACGTGACGAAGGCGTTCTCGATCACCGCGGGCGGCCGTTTCAACGATGCGCGCATCAGGCTTGACGACCAGCTCGGCGGCGCGCTGAGCGGCTACAACACTTATGACCGCTTCAATCCGCTCATTGGCGGCACCTACAAGATCACACCGGAGCTGACCGCCTATGCCGGGTATTCCGAAGCCAACCGCGCGCCGACGCCGCTGGAGCTCGGCTGCGCCGATCCCGCGCGCCCCTGCATCGTCGCCGCCTTCCTGGTCTCCGATCCGCCGCTGCAGCAGGTGGTGTCGCGCACCGTCGAGGCCGGCCTGCGCGGCACCAAGGAATTGAACATCGGCACGCTCTCCTGGAAGGTCGGCGGCTTCCGCGCCACCAACAAGGACGACATTCTCGCGATCCCAAGCCCTGAGCTGCAGGGCTTCGGCTATTTCCAGAATGTCGGCTCGACGCGGCGACAGGGCGTCGAGGCCGAGATCCAGATGAAGTCATCCGCGCTGCAGATGTATGCGAGCTATGCCTTTATCGATGCGCGCTTCCTGGATGCGCTCCAGGTCGGCTCCAACAGCCCCTTCGCTGATGAAAACGGCAATGTGCAGATCCTGCCCGGCAACCAGGTTCCCGTTCCGCGCCATCGCATCAAGGCCGGCTTCGACTATGCGCTCACCGATCAGTTCAAGGTCGGCGCGGACGCGATCTATGTCAGCGGCCAGTATTTTGTCGGCGACGATTCCAACCAGGCGCCGAAGCTCGCGTCATACGCCGTGTTCAATGCTCACGCCTCCTACCAGTTCACCAAGAACTTCCAGGTCTATGGCCGCATCGATAATCTACTTAACAACCACTACGCGACCTACGGCACCTTTTTCGAGACCGACCAGGTGCCGAATTTCCCCGCTGGCGGCACGGAGTTCACCGATGCGCGCTCGGTCAGCCCGGCGCGGCCGCGCGCGTTCTATGTCGGCGTGCGGGCGACGTTCTAACTCCAGCGCGCATAGGCCGCCCACCCGGCGGCAAGCGCCGTAGCGATCCAGACCAGGATGATGACGGCCATTGCGGTACGGCTGGCTGGAGGCGAGGCCTCACTCGCCCTGGCGCGGCACTCGACCATGATCTCCTTCGGGACCAGCGAGATGACGAGCCAGATGCCGAGCGGCACCAGCACGAGATCGTCGAGATAGCCGATCACCGGAATGAAGTCGGGAATGAGGTCGATCGGCGAAAGCGCATATCCGGCAACCGCAACGGCAAGCAGCTTCGCATACCACGGCACCCGCGGATCTCGGGCGGCCAGATAGATGGCGCGACTGTCGCGTTTGAGCGAGCGCGCCCAGGGTTTTATACGATCGAGCATAGGGTGCCTGCGACGGAGTTCGCCCGCATCACTAGCATCCGATCGCATTACTTGACGATGCGTCACCTCGCACCACTAGAGATGGATCACGCCGCGCCGCGCCGCATGTGCCACCGCGTCGGTGCGGCCGGTGGCATCGAGCTTGTCGAGCAGCGAGCTGACGTGGAATTTGGCGGTGTGCACGGAGATCCCGAGCTGTCGCGCAATCGTCTTGTTCGAGGCGCCCTCGGCCATCAGCGCCAGCACGTCGCGCTCGCGCGGCGTCAGCTCGATCTCCGATCGTTCGCTTGCAGGCTGCTCCCGCGAGACCAGCGCGATGCTTGCCGCTTCGCCCGGGGCGGCAAGGCGCAAGCCGGGAACGCCGCCGAGCAGCGAGGCGAGCCGGTCCGCCAGCGCGGGATCGCCGATGTCGATGGCGATGACGAGGGGAAGCGAGGTCTGTTCGCTCACGTCTCCGGCCTTTCCCCGACCGTCAGCTTGACGCGCACCGGCTCGCCGCCGCGCCGCACTGCCACGTCGACGGTCGCGCCGACGCTGTCGGGCCCGAGCGCTTTGAGCAGCGCCCGCACACCGGAAATCTTCTCGTCGTTCCAGCCGACGATCACGTCGCCTTGGCGGATGCCGGCGGCGGCCGAGGGACCAGTCTTGTCGACGCTCATCACCATCGCGCCGATGCCGTCGTCGAGCTTGACCGGCTGCAGGCCGAGCCCGAGATAGCCGCGCGCGATCCGGCCATGGGTCTCCAACCGGCCCGCCACGCGCTCGATGGTCGCGGCCGGGATGACAAGGACGCGCCGCGCGCCGAGCACGGCCATGCCCATGGCATCGCCTGAGGCATTGAGCGCAAGCCCACCCTCGTGACTGGGCCTCAGCCGGACGTCGAGCTCGATGCGCGCATCGATGTCGCCGCCGCGCAGACTCCGCCACGTGCCGCCGACTAGCGATATCAGGCCCAGCGCCGCCGCGGGCACGCCACGCTCGGCGGCGGCGACCAGCGCCAGCGATCCGAGCGCCGGTACCCCGGCTGAAAGCTTGATCGGCGAGATGTTAGAGGTCTCGACCCGCAACAACGCGACATCGGTGGTGTGATCGCGTCCGGCGATAGTTGCTGACCGTTCAGTTCCGTCGGCAAAGCGGACGAGGACCTCGCCTTCTTCGGCCAGCGCCTCATCGGCGGTGACGACCAGGCCCGCTTTCCAGACAAAGCCCGAGGCGCGCGAGCGGTGCGAGTGCACGGAGACGACGGCAGGCGCGGCGCGGGCGACGATTTCGGCCGTCGCGCCGGAGACTGTGGCAAGCACTGAGGGATCGGACATGGCAAAACTCCGTTGGATTTTCTCCGATCTGGGCACGCTCTTGCGCCGTTGGAAACTGCCCGGGTGGGCAGGCGCGAACGGCCGCGCCTGCAGAGAACGGTATCCATCTTGCATCAGATGTGCATTGCGGCGCTCGAAACGAGACCCGTATTCTCAATTCTCCTGCCGACCGGAATTCCCTGATATGACCGACCTCCTGATCCGAAATGCCCGCTTGCTGGGACAGGGCGACGCGCTTGCGGACATCGCGATTTCGGATGGCGTCATTGCCGAGATCGCGCCGCGCCTCGGCGGCGATGCCCGCCTGACGCTGGATGCCGGCGGAAACCTGGTCACGCCGCCGTACGTCAACGCCCATCTGCATCTTTGCAAGGTGTGGACATTGCCGATGATGTCGGAAGCGGCGCTCGAAGCCTATCACGGCGGCAGCATGAGCGAGGCGGCGAAAGCGATCGATCTCGCCGCCGCGGTGAAGGAGCAATACGACGCGTCCTGGATCATTCCGAACGCGAGGCGTGCGGTCGCGCTGGCGGCGCTGCATGGCAATCTGCATATCCGGGCCTTTGCCGACGTCGACACCAAGGCGCGGCTCGAGGGCGTCAAGGCACTGCTGGCGATTCGCGAGGAGTTCCGCGATATCGTCGATCTCCAGGTCGTGGCGTTCGCGCAGGATGGACTTGCGCGCGAGCCGGGTGCCGACCGTTTGATGCGGGAGGCGATGGCGATGGGCGCAGACGTCGTCGGCGGTATTCCCTGGATCGAAGCCAGCGCCGATGACATGCGCGCCCACATCGATTTCTGTTTCGATCTCGCTGCCGAGTTCAATGCTGATATCTCGATGCTGCTGGACGATGTCGGCAATCCCAACATGAAGACGCTGGAAGCGATGGCGCGCCAGGCGATCGCGCGTGGCTACCAGGGCCGCGCGCTGGCGCATCATTGCCGGGCGATGGCGCTCTATCCCGAAACCTACTTCGGCGAATTGACCGGGTTGCTGCGCCAGGCGCGCGTCAGCATCGTCAGCGATCCCCACACCGGTCCGTTGCACGCAGGGGTCAAGGAGCTTTTGCAACAGGGCGTCAACGTCTGTCTCGGGCAGGACGATATTTCCGATGCCTACTATCCATTCGGCCGGAACAACATGCCCGAGGTGGCGTTCCTCGCCGCGCATCTCTTGTGGATGACGAAGCAGCAGGACATCGATACCCTCTATGAGATGATCACGTCGCGCCCTGCCGCAGCGATCAATCTGGCGAACTACGGCATCGAGGCGGGGTATACCGCCAACCTTGTCGTGCTCGATCATCCCGATGTCACGAATGTGCTGCGCTTTCACGCGCCTCCGGCCGTCGTCGTCAGCCACGGACGCATGATTGATCTCGCGCAGATGCGCGATGTCGCACAGCTCAGGCGATGATGCTTCTCGATGCCACCGACGCCCAGGTTTTAGAATCGTTCTTGGAACGATTCTTGAAAACTCTAGAGGTGTTCTATTGGCGGCGGCCTCCACTCCTCGCCTAAGCGTGATCGCGCTGGCGCGCCGAGCTTGTCTGCGGCGCGCAGGGGTCAAGCTGTAGTTGGGGTGGTGGATTGAAGGTTCTTCGTGGGGTGGCGGTCGCCGCGTCGGCGACGGTATCGTTTTTGGCATTGTTGCCGCAGGCAACGTTTGCGCAGTCGAGTTCTTCGCAATCGGCGCAGCCGCTGCCGCCGGTCGTGGTCGCGCCGCCTGAAGCGCGCCGCCGCGCGCCGCCCGTGGCGCAGCGCCGCGTCCAGCGCGCCACGCAGATCACGCCGCCACGCCAGGCGCAGCCGCCACGTCGCAATACCACCGTAGTTGAGGATCCACGCGGGCCGATCGATGGTTATGTTGCCCAGCGCAGCATGACCGGCACCAAGACCAATACGCCGATCATGCAAACGCCGCAGGCGATATCCGTCATCGGCCGCGAGCAGATCCGCGATCAGAAGCCGATCAAGTTCGACGAGATCCTGCGCTACGCACCTGGCGTCGTGGCCAGCACCTTTGGCGCCGACACCCGCAACGACTGGTTCCTGATCCGCGGCTTCAAATCCGACGATATCGGCCTGTTCCTCGATGGCATGCAGCTCTTCTACACAGCCTATGCGAGTTGGAAGCTACAGCCATTCAACATGGAACGTGTCGAGGTCCTGCGTGGACCGTCGGCAGTCCTCTACGGCGGCTCCAGCCCGAGCGGCATCGTCAATGCCATCAGCAAGATGCCGCCAGCCGAACCGATCCGCTATCTCGAGACCGGCGTCAACAATTTCGGAAACGCCTATCTCTCGTTCGATTTCGGCGGGCCGGTGCAAACGCAGACCAGCAATGGCGCAAATAATGGCCAGTTGTTCTATCGGGTGGTCGGCCAGGTCCAGAACGGCGGAACGCAAGTCGACTTCACGCCGGACAACAATTACTTCATTGCGCCATCGGTGACGTTCAAGCCGGACGCAGATACCACCTTCACGGTGCTGGCCTCGGCGTCGAAGAACGACACGCGCGGCATCAATTTCCTCCCTTATGTCGGCACGGTCGTCAATGCACCGTTCGGCCGAATTCCCACGCACTTCTTCGGGGGCGATCCCAGCGTCGACTCCTTCAGGCGCGAACAGGAGATGCTGGGATATCAGTTCGAGCGCAATCTTTCCGACAACGTAACGTTCCGGCAAAATGCCCGTTTCGCCCATGTCGACGTCACCTACTCGGGGCTGATCGGCAACGGCTATTCTAACATCGCGGCGGGCGACCTCGCGCGTTACAAGTTCTTCGCCCACGATGTCGCCAACCAGGCCAACCTGGATAGTCAGGTGGAATATCGGTTCGAGACGGGGCCGGTGAAGCACACGACATTGTTCGGGCTCGATTTGCGATCATACCGGATCGCCGACTTCCAGGGCTTCAGTTTCGATGCCCCCTCGATCAACGTCCTGAATCCGATCTACACGCCGATCACGGGGTTTTCGGGGACGCCGTTCCGGGATTTCATCCTGAGCCAGCAGCAGCTCGGCGCCTATATGCAGGACCAGATGAAGTTTGGCGGCTTCACTTTGGTCTTGAGTGGCCGCAACGATTGGGTCTCGACCAACCAGGACGACCGTCCATCCGGCGTCACCCAGCTCAACCGCACCGACAGCAAATTCAGCGGCCGCGTCGGCCTGATCTACAATTTCGACAGCGGCTTTGCGCCTTATATCGCCTATGCGACGAGCTATAATCCCGTCATCGGCACCGACGCCGCCAACCGACTGCTGCTGCCTGAAACAGGCGAGCAAACCGAGATCGGCCTGAAGGTGGAGCCGGCGGGCTTCAACGGGCATTTCGGTGTCGCCTGGTTCGACCTCAAGCGGCAGAATGCGCTGACGACCGACCCGGTCTTTCCTCTGCTGCAGACCCAGAATGGTGAGGTCACCTCCCGCGGCATCGAAGCCGAAGTGGTCGCCAATATCATGCCCGGTCTGAAGCTGACCGGCACCTTCTCGACCTACGAACTCTTCATCAGCAAGGACCTGAACCCCGCTTTGATCGGCAAGGCGCCCACCAACTCGCCGCAGCAGGTGGCGTCGACCTGGGCGGACTATACGTTCCAGGATGGGCCACTGCGCGGGTTTGGTTTTGGCGGCGGTCTGCGTTACGTCGGCGAATCCTTTGCCGACCCCGCCAACACGCTGATCGTGCCGTCCGTGTTCCTTGGCGACGCGGTGGCTCACTATGAATGGCAGAACTGGCGAGCCGCCTTGAATGTCGTCAACGTATCCGACAAGATCTATGTCGCAAGCTGCGCATCGTCGACGTCCTGCTTCTACGGTGATCGGCGCCGGATCACGGCGAGCCTGACCTACAAATGGTAAAGGAGTAAGACGCTGAAGGCACGCGCCGTCAGGCTCTGGTCGCTGGTCCACACCTGGACGAGCTTGGTCTCGACCCTGTTCCTGCTGCTGTTGTGCCTTACCGGCCTACCGCTGATCTTTCACCACGAGATCGACGAGGCGCTGGGCTATGCGCCACAGCCGGAAGCTGCGGCCGGCGTGCGGCCAGTGCCTCCGCAGCGGATCGTTGAAGCAGCGCTCGCCGCCGATGCCGGCCGGGTGATGCAGTACATCTCCTGGGACAAGGATGAGCCCGGGCTCGTGCTGGCTTTCACCAACGATGCCGTCGACGGCAAGCCGGACAATGCGACAGTGCGCGCCTTCGACGCGGTCTCGACCAGGCTGCTTGGCCCAGTCGGTACCGGCCCGATGCTGATCGTACTGAAGCTCCACACCGATATGTTCGCCGGCCAGGCCGGCAAGCTGTTCCTCGGCGGCATGGGGCTGTTGTTCGCGGTCGCGATCGTTTCAGGCGTTGTTCTGTACTGGCCGTTCACGCGTCGTTTGAGTTTTGCGACAATCCGCAACAACAGCTCGCGCCGGGTCGGCTGGCTCGACTGGCATAATCTGATCGGCGTCGTCACCATCGCCTGGGCGCTCGTGGTCGGCTTGACCGGCGTCGTCAATACCTGGGCGGAACTGATGCTGGCGCAGTGGAAATCGACCGAACTCGCCGCCATGGTCGCGCCCTATGCCGGCAAGCCACCGCCGGCGCATCTCGCATCGCTGGACGATGTCGTTGCGCAGGCGACCAAGGCGGCGCCGGGCATGGAGATCGCATTCATCGCATATCCCGGCACGCCCTTCACCTCATCGCATCATTTTGCCGCCTTCATGCGCGGCGATACGCCGCTGACCTCGCGCCTGTTGAAGCCGGTGCTGCTCGACGGCGAGACGGCAGCGGTGGCCGATACGCGCGCGTTGCCAGCGTATTTGCAGGCGCTACTGATCTCGCAGCCGCTGCATTTCGGCGACTATGGCGGGTTGCCGTTGAAGATCATCTGGGTGGCGCTCGACGTGATGACGATCGTGGTGATCGGCAGCGGTCTCTACCTCTGGCTCGCGCGACGCAGCAGGAAGGCGCATGCCGCTGCCGTGCGGGCGGAAGGTGCAGTGGCGCTTGCGTCGCGATGACCAGTCGCACCGACCGCTCGCCCCGTTGGCTCAGCGTATTCGGCGCGCCGATCCTTGTCGCCGCGTTGACGTTGATCGGGCTTCTGGCCGCGCTGATGTTGGGCGATTTCGGCCGCTACCTCTCGTGGGTGACCGTCGCCATACCCGTGATCATATGCCTGTGGACCTGGCTGCGCGTCCGTATTTCGTCTTGAGGCTTTGGTCGTTGAATCGAACACGCTCATCGGCCTCATCAGAATAGGTGCCGAGGCGGCCCGTGGCGCCGGAACCGAGGAACGCTTAGATTACCCTGCCTGAACAGGCGAGGTGAATCGAATGAGCGATTTACAGCAAGGCGCCGCACCGCGATCGGTCGGCGAGATCGCGAGCTATCACGCCCACATCTACTACGATCCGGCGACGACGCGGTCGGAGGCCGAGCGCTTGAGGACATGGATCGGCGAGCGCTTCTTGGTCACGCTCGGCCGATGGCACGACGTCAAGGTCGGGCCGCACGACCAGGCGATGTACCAGGTGGCTTTCGCCAAAGAGGTCTTTGCCGAGTTCGTGCCATGGCTGATGCTCAACCATGGCAGTCTCAGCATCCTCGTGCATCCGAACACGAGCAATCCGCGCCGCGACCATCTGGTTGATCCGCTCTGGATCGGCCCGCCGCTCGCCGTGCATGGCGAGAAGCTGCCCGAAGAGACCGAGCTGGAGCAGGCCCCCGCGCCGAACACGACGCCGCATCTTCGGCCGTGAGTATTGGTCTGTAGGGCGGGTTAGCGCAGCGTAACCCGCCGGCATTCTCGCAAATGAAATGGCTGGTTACGCTGCGCTAACACTACTGAGTCAAGCGGTCGCGGTCTTTTGGGGCTGAGAATCAAGTAATTGAAGAGATTCAATATTTGGCACGTGGAGGGCCAGATGGATCTCGATCAGAGCGAAGCACGGTTTGCGGAGTATGTGGCCGGTCTTGGAAGCGCGATCGGTCACGCGGAGCGGACGAGGCCGCTGCGCGACTATTGCACGGGGCTGATGCTGCCTGGGGAGCGCAAGAGCGTGGAGCCGATGGCGGCGCGGACGGCTCCGGCGCGCACGGCGGCACAGCACCAGTCGCTGCTGCATTTTGTCGCCAACGCGGCCTGGTCGGATGAGGACGTGCTGGCCAAGGT
>NZ_AUEZ01000001.1 GCF_000426245.1 Bradyrhizobium sp. Ai1a-2 | reverse complement strand
ACAACAATCTTCTGGAGCGCGACATCAGGGTTTTTGCAACTGGCAGGAAGAGTTGGTTGTTCAGCGATACCGTGGACGGAGCCAAGGCCAGTGCCGTCGTCTACAGCCTGATGCTGACCTGCCGCGCCTCACGTGTCGAGCCGTTAGCGTGGTTGCGCCACGTCCTCACCGAATTGCCTCAGCGCGCCGGCGACGCCGATATTACCGACCTGCTGCCCTTCAACTTCCACAAAGCCGCCACTGCCTGAACGGACCGGTATCGCCCCGATACTAGGGCAATCCATCAAAACCGCCGGCGTCAACGTGCGGGGAAAATCGCGCTTACAGAAGAATGACTATCGCGATGCAGAAGCGATCGCCGAAGCGGTGCAGCGCCCGACGATGATATTTGTCGCGACCAAGACGGCCGACCAGCTTGATCTTCGAGCCCTGCATCGGGAGGGCAAGCGATTGGTCAGTCAGCGCACCGTCATTATCAATCAGATCCGCGCGTTCCTTCTGGAGCGCGGGATGCGGTGCTCCAAGGGCTGCCTTTCCTGCGGGTCGAGCTGCCAGGCATCCCGGCGAAGCGTACCGACGTGCTCTCGCCTCGCATGTTGCGGATCATCGAGGACTTTCCAGAGACTGGCGCCGGCTGGATGAGCGCATCGAGAACCTGTCCGATGAGATCGAGCCGCTAGGCTCGGACTGGTGCCAAACCAGATATCGGCTGGCGACCGAACGGTCCTCGGCAACATATCGAGGCACGGCAATCGTTATCTACGAACGCTGTTCTTTGAGGCAGCCTGGGTCGTATTGGTCAAAGTCGGGCCCAAGCAATGGGAGCGCTATGGCCTCAAGTCATCGATTGAGGCAGCCAAAAAGCGGCTGCACCACAACGTGCCCGTGATTGCGCTCGCCAACAAGCTCGCCCGCATCGCCTGGGCGGTTCTCCATAAAAAGGGCGTGCCCGCAGCGTGACGATCAGCACACCGAAAACGAGCGCCATAGCGCCGAGCATCTTCTTGCCGTTGCCTGTTCGCTTGCATTGATCCTCACACCAAGCGCGGCGACCCGCGGCGGGATCGCGGAGCTGAGGATTCAGATCAGACGAGAGGCAAAACAGGCTTCAGCGACCTTGTCGATCACCTCGGACTCCAGTTTGCAAGCATTCTGCAGGGTCTCGCGCACGACAGGGAATAGCAAGAAATAGTGCATTCTGTCCGAGATGCCAGTAGCGGTGCCGGCATGATCGGGCCAGCCCATCGCCCGCTGTGCAGTCGCCATATGGTCGATGACCTTGGGCAAACAGCGATCATTGACGGCACCGATCTCCTTGCTCCATTGCCGCAGCGCATCCAACGTGTCCAGCATCGACTTGCGTGCTTCATCGTTCAACGAGATCATGATTCGCTCCGCACTAATTGGCCCCTGTATCTCCCTGCCCGTCCCGCAAGACCGCGCTAGGATGTCGGGTGAACTACCCATTTGCCGGGTCGGAACGACGGTAACACGCGCGCCGGAAGTGGGAGTCGTGCCCGGCTGTGCGGCGGCCTTGTTACATAGCTCGTTTCAGATCGGCATGCGGTGTCCATAAAACTCGTGGTCATCATTGTAACCGCCCTGGCCCGCCCCAAGGTCGGCGTAGTCGTGCACGAACTCGATTGCGGCGAGCCACTTCACCATCCTGAAGCCCAACTCGTTCTCGCAGCGCAGGCGCAATGGCGCGCCGTGCATGACACGAAGCGGCTCGTCGTTCATCTCGTAGGCGAGCAGGGTCAGCTTGTGCCGCAGATTTTTCATCGGGTGGACCTCATAGTAGCGCCCGCCATCGTCGCCGAAGGCCATTGAGTAGAACACGGCGTAGCGAGCCTGCTTCGTCGGCCTCACCAGCTCCACGATGTGACGCATCGGAACGCCGCTCCATTTTGCCACCCCCGACCAGCCCTGGATGCAGAAATGGGTGGTGATCTGGCTCTGCTTCGGCATTGCCTTAAGGTCGGCAAACGAAAATTCCTGCGGATGCTCTACGAGCCCGCCGATGCGCAGGCGATAGTCGGCAAAGCCGCCAGCCAGCATCGCCTTGTATTCGGGAGAATCCGGCAGGAGGTGTTGGTTCGGCCAGTGATGCGGGGAGATGTCCTTTTCCGTGAGCTCGCTGGTGGGATCCCACCGTTCGGCGAGCCCCTTAAGCCCACCGATCACAAACCGACCGGTCTTCTGCACAAGGCGGGCGTGCTTGATGGTGAAGGGCGAGGCCCAGAGCCAAGCTACGATGATTATGGCCATCGCCACGATGAAGTACGGCAAGCCGACCCAATGGGCGCTCTCCACACCGGCAAACATGTGATTGGTGTTCTGCCTGAGCCCGGTGATGAACACAAAGACGCCGTGAACGGCGATGAAGAATACGAACCAGCAAAAGCCCAGAAAGTGGATCGACCGGGCGACCTGGCGGTTAAGCACCCTGCCCAGCCATCCCAACTTGTTGGAGAAAGCCGGCCCCTGCAGCAGCCCCATTGCGATTTGAACCGGAGCGGCGATGAAGAAGGTGAAGAAATAGGTGAGCTGTTGTAGGCCGTTAAAGCGCGACCACGGCTCCGGGGGCGGGAAGTTCAACGACGCGTATTGGATTGCCGTCGACAGCGCGTTAGGAAAGACCTCCCAGGTGAGTGGGACGAGACGCATCCATTGGTCGGTCACGAACAGCAGGACGAAAAAGGCGACGCCGTTGACGGTCCACAGGAAGTTGACCGAGAAGTGCCACCAGCGTGCGAGCCCGATGGAATGGCGCAGGCCCGGGATGCCAAGCCAGCCCGGGAGCGAGACAGCGTCGTCCTTGGCCGTCCACATGCGATACGCCGGTACGGGATGCGAGAACCGGAGCCACTCCGTTCCTGGGGTGCAGTCGCGATTCCAATAAAGCCGCGGGTGATCGGCCAGGATCTGGATGCCAGCGCGCATGATGAAGTACATAAAGAACATGTTCAAGAAGTGCTGCAGGCGCATCCACCCCGGAAAGCCGGGTACGGCGGGCTGCGCTTGGGCGACGCCGGGGTAGCGCCGGATGAAGTCTTCTATCGCAGGGATCTGACGCAGTTCTTGGGCGACGGCGATCAGGATGATGAGCGCCGCAGCTGCGATCGGCACGGCCCACAGGACGTTGATCCAACGATGGCCGATCCGGATATGCGGCACAATAGGCCGGCGCGGCGGTATATAACGGTTCCACTCATCTAATTGGATACGGGCCCCGGCTGGCGTGAGGTCTGCGGCGAGTGGATCGTGCGTCCGGACACTGGCAGGCGCTGTTGCCATACGCTACCTCCCATTCTCGGGCACTCACGGTCGGCGTTGAAGAACAAGCATCAAGGGCCGACATCGAGCGTGCGGGCCAGAAGGAAATGAGTTAACTACTGCGATTGCCGAGGTTGCCGGCTAAAAGCGCCGCGAACAACGCGAACAGGTCGAGAATGGAGAACGAGAAGAGGCGCTGGGCGGCGAGCCGATTCGTCCCCTTACTTCCGTGCAATTGGAAAGCGAGTGCGACGAGGATCGCTCCACAGGTAGCGGCGGCGGTGCCAAAGAGGAGGCCGGCAAAGCCTAGGGCGCACGGCAACAGCGAAATTGGCAGCAGCAGGACACTGTAGATCAGGATCTGCCGTGCTGTTGCAGTCACTCCCGCAACCACCGGCAGCATGGGGACGCCAGCGCGGCGATATTCGTCGGCACGATTGAGCGACAGCGCCCAGAAATGGGGCGGCGTCCACAGCAGTATGATCAGGAACAACATCACCGGCTCGAGCCCGATGCTTTCGGTCACTGCCGCCCAACCAATAACTGGAGGGAGGGCACCCGCAGCGCCGCCGATGACAATGTTTTGTGGCGTCCGCCGCTTCAGCCACATCGTGTAGACGATGACATAGAAGAAGATCGCAAAGGCGAGCAGCGCGGCGGCTTTGATATTGAGCGCAAGAGCAAGGATGGCCACGGCGCTGCAGGAAAGGATAAGTCCGAATACAAGCGCCTCGGCGCGCGAGATCTCCCCGCGGGGAATTGGACGCCTAGCGGTGCGGGCCATCACAGCGTCGATGTCAGCGTCATACCACATATTGAGAACACCGGCCGCGCCAGCTCCTGCGGCGATGGCACCAATTGCAATGGACGCAACCAGCGGGTCGAGGTGACCGGGCGCAATCGCCAGCCCAACAAACGCCGTGAATACCGCAAGCGCCATCACTCGCGGCTTCATGAGTGCAACGAAACCAGGTAGGCGCGCGGCGAAACGCCCCTGCAAGGGAGCCTTCGCGGCCTGAAAGAGACTTGAATGATGATTGAGCAAAAGCAACATCGTGTCCTCCAAGTTCGTCAAAGCCTTGGACGAACAGTCGTCTCGCCATCTCTGCATCCGCATGATCCGCTCCATCGGAATCATGTTTTGGTTGAGATGAGTCATGATCCACACCGATCCAACAATCAGCACGATCTCGTGACCGACCGGGACCTGCATCCACGAGTCTTGCAGGCGTGTCTCATCGGTGGCGGAAAGGCTATCGCGCGTCCATTTGGGGCAACATCAAAATCCCGCAAGGCTTGGAGCGCGCCCCCGCGCTTCCAAAATTTGCGCTAATTCAACGCTTTGGCGCATGCCGTCAGGCGCCAGGAATTATGACAGCCCGAGCCATTCGCTACAGCGCAGCTGTAGGGTGCCTTCGCTTGTAGGTCGCCGAAGGAAGTTCGCAAAACCAGCTTCGATAGTCCCGGGCAAATTGACCGAGGTGCCAGAACCCCCATTTGTTTGCGACATCAGCAATGCTCATTGACGGTTCATGCGCTCCCGACAAATCGTGTCGCGCGGTCATAAGCCGAAACGATCCATGAAAGCTTTATCCAGTGGATGAGGGATCGCCCGTACTGTGCCGCGGTTAGGAGCACGCCGGCTAGTTCAGTCTGCACGAGCTCCGCGGCGAACGGGCCTTTGTCGATCTGCGTAAACGCAATGCGATAGCCGCGTACCTTTTCGACGAGTTGGTCCACATCCTCGGCGTGCACGACCGAGACAAGAGAGGAGTGCCGCCGAGCATCTGTGGCGTTTGCGGAAATTTGATGTGCCAGGTTGGAGAAAAAGGACATCCTCCGCCCCCTACGTTATCGGGCCTGCCTTTTCAAGCTGGCCCGTGTCGGGCAGACCCCGAGCCTGTTGGTCCAATGCCGGCAGCACGATGAGCGACGAGACTCCCAAAACCAGGCTGGAAAAGCTCCGCCTCGAGCAAGACGCCAAATTCGACGCGATTGTCTCATGCTTGAGCCGCGAACTTTATTCGGGGTCGCCTGCCTCGGAAGCGGATCGCGAACACCTGATCGAAGAGGCAGAGCTGCTTACCGATAACTGGGCGGCAGCCGAAAACAACCATCGCCCGTTGGAGCTGAGCACGGCCCTTCAGATTCTTCTCAGCGAGCACCAGGAGATTTGCAAGCAGATAATCAAGATTATCGATTCCGAAGGATCAGAAGAATCGTAGCGACCCATTCGCCCGTGCATGGTGCGTACGGGCGAGACCGTCTGCCGAATCGCCTAGTCTATGCCGGGTCGCAAGGGTGACCCTGACATGGTAGCAGGGCCGGCGCCGGCAACCGTCCTACCGACTTACTCTCTCATCTGACGGCACGCAATCCCGGAAGACCCTGGCCGCTATCGCGACGACCCCGACAGTGATGACGAACGGGAGCACAGGAGCGTAGACCGGCGCATGAATATGGAAAAGCGCGCCGGCTGTGGCGCCAATGATCAGAGAGACAAGCACACCACGCAATCGGCTGTGCTCTTCACTGGTTAGGGGTCTATTGTTGGCCCAATCGCCGACCAGGAAGATGAATGTAGCGGTGGCGGCAGTCGTAAATATGCCCCCGACGTTAAGTCGCCAGCGCCCAGACGGCAAGGAGTACAGGAATAAGGTTGTCGCCGGGCCGACCGCTAGTCGCAAACCAGATAGCTAGGAAACAGAGTTGCGGCAGTAGTGAGATGCCGAGAGCGAATGTCGTCGGTCGCGGCCACACGGCGCCAGTCGCTTGCTCGCCCTCATCCGCCGCGGATTGGTTCGAATGCCTAATAATCCTCGTGGTGAGGTAGACACCGCCCGCGAAACCGGCCATCGACGCCAGGACCGATACGATCCGTGGCGCGTCGGGATGGCCCGCGATTCCCATCCCCAGAAAGGCGACGTTCCCGGTCATAAAAGCCGTGAAGACCTTTCCCAGGGCAAGGAAACTGATTGCGTCCACCGCGCCCGATGAAACCGAGAGTGCGGCGAGTAGCCAGTTACGGACGCTGACGTAGGTGACTTGGCGGTCAACTCTTTCCACTTGCGTGGTCACAGATTCCGTACTCATAAGATTAACCGGGATTCCCCGGATGAGCCCTGAATTTGAGGCGGATAGTAGCGATTTTCTGGGCTGTTCGGAAGTCCCGCCAGCGTTTGTGGCCGCTCGCCGACAATCGGGCGCTGCCGCGATACCGCAGGATGACCGGCTTGAGTATATCTGAATCGCGGCGACCGTTGCCAAGATCAGCGCGTCATCCGGCGAATGCGGGTTAGACTCAACGGTGGCCTTATCTCGGCCGGCGCATTTGACTACTTCCTATTTGCGCTCGCCATGAGCCTTTCAGCTCATGACCCCGGCTGATCTCTAATTCCGGGCCTGCGGTCAAGACTCTCCAAAAACGTCCTTGCCGGGTTCAAGGTTCTCTCCGCAGTAGGGGCATGCCCTCCGCATGATGGCGTAACGTGACGCTGGCGGATCAATGTGTGAAGTGCGCTTGCTTTGCATTGACGTTGCCGGTGAAGCTGGCCGTCAGATTCGCGGAAACTTGCGAATCTGGAATTCTCTCGCGCGCGCCACGTCACTGCCGGCGGAAACCCGGGTCATTGGCGGTGGGCAGATCGGCGGCAATTGTCATCGGCGGCGAATGGGACTTCGACTGGGCGGGCAACAACAACGGCGGTATTGGAGTCGTTATTCAGGGATGATGATCTGACCAAGTCGCCTCCCCGCCTGCCGAAGTCGGACAGGTCTCGGACCCAGCAATCACCCTCGAAATTCCGAAGCCGCATAGTCGAGCGTCGATTACTTACGCCAGACTTCGCTTGCGAAACCTGCCGAACTCGCATAGCGCCTCCTGGGCGCGTCAAGCGTGGAATAGACTTCACCACTCCGGCGGCCGAACTGTTGGCCCAATATCTCCGGGTGACGGAAGACCCGGAGCCGGCGGTTGGGGCGCGCCGGCCGGCGGCAGCAGCTCTCCCCAGTTGGTCCGCGCTCGCATTTGGTCGGCCGTCGCAGCGGTGACGAAGTAACTGTCTTCCCGTATCTGCCATCCGCCCCCCAGCGCGCGGTAGATCGCGGTCGCACCGAGCGCGACATTGGCCGTGGCGGTTGCCACATTGCTCTCCGCCTGAAACAGATTCTGCTCGGCGGTCAGTACCGTCGTGAAATCCGTGGCTCCTTGCTCGTACTGTTCCATCCCGATTCTCAAGGCGCCGCGCGCAGCTTCGGCGCTCTTGCGCAGGTATCCGACCTGAATCCTCGACTGCAGAAAGGTGGAAATGCCGTCGTCCACCTGCTGCTGTGCCTTGAGGACGATGTTTTGATAGTCGACCAGCAGCTGCTGCAGCTTCGCGTCCTGCAGCCGCACGTCGTTGGTGATCTGGCCGTAATTCAAGATGTTCCATTGAAACGACGGGCCGGCGGCATAGGTGATGCCTCGTGAGCTGACGATCTGGCCCAGATTATGACCGTTGGCGGTGCTGGCCGCGCCTCCGAACGTGCCGGTGATGCTGATGGCCGGATAGAGCTGCGCCTCGGCGACGCCGATCTGCGCATTCTGTGCCAGCGCAGCAAGCTCGGCGGCGCGAACGTCCGGCCGACGGCGAAGAAGGTCCGCCGGAATTCCCACCGCGATCGTACGGGGCGGCGCAGGAATCCGGCCACGCCATCGGGTGAGCAGCGCGTTCAAGGAGACAGGCGGGTTTCCGAGCAGCACGCAGAGCGCGTGCTCTCCTTGTTGCAACTGGATGGTCAACAGCGGAATCGCTGCTTGCGTCTGCTCCAGGACGTTGCTCGCCTGAAAGACGTCTCGTTCGGTCGTGCCGCCGCCTTTGTACTTGGCCTGCGCGATCTCTAGGGCTAGCCGCTGCTTATTGATGTTGGAGCGCGCGATCGCGATCAACTGCTCGGTGGTGCGAATGCCGATGTAGGTTGCCGCGACATCGCCCAAGAGCGTGACCAGAACGTCGTCATAGCTCGCGATCGAAGCGAGATAGGCGCCGTCAGCAAATTCAACACCACGCCGGAACTTACCCCAGAAATCCAGCTCCCATGCAGCCTGCGCAGCGAGCGCATCGGTCCAGAATTGAGTGGGGTTGGCATTTGGGAGGGCGGCCGGCGTGGCGGCGCTGGGCTGGCTGTAGATCAACGAACCCGTCCCCTGCTGTACCTGGGGATAGAATGAGCCGATGGCGATACCCAGCGAAGCCCGTGCCTGGAGCACGCGGGTCCCGGCACTCAGCAAAGTGAGATTCTGGTCATAGGCAATCTGGATCAGCTGATTGAGCGTAGGATTGCGGAAGGCCCTCCACCAATCGCGATAGTCCTGATGACCTGACTTGATCGAGCGGCTGTTCGCGGCAAGAAATTTGTCAGTGATCGGGGCCGCAGGCGGAATGAAGTTCGGGCCAACGGCACAGGCTGCCAACGGCACGACCAGCGCCGGCAACAGGACATGGCGCACGGCTCCGCGTCGGGCGAGGTGGAGAGTCCCCATTGGCGCAACCTCCCCGAGTTGCTCGCCAGCCCCGTTTCAAGTTATCAGCTTTGCCAATCGCCCGCGTCACAACCTGCGCAACTTCACGTGCAAAGAAGCGCCCTGCGTCAATTTTGCCACATGCAAATTCGGCAAAACCTGCGCGCAATCAACAGGCGCCGGCTAACTTTTGCTTAGCTCTTGGCCACAGACGGCACGACGTACAACAGCCACTTCTTCATCCGGATTGCGACCTTTGAGATGATGTGGGTCGGCTTGCCCACCTTGGTGTAGATGGCGGCACTACCCCCCGAGCCGATGGACAGATCGCGCGAAACGGCCGGGTCGTCGAAGAGGATCTTGACCGCGAAGGTGCCGGTCGATCCGACCCTCGCCGCTGTCGGGATATCTCCGCTGGTGGTGAACTGCCCGCCACCGGAGGCAGGAATTACGGTGTCCACCTTTCCGGTGAAAAGCCGGCCCGGATATGGATCGAGCACCAGCTCCACGTCGTTTCCGGGTTTCACATTCATCGTCCAGTTCTGAGGAAACACGGCCCCAACAAAGATGCTTGACGTGTCGACGAAGGTCCCGGCCGCGGCGATTGGCACGGACACCAGCATGGTTCCCACCTGCACCTGCCAGTTCACCACGTATCCGTCTGCCGGCGCCAACATCTTGCACTGCGCAAGGTTGAAGCGCGCATCGCCCAGTTGAGCCTCTACAGCTGGTACGCCGCTCTGGGCGACCACCACGGCGAAGGCCGCCTGTCGCGCGGCGGCTTCGGCCTGCTGCAGGCCGGACTGCGCGGCGGCCAATGCGGCCACCGCCTGTTGCTCGGCGGCCTGGGCCTGCGTAACGGCGGCGGCTGCCTGCTGAACGGCGGCATCCGCCTCCTGACGCTGCTGCTTGGTCTCGGCCACCTTGAGCTGACTGATCGCGGCGACGTTCGCTCGTTGAATGTTCAGGGCGATCTGTTCCTGCGTCCTGGCCAACTCGTCGGCCGCCTTCGCCTTGTTGAGATTGGCTTGCGCATTGGCCACGGCCGCCTTGGCTTCATCGACCGCAGCCTGGGCCTGGGCCACTCCATCCTTGGCCTTCGCCACATTTGCATCCGCCGCTTGCGCGCCGGCCTGCGCCTGATCGACATTCGCTTTCGATGCCTTGAGCTGGGCCTCGAGCTGATCCACCGTAAATTGATACGGCGCCGGGTCGATCTCCAGTAGCAAATCGCCTTTCTTCATCGGCTGGTTCGCCTTGGCATACACCGCTTTGACCTGTCCCTTCACATAGGGAACGAGCTGAACGACATACTGGGTCGTCACCAGCTGGCCCGTTAGCGGCGCCGACTGCGTCCACCACACCACCACGCCACCGATCATGAGAATGCCGGCGAGGATCATGCTTGCGATGAGATACGGCGTCGGTTTCAGGTGGAACACCTTGAAGAGCACAAGCACAACGGCAGTATAGACAATGATCAGGAATGCAATCATGGCCGCATTTCCTCGTGGACTCAGAGCTTGCGCATCGGAGGGTGTCGATTGGTGGGGGCCTCGGATTCACTTGCGCCCCACCCATGCTGATCATTTTCGATCCTCGAAGCTTGCGATCCGGATGGATTGACGAAGGCCCAGATCAAGGCCAGCGGCCACAACAAGCCGCCCGTCGCCATGCCGATCCAACTCGTGATGGCGGAGGCCTGTGGATGTTCCCATTTCCGCGCGAGGCGGCCCGGCAATTGCCCCAAACTCACAATAGCGATCACCGCGACCGTGATGAGAACGGCGAACACCACAAATGCGAACGCGTCTAAAATGCCAAACGTGGAATCCATGTCGATCTCCCTTCTCCCGCGACACCGCCCGTAGCGGCCAAACAGCCTTCGGCATGCAACCGAGTTGACTTCTTCCTGCACGTCCCGCGTGCTCGGAACGATGACAGACGCTCTTTGGAGTCCGCGAGCCGCGGCACATCGACTTGCGCAGAAAATCTCCATATCGGCGCGGTCAGCCTCCTCCATCTCAGGACGATGCAAATGAGCCGAAAACGCATAGTTTGGCGGCGCCAGGTCTAGTAAGCTGAAAAAGGGGAGCTGGAATGCGCTCGGACGCATTCGCTGCATGCAAGGGCCCGAGAGGGTTCCCGGTTCCCTGTTGCAAACTATCGATTGTCAAATTCGGACGAACAGTTGGGGGAAGCGGTTCAGTACCGGAAGGCGAATTTAGACATGGTTTGATCTTTGAGGCTATCGAAACTCCGGCGGCCAAGCGGGACGGGTGCGCGGCAACAGAATTCTGCGCACAATTTTCGCCCAGGTGGGCTCTGCTACTCTTCGGATATTCCAGCATCGATAATCTTGATTATCTGCTTGCAAATCTCCTGGTGCTCGCTGAGAAGAATCTGAAGGGCCGTGCTCAGCTCCAACGGGCGATGGTTGTTTTCGGCTGCTGCCCAGTTATCGGTAAGCAGCTCTGCCTCTTCGATCAGGTGTTCGCGATCCGCTTCCGAGGCAGGCGACCCCGAATAAAGTTCGCGGCTCAAGCATGAGACAATCGCGTCGAATTTGGCGTCTTGCTCGAGGCGGAGCTTTTCCAGCCTGGTTTTGGGAGTCTCGTCGCTCATCGTGCTGCCGGCATTGGACCAACAGGCTCGGGGTCTGCCCGACACGGGCCAGTTTGAAAGGGCAGGCCCGATAACGTAGGGGGCGGAGGATGTCCTTTTTCTCCAACCTGGCACATCAAATTTCCGCAAACGCCACAGATGCTCCGCGGCACTCCTCTCTTGTCTCGGTCGTGCACGCCGAGGATGTGGACCAACTGGTCGAAAAGGTCCGCGGCTATCGCATTGCGTTTACGCAGATCGACAAAGGCCCGTTCGCCGCGGAGCTCGTGCAGACTGAACTAGCCGGCGTGCTCCTAACCGCGGCACAGTACGGGCGATCCCTCATCCACACCGGTGAGCCGCCGTCGGGGAAGATAAGCTTCGCGGTGGGGATGTCCCGGCAGCCCGCCCTCTGGAAAGCAGGTGACTTCGGGCCTCATGACCTACTGGTGTGCCCCACATCGAGCGCTGAGATCGATCTTGTCACGCAGGCGGGCTACGGTGTTGCCACCGCCTCCTTCGCGCCGGATCTTGTCAAAGCAACCGCCGACGGTTTGGGATTGCCACCGTTCGCCCACGGAGCGAACAGCTTGGTGATTCCATTGGAGCGGAGTAAGGCCAACATGCTCCGAGCCCTATTCGATGCGGTATTTGGCGACGCGGTGGCGAGGCCACACGGTGATCGAGCTGCTAATTGGTCGGTTACAAAGCAGGAAGATCTCTTACGCATTTTGCTTAGCTGTTCAGGCGACGCCACGTCCAAGACGAAGTCGGTCGGCAATTGCGAGCGGGCCCGCGTCATGAAAGCCGCGATCGCAGCGATCAACGATTGTCCCGGGGAGGTTCTCAGCATTGGCGATCTTTGTCGGATCGCGAGAGCAAGTGAGCGGACGCTGGATAATGCTTTCATGGAGCGTTTCGGCTTATCACCGGCGCTCTACATGAAAGTTCAGCGATTGAACGGCGCGCGACACGATTTGTCGGGAGAGCATGAACCGTCAATGAGCATTGCTGATGTCGCAAACAAATGGGGGTTCTGGCACCTCGGTCAATTTGCCCGGGACTATCGAAGCTGGTTTTGCGAACTTCCTTCGACGACCTACAAGCGAAGGCACCCTACAGCTGCGCCGTAGCGAATGGCTCGGACTGTCATAATTCCTAGCGCCTGAGGCCATGCGCCAAGGTGTTGAATTAGCGCCACGTTTGGAAATGCGGGGGCGCGCTCCAAGCCTTGCGGGATTTTGATGTTGCCCCAAATGGACGCGCGATAGCCTTTCCGCCGCCGATGAGACACGTCTGCAAGTCTCGTCGGATTTCGCCGCATTACCCAGGAGAGCTTCGACACGACTAACCATTCCTGAAAAATGACACGACTAACCATTCCTGAAAAATGGAGGAAGCAGCGATGAAGATGAAACGAAAGTTCTGGCTTAGTCTGCCGGCCGGGGCACTGCTCGGGCTGCTTGCCGCTGCCATGGTGGCGAGCGTGCCGGCGGCCGCGCAGCAGCAGAAACCCAACATTCTCTTCATCATGGGCGACGACATCGGCTGGATGCAGCCGAGCATTTATCATCAGGGACTGATGGTCGGCGAAACGCCGAACATCGACCGCATCGGCCAGGAAGGCGCGAAGTTCATGGACTACGTCGCCATGCAGAGCTGCACCGCCGGGCGCAATGCCTTCTTCACTGGCATGTATCCGCTGCGTACCGGCATGATCCCGCCGCAGCTACCGGGCAGCCCGTCTTACCTGCGGCCCGGCACCCCGGCGATCGCCAAGTTTCTGCTCGATCTCGGCTACACCACCGGCGAGTTCGGCAAGAACCATCTGGGCGACCATGCCGAGGCCTTGCCGACGGCGCACGGCTTCCAGGAATTCTGGGGCTATCTCTATCACCTGGACGCCATGCAGGCGGTCAGCTTCCCTGACATCAACAAGAACCCGACGACCCAGGAAGTTGCTCCGCCCTGCAAGAACACGCCGGTGCCTGACCTGCCCGAGGTCCCCGGCGCGGTGGACCCGAAAACGACCGTCTGTGTGACCCCGCCGCGCCCGGTCATCTGGTGCAAATCCTCCGACGGCACAGGGCAGAACCAGAAATGCAGCGACGAAGGGCCGCTGACGCTCGATCGCTCGAAGACGGTGGATGAGGAAATCTCCGCCAAGGTCATCGACTTCCTCGACCGCAACGATCCCCGCAAGACCAACAAGCCATTCTTCGTCTGGTACAATCCGGCGCGCATGCACGTCACGACCGTATTGTCGGACAAGTATTTGGCCATGCTGGGCGTGGTGGGCGGCAAGGACTGGGGCATCAACGAAGCCGGCATGAAGCAGATGGACGACAACATCGGCTACGTGCTCAAAAAGATCGACGACATGGGGCAGGCTAACAACACCATTGTCGTGTTCACCACCGACAACGGCGCCGAGACGATGACCTTCCCCGATGGTGGCATCACGCCCTTCAAAGGCCAGAAAGGCGAAGCCTGGGAGGGCGGCTTCCGCGCCCCGGCGGTGATCCGCTGGCCCGGCATCATCAAGCCTGGCACGGTCAAGAAAGACCTGTTCGCGTCCCTCGACTGGCTGCCAACGTTTGTCGAGATCGCCGGCGGCCCGAAAGGTGACGGACTGAAGAAGCAGATCGAGGCCGGCCAGTACCCCGGCATCGTCAAGACCACGCTCGATGGCGTCAACCAGATCGACTATCTCTCCGGCAAGTCGGAGAAATCGGCGCGCAACTACTTTTTCTACTACTCGGGATCGACACCGTCGGCGGTCCGCTTCAACAACTGGAAGATGTATTACAAGATAGCGAAAGCCGGGGCTGCCGGCTGGCTCGAGCCGCTGACTGACTGGCACTTCCCCCTGATCCAGAACATCAAGCGTGATCCGTTCGAGCAGAACGTTTCCCCCGAGGACACGAAGTCGCTGCTGTACTTCGGCGGATCACTGGCCGCCCCGAGCACCGCCTTTATGTACGACGGAGGGATGATAATGCCTCTCGGCCAGCTGTTGTGGCTGAAGGAGCTGGAGTCCTACGTGACGTATCCGCCGATGCAGTCGGCTGAAACCTACAACCTGGGTCAGGTCTTGCAGGAGGTCAGGAAGATGCACGAGAGCCATCCGTCTGACTAACCCATCACGATGAACACGGACGTGACCAAGCGGGCGCCTCACGGGGCGTCCGCTCTCCGACAGGTCAGGCAATACATACGCTTGCCCTGTGATCTCTTCGAGAGACGACCAATCTGACTCATGCACTTGGGCAGCGAAAGAAAAGAAAGGAGTTGCTCATGACCATAAGAATCGAACTGGCTGGCCTGTGCTTGCTCGTTTGCTTCTGAGAGAGCGCGAATGATCCCAAGCTCTATTGGACCTGCGGTTCAGGTAGAGCCCGCGATCGGCGAGGCCGACACGTCGAGACTGGTTTGTGAGGACCGATCATGAACAATCTGAAACGCATGCTGCGCAGACTGTTCGTGTCTCTCGCGACAGCAACGGCAATCCTCGGACCAGCCTCTGCGCAGCAGCCGCAGAAGCCCAATATCCTCGCCATCATGGGCGACGACATCGGGTACTGGAACATCAGCGCCTACAACCGCGGCCAGATGGGCTATCGTACGCCAAACATCGATCGCATCGCCAACGAGGGCGCGATATTCACTGACTATTATGGTCAGCAATCCTGCACCGCAGGCCGTGCCGCATTCGTCACCGGCCAGTCGCCGCTGCGCACGGGTCTTTTGAAGGTCGGTCTGCCGGCAGCGAAGGAGGGACTGTCGGACAAGGACCCGACTATTGCCGAACTGCTGAAGCCGCAGGGATATGTGACGGGACAGTTCGGCAAGAATCATCTCGGTGACCGCAACGAATTCCTCCCGACCGTGCACGGCTTTGACGTGTTTTTTGGCAACCTCTATCACTTGAACGCGGAAGAAGAACCTGAAAACCCCGACTATCCGAAAAGCCCGAGCTTCCTGGCGCAATTCGGCCCGCGCGGCGTGCTCAAGTGCGTAGCAACCGCGACCGATACGCCGGGCGACGATCCCCGCTTCGGCCCCTGGGGCAAACAGAAGTGCGAGGACACCGGGCCGCTTACAAAGAAACGCATGGAGACGATCGACGAGGAGCTCGCCAAAGCCAGCACAGATTTCATTGAGGGCGCCAATCGCGACAAGAAGCCGTTCTTTGTCTGGTTCAATCCCACTCGCATGCACATATGGACACGGCTCAAGCCAGAGTCGCAGGGCAAGACGGGACTTGGCCTATATCCGGATGGCATGGTCGAGCATGACGGGCACGTCGGACAGTTGTTGAAGACGCTCGACGACCTTGGCGTCGCCAACGACACCATCGTGATCTACACGACCGACAACGGCGCCGAAACGTTCACTTGGCCCGACGGCGGCACAACCCCCTTCCGGGGTGAGAAGAACACGAATTGGGAGGGCGGCTATCGCGTGCCTGCGATGGTGCGTTGGCCCGGACTCGTCCCTCCGCGCAGCGAAATCAACGATCTTTTCTCCGCCGAGGATTGGGCTACGACGCTGGTCGCAGCTGCCGGCGAGCCCGACATCAAGAACAAGCTGTTGCAGGGCTATGACGCGGCAGGCAAGAACTTCAGGGTTCACCTCGACGGCTACGATCAGCGCGACCTGCTCGCCCGGAAGGGTCCGAACAAGCGCCGCGAGTTCTACTACTGGACCGACGACGGCAATCTCAACGGCCTGCGCTACGGCAATTGGAAGGCGGTGTTCATGGAACAGCGTGCGGAGGGCCTCAATGTCTGGGCCGAGCCGATGACACCACTGCGCCTGCGCAGGATATTCAACATTCGCTCCGATCCGTTCGAGCGGGCGCAGCACGAGTCCGGCGACTACGTGCGCTGGTTCATCGAACACGCTTTCCTGCTGGTGCCAGCGCAGGCGATCGTGGGGCAACACATCGCGAGCTTCCGGGAATTCCCGCCACGCCAGCGGCCCGGCAGCTTTTCGGTCGAGCAGGCCATGGAGAAATTGAGGCTGCCGCCGTCGACCAACTAGCTTTGTCAACCGTTGGGCGGGTGTTGTGCGTCGAGCGGAGGATTGGGAGGCGGACATGAAGACGGCAAGCATGGATGACTTTGGGCGCCAGTTTCAGATCCGCGGTTCGACGCCATTGGCTCTTTTTCCTGATCCCGGGCGTCGTGATGGTAAACGTCGGCCTACATCGCTTCGCATAAAAGAACCGCGCACGAACGCACGGTGCAGCCAGAAGTAAACGACAACGAGAGCAGCCATGCCCATGTCATTCGGAATTCTCAAGCGCTCTCGCATCCGGAAATTTGCACATTTGCGTTCTCTCATCGTGACTTTATGCGAGCGCGGCCGACAACGCATCGGATTCGTGTTCGCGCTCTCTTTGCTCCTTTCCTGCTCGGCCGGGCAAAGCTACAGCGCTGACACTCTCGAATGTCCGGAAATCGGTTCGATCTCCGTTCCCAATCTCATCGGCGACGCTACAGGCGGCGGGCTCTTCACCACCGACAATCGCGTCGATCTCGCCAACGAGATCAACGAGGCGATCAACAGTTTGCAAATCACCGATCCCAATATCTCGTGGCCCGACGTGCAGAACGTCCTGATCGCCGCCTATTGTCGCGTCGTGGCCCGCAAGGGGGGACTTGCCGGAGCCGAAAAATGGGACCGTATGCGACAGTTCGACAATGTCGTGGAACGGCAGATCGCAGCGAACAGGATGCCAGCAGGAACGCTGATCATCGCTAACGTCGCTCTTCCCCCCGACGTCTTTCGCGAGCTCAGGAGGCAGGCTTTTGTCTCCAATCAAACGCCGGCCCAACTGATGACAGCAATTTTGAGTCGGGCAGCAGGGAGGTAGCTGACATTGGACATCTTGCTTTCGCTGAACGCGTTTCAGGGCACGGTGACGACGGGAGAAGATGCGCCCTATAGAGGCGCCGAGTCGGCTGCGACGCGACAAGCGGACTGTCAGTTGAAGCGAAGGGAGAACTCAAAGTCTGGCGATGCTGGCCGCTGACATGGTCTCTGCCCGGGGGGAGGGGCGGATGTGAGGCAAACCGAAAGGCAAAAGGAGACAGAGATGAATCACAGACTCGGACTAGCTGGTATCTTGGTCTTTGCGCTAACCGCTGGCGTCCTGGGCGGAGGGGTCACTCCCTTGCGTGCGGACGAGGAAGGACTCGAGGCGCGTGCCGCCGAGTTGCGCGGCGCAATTCTCACGCTATTTGCGCCTGCGGGTGTCATCGCCACGGAAACGAACTCAAATTACAAGGGCGCTGCTGCGCCCGCGCCTGCGGCCCCTTCCTCGCCTGCCGCCGCGGACTGGCCGAGCTACAACAAAACGCTGACTTCCGAGCGCTTCTCCGACCTCAGCCAGATCAACACAAAGAGCGTCGCCGAGCTCAAGGTCTTATGTACCTATAACACCTGGCGAATAACGAGCTTCGAAACCGGCCTGATCATGGTGGAGGGCGCGCTCATCGGTACCACCGAATTCGATATTTTCTCGATCGACCCCGCGACCTGCGCCGAGAACTGGCGCACGCACGAGGAATATCCGGCCTACATTATTCCGACCAATCGGGGCGCGGCCTACCTCGACGGGAGGTTGTTCCGTGGGACAGACGACGGGCGCGTGCTGGCCTATGACTTCAAAACGGGCAAGCGGCTCTGGGAGACGACGATAGGAGACATTAAAAAGGCCGAAAGCGTGCCTGCGGCACCGATCGCTTGGCAGGGCCTCGTCTTCATTGGCAACGCCGGCGGAGACTTCAAGGGCGCCAAAGGGCATATGTATGCGCTCGACGCCAAGACCGGCAAGATTGTGTGGCAATTCTTCCTCGTGCCCAAGACCGAGGGCGACACGGTTCGCGGGCCTGAGGGCGCCTCGCCGCTCAACACTTCGACTTGGAAAAACGACGTGCCTGGCGTTCCGATCAGCGGTGGCGGAACCTGGACTTCGACGACCTTGGATCCAGCTACCGGGCTCTTGTATGTGCCGGTTGGCAACCCCGCGCCCGACTTCGACAACAGCGTCCGCCAGGGGGACAATCTCTTCACCGGCTCGGTCGTTGTCCTCGACGCCAAGACCGGCGCTTACAAGAACCATTTCCAAGTTACGCCCAGGGATTGGCACGACTGGGACGTCTCCAACCCGCCGATTTTGATCAAGACGAGGGGTGGCAAGAGGCTCATGGCGGTGTCGCCGAAGGACGGACACCTTTACGGCTTTGATCTTGCCGACAACAAGCTGTTGTACCGGATGCCGGTGACGAGAATCGAGAATGCGCAAGAGCCGTTCGCGGTCGACAAAGACGTCCATTTTTGTCCAGGCTCCGGGGGAGGGCAGGAATGGAACAGCCCGGGCTACGACCCGCTGACCAATTTCATCTTCACCGCCGACGTCGACTTCTGCACGACGGTAAGGCTGACGACCAGGGAAAAAATTGCGGCTGCCGCGCTCGCGGAGCCATGGACGGGAGAGAAGTCCTACAATCCGTTCAACGAGTTCGGAAAGTTCTCGCGCCCCGACGGCTACTGGGCGGGATGGCTTTACGCCACCGACGCCGACACAGGGGTGTGGAAGTGGAGGCTGAAGTCAAATTATCCGATCGTGAGCGGCGTGACGCCGACCGCCGGGGGCCTTGTGTTTTTTGGCGACATGGGCGGCAATTTCTATGCAGTTGACGCGGCGACCGGCCAGAAGCTGTGGGGCCAGAAGATTGGCGGCGCGATCGGCGGCGGGGTGATCACGTATTCGGTGAACGGCGCGCAGAAAGTCGCCGTGGCGACCGGCTACGTAGCTCCCGCCTTTCCTGCCGAAATCAGGAGAGCGAAGATCTCGATCCTCGGCATTGAGGGCGAAACCGGAAGCAAATGACGAACGGCGAGGAAGTCTGTTGGCGTTCGCGCTGCTTGCGGTCGTCGCCGGCGCGCGGGACTTTTCGGAGCGATCTTCCGACTCTGTCTCGCGCAGGCGGACCGCCTGCGCGACGTGCTGATTGCACGGATTCACGGCTGGCAGTGTCCGGTTTTTGCTCGTTCTTGTGCATCGTGCTCGCTCCGGAAATGACCGGGAGCGTCTCAATGCTGCTGCCGATGTTGTGCGCGTGCGCGATGGCAATGCTGGTGCCGACACTTGCAACGAGATCCGCCCATCTATGCGTCGCTCCGAGAGCGCGCCTTGCCGCTCGATACACCCGTTGCGAAATCTGGAGGCTCCTGAAGGATCATTTTTTTTGATTGACTCGGGGTTAGGATGGACGTGCCGAGTCACAAGGGACAATTTTCCCACACGGTGACGTCAATGGGCCGTGCTCTAATTGTTCCGCTCGCACGCTCTGTGACAACATGGGCGCGCTAAAAGCTCTTGGGCGTCACGACAACGGACCTTTGAACACCTTGGAGTCCGGAGAGTGCACATGCCCCATTTCGGGTTGGTGGCCCAGAGTCAGTGCACCGCTATCAACAAGGTTGCTCTATGCTGAAACACTTGCTCAATGAAGTCATTGGTCACGTTTCTGGTCTCAGCGATGCGCAACTAGAACAAATTGAGCAGTCGTTGCCGGCGACCAAGGCCCTGATCGACCTTCTCATAAGGGCCCATCCGATCATTGAACAGGGGCAAACGCTCTATGCTGAAGCGCAGCCGCTGATCGACCAAGCTCGGAAAGAGTGGCAAACGGTCGGCCCTGCAGCACAAGTTTTGCTCGATGTGATCTCACATCATCTCAACAAAGGCAGTTCACCGGCAGAGGCCGCTGAGGCTGTGCGCGTGGCGCTCGGCGGGACAACAAAGAACGTCGCACAGGATCGTGGGATGGACGGGGGAATGAACCGCGTGACCGTGTTTGGGGGGACTGGTTTTGTTGGTCGTCGCGTCGTGCGCAATTTGAGCGACTCCAACGCTAGGGTGCGCATAGCCTCACGGCATTCTGCGCGGGCCGAGGGCGACAACGTGGAACAGATCGTCGCCGATGCACATGACGAGCGCTCCGTAGAGGCTGCCGTCGAGGGTGCCGACGGCGTCGTCAACGCGATCAGCCTATACGTCGAGCATGGAGGTGACACATTTCATTCGGTGCACGTCGAAGCCGCGGCCAGAATCGCCAGAGTGGCGCGGCGGGCCGGGACCAAACGGTTTGTGCACCTATCAGGGATAGGCGCTGACCCAGCCTCGTCTTCGCCCTATATTCGCAGTCGCGGCGAAGGAGAAGCGGCCGTGCAAGCCGCATTCCCTGGCGCAGTTATTCTTCGCCCGGGGGTAATTTTCGCGGCGGGCGACGCCTTTCTGTCGACCATTCTTAAACCGCTTCGGACTTTGCCGGCTTATCCGCTATTCGGCGATGGCAGGACGAGGCTTCAGCCGGTGCACGTGGATGACGTCGCTGCGGCGATCGCACAAATCCTGCGGCAAACACAAAGACCTTATCCTCTCTACGAATTGGCCGGTCCGCGCATTTACTCATATGAGGAGCTGTTGCGAACCGTTGCGCGTTCCGCAGGAGTGCGGCCGGTGTTGGTTCGAATACCCTTTGCCTTCTGGGATGCCGTCGCCGGGTTCGCTGAGATCCTGCCGCGCCCGCCGCTCACGCGCAATCAGGTTGAGCTTATGCAGATCGACACCACGGCTTCGGACGGACGGCCGGGATTTGGCCTACTCGGAATTTCGCCGCGATCGCTCGAAGAAGAACTCAAAGCAATGCTCAAGCATACAAACGAGGAACCTCACAGCGCAAACGACGCCGGATAGGGGCTGAGGAGACTTCAAGGTTGACCGGCTGACTCGGTCCCTTGCCTTGGAGCCTCAGGAGCACTCGACGTATGAATGTCTAGTTGCGTGCGTGGGAGAAAACTAATGGTGAAGCTAACTGTTGCAGTGGTCACTGCCTGCGTGCTTCTGTGCCCAAATAATTCTAATGCCGCCGCCAAACGGTGTGTGCTTATTTTGAATGCGAGTTTCTTTAACACCGAAGTGCTACAATGCACTAGGAAAATGACGCGGAGTGTTCACCCTCAGTATTGCTGTCTCGGCTGCAATCGGAGGACTTACTGTGGTGAGGCAATTTGTGTCGGGTGCAATGGAACCACCCGGTGCTGCTGACCCTTAACGTGCTCTTCACACGTCATCGCCGGCCCCAGCCGTTGGCGGTAGCTCGGTCTGCGACCTTCAGGTTATGAGCCCGATAAGCGGGGCGCACACTCGGACGGTCATGGGTTCACTAACATGCTGTGATCTCACAACGGGGGCTCAGAGGGAATTGACGAGAATGGCTCCTGATCTCGCGAACTGAGCCCGAAGCGGATTCGAACCGAAATTGTGAAACGTCGACTTGGTATGCCTGATGGTATTCTCGGTTCTTAGTAACCACAAAACTGCGGTTTATCAGCTGCTTGGTGGTCTTCTAGGATTCCGGCCAGGGACAGCTTGCGGCGCTGGAAGTGCAAGACAATTCCAGCATCTGGTTGGCGGCAAGTGCAGTCGGAATCGAACCGCGGGCGTCGGAGGAATCGAATTGCAACGCAAGAGGCCGATGCCCTCTAGGCATGCGGATCCAGCCGCCTGAAATGGGTAAACCTCGCAAGCGATTTTGTAGGTGACTAGCTAGGGAGCCCCGACGCGATGGTCCATATCCTCCGAACGGAGAGTTGGGCAACCGCACCAGTTTCGCACCAGAAACGGCATGAACGAAGCGCAACGAACGCGATCGAAATCGAACGAAAACATAGGAAATTCAGCGAAGCTGATCGCTATTCTGCCGCTCATAACGATCCGGTAGCAGGTTCGGCTGTGGCCACCCCTTGGCCCTCTACCGACGAGATTGATCATCCATCGGGAGCCGCGCGGCCGCGCCGAACCGCTTCCGCTGCTAGCCGGCGCTCGATGTAGTCGTTGATCGATTTGACTATGATGCGTCGCGATTTGCCTTCGGTATAACTCTGCAACTCGCCCGTGTTGATAAGCTCGTATAGTTTTTTGCGTGAGACTTGGATAGCCCTCATTGCCTGCTTCGGCGACGCTACGAGCGGGGCGTCAAACGTGATAGACACAGCGCTGGACATATATGATGCATCCTGTTGTTCCCGGATGTCTCTGAGCATGCCAGACCGACTTTTCGAGTCAAAGCACTCACGGGACCGTGTGCATTATCGGATGCCGGCTCGCACGACTTCGTGCTCTGTTCGGTCCACAGCCTCGATTTCTTTGGGTAGAGGAGCACGCCTGCTCAGGTGGACGATCAACTACCTCGAAAATCATCTCCAACTCGAGACCGCCGGCAAGGCAGAGCCTTGGATCGGCATCGGCTGAACGCAGGCAGAGTTGTCTAAAATTGACTAACCGGCTTATCGAAGCGGACGACATTTGACCCTTCGAGAAATTGCGCCCAATCGTTCATGAGGATGCGTCGCTTCTCGAGCTTTCGCCCGCGCTGATAGGCTGCCGTGGTCTCTGATTTGTACTTGTGTGCGAGCGCTGCCTCGCGAACACCATCAGGATAGTCTGTGCATTCCTCGGCCCAAGTTGCGAAGGTTGAGCGGAATCCATGGACGGTAACGTGACCGTAGCCAAGGCGGTTCAGTACCGCGAGCATGGCATTCTCTGAAAACGGTCCATCGTCGAGGTTAGGGAAAATCAACGCACCCTCGGAGCTATCACGCATCTTATCGAGGATCGCGAGTGCTGGCTCTGAAAGCGGCACGACATGGTCCTGATGCATCTTCATGCGTTCGCCGGGAATCTTCCACGTCGATGAGGGCCGATCAATCTCGGGCCAGCATGCGTCTACCACCTCGTTGGTGCGGCACGCCGTTAAGATCAGGAAGTAGAGCATCGATGCCGCGATGCCGCCTGCTGACGAGAGATCAGCCATGACGCGCGGTGCCTCGGCGTAAGGTAGCGCCGGATGATGCCGCAGGAGTCGAACCTACGGTAAGGTTCGCAGCGTTCGCCGCCACTGAGAGTACGAAAGCGGCATCGATCGGCTCTCAGACAGTCCGTTTTGCGCGCCCTGATATCCAATTTTACGACGTGCATCGGATCGATATGGATCAGTTGATCTGCGCGCTGTATCTCGTGGCGTGAAGATAACGGACGGAAATAGCGCAGATTTTGGAGATGAACCCGAGGAGCAAACTCGAAAAACATTTTAGAATCAATAAGATATGGCAACTCTGGCGGAGAGAGTGGGAGTCTAACCCACGATTTCGATCATTCCGCGTCGAACAGCTGAGACTGCACGTAAGCACTCGCCCGCCTCCTGCCCTCGGAAATTCAGATCCTGCACATAGCGCCACAAGCCTGCTCACGTTGGCTGTGGTGAGATTTTTTTTGATCTCCCGGTGCACACGTCGTGCACACGCGGCCCTCTAACCATTTGAAAACCTTTAACGCTCGCTCCAATCCATCATGGGGACGACGGAGAGTTTGCATTTACTATCAATCACTTATTTGTCTCATTTGAGTTCAGTCCTAGATGCCGACTTTTGGGAGCTAAGCAGAATCTTCTGCTCGATCAGAGCATTGCCGGTTTTGCCCCGTTGCGGACTTCAGCATGGTCGCACGATAACCCGGTCGTGACGCCTCGGCCGCTACCTCCGTGATACAGCTTCACGTCGAGCAATCAGGGGGAGACGATGGAGAAATATGGAGCCGGTTCGATTGTTGTCGCCGACTATGATCCGAACTGGCCTACGTTGTTCGAGCAAGAAAGAAACAGGATTAGAAAGGCTCTTGGCTCATTCGTTTTGGCCATTGAGCATATGGGCAGCACAGCGGTTCCTGGTCTCCCCTCAAAGCCCATTATCGACCTGCTGGTTGGCGTGCCGAGCCTTGAAGAGGCGAAGGAACGATGCATCGAGCCTATCAAAGAGCTGGGGTATATTTACATACCAGACTACGCATCTTGGCTTCCCGGTGAATTGTTCTTCCGAAAGGGCCCGCCTGGGCCGTGGACTCACCATGTGCACTTGATGGAGCCGTCTCATCCGCGCTGGGAAACGCTTCTGGTCTTCCGCGATTATCTGCGCGCGCATCCTGAAGCCGCGCAAGCCTACGCCAACATCAAGCGCGCCCTCGCCACCTCGTCGATAGACGACATAGCAGCCTACCGGACCGGAAAAAATACGTTCGTCGAAGATACCACCGAAAAGGCGCGTGCATGGCGCGCGCGGATGCAGGATAGTGGAAGCTCCGGCCCCGACTAGGATGGACCACGACGTCTGCACTTCGCCCGACACAGACCTCCGGCGAGGTCCGCTTTCGCGCTGCTGTTCAGGCCATGGCAACAACAGGGAATCTCGATGAATTTTTCCAGCTTCTTTGCGCGCTTCGTCGCGCTGGTCGGCGCTGCTGCGCTTTTGTGGCGTCGGTCGCAAGGGGTGGCGCCCAAGCCGGCATGGGGCAATGATCCGCAGATTCCGTCAGCCAAGTCTCAAGGCGCGATCCCGACGCTCAAGATGCCGACGGCCAGGGGCTGGACCGGCGGGCAAAAGCCGGTGGCGGGACGGGGGCTGAAGGTCAACGCATTTGCGGCCGGCCTGGACCATCCGCGCTGGATCGACGTGCTGCCGAATGGCGACGTGCTCATTGCCGAGGCGACGCAGGTGGCGGGCCCTCCCAGGAGCGTATTCCATTATGCGATGCAGGCGACGATGAGACGAGCCAATGCACTTGGCGTCAGCGCGAACCGTATTACGCTGTTGCGCGATCGTGACGGCGATGGCGTCGCAGAAATACGAGAGACATTCATGGAGAGGCTGAACCAGCCATTCGGCATGGCGCTGGTAGGCAACATGTTCTATGTCGGCAACACCGACGGCGTCGTGGCGTTTCCCTATGCGACGGACGCGAGCCGCATCACCGCCGAGGGGCGCAAACTTGTCGAGTTCAAGCCTGCCGGGCATTGGACGCGAAGCCTGCTGGCGAGCCCCGACGGCAAGAAGCTCTATGTCGGGGTCGGCTCGCTCAGCAACATCGCCGAGAACGGCATGGAGGTCGAGCGAGGGCGCGCCTGCGTCTATGAGCTCGATCTTGCGAGCGGCAACAGCCGCATCTTTGCGAGCGGCCTGCGCAACCCCGTGGGCCTCGCATGGGAGCCGAAGACCGGCGCACTGTGGACGGTCGTCAATGAGCGCGATGGGATCGGCGACGAGACGCCTCCCGATTATCTGACCTCGGTCCGCGACGGCGGTTTCTACGGCTGGCCTTATTGCTATTGGGGGCAGACGGTTGACGATCGTGTCCCGCAGGATCCGGCGTTGGTGGCAACGGCCATCACGCCGGACTACGCGCTTGGCGGGCACACGGCATCGCTGGGTCTATGCTGGTTGCCGGCCGGCACGCTTCCGGGCTTTCCCGATGGCATGGCAATCGGCCAACATGGCTCGTGGAATCGCAGCACGCTGAGCGGCTACAAGGTCGTGTTCGTGCCCTTCGAGAACGGGCGCCCGTCCGGCCCGCCGCGGGACATCTTGAGCGGTTTCCTTGCACCGGATGAGCGGGAATCCTACGGACGACCGGTCGGAGTCACGCTCGGCCCCGACGGTTCTGTTTTGGTGGCGGACGATGTTGGTGATGTGATCTGGCGCGTGACGGGCGAGTGACGCGGCATCAGATCTGATCAGCGGCGATGATGGTCCGCGCCGTCTCCAGGCCGCTGGCCAGCGCCGCCTCCACAGTGCCCATGTCCCGTCCGCGATAGAGCGCCTCGCCGGAGAGGAGCACCGCAGCGCCATCTGAGCTCGTGAGCACCGACTGCGCCTCGCGCGTTCGGGGCGTGGCGTATGAATATGCTCCGCGCGCAAACGGATCGTGCCCCCAGTTGATTGCTCTCGCCGCGACGAGGTCCAGCGTCAGGTTCTTGGGAGAAAGTCCGAACATATCGGCAAGCGAGGCGAGCCCTGTTTCGATCAGTTTGTTTTCGTCGAGGTGAGCCAAGCCTGTCGTGTTCGGACCAGCGACCCAGCCGGTCAGCACGGGACGCTCAGTCGAACACTGCGTCCACCAGACCGGAACCGTCTGGTCGGATAGCAGAAATAACAGGTCGGCCAGGTTCCTCCCCTTGCCGCTTGTCCACCACTGCGTCTTGAAACGAAGCAGGATCTTTATGACACTGCCGAAGCCGATGTTCGCCGCGGCTGCAAACTTCTCACCTACCGCATGCGGAAGCACAATCTCCTGCAGAACAGGAAGAGGTACCGTGAGAATGACCCTGTCGCCGGCGTACTTTTCGCCGTTGGCGCAATGGACCAACGCGCGCCCATCAGCCGCTTCGATCGCCCTGACCGCGGAGTTCAGGTGAATAACGGCGGCTTGCCTCCGGCATTCAGCCGCCAGATAGGCGATCAAGGCACCATAGCCTCCGGCGATGCGGGCCTGCGGGCTCGGCTCTCTGTTCATCCATTCATCGCGAAGCGCCAAGGTGCTCGCCAAGGCCGGATCGGCCGCGTCATAGCCTTCGACCCTCCTCACAATGGAATGCCGCAATCGACTGTGCTCGGGGCCGGCAAAGTGTCGCTCCAGAAAATCGGCGACGGTGACGTCGGTCTTCAAGTCCGCCAGGGCCTGGCCAAGGCGATCAGCACCGAGATCCGGCGCCTCGTCTCGCGAAAACGCGCCGTGCTCCGCATTCCATCGCGTCCCATGAACTGGCACCAGCGAAAGCCCGGCCTCGCGCAACAATGCGTGCGTCACAGGTGCCTCGCCGTGGACGAATTCAGCGCCGCCTTCCGCCGGATATCCGAACTCCTCGGTCGAAAGCGAATAAATGCGCCCGCCACAGCGGTCGCGCGCTTCCAGTATCGTCACCTTCTTGCCCGCGCGTCCCAGCTCGCGGGCGGCCATAAGGCCCGCGGCGCCCGCACCAACGACGATGATATCTGATTGCGGAGTGTCCATGCTGGGAGCGTTAGCGATCCGCGTTCTGGATCCGGTAGCGGAGCCACATCGCGCCGCCTTCCAATTGCTGACTGCTCTCCAGCGTCATCGCCTCGACAGGGGCGCGCTGGTCGGCCTCTTCCTGGGCGGAATCGAACACGCTCGGCGCGCCCTTCGCGCCATCAACGGCCGGACAGAGAACCAGGCTCAACTCCTCAACCAAGCCCGCGCGGAGAAAGGCACCGTTGGTCCCTCCCCCTCCTTCGAGCAGCAGCCGCTTCACGCCGAGTTCACGATTGAGTATTTCCAGCGTGAGCGCCAGGTCGATCTGGGACTTTCCTGCGAAGATATAGGATACTCCCTCGCTGCGCAGACCGGCCAGGTGTGCATCGGACACCGTTTCTGATAGGACAACCACAATCGGATCACCGCCGATGTCCGCCCGGCCCCACGCGATCTTGCCGTGGGCGTCGAGGATCACACCAGGGACACCCGCGTCACGTCGGACGAACCAGGATGTACGCGGGAACGTCTCTTTCGTGGACGCAGGGTATGGCTTGCCCTTGGCGAATTCCTGGCCGGTAACGCGGCCGACGAGCCAGGCGTCGCCGGCAAGTTCGTCGTGCACGCGCTCGAAGAGGTTACCGGCTGCGCCCTTGGGCCGCCACCGGCTCGACAACGTCCGACCGTCCACACTGGAAGCCATGAGGCAGATAACATGCGGTTTCATGTGAACCTTTTCCGGGATTGCGATCGACGTTCAGCCGCCCTTCGGTATTACCAACATAGTCAGTAAACACGGCAGCGATAGGCCGCGAGTGCCCAAAAGCGTTCGCTTGGCCTCATCGAAACGGGCCGAAGTAAAGTCGGTCACCTCCGCACACGAACTTGAGATTCTGCTCGGACCTCAAACAGTCGCTCTCCGTCACAAGGCGCGAAACTGCCATGCTACCTGCGCCATAGGTCAGATCAAGGGGCGCGGCCGAGGTGGACGTATTCCGCAACATGAAGACAAGCAGGCAGCTTATCCGAAATGCGGCTCTCCAAAGGGATAGCCTCCTCCAACTGGCGTGATCTTCGTCGCCCTCGGCTGATGGGCCACTCGAGTTCTCCGGAACTGCCCTGCGAGAAACGGCATCCATCGCATCGCACATGTAGCGCTCCTGCTTCGTTGAACGGGCGCACGATGGGGTCCGGTTGTCGCAGAACTTTGCCGACCGCTACCGACAATTGTCGCGATCTGTCTCAGGAACACTGCATCGCAATGTTCGCGACAGGTTCAAGGCTCCTGCAACTGCTTGTGCCTGGAATGTCTCAACGGAGATGGGAACCCGCCATCGGGACGTTTCAGCTCAGAACAGGGCGGCACTTGTGATCGTGATCTGACGCCACGATGCCGTCGGGGACGCTATGCCGCACGCATCTGATTTCAGTCGATCCTATGCGACCAATACATTCTGTTACACTTTTCCGATGGGTTGGGCGCAGGACTTCGGTATGATGGGGAACGGAGCAACTAGATGGACTGCGCACCGCACATCGCCGTCGTGGATGATCATCGTGACATCCGCGATCTGGTCGGCAAATACTTGATGCAGCATGGCTACCGCATCAGCCTCGCGGAGAGTGCTGTCGCACTTCGCCATTTGCTCGAACGAAGTGCTTTTGACCTCGTGGTTCTTGACATCATGATGCCAGGCGAAGACGGATTGTCCCTCTGTCGCCATCTCCGCAGCACCACCGACCTTCCCGTCATCCTGTTGACTGCCATGGTGGAGCAGACCGATCGGATCGTCGGCCTCGAAATGGGCGCCGATGACTACGTGTGCAAGCCATTCAATCCGCGCGAACTCCTCGCCCGTATCAAGGCGGTGCTTCGCCGAGTCCAAAGCCTGCCGCCACAGAAAGGTCGGCTCGCGACCAAGATCGTACGTTTCGATCGGTGGACCTTTGACGTCAGCCGGCGTGAGCTGGTGGGACATGATGGCGTTGCTGTGCCGCTCAGCACGGCGGAGTTCCGCCTCCTGTGCGCCTTTGTCGATCATCCCGGTCTGGTGCTCAGCCGCAATCAGCTCCTCGACCTGACGGTCGGCCGAGATGCCGATCCGTTCGATCGGAGCATCGACAATCAGGTCAGTCGCTTGCGGAAGAAGATCGAGGCCGACCCGAAGGTACCAGCCTTGATCAAGACTCACTGGGGCGGTGGATACAGCCTCGTCGCAGAGGTCGAACGGCCATGATGGGCTTATGGAAGCGCAGCCTGGCGGCCCGCTTCATCTGTTTCACGCTGCTGTCCCTCGTGTTGTCACAAGCAGTCGTGTTCTTCATTTCCTGGGATGAGCACGGGCAGGCGATTCGGAAGGCCGCCAAGGGCGAGATATTCAGCCGGTGCGCCTCGCTCGCCCGGGTCCTGGAGGCGACGCCTCCGGCGCTTCAGACGGATATCCTGAACGCGAGCAACACCAGTTCAGCGAGATATTGGATATCGACCAGCGGTCTGAAGGATGCCCCCGCATGGCGGGAGGAGGCGTGGGAGCGTCTGGCACAGCCATTGCCGCGCGTATCCTTTCCCGGCCACAGCGCGCCCGAGGTGAAACTGGACTTCGCTCGAAATACTGCCAGCAGTAGCAGCGCCACCTCCTCGCAATGGATCGATCTAAAGCCCGAAGCTTGGCCGCTGTCGCGGCCGGCGAAGTTTCTTTATCTCGATGACGCCACCGGCATGGGTTTGGCCGTTCAGCTGGCGGACGGCGCATGGCTGAACACTGCATTTGCCAAACCCGCGCAAGACGGCTTCTGGACCTCCCAATCCACCGTCACGCTCGGCCTGTCGGCATTATTGCTGTCGATCATTGCAGTATTCGCCGCGCGCGGCATCGCGCAGCCATTGCGTCGTCTCGCCGAAGCGGCCGAAGCCCTTGGTCGCGGTCAGGAGATCGTACCGCTGCCGGAAACCGGCCCCGACGATATCCGACGCACGGCCGAGGCATTCAACCGCATGCAGGCGCGCTTGCATCGCTTCGTCGACGATCGAACCAGAATGCTGGCTGCCATCGGCCATGATCTGCGCACGCCCCTGACCTCGCTTCGTTTGCGCGCAGAATTCGTACCCGATCAGGAAGTGCGGGAGAAAATGCTCTCCACAATTTCAGAGATCCAGACAATGACGGAGGCAACCCTCGCATTCGCCCGCGAGGATGCCACCGCAGAAGCTACGCGTACGGTGGACCTCTCAGCGCTTGTGGAAAGTCTCTGCGACGATCTCGCCGAACTCGGTTACGATGTGTCGTTTTCCGAGGGGGCGAAGATCAGCTACAGCTGCCGACCAGATGCGCTGCGCCGCGCGTGCCGTAACCTCGTCGAAAATGCCGTCCGTTACGGCGAGCGGGCGCGGGTCGCTGTGGAGAGGCGAGCAGATGGCATCGAAATCATCGTCTCGGATGATGGACCCGGTATCCCCGACAGCGCCAAGGAGCAGGTTTTCACGCCTTTCTTTCGGATGGAGAATTCGCGGAACCGCGAAACTGGAGGCGTCGGTCTCGGTCTGTCTATTGCGCGAACGATAGTCCGCCACCACGGCGGAGATATCACATTGATCAATGAGCAGAAGGGGCTGCGCGCGGCCATTAGCCTGCCACCGCAGGATGGCGGACCTTGTCCCGTCAGCACCCGTGTCACGGTCGCAGGAGCAAAAGACAACATCAATGTTCTTGAACCGGCGACCCGCGGCGCTTCTGCTTGAGCAAACTGACCTGGCGAGATGATGCCTTTCGATGCGCTAACATATTAAATCGATGGGCTAACATATTGAACTATCTCGCTTTATCATCTCGCCGGCGAGCAGCAGGCGAACGGGAATTCCGAATGGATAACCATCAGCGCCTCAAAATGCACCAATTAGGATGATCGAATCCTCTTTGGCTCACCTCGCCGACAGATGACTTCCTTCGACCCGGGTCAAGCTCAACACGGTCGATAGATGGAGGCACTGCAGATGAACGTAGCAGGCCGGATGCTGCTCGTTCTCGCGATCGCACTGACATCGCTCAGTGCGATGTCTCTGCAACGTTCCGAAGATTCCTCGACGGACAGCGAAATCCGGATCGGCAACCTCATGCCCTATACCGGGCCGTTGGCGGAATTCGCGGCGATCGGAAAGGCTGAGGCGGCCTATTTCGACATGATCAACGAGCGCGGCGGGATCAACGGCCGCAAGGTGCGCTTCATTTCCCGCGATGACAATTCCGATCCGACAGTCGCACTTGATCTCACGCGCGGATTGGTCGAGCGGGAAAACGTCCTGTTGATGTTCGGCTCATTCGGAACGCCCGGCAACCTCGCGGTGCGGCGCTATCTGAACGAAAGGAAAATTCCCCAGCTGTTCGTGGCCTCCGGCGCCGAGGAATTGAGTGACCCCAAGACATTTCCGTGGACGATGGGCTGGCAGCCATCGTTCCGCGCCGAAGGTCGCGTCTACGCCAACTACATCCAGGCCTTCTATCCGCAGCGCAAAATCGTGGTTCTTTGGCAGAACGATCAGTTCGGCCGCGAGCTCTATAGGGGAATCCAGGACGGGCTCGGCGACTTGACGCGCCTGATCATCGTCGGCGTCGCCTTTGATATTGCGGATGCCCATATCGACGGGCATGTCTCGATCCTGAAGCGATCGGGCGGTGAAATTCTGGTTTTTGCAGGTGTGCCTACCACCGCCTCACAAGTGATCCGTTTGGCTGCGGATTTCAAATGACATCCGGTCTTCCTTCTCAACGATGAGGCTGCCGCAATAGGCACCGCGTTGAAGCCGGCGGGCGTGGAGAACTCCGTCGGCGCGATCTCAGCCTCTTTCCTGAAGGATCCGAGCGATCCGGCGTGGAAGGACGATCCGGCGATCAGGGACTGGCAATCCTTCATGGACAAATATTACCCGACCGGAGACAAGGACAGCAGTGCCGCCCTTTACGGCTACGCCGCGGCTGAGACGCTTGCGCAGGTGCTCAGACAATGTGGTGACGATCTCTCCCGCGAGAACGTGATGCGTCAGGCGGCATCCCTGAAGGATTTTGCATCTTCCGCGCTATTGCCTGGCATCAAGATCAACACCAGCGAGAGCAACTTTCGACCAATCAGGCAGATGCGCTTGATCCAGTTCGACGGCAAGACCTGGCAGCCGATCGGCGATGTGATCGAAACCGCGTTTTCGGATGCCCCGAACAATTAGATCCTGATCTTTTCGGAAAGCCGGCAGCCATTTTCCGGATCATGCTCCGGCACGGGCCGATTGGCCGATCGCATCCACCAGTGCGTTCGCCTTGATACCTGAAGCCCAGCCTTGCTGGCGACAAGACAACAAGACGGGATCCCGCAAAATCCACGCTGGTTGCATTCATCAAAGATACTAAATATAAGTTGCATGCGAATATATGTCGCTAGGGCCGTTGCGCCGTTGCGCCGTTTCGCTGGTTCGCTGGTTCGATTGTCTCGCGAAACTTTGATGTAACTAACTGTTAGATCGGGTGCTTTCTCGCCGTCCCCAGCAAAAGACACCTTCACCCTCACATTGTACGATATTTTGATTGTTAACTTTAGTTGCAGGACGCGGTAACTCCGTTAGTATCGCTGTCTGCATTGAGGCCGCCTCGCCGTCGGCGGACCAAGATTATTTGACGGGGCCATATCGATTATTTGTGCTGCGCGGTCATGTTGGGGAAGCCTCATGCACCGGGAGCCTTGGATATACTTTTGTGGTTCAAAGGACGCGCTCGCCAGGAAGGCCATGCTCGACTGGCTGTCCGATGGCGGGGTGGCAACCCAATCGCTGGATTTTGCTGCGCCGGCAGACGATGGGATCATCTGCTTCTCGCACATTGATGACGAACTCTACGAACTCGTGCGCGAAGTCAGCAGCAACAAGGCAAAGCGCGTGCTGGCGGTTCCCATCGCCGGAGTTCAAATAGACAGCGCGCAAGCCTGGCAGCTGCGGCTGGCGGGAGCGTCGGACGTGCTTCTCCGGTCGTCGGGGCCTGAAATGGCCCAAACGGTCAAAGCGCGTTTCGATCGGTGGCATGTTGTCGATGAATTGATCCAGGCTCCGTCCGTGAAGAAGCTCGTCGGAGAGAGCCCAGCCTGGCAGGCGACGTTGCGCCAGATCGTGGAGGTCGGGCGCTTCACCAATGCCGCGGTGCTGCTGATCGGCGAGAGCGGCACCGGGAAGGAGATGGTCGGCCGGCTCGTTCATGAGCTCGATCCGAGGGCTTCGCGCAACGATCTCGTGACCGTCGACTGCAGCACGCTCGTGCCGGAACTCTCAGGCAGCGAGTTCTTTGGGCACGAACGAGGTGCGTTTACCGGCGCTGTTGGCACCCGTGACGGCGCCTTCGAGGAGGCGAATGGCGGCACCTTGTTCCTTGACGAAGTGGGCGAGCTGTCTCCCGCCATGCAGGCACAGCTTTTGCGAGTCGTTCAGGAAGGGACCTACAAGCGGGTCGGCAGCAACACTTGGCGGCGCAGCGACTTCCGCCTGGTGTCGGCGACCAACAGGGACCTTTTGCAAAGCATTTCGAACGGTCAGTTCCGCCACGACCTGTATCACCGCATTGGCGGATGGATCTTCCGCCTCCCTCCGCTGCGGGAACGGCATGAAGACGTTCTGCCGCTAGCGTGCCATTTCCTGCGTGCCCTGCTGCCCGATCTCTCGGTGGCGGATTTCGACCCTCCGGTGCGGGAATATCTGCTCCAGCGTCCCTATCCCGGCAACGTCCGCGATCTACGCCAGCTGATCGTACGCATCTGCAGCCGGCACGTAGGGCCCGGCCCCATTACGATTGGCGATCTGCCTGACGACGAGCATCCGACGGAGATCCCTTCGAAGGACAACTGGCGGCTTCCGGAATTCGAGCGCTCCATTGCCCATGCCCTCTCGCTTGGAGTCGGCCTGAAGGAGATCAGCCAGGCTGCCGCCGATGCCGCAACGCGTATCGCGGTGGAAAAAGGCAATGGAAGCCTGCGCGATGCAGCACGCCGGCTCGGCGTCACGGACCGCGCATTGCAGATGCGCCGCGCAGCCAAGCGCCATCGGAACGGCGACGGTGGTCAGCTCTCGGAGTGATCGATGCCCCAAGGATCCCGGTACGCGACCTGCAACGGAGCAGCTTCGACGGTGGTCATCTCAGGCAGGGCGGGCCGCTGAGGTCGTCGTCCCGAGATTAGTCTCAGGAAATTGCCGCCGAGCACCAGTTTCAGGTCCGCCGGAGACAGACCGAGCAGCCGCACTTTCTCCAGTTCTACTCCGGGGTGAAGCCAAGGCCCGTCGGATCCGAACAGGATCTTGCGCGCGCCAGCCCTCTGCACCGCCTGCTCAAGCAGCTCGAAGCGCCGCACGCCGGATGTATCGGTGAAAATATTGGGATGCCGCGCCAGGTAATCGATCAGGCTGTGCTGCGCGCGCCAGTCGTCGGAGAAGCTTCCCATGTGCGGGATGATGAATGCGACATCCGGATATTCGGTGGCTACGAGTTCGACGATCGAAACCTCGCCGACCGGATCGTAGAGGATTGGAACCGAAAACGCGCGTGCCACGTCGCAGATTTCGCGTGACAGACGCGCATCGTATCGATGCACCTTGATGCCGACGAATCCGTACTGCTCGATCGCGACCTTGACCATCTGTCCGATGCGTCCGCGGTCGCGGGCGGCGTGAACGAAGGCCAATCCGTAGAACCGGTCTGGCCGGCTTGCCACGATTCGCGCGACCTCACGGTTTGCGATCGCATAGTCGGAGTGGAATGCGGCGAAGATCGCAGTGCGGATGATCCCTGCCCGCTGCGCCCAGCGCAGATACTTTCCGAGCGGCGCCGCCGTATCCCACGGACCGGTCAGCCCATCGCCCTTTCCTGCGTGACAATGGCAATCGATAATCACGGCACGATCCTCGTCGCACTGCAGTCGAGGCGGCCGCCGCGGTGAGCGCCATGCCCATCGCGGCGATCCGATCAAGGTCGCTGCGGCGTGAACGGCATGACGAAGAAGCCTCGAATGGGTCGCCGTGTGCTACCCACAAGCTCCGTTGGCGTCGTTTCGCGGCTGACCGTCTTCACCTCGATCCGGATGTCATTGCGCATCGGGAAGTTCGGATCGTAGATGTGGAGCTCAATCAGTCCCGGTGCTTTCAGGGTCGCGCAGTGGACGAGCACCTGGTGGTTCTCCGTCAGCGAACCCGTCCGGTCAACCAGCACCAGCCCGATCACCACGACCTGTCCGCGCCGAAGCCGCGCGATCACCCGGGCAAGCTCGAGCGTTGTCAGCGCCGCGGTGCTGTTGGGGGCGCCCGAAGTTGGACGCCCCATCCAATCGAAGAACTTCAGCACCGGAGCACCGAAACCTGGCCCGATCGAGGACAGGTTGAGGTTGAGCGAGTCAAGTTGACGCGAGACCAGCTTGGTATGCAGAGCACTTCCTGTTGCCGGAATGCTCGTCGTGGCCGGGATCGGGACGCCGAAGGTGAAATGATCGCCGACCAATGACGACATTCCCCCGCATAACCCGTAACCGCCCGAGCCGATCGGAATGCCGAGCCGGGAAAGCGGTGTTGTGATCGCAGATGGCAGGGCGAATGAGTTGACGAACTTGAGCCCGTGCACGGTCGAGCGGAACCTGCACTGTCGCGGAATGGTGGTCACCCTTGGCCGGGGCGGCGGCGGGGGTCGCACGGGGAATGGGATTTCGACGAAAATCTCGACGCGACGGCTCGCGGCGGCGTTCCCGGCAATCGGTTGCCCCTCCCCCGCGGTTTCGACGCGGATATCGATGCGCCCCGCGAGCACCGGACGTAAGCCTTCGATCGCCTTCTGCAGACCGAGCTTGACCTGCTCGGCGCGCCGACGCCCCAGCGCCAGATTGTAGGCGTCGTCTCCAACGGGATCGGTGTGGCCGACGACGCGCACCTGACGCACCGGCCGTCCCGTGCTCTGCGTCGCCACGATGCATTGGGCAATGCGCTGGAGCAACGCAAGGTGGGGCGGCAGGAGCCTGTCGCGATCAAACTCGAACTTGTCGATCACCTCGGGTAGTTTCAAACCTGGACAGGGGACAGCCCCCGGCGACGGCATCCGAACAGCCGTCTCAAACTCCATGGCGGCCGGAGCCTCGAACTCGAGCGTTTCAAATTCGCCGAAGGGCGATTCCGCTTCCAGTTCTTTCCTGACGGCCATCGCCGTGCAGCGTTGGTTGACGCGATCGGGTGCATTGCGTCCGTTGGCTTCGAAGACGAAGCGCACGATGCAATTAATGCCGCCGAACTTTCCGCGGTCCGCCACATGCTCGGTGACGTAGCGGCCGAAGTAGATGTGGAAAGGCTCATGCATCAGCGTGGCCAACAGCGAGGAGGTCCGGCCAGCTTTCATGTCCCGCCAAAACGCGTTTCCGAGGCAGATCACGTTGCTCCGGCCGGGCACCCGGCTCTCCTGCCCCCAGCTCGAGCAGGCAAAGTCGCTATTGTCGTTGCCGCAATCCGGACAATTCGTCGAATTGATCTGACAGAATAGCTTCAGTCTGCCGCTGGCCAATAGATCTGCCACGCGCTTGCAACGGACCGCGACAACGTCGCCGCGATCTTTGATCTCCGCGGTCTGTTTCAGCCATGTCGGTGTGAACTCAGGCGTCACCCTGAAGATCTTGAGGAACGTCTGTCGCGTCGCGGCCGACCGGCCGCCCTGCTTCAATTTGCTGGCCGCCGTGCGCAGCATCTTGATTGCCGTGTCAATCTGGGCATTGATGATGGCGAGCGCCTGGGCCTTGGTCTTCCCTGCTGTCCGCAACGCTGCCACGCATTCCGCGGCGGGTCCGGAAAAATCCCTCACATACCGGTTTGACGGCACCTCCCCGGTCAGTTCGAATTCGCCGAACTCCCATTCGTTGCCGGTCTCGAAGGCGCTCTCGTACTCGAAGGTCTCTGTGTCCGCGGCCGGCGCGTCGGCTTGCGCGTCGGCGGTGTCAGGTGCGCCGGAGGCGGGTTGATCCTGCGGCTCGTCCATCGCGGGAGCGGCCGGGGGCGGCTCGTCCTGCAGCACGACGGGCGGTTCAGCGTAGGCAATCGATCCGCGCCATGGAATGACAGGGAATGACGGCGGCACGTCCTCATAGGGCGGTCGGCGCCGCCGCCCGAATGGCGGTCTCGGCCAGGACCGCCTTGGCTTGATCGGTGGCCGCGAAGGCCGCCGCCCTCGCACATATCGCGACGGCGCTCTCCCTGCACCCCATCTGCGGCGAGCGTATTCCTGTTCGATTTCGCCTTCAGCAAGCTCCTCTTCGAACTCTTGCGCCGGAAATTCGCCGATCTCCGGGATGGCCTCGAACTCGAAATACGATGTCATGATACCCTCCCCGTCGGTTGATGGGTGGAATAAGCACGCGAGATAGCTCGCGCGATCTGGCTGACTGCGTAGTCGATGTCGGAATGTCGGTGCAGCGCCGTGATGAGAAACGCGACGCGTAGGCTGATGTCGCGGCAATGTCGCATCAGAACGGTCTGGATGCCGGCGTGACGCAAACGCTGGTGCAGGCTTTCCGCCGAAAGGCCCGACGGCCGCACCGTCTGCACCGGAAACAGACCGCCATCGGCGGCGAGGCCGATCGAAGCCAGCCCCGCCTGGAATCGCCGTATCAGTTGCGCCAGACGGTGTCGCAAACGATCGCCCTGCACGCGATTGATCGACAGTGCATGGTCCGCGGCATGCAGGGCCGCGAGCGACGGAGGGCTGCAGTGGATGCGGGTCTGGCTCTGCTCTTCGAATTGCCGGATGACGTCGGCGTTGCCTGCAAGCATCGCCATCGGTGCGCCAAACCCCTTTGCGAGCGAGCTGCCAACAATGACGTCAGGCGACCTGATACCATGCCATCGCAGCGAACCGCCACCCAGCGTTCCAAGCACGCCCAGCGCCTGGGTATCGTCGAGCACGACGTAGCCGCCGCGAGGTTCAACGCATTGCAAGAATTCGCCGATCGGCGCGGGCCGACCGCAGTTCGGACAGAAGCCGTCGGCGACAACGATGGCGCGGTCGTTTGCCCGGAGGTCGCCCTGCAGCAGCGCGCGCAATCCTGCAACGTCATGGTGGGCAAACGTGCGCACGGCCACTCCGCGCGCCGCGACCCGCTCGACGCCCCATTTTGCTACGGCATAAGTACCGCTATCCATGTAGATCCTCACTCGATCTCGTGCGAGCCATCCGAAAAGGTCCCAAAAGAGATGCAGCGTCGAGGCAAGCGGCGTCGCGCGTTCGCAGCCGACAAGCGCCGCGAAATTTCCAGCCGTCGCGACGCTGCCCGGTGGCGGTTCGAGGGCGGCGGGCTTGCCCGTCGTGAGCCCCATCCAGGGCAACAGCGACGGGCTTGGGTGGCGCAGCCCGAGATAGAGCGCCGAAGTGAAGTCGAACATGGCCGCCACATCTCATCGTGTCCGTTGCAGGGCCAGCCGCTTCTGCAGATGGACGGCAGGCATGGTGTAGTCGACGGTATCCGGATTGGTGAGATCAATGCCGGTGGCGGTGCGATAGGCGTGGATGTAGCCCTGGATTTCCGGCCGCCAGTACCGCGCCCAGTTCTTGGCGTGGTTCTCGTCGTTGAGGGCGATCCAGTCGCCGTAACGGACCGACAGCAGGATCTGCTCTCCGAACACCGCGAGATCGTGGAAATGTGTCACGGTGACGTCGGTCCATCCCTGCAGTGTCTTCATGGTGTCAACCTGCGGCATCCACGCCTCGGTATAGGGCACCATCGGCCGGCTCTGCAGGAAGTCGCGCATCTCCGGGCGCGCCAGCATCCATTGCTGCATCAGCATTTCGACGCGTGCGGTCCACGGCAAGTCGCCGAACTGGTTGTGCGCGCCCTGCGCCAGCAGGAGATGAACCTCCTTCAACGCATTGAGCAGCGGGAAGCCGTCGGCGATAACGGTCGTGTCGTTGTCTTCCTTGTAGAAGATGCTGCACAGGTGCAGGAGATTGTGGAATCCCTCCAGGAATTTCGAGCGGCTGTCTGCCGGACGCAGAGCCTGGATGGCCTTCCCCCGCAGCGCGATACCGTATTCATGGTCGTATTCCGCTCCGCGCCGGTTGACCGTCAGCCGGTTCTGCTCGTCCTGAACATAGCCCCAGAGCAGATTGTTCAACGGCCGGAGCGGATCGATCGTCACATGCGCGAGCGGATCACGGTCACCCATGCCGCGGACGTTCTGGAAACGGCGGCTGATGGCATTCATCGACTGCACGAGCATCGCTTCCTCGTGCCAGTATGACCAGATCAGCTCGATCAGGCAGACGCAATCGACGCGTTGCGACAAAACACTGGTGCAGAACACGCTGTTGCCGCTGACATAGCCAGGGAACGCCGTACGCACGATCCGCTCGATATAGGGCAGACGATTGCTGCCAAGGAAATTGGCGAGCATGGATATAACCTGCCCTACCGGAAGCCCGGTGCGCGCGCTTTCCTCCTCGGCCGTCGTCAGCGGATTTCCCCAGGAATCGGCCGTGCGTATTGCGACCCCGCAATTCCACAACAGGAAGATTTCCGTCGCCGTCTTGAGCAGCTCGTAGGCAGCCATGCCGTGCAGCGGGAGTTGCTTGGCGAGTGCCGATTTCTCCCCCAGCAGTTCGACGCCGGGATGGCGCTCGCAAGGATCGGTCGGCACCGCGAGCCCGTTCGGGCCACGGCAAAGGACCTGCTCGATGAAACCCTGATAGCCCTTCAGCCCGCCAACTCCGGTGCCGATGCCTCCGAACGAGATCGCCTTCTCGTGCGTGCGGATCGCCGCCCATAGTCCGAGGTCAGGAGTCGGTATCGAAGCCGAACGCTGCAGCGTGACACCGATCTGGCCACTGATTGGCTGGGTCTTTGCGGGAAGCACCATCACACTTGTTGCAACGGTGATGTTCGGGCTGTTGGCCTCGGCGATATTGGCCCAAAGATCGACCGCCCCGCTGACGCCCGATGTAATCAGCATCATCTCATCGGGAGAGTTCGGAATCGGAATCAGAGTTCCCTGGCTCGCCGCGAACTTAAGCAGGGTCTGTTTCATCAGATCGTGACTATAGTTCGCGCGAAGCTTGATCGGCGTGCCCGCCTCCACGAAGCTGGATGTGTCGAGCTCATTGTCGCGATCGCCGCTTGCTGCCTGGATCGTAGCGGAGAGCTGCAAGCCTACCTCGAGCTGGAGATCCTGCCGCGTTGAACCTCCCGGCTCGACCTGAAATGCATGTCCCTTTGGCTGACGTCCCGTTCGGGTGAACGCCTCACATATCGCCCAATAGTGTCCAGGATCGAGGTTTTCGATGGTGTAGCCCCCCGTCACGTCCGTCTGCGCCGACCTCGGCGGGGCATCCGGTGTTCTCCTGGGTGACGCCTCGAACGGCCCGTAGACATCGACGCGCGCATCGACCACCGGGCCAAGTGTTTTATTTCCGGGGCCGGTATCGGTCACGAAGCCCACCACTCGACCGCGTTCGCTGCTGCTGCTGGTCTCACTCGTCATCTGATCCTCCATCGGTAATCACTAGGCTGCGGCTTTGCGCATGGCAGGAACCGCTGCGCAGAGTTCGGTTGTGTTCACGGTGGCGCGGAGCGCCCAGTAGGTCAGCAATTTCGACAGCAGCGCGGATTCGTCTTCGGCGCTGATGTCGCCGTCGGCACGCGCCTGGCCGATGACGGCGAACACGATTGTCGGCGGTGCGCGATACATTTCCGACGGGTTGGCGCCCCATCGGCGATAGAGCGCTGCGAGCCGTGCCGGCTGCCGTGGCGCAATATCCATCACTTCGAGCAGCGACCGCCCGTACAATGACCTCGGGCGGTGGTGGAGCAGCACCGACACGAACGCCGGCATGCTCTCGACCAATTGCGCGAGCAGTGTCTGCGTCTCGAGCGCAAGCCCAACCGGCGGATAGTATGACTCCCACAGCGCGCCCAAGCGCTGCCACTGCGGATGCGGGTAGAGCGCCTCCCCCATCGCGGCACTGAGCTTGACGCGTATCCACGGCATCGGATGGGGATCGTCGACGTTGAGTCGGAAAACGAAAGGTCTGGGCAGGCTGACCACGCCCATGAGGCCGATGGTCGACGCGACGCCCACGCGAGCCACCGACCAGAAATCGGCGACGATTTCCGAGATCCACCGCTCCCACAATTGCCATGGCAACCGGCTTGCGACCGATCCGCGCTGCAACCCCTTGAGAATCGGCCGGAGCGAGCCGACGAGATCGAGTAGCGCCGCGGCCTGATGTCCGACCTCATGCACCAGCGACGAGGCAATGCCGGTGCCGACCATGCGCTCGCGCGGCACCCGGATGACGGCGACCGGGTTCATACCGCCGCCCGGCAGCCGCGTTCGCGCGCGGCGAATGGCAGCTCCAATGTCGCGATCGACGTAGCAGATCACCGGCGGCGCCGTGTAGTAAGGCGGCAGCTCAAGTGCGTCGGCGGAGACGACGTCGAGACCGCCCAGCCACACCCCGATCTCGTTCTCGCTCCGCTGCGTGATGACATCGGAGAACAGGTCAAACTGCGTCAGCACCACGTTGAACTTCAGCCGAAGCATGGTGAACCGCCGCTGCGCCTCTTCCGGCGTCGCCACGTCGCTGATGGGATGCTGCAGCCAGCCTAGATACTGGCGCAGATTCCGACGAAGCTGGCGGCGTCCGACCACGAGATATTTGTCGATGGCCGATTGGGCAGATGGAAGCAGCGCAGCGGCGGGCAACATCGTTTCCTGCAGCGCGAACGACTTCACCCTGGCGAGCCGCGCCATCAGGGCGCGCGTCTCGTGCAGCAGCATCGCTCGTGTGTAGGGATCGAGTGCCATGCTCACGCACCTTGCAGGATGATCTTGTTGCCGCGCCGGTACCAGACACCGCTGTGGCGGACATGGCCGAGGCGTGGGGCCGCCGACGCCGCAGCTCCTCCGCTCAGCAGGCCAGGGGCGATTGCGCGTGCGGCGGTCACGAGCGCGGATCTGGCGGCCTGCTGCGGGTTGTCACTGCTGGGCGCCGTAACCGCATTCTTGACCGTGTTTGCGGCAAGCTGGACGAATTGCTTTGCGCCTTCGAACTCGCGGTCTTCCTGGTTGACGCCTTCGTACTCTTCGCCGAGCGCGGTGGTCCCAAATGCAGTCAGTCCCTTCGCGATCGCCGGTCCGAGCCGTCCGCCGACGCGCGTGCCGATGGCATCACTGACGACCGGCACAGCCTGCAGCGCCGCGTTTCTCGCCGCCGATTTCAAGATGCCGCCGAGCTGTTGCCCGAGCGGAGATCGGATTGCCGAACCGATGGCCCCGCCCGCCTTGCGGACAAGGTCACCCAGAAAATAGTTGAGCTCCTGCTCGTCGCGAACTTCGAGAAGCTCGCCGGCGAGCTCCATCAGTTCGCCCTCGTTGAATACTTCCTGCAACTCTCCGGCAAACTCGTACTCCTGATACTCCATGCTTGCTTCAAGCTGCGTACGATCGATGTCGTGCATGATATCCTCCGTGCCACGCCTGGACGCGCAGCGCTGGCAACAACCGCCGGTCATTTTGCTAACAATTCTCGACGAGAATCTTGTTCGGACCGATACGGCGCCACCGCCCTGCGCGCGGCCGGCCATATCCCGCATACTGCGGTCGTCCCGTTGCCGAAGCGCCGTCGAGAAGTCCCGGCGCATAGCGCTGTGCCGCCGCTGCGACGGCGGAGCGCGCGACAGCGACCGGGTTTCCGCCAGGAGCGGCGGCGGCGTTGTTCACCGCATCGACGGCGAAGCGCGTGAACTGTTTCGCGGCCTCGAACTCGCGATCTTCCTGGCTCAGGCCCTCAAGCTCCATCTCGAACAGGCCGGAGGCCATCGAACCCAGTTTGCTGCCGATCGATGCGCCGACCGGTCCACCGAAGAACGTGCCCGCGACGCCTCCCGCAATCGGCAATGCCTTCTTCAGCACGCCCTTCAACACTCCGCCAACGGCCTTTCCTGCCGCAGAGCCCGCAAATTGCTTGACCTTCTTGAAGACGTTGCCGAGGAAGCGGTCGAGCTCCTGCTCGTCCCTGACCTCGAGAAGTTCGGCGGCCAGCTCCATCAACTCGCCCTCGCCGATCACTTCGCCTTCCGTCTCGCCGGACCATTCGAACTGCTCCGACTCGAACATTTCCATTTCCGGGTTGTATTCGCTGAGCGGATTCTGCATTTCGTCCTCCATGCGTTGGCCAGCCGTATGCGGGACGCGCATGCGATCGGCATGCGATCTCCGTCGCCAATTCAACAGCACAAGGCGTGCCAACTCATAAGGGTTCGGCTTTTCAAGCATTTATCGATGTGGGAAGATTCCGACGGGCGAAGCTTGCTTCGGTTGGCGACGGCACGGCGGAGCCAATGCCGAAGTTGTCTTCGGCGGTCACCTGACAAGCTGCGCGATACCAACTCAGCCGTCGATGCCGCAACGCAGTGCTGCGCTTGTCCCTTCCGTTGCCCGGCCGCAGCGCATCGTTGCGCTGCATCAATTCTTCGAGGGAGGTTTCCCGGTCTCCGCGGAGGCCGGCGCAGCGGGCATCGTTGCTATGATACAGTGAAAACGTTACGCGCGGTTTCTGACTCAAATCTCGCGCCGTCTGGCCGACCGAGCGAGATTGTCTCTTCACAAATGGGAGGTCCCGCTATGCCGAGAAAAGAGATTCTCGACCAAATCCAGAAATACATCCACCCGTTCCGCGTCACTAACGGCAAGGGCTTTCAATTGAAGGATTTCGACCCCGGCGATACGCGCGGCCTGAAGATGGACAAGGGTGAAGCTGCCGACCTCCTTCAACGCGGCACCCAGTGGCTCGCGGAAGAACAGGACATGCTGTATGCCCAGGATCGCTGGTCGTTGCTGCTCGTCTTCCAGGCCATGGATGCTGCTGGCAAGGACAGCACGATCAAACACGTCATGTCAGGGGTCAATCCGCAAGGCTGTCAGGTCTTCTCGTTCAAGCAGCCTTCGCAAGAAGACCTCGACCACGACTTCATGTGGCGCTACGTCAAGCGTCTGCCTGAGCGCGGGCGGATCGGCATATTCAATCGCTCCTACTACGAGGAAGTCCTGGTTGTGCGCGTGCACGAGGATATCCTGAAGCGGCAGAAATTGCCTCAGCGGTTCATGAGCAAGCGGATCTGGGACGAACGGCTCGCCGACATCGCGCACTTCGAGGACTATTTGACGCGGCAAGGCGTGGTCATCCTCAAGTTTTTCCTGAACGTTTCGCGCGAAGAGCAGAAAAAGCGCTTTATGAAGCGCCTCGACAACGCGGAGAAGAATTGGAAGTTCTCCCCTTCGGACATCCACGAGCGGAAATTCTGGCACGACTACATGCGCTCTTTTGAAGACGCAATCCGGGTCACGGCTTCGGCGCAGGCGCCGTGGTATGTGGTACCGGCCGACAACAGGTGGTTCACACGGCTTGTCGTCGCCGCGGCGATCGTCGAGGCGGTCGAGCAGCTCGATCTTGCATACCCAAAGCTGGGCGCGGAGCAGAAGAAGGAGCTGGCGGCCGCGCGTGCCGAACTTGCGCGTGAAGCCTGACGCCTCTGTCCAAAAGAGACTTGCCGCCGCACATCTCGTCGGTCGCGGCGCGTGCGCGGCAAGCGATTCTTCACGTGCCGGCTTCGGTAGCGACGATAAGCTTCCGCAAGGAACCCGACGAGCGAATGATCAGCTTCTCAGCCTCCACGACGAGGAAGAACACCAAACCGCCTGCCAGCAGCCAGGGCCAGACCCATAGCGGGATAGCTTCGTTGCCGAACATGGCCTGGAACGGTGGTGTGTAGGTGAAGATCAGTTGCAGGATCACCACGGCGATGATGCCGAGCGGCAAGTGCGGGTTGCCCATATGCGCCTTGAAGTCGAACGACGAGTCGAGCAGATAGCGGCTGTTCAAGAGATAGAAGACCTGGCCGATCGTGATGGCATTGACGGCGACCGTCCGCGCCAACCCGTCTGAAGCGCCTTGGGTTTTCATCCAGAAGAACGCCAGCAGGGTGTAGGCAAGGAGCGCCAGGCCAACAAAGACGATCCGCCAAATCCCGAAGCCAGTGACGATCGGGCGATCCACCGCGCGCGGTGGCCGCTGCATCACATCGATCTCGTGCGGCTCGAAGGAGATAACCAGGCCAAGCGCAACCGAAGTCACCATATTGACCCAGAGCACTTGCGGGGCGGTGATCGGCATGGTGAAGCCAAGAAGGATTGCCGACGCAATGACCAGCGCCTGCGCGACGTTGGTCGGCAACAGGAAAAGCATCGCCTTCTCGATATTGTTGTAGACCGTGCGTCCTTCCTTCACTGCCGCCGAGATCGAGGCGAAGTTGTCGTCGGCCAGGATCATCCCGGCGGCCTCCTTCGTTACCTCGGTGCCCTTGATACCCATCGCAACGCCGATGTCGGCTTTCTTGAGAGAGGGCGCGTCGTTTACACCGTCGCCTGTCATCGCCACGATTTGATTATTGGCCTGAATGGCCTTCACCAGGCGCAGCTTGTGTTCGGGGCTTGCGCGCGCGAAGACGTCGACGGTGCGGACGCGTTCCTGCAGCGTCGCGGTGTCCATATCCTCGATCTCGGCGCCGGTGATCGCCGTCTTGCCGTCGCCGAGACCGAGCATCTTGGCGATGGCCGCTGCGGTGATCTTGTGATCGCCCGTGATCATGGTGACCCGGATGCCGCCGCCGTGGCACTCCTTCACAGCATCGATGGCCTCCTTGCGCGGCGGGTCCAGCAGGCCGATCAGGCCGAGCAAGATCAGAGTCCTTGGCAGATCGGCCGCGGTGAGACTTCCAGCCTTCACGTTCGGATTCTCGAGCCAAGCCAGCGCCAGCACCCGTTCGCCTTGAGCCGCAAGTCTGTCTGATTGTTTCAAGAAATGCTCGCGGTCGAGCGTCCCTGGCTGGCCGTCAGCCATCTGTTGACGATCGCAGTGCTCGAGGATCACTTCCGGGGCGCCTTTGACGAGCAGCACCTGCTCGCCGCTCGCAGCTTTGTGGAGCGTCGCCATGAACTTGTGCTCGGATTCGAAGGGAATGGCATCGATACGCGGAGCTGCCGCCTGCTCTGCCTGCCGATCCATACCGAGCTTGGCCGCGAATGGATACAGCGCGCCCTCCGTCGGATCGCCCTCAACCTTCCAGGCGCCTTCCTCCTGAAACAGTTCCGCATCGTTGCAGAGCAGCGAAACTCGCCCCATGAGCGCGAGTACAGGCTCCTTGCCGGCGGGCTCTCCGTCCTTTTTGATCTCCCCCTTCGGCGAATAACCGTCGCCCGTAATTTGATAGGCCGACTCAGCGGTGACGGCGGACACCACCATCATTTCCATGAGCGTCAGCGTGCCCGTCTTGTCCGAGCAAATCCGCGACACCGACCCGAGCGTCTCGACCGCAGGCAATCGCCGGATGATGGCGTTGCGCTGCGCCATGCGCTGCACGCCGATCGCCAGGGTGATCGTGATGAGTGCGGGCAGTCCCTCCGGTATGAGCGATACGGCGACGCCGACGACGGCCTGGAACAACTCCACAAAGTCCATACCCTTCACCCACTTTCCATAGGCGAAGATCAGGACACTGATCACCCCGATCGCCGCGGTGATCGCGTAGCCAAATTTCTTGACCTGGCGCAGCAACGGAGTCTCGAGCGGGCTGACGCTGGCGAGCAGCTGGTTGATGCGGCCGAGTTCGGTCTCGCTGCCGGTCGCGACCACCACCCCGGTCGCCCGGCCAGACGTGACCATGGTGCCGGAAAATGCCATGCTCTCACGATCCCCGACCGTCGCGTTCGCAGGTACTGCATCGACGCCTTTTTCCGCCGGCACCGACTCGCCGGTGAGCGCGGCCTCTTCAGTCCGCAGGTTCTTCGCCTCGATGAGCCGCAGGTCCGCTGGAATCTTGTCACCCGACTCCAGGAGCACGACGTCGCCCGGAACAAGCTGCTCCGCAGCAATCATGCGGGTCTCGCCACCGCGCACCGTCCGCGCCTCCGCGGATAGCATGTTGCGGATGGAATCCAGCGCCTTCTCGGCCCTGCCCTCCTGAATGAACCCAAGCAGCGCGTTGAGAACGACCACGCCAAAGATGATTGCCGCGTCGACCCAGAGGTTCAACATCAACTTGGTGAACCCCGCGGCGAGCAGCACGTAGACCAGGATGTTGTTGAACTGCGCGAGGAACCTGGCAAACGGGCCCTCCTTCCTGCCTTCCGGCAAACGGTTGGGCCCGTATTTCCCGAGGCGGACCGCGGCCTCAGCCGGATCGAGACCTTTCTCCCGGCTGGTGCCAAGTCGCGCCACGATCTCTTGTTGAGATATCGCGTGCCAGGCCACGACGTCGTTGGTCGTGCTCGTCGCATTCGCTGCTGCGCTCATGCTCTTGCTCCAGCACAATCGCATTCAAGTCAATTGGCGCGACGATCATCGCACCGTCCGTCACCAAATACAACGCAACGAACAATTGCGGCATGCGAATCCCAAGCTCACAACCAAGACGCGTCGTTGATTTCCCTTCATGGGATTGGAAAGCTCCACGCCGCGCTGCGAAGCTCATCAATCTTCCAATTAAGACAGCTACAGGCAATTAAGACAGCTACAGGTCAGCATGACTTACCTACCGGCGCTTCTCCAAAAGTCGATCCAGCGCCAGCTCCTCCACACAAGCTGGCTGACTCTCGAAGGTGCGTGGCGCTACGCGTCTGCTTGCATGTCTGCGAGGCTCGCAAGCCCATCCGCTTGAGGATTATTTCGCTCGGCCATATGATCTTCGCAGCGGGGTGTGGACTCTCCACCGGAAGACGCGACGACAACAGCGATCAAAGAATGGCGAGAAGAACCAGGTAAAGCAAACAAGGGAGCAAGCCATGTCTGCGTATGCCGCCCGGTTGAAGAGAATTCGTCGCGTGCGGCAGACCGGAATGATGATTTTGGCTGCTTCCGTATTGCTTGCGGGTTGCGGACGCGAGACAGAAACAGCCGCCCCTGTCGTTCGTCCGGTTCGAACCGTAACCGTTGAAAAGAGCAAAGCCGGAACAACGTTTACGTTTACCGGCAGGATTGAAGCAGAGGACGAGGTTTCGCTTTCGTTCCGAATTGGCGGTCGGCTTCTCGAGAACAACGGCAAGCTCGGAGATCGGGTGGAGCGCGGCCAGGTCGTTGCGCGCCTCGAAACGCAGAACGAGATGAACGGTCTACGGCAGGCGCAAGCGGCCCTCGCAGCCGCCCAGGGGCAATTGGTTCAGGCCCGCAATCAATTCGAACGCCAGCAGACTCTCTTCGCGCAGGGCTGGACCACGAACGTCAACTTCGATCAGGCAAAACAGGCTCAGCAAACCGCTCAATCCCAGGTCGATGCGGCCGAAGCCCAGCTCAAGATCGCGCATGATCTGGTTGGTTTCACCGAGCTCAAGGCTGACGCTCCGGGTGTTCTGACGACAATTGGTCCCGCCGCGGGCGAAGTCGTCCAGTCCGGACAAAGCATCGTCAGGGTTGCCCGCAAGGATGGCCGCGATGCCGTCTTCGACATTCCCGCCCAAGTGATCCGAACAGCCCCGAGCGATCCAGAAATCAACGTCAATCTGACCGACGACCCCACGGTGACCGCGCGAGGTCGCATCCGCGAAGTCGCGCCGCAAGCCAATCCGGCAACACGAACTTTCGAAGTGAAGGTTGGCCTGACCGATCCTCCAGCGGCCATGCGTCTTGGCGCGACCGTGACCGGACGCATGGAAACGGAGGCCGTTCCGATCATTGAAATCCCGGCCACGGCGTTGACGAGGGCAAATCAACAGCCCGCTGTGTGGGTCGTCGATCCAGCCAAGAGTACCGTATCATTACGAAACATCGACGTGCTGCGCTTCAACCAGGCGCTGGTAGCAGTCTCCCAGGGAATCGACACCGGCGAAATCGTGGTCACGGCAGGCGTACAAGCCCTGCACCCGGGCCAGAAGATTCGCATACTCGGGTCGGGGCCGTCATGAGATTCAATCTTTCAGAATGGGCGCTGAATCACCGCTCGTTCGTCGCTTTTCTCATGATAATCGCCGTCCTGGCCGGCGCCGTATCCTATTTCCGTCTTGGGCGCAGCGAGGATCCCACCTTCATCATCAAGACCATGGTTGTTCAGGCCGCGTGGCCTGGAGCAACCATCGAGGATACACTCAAGCAAGTGACAGAGCGGCTCGAGCGCAGGCTGCAGGAAACGCCGCATCTCGACTTCTTGCGCAGCTATACTAAGGCCGGCATCACGACGATTTTCGTCAACTTGAAAGGCAGCGCAAACGCCAAGGAAGTCGCCGACACCTGGTATCAGGTTCGCAAGAACATCGGCGATATCAGGCATACGCTGCCTGCAGGCATCGTCGGGCCCGGCTTCAACGACGATTTCGGCGCGACATTCGGGATCATCTACGGTTTTACGAGCGACGGGTTCACCCATCGTGAACTTCGCGACTACGTTGAAGATATCCGCTCGAAGCTGCTTCTTGTTCGCGACGTCTCGGAGATCGAGCTGCTAGGCGCGCAGGACGAACGGATTTTTGTCGAATTCTCGATGAAGGAGCTTTCCGGCCTTGGCATCGACCGCTCGGCGCTCGTCGCCGCCCTCCAGGCCCAAAACGTTGTACGTCCGGCCGGCACCATCCAAACCGGCGAGGAGAGCCTTTCGCTGCAGGTATCAGGGGCGTTTCGGACGGAGCAAGACGTCGCCAACATCAACTTCGTCGCCGGCGGACGGACGCTCCGCCTGAGTGACATAGCGCAGGTGCGGCGCGGCTATTCCGATCCGCCCCAGCCCATGTTTCGCGTCAACGGGGAGCCGGCGATCGGACTTGCGATCGCCATGCGGGAGGGCGGCGATATTCTCGCCCTCGGGAAAAACATCAAGCAGGCGATCGACCAGATCACCGCGGACCTGCCGATAGGTATCCAGCCAATCCTGGTCGCCGATCAGGCCGTCACGGTTGATGGCGCCATCTCCGAGTTCATGACCTCGTTGTTGCAGGCAATCGCCATCATTCTGGTGATCAGCTTCATCAGTCTCGGGATCCGCCCGGGGCTGATCATAGCGCTATCCATTCCCTTGACGCTCGCCATCGTCTTTCCGATCATGCAGATGGCGAGCATTGACATGCAGCGGATATCGCTCGGCGCCCTGATCATCGCGCTGGCACTGCTCGTCGATGACGCGATGACCACCACCGACGCCACCCTCAACCGGCTGGCTGCGGGCGACGACAAGGTTGAAGCTGCGACATTCGCGTTCCGGACCTACGCGTTCGCCATGCTCGCGGGAACGCTGGTAACCATCGCCGGATTTGTTCCCGTCGGCTTTGCGGCAAGTTCTGCGGGAGAGTACACGTTCTCGCTGTTTGCCGTCGTCAGCATCGCGCTGCTCGTATCCTGGTTTGTGGCCGTCGTCTTCGCGCCGCTTCTCGGCGTCGTCATTCTGAAACCGCCCCGAACATCACAAACCTCGAACCCCAGCAGAATTCTCTCCTGGTATCAAAACTTTCTTAGCGCAGCCATGCGCGCGAAATGGGTGACGATTCTTCTCACCGTGGCGCTCTTCGTTCTGTCCTATCTCGCCCTTCCGCTCATTCCCCGTCAATTCTTTCCGTCTTCCGACCGTCCGGAGCTTCTGGTCGATATCAGCCTGCCGCAGAGTGCGTCGATGTATGCCAGCGAAGCCGCCGCGAAGCGCTTCGATACGACCCTGAAAGGCGATACGGACGTAGCCCGCTGGAGCACCTATGTGGGACGCGGCGCCATTCGCTTCTATCTGCCGCTCAATGTCCAGTTGGCGAACGACTTTTTCACGCAGGTGGTGATCGTCGCTAAGGATGTCGCTGCGCGCGAGCGCCTTCGCGTCAAGCTTGAAAAGTTCCTGGCCAATGAGTTCCCGAGCGCGGTCTCCCGGATCTCTCCGCTCGAACTCGGCCCGCCGGTCGGCTGGCCCGTGCAATATCGCGTGAGTGGCCCCGACATTGACAAGGTGCGCGACATCGCACTGAACCTGGCCCAGATCGTTGCAACCAATCCGCAAGCCCAGCAAGTCAATTTTGACTGGATGGAGCCCGCACGTCAGCTCCGCATCCATGTTGACCAGGACGAGGCGCGACTATTGGGTTTGAGCTCGCAGGCGGTGGCTGGCGTCCTGAATACCGTGATTTCGGGCGCGCCCGTCACTCAGGTCCGCGACGATATCTATCTTGTTGATGTTCTCGTACGCGCGACCGACGAACAGCGCGTCTCGCTGCCGACTCTGAGTACCCTGCAGGTGCCGCTCCCAAACGGCCGCACGGTTCCGCTGAACCAGTTCGCGACATTCGAATACAAGCAGGAATATCCACTGGTTTGGCGGCGCGACCGCGTACCCACGCTGACCGTGCAAGCCGATGTGGCGCCCGGGTCACTTCCGGAAGCCGTGATCAACGCGCTGGCGCCGGCGGTCGATAAGCTGGCAGCAACCCTTCCCCGCACCTATCGCATCGTCGTGGGCGGGACCGTTGAAGAAAGCAAGTCTTCGCAAGCTTCCGTCATGGCCGTCGTTCCGGTCATGCTGTTGCTGATGTTTACTGTCCTCATGGCCCAGCTGCAGAGTTTTCAGCGACTGTTCCTGGTCCTCAGCGTTGCGCCTCTCGGCTTGATCGGCGTTGTCGCGGCGCTGCTCGTGTCGCAAAGGCCGCTCGGCTTCGTCGCCATTCTTGGCATTCTGGCGCTGATCGGCATGATTACCAAGAACGCCGTGATCCTGATCGGCCAAATCGACGCCGAACGCGCAGAGGGAAAGGACGTCTGGTCAGCCGCAATCAATGCCAGCAGTTCGCGCTTCCGCCCGATCATGCTGACCGCGGTATCGACCGTCCTTGGCATGATCCCGATTGCTCCAACGGTGTTCTGGGGACCAATGGCCTTCGCGATCATGGGGGGATTGCTGGTCGCAACGATTCTTACGCTTATCTTCCTTCCTACCTTGTACGTAGCCTGGTTCAGGGGAGTGGAGAAATCAGCCGATCAGCAGAGGCCGGCGGGGACCGGCACTCCGACGATCAGCTCGTAACACTGGATTCTGGCAGTCGGGGTTGCTGACAATGGCGCCAAATCAACCCGCAGCGAAACGACCGAGCGGCTTCCTTTGGCTATCGGTGCTTCTCACATTTATCTGGTTCGCAGCGAACTCGTCCTTCGACGTTAGCGTGCTCGCGACCGGCGCAATCATTTCCGTCGTTCTGGCCTACATGTTCACGCGCAAACCGGGCGCGTGGCGCGACGTCCGCTTATCCCCCGAGCGCCTCTATCACTTCGTTCTCTACACCGGCATCTTTCTGGTCGAGCTGGTCCGTGCGAACATCAACATGATGCGCTACGTCTATGCACCACGCATCAACATCGACCCCGGCATCGTCCGGATCAGAACGGGACTCAAAACTCCGGTCGGACGTCTTGCACTTGCCAGCTCCATAGCGCTGACGCCCGGATCGCTCGTCGTCGACATCGATGGCGACAGCCTCTTCGTTCATTGGCTCGACGTCAAAACAACAGACCCGGACGAAGCGACCCGCGCCATTGCCGGAGCATTCGAAGAGCATCTGGGGAAGACCTTTGGCTGACGCAATCCTCACCGCCTCGGCGATTCTGATCTTTCTTGGTGTCGGGTTCGGCGTGCTACGTCTGATTCTCGGACGGACCACGGTGGACCGCGTTGCGGCGATCGATATGCTGACCGTCGTTTCGATCTCTCTCATTGCGCTTTACGCGCATGTGGCCGGCCGTTCCATCTATCTGGATGTTGCTCTGGTTTACGGTGTTCTGAGTTTTCTGGCTGTCCTGGCGATTGCACGCTATCTCGAGCGAGGTCTTTGACGGCATGCTTGATCTCTTCGTCTACCTGTTGTGCGGCAGCATTGTCGTGAGCGGCATTCTAGCCGTGAGCCTGGACAGTACCCTGGCGGCGGCGATCAGCGGCGGGCTGGCGAGCCTGTTCGCAGCGGTTTGCTACGTCCTGCTGGGCGCGCCGGATGTCGCAATGACGGAGGCGTCGATCGGATCCGGCCTGTCGGTGCTCATTTTCCTCTATGCGATCCGCAGGACAACAGAGAGAGCCCCATGATGGATTTGATCGGAAGCGCTCTGGTCCTGCTCGGTGCAATCTTCCACTTTTCGGCCGGGCTCGGCATGTTGCGCATGCCCGATGTGTATACCCGCATGCAGGCAGGCACGAAAGCCACCACGCTCGGCAACACCCTGGTGCTCGCGGGCCTGGCCATCTATCACCCGGGCTGGGGCTTCAAGCTTTTGATCATCGCCTATTTCGTGCTGATGACGAATCCTGTCTCCTCGCATGCGCTGGCGCGGGCCGCGCACAGCATTCGGATTCCGATGGCCGGCAATACCGGTATAGACGCTCTGCGTGACGCGCAGCAGAAAGCAGGAAGCGGCATATGATCCGGCGGCTCCCTACCATCGTCGCCATTGTCTCGTTCGGGCTTGTCTTTGCAAGTCTCGTCATCGGCTACACCGAGCAGCAGTCGGCGCGGCCCCTGGCGGAAAGCTACATCAGGCTCGTGCCGCAGGAGTTGGGCGCGCCGAATGTCATCACCGGCATATTGCTGACCTACCGCGCGTTTGACACTCTCGGAGAAGTCGCCGTTTTGTTCATGGTGGCCGCGGGCGTCGGCCTCGTGCTCGGCGGGGAACGCCTGCCACAGAGTGGCTCCCTCGCGGATCGCTTTGACGGAGCCCGGCCGTCGTCGGAGATCGTGCAGACTGGCACTCAGATCCTCGTTCCGCTGATTTCCCTCTTCGCGGCCTATATCATCATGAACGGGCACCTGACCGCGGGCGGCGGTTTCCAGGGCGGCGCCGTCATCGCTTCCGGCGTGCTGCTGATGCTGCTGGCCTATCCGCAATACCGGCCCGATCTCGAATTCCTGGGCATCACGGAGTCTGTGGCCGGCGCGTTGTTTGTGTTGACGGGCATTGCGGGGCTGGTCGGCGCGGGCGGCTTCCTGGACAACCGGATCCTCCCGCTTGGGCAGTTCGGCGCCTTCTTCAGCGCTGGTGCGATTCCGGTCCTGTCGGCGCTTCTGGGCATCAAGGTCGGCTGCGAGCTGAGCGTCATTCTCGACCGATTCCGGCCCTGACCCCTCATGCGAAGGAAGCTGTCTGATGATCTCGAGCATCGTTCTGACAACGGGCCTTCTCCTGATCCTGATCGGACTTTGGGGCATGCTCACACACCGCAACATCCTGCGGATCATCATCGGATTTTCCCTGATGGGAACCGGCACCCACATCGTCATCGTTGCAATCGGCTATGTGACTGACGGCACGGCGCCGATCATCGACCGCACACTGAGTTTGTCGGAAGCGGCCTCACGCGCCGTCGACCCGATACCATCTGCACTCGTCGTCACCGCTATCGTCATTGGTATGGCTGTGACCGCCGTTATGCTCGCCTATGCGATCCGGCTCTATGAGTCCAAGAAAACGCTGTCAATCGACGCCTTCACGGAGTCGAAATGGTAGAGAGCCTGCTCCACCCGCTCAACATTTTCATTGTGGGCCTGGGTGGCGGCTTCCTGATTCCTCTCTTCTATCGTCTTGGAAAATCCTGGGTAGCCGCCGCTTTTGTCCTCGCGCTCGCGGCGATGACGCTGATCTCAGGCTACGCGCTGTTCGTCCTTCTGAACGGCGCCGCCCCCATCGAGATCCTGACCGGTGGCGCAAAGCCGCCTTATGCGATCAATCTGCGCATGGGGCTCGCCGAAAGCATCTTCGCCTTCAGCATCAATCTGGTCGCGCTTTTCGGCGCCGCCTATGTCGTGCGCGAAAGGTACGGGACACTGCTGCTATACCTGCTGCTGGTCATGGGCATCCAGGGCATGGTGATGACTCGCGACCTCTTCAATCTGTTCGTGTTCCTGGAGATCGTCTCGATCGCGACCTACGCCTTGCTTGGCCTACGAGACACACCCGCAGCCTTGTCGGCGACGTTCAAGTTTCTCATGGCAACAGTCCTGGCGTCGACCTTCTTCCTGATCGGCACGTTGCTGCTTTATGCCGCCACCGGCATCCTTAACATCGACGAACTGATCGCAAAGCGCGGCTCGATCACGGGCCCGATCGGCTTTGCCGCACTCATCTTCCTGCTGGCGTGCCTGCTGCTCGAGCTGAAGCCCTTCCCTGCGAACGGCTGGGGCCTCGATGTCTATGAGACCGCGCGCAGCGACGTTGCCGCGATGATCTCGGGCGGTGTTTCGGCGGGCGTGTTGTTCGCCTTGCTCAAGTTGCTGCCTTTGTTCGAGGACCAGCTCGAACTCATCGCCGCCCTGGGGGCGATTACGTTCGTCTTCTCAAACCTGATCGGCCTCCAGCAGACGAAAGCGCAGCGCCTTCTCGGCTATTCTTCGATCGGCCAGATGGCGCTGCTGACGATCGCCGCGCCCCTGCTCTACCGACTCAGGGCCGACGACGCGATGCGCTTGGTGGTGGGCGGCCTTTTCATCAATCACCTCTTCGCCAAGGTCGGGCTTTTCTGGTTGGCCGGTTACGTGAGTAAGGAGCGCCTGCAAGACTGGGCGGTCCTCGCCCGACGTCCAGGAGCGATCCTGGTCTTCGGCATACTGATCATCGCCATCTCCGGATTGCCGCCATTCCCGGGATTCTGGGCGAAATGGCAACTCATCATGACCTTGGCAGTCGGCAATCTCTACGTCTGGATCGCCATCGTCCTGATGGGCTCGCTTCTGGAAGCGGCTTACATGTTTCGCTGGTTCAGCCTGGCACTTCACTCTCCCGCCGAGGCAGACGCAGCGCCGCAAAGCCAGGCCGATCTATTTCCAATTTTCGGAATGGCTCTTCTTCTTGTCGTCAGCGGGTACGTCGCCGGCGAGCTTGCGGGCCTTGCAGCTCCGTGGTCGTACATGCCGCTTGTTGCGGGACTGGTATTGTACATGCTCGCTGGCCTGCCGAGCCGCATGCAATGTCTGATCATGCTCGTTCTGGTGTCGGTTGGTGGCACCTGGCTCGTTGTCAGCTTGTCCGGCATCAACTTTCTGTTCGCGACACTCCTTCTCGCTGGCGGCCTCGTCGTGTCGAGCGCCTGCCTCGCCCGCACGGACCCCCGTCCCGGCTTCTATCCGCTGCTGGCAGTCATGCTGCTGTCATTGCCGGCACTGCCGCGCGCCACGACCAGCCTCGAGTTCATTTTCATCTGGGAACTGATCACGCTGTCCTCCTATTTCCTGATCCTGCGAAGGACGGAGGCAGCGTCACATGCACTGCAATATCTTCTGTTCTCGCTCGCCGCGGCCTTCTTCCTGCTGTGCGCATTCGCCGTATTGCAGGCGCAGACCGACAGCGTGTCGCTGTCGGCGCTGCGTGTGGCCGGTCCGGATAGCGCACCGGTCTTTGTGCTGTTGGCGATCGGCCTGCTGATCAAGGCCGGCTCCCTCGGCGTCCATGTCTGGCTACCGGGCGCCTACGCGGAAGCCGATGACGACGTGTCCGCCCTGCTCTCGGCCGTCATCAGCAAGGTGTCAATCTTCGGGCTGCTGGTCGGGACCTACGTCGCGATCCTCTCCGAAGTGAGCTTGAATCTAGCGCTTGTCATGGGATGGATTGGCATGCTGACCACGCTGGCCGGCGCGATGCTTGCGGCGCGCCAGGACGACTTGAAGCGCATGCTGGCCTATTCAAGCATGAGCCAGCTTGGCTATATCGTGGCGGCGATCGCACTGATGAGCCATCTCGGCTGGGTGACGGCACTGTACCTCGTCGCCAACCATCTCCTGGTCAAGGGCACCTTATTCCTGGTCGCTGCCGCGATCATCCTGCGAACGGGGACGCGGCTGATCGTCGAGCTTGGCGGTCTTGCCGGTGTCATGCCCGTCACATTCGCAACGGCCGCGACCGCGATTGTCGCGATGTCCGGTCTGCCGCCGCTCGCCGGCTTTGGCGGCAAATGGCTGCTGCTGAGCGCAATGATGGAGAAGGGCTGGTACGGGCCGGCGGTGATGACCCTGCTGGCGACCTTTGTCGGCTTTGTGTACATGGCCCGCTTCATTCGGGCGATCTTCCTCGGCCCTCGCAAGGCTGCGCATGACGACCTGAGAGAGGCGCCGATCACCCTGCTGATACCGCAGATTCTGCTGATCGCCGGCATTTTCCTGATGTCATTCTTCCCGAAACTGCTGATCGCCCCGATCTCCGAAGCGATCGATCCGCAATTCGCATCGACGCTGGTGTGGCAGGGCATGTCGCTGGAGATGATCTACGGCTATTGGAATCCGGTGCCTGTCATGGCGTTTGCGGTGATCGTGTCTGCGATATTGCTCGGATTGTTCTGGCTGCTGCTACGAAGCGGCTGGTGGGCAGCCATCGCTCACGTCAAAATCGGTGGCACGCAGTCCACCCTCTACGAAGGCTTGAAGACTGTCTTCACGATGCTGACGCCGCCATGGGCCGGAGCGCTCTGGGGCGGACTGGCCACCGCCACCACGGCCTCTGCGGAGCGGATCCGAAGGCTCTACACCGGCAACGGCCAGACTTATAACCTCTACATTCTCTATTACTTTCTCGTTCTGTACGTCGCTGGCGGCGGTGTTCGCCATTTGTGGCCGGCGGGTCAGCTGAACTAGGGACCCAACGATTTTGTGGCCTGTCGAAGCAAATGTGGCGACGGTACGCCTTCGATTGCGACACGGTCCGGCGCGTCAAGAAAAAGCCCGCCAACTTAAGAGCCAGCGGGCCTGACCAGAGTCCAGGACCGAAGTCCTACCGACCTTCACTTAGGATGCCCGGCGTTGGCCTTAGTCCGGTCGCCTTCAACCCAGGCGTAGCTTTTCAGCCGAGGATTTGCCGGAGCGGCCCGTAAATAGCTCGTAGCTGATCTTGCTGCCCTCCGGGAGCGTCGACAGGCCGGCTTTCTCTACGGCCGAGATGTGCACAAAGACGTCCGGACCTCCCGCGTCAGGCTGAATGAACCCATAGCCCTTCGTTGTGTTGAACCACTTCACTGTCCCCATTGCCACTTCACTATCTCCGTCAATAAAAAAGCTAGACTTTTAACACGTACGATTCGTCGGCCAAGCTCGTGGCGCTTTGGTGACAAAAAGTCGGCGGTATAAGGATACAGCGACGACTACCTGCCTTAGACATGAACAAATCATTGCCAACTCACTTCAGCGAAATCCTGATCCCGCTGAGATTGGCGGCGAACTCCATCCCCGCTTTTGGCCCTTTCAGGATGAGGACGACGCCCTTTTCATTTCTCAAGTTGACGCCTCCTGCGCCGCCAACCAGGGCGCCGCCGGCGCCGACCGCGCTATAGGTGCCAGCAAAATCGCTTACGCTAGCTATGCCTGAGGCCCAGCCTTCCAGCCGGCTGACAGATGCGCCGGCGGTCACACCGAGGCTGAGGCCCGAAACCCGGAACGGATAGTTGCGGCCGCGATAGATCAGGACGCCGGTGCCGCCGCCGGCTCCGACCACGAGGCCCGCTTTCGCGAAATTGACCCGGACATAGCCCGGCGCTTGCGCTTGCGATGGCGTCACAGGGAGTGCAAACGCGAACAGCGCGATCACCGCAAGACGAATTGCAAACAGCTCCATTGCAAGGCTTCCGCGTTTTCAGGGATTCGTCGCGTCCACCTTCTTCCACGTCTGGTCCGGATCGAAGAGATAAGTGCGCTTGGCGATGACCGCCGTGCGTTCACCGAGATCCTTCTGATAGACCGTGCCCGCGTGGTTGACCATGAAGGTCATGACACCCGAATTACCATACTCTGCGGGATAGGCGATCAGCCCGAAGCCCCCGATCATCTTGCCCTTGACGACGTAGTTCATGGCACCGCCGGGCGCGTTCGGCCCTTGTCCTTTCAGGATTCGAAAGTAGTAGCCGTGGTAGGGCGCACCGCCCTCCGCACCGGCCTTATAGCCTTCCGCTGCCGCTTGCGCCGCGAGCTCGCCGAGGGGACTCTGGTCGCGATCGTCGCGCCAGAACAGGCCATCTTTCTTGCCTGGCGTGCTGACGATCCGTTGCGCATAGGTCCCGGCGCCTTCGCCAGTCCTATCCTTGTCCGCATATTCGTTCTCGGCGTCGACGAAGGCGAGAGAGGTTTGAATGGCATCGAGCTCGTTGCGCCCGATGCGGCGATACAGGATCTCGAGGCGACCCGCGGCGGAGTCAAACTCCCAGCCGTCCCTGTTGTTGACCAGAGGGATCGGGAAAGGGAAGTCATCCGCGCCCAGGATGAGCGTCGCCTTCTTGTTTCCTTCCGCCTTGATCGAATGCTTGGCTTCGTACGCGGTCAGGAAACGCTCGCGCGTCTCGGCATCGGCGACATCATCGCCTGACGCGATGATGTCCTCGGCGTCCTTGCCCAGGATCTTCAGCATGGCTTTCTTCTCGCCGCTCTTGACCGCGGCAGCCAGCGCGGCCGCAGCGTCCTCCGGCGAAGGATAGGCCTGTTGCGCATGAGCCGATGTGATCGGGAGCGCCAGCACGATGAGGGCGGCGACAGCGGCAGCGGAGCGAACCAACCGGAGCAACTGAACAACGATCATGGTGATGGCTCCGATGCTGCGGGAATCCTTGCGCCGGCGGCAAGCCAGTCGCTGTAGGTCCGGAACTTCAATCCGAGCTTGTCGTAGTAGACCCTGAGGTAGCCGTCGCTGCCGCGCGTGACAGCTTCCGGCATGATGCCCTGCACTTCCTGCGCCATCACGCCGACATAGGACCTGCTGCTGCCGAGATAGCTGAAGCGGTAATAGCCGAGACCGTTGGCGAGATGGCCGAGCAACACGATGTCGTGCTTCAACGCGATATCGGAGCGCCGTCCGCCACCACCGCGGAAGCCCCCGCCGCCTCCGCCACGGAAACCTCCACCACCGCCTCCGCGAAACGCGGCGCCTTGGAAACCACCGCCGCCGCGGCCGGCCATGGCGACTGCGCCTCCGGCCCGTCCAGCAGCGCTTGCCCGGCCGCGAGCGGCCTGCAGATTGGCTGCCTTGCCGGACGACACGTTCCTGAAAGCGGTGTCGCGACCTCCGCCGCCACCACCGCGCGCCGCATCGCGACCACGGTCACCTGCCTTTGCGCGATCACCGCCCCCTTTGGCGCGATCGGCCGCCGCCGGGCGATTGGCCCGATCACCGCCAGGCCGGTCACGAGAGGCGGCGCCGTCGCGACCGCGGTCACCAGCACGATCTCCAACCCGATCACCACCGCCCGGGCGATCCTGTCCCGGGCGCAGCACCTGCTCGCCGCCGCGGCCACGGAAATCCATCCGGTTGGCACTTCCCGCCTTCAGATTGTTGTTGCCGAAGCGCTGCTGAACATTGGCGTTGTTGTATCGCACGCCTTGCCGATGCGCCGCGTTATGCTGCCAATTGTTTCCGACGTTAGTGACCCTGTTGTAGTTGTTGACGTAGAGGTTGCGGTTACCCCAGTTGAATCCGCCGCCCCAATAGTTGCCCCACCGGCCGATCGCCCAGGCGGTCCCGAAGGCGAGGCCCGCTGCGACCACACCGGCGCCGATATAAGATGGATAGCCGAAGTAATAGGGCGGATAGGCCGCATACGGCCAGGTTCCGTAGACCGTGGCCGGATCGTAGTAGGGAACGTAAACCGTATTCGGATCGGTCGGCTCGATGACGATCACCTGCTTGTTGTCCTGCGTCTGCACGCTGACCTTCTGCTGCTTCGTCGTCACCAGCTTGTTGTTCGCCTGGGCCTTGGCACGCAATCGCTGGATCGCGTCCATCACGTCGGGCTGCTGTGCGAGCACGGCATCGCCGAGATCCTTGGTCCAGTCGATCTTGTCGCTCATCATCGAGAGCACCGCCGTCGTGCTGACCAGCGCCTTCACGCTGTCGTCCCAGGACTGCTTGTCGACCGCGTTCTTCAGTGCATCGCCCTTCAGGTCTTTGTGTGAGGCCACCCAGCGATCGGCCTGCACGATCTCCAGCGGATAGGTCGACGCCGCGAGCACGTTCGCCAGCAGGTCGTCAGGATACAGGGCAATCGGTGCGACCAAGGCCTCGAGCTGTTCAGGCTTCAACAGCTGCTCGCTCGGCGCAGGTTGTGGTGGCGTCCCCTGCGGCTGACCGCCCTGGACAGGCGGAGGGTTGGTCGCCTGCGCAAAGGCGGAGACGGGAGCCATCAGAAACAGCGCGAGCGCGAGCAAAATCCTGCCGCAACGAGACATCACAACCTCCATGAGCCTCACATGCTGCAAGCATCAGTTCAGTGCATGCGCGCCTCTTGATCAAGATCAAAGAAACTCGACGCAGCTCACCTGGAAAAGCGACATTGCTGCGACGCGACATGCTCACGCGTGGATACCAGGATCAACACAAACTCGCGCCGTTGCTGGTTCGCGCCGGACCTTAGCCAACAAGTGGCAATTTGATCCGGAACAGCGCCCCACCCGAGCTCCGGTTCTCCACGGTGATCTGGCCATGATGCGCTTCCACGATCGTGCGGGCGATCGCAAGGCCCATGCCCATGCCTTGCGCCTTGGTCGTGAAGAATGGCTCGAAGACATCCTTCAGATGATCGTTGGCGATGCCTGGACCTGAATCGCTGACCAGGATTTCGGCCTGTTCATCAGATATGCCCGTCGCGACGATCACCTCCCGTTTCTCGGTTTGCACCTCGGATACGGCATCGATCGCGTTCATGACCAGATTGAGGACAACCTGCTGAAGCTGAACGGTATCGCCCTTGACGCGCAACGGCATCGAAGCCGGTACATATTTCAACGTCACGGCACGGCCTTCGGCCAAGGCTGACACTATGCCAACGGCCTCCCCAACGGTCTCGTTGAGGTTGATCTGGCTAACCTCAATTGGCACTCTTTTCAGCATGCTGCGAAGGCGGCGTATCACTTCGCTCGCCCGCTGGTCATCGCGCCTGATATCAGCCAGGATTTCCTGTATTTCACCGAGATCGGGCGACGACGATTTCAGCATCAGCTCCGCCGTTTCGGTATTGGTGAGAATGGAGCCGAGCGGTTGGTTCAGCTCATGCGCCAGCGAGGTCGCCAGTTCTCCGGCAGCCGAGTAACGGTTGACGCGTGCCAGCTCCGCCAAGCGCTGCCGCGCTTCGACCTCGGCGAGACGGCGGCGATGACGTTCATGGAGCAAACCACTGATCAAGGCAGCCTGCACGAGAATCACGCTCGCGATCAGCGCGACCTGCCACTGATATCTTTGCCAAAACGTCGGCTCGCGAAACAGAATTTCGCTTCCCGCGGGCAGGCTCCTCTCGCTGATGCCCCAGCGCTGCAGTTCGCGCCAGTCGTATCTCGGAGATGCAAATCCGATCGGCTCGATCTTGATGTCGGCAGGCTTCTCGCCACCAAGGATGCGGATCACGGCATTGACGGTTTTCGCGCTCGACGCGCCGATCGAATGCATCGGGCCGCCGACGGTGTATTGGCCGAAGAAAGCTTCCTGGAAGGAAAAGATCGGGGCGTTCGCGACCTCATGAAGACTGCGCAACGCGAGATCACTTTCATGAGCGATACCTGCCGCGTCGACAGACATCAAACCCCAAAACAGGACGGTGTGCGGCCGAAGGGTCGCCGCCCGCTGCAGGATTTCGTGAAATGGCAGGTCCGCGTACCAGACGAATGCCACCCGGTCTTCGAAGGGCTTCGCTTCCCTCTTTGCTTCCTCGAGCCAGAACTTCTCAAGCGGCGAGGCGCCAATCACGACGGCGATCGTTTGCGTATCCGGCAGGACATGAAGAATGCTGCCGAAAAAGGCTGAGAAATCGTTGTAGACTGAGATGACGGTGTCCTTATCCGTGAGCTCGGCGCCGTTCACGAGCCGCTGTTCGACAGCGGTCAGCACCATGGGTGTCTCAGGGAAGAGCTTCGCGCGAAATCTCTGGACGAATCTGGCCGCAGGCCCGCCGATGCTGATCACTATGTCGGGCGCTGCGCCCTGGTAGAGCGAGCGCAGATAGTCGACGAACGGCGCTTCCGGGACCGGATTGTCGAACCGCGCCGCCAATAGCGTCTGTTCCTGAAGGTCCAGCGGCCACGGCGATTGGCGCTCGAGCTCCGCCCGGATGGTCCGGGCATATTCGCTCCATGGTCGGAAGTCGCGCCCGAAGGAATGCAGCAGCAGCACGCGCTTGGGTTCGCCACGTGGGGCAGCGCTTGCTGGCCCGGGCAGGATGATGACCCAGACCAGCAAACTGGCACAGAGCAGCCACACGGCAAGGACCAGCCTGCGCATGTTGGGCGCAACAATGGGGGCACGTTCGCCCATCCTTCTCCCCGGCAGTCTCAAACGTCCGAACGCTGCATCTCGAGTCGGGCAATTCTAGCGCGAATTATACTGCAGCCAACGGATTACTCTGCCGGGCGACGAGGTCAGCAACGCGTTGTGACCAGATAAGCGCCTGCGGCGCCCACCCCCGCACCCACGGCAACCACCCGGCGCACGGCTCCAACCTGTCAGGTCTTGTCATGCGATGCCCGCGCAATACGACATGGTGCCTTGAATCAAGCGGCGTCTCGCTGGGGCGTCCCGCTATTGGGACCGGCAGCGATAGTACCTGATCTCCATTCCTTCCATGCCCGGAAACAGACGCAAGAGCGTGTCGGCGTCCACTTCCTTGGCGCTGAGCTGAACGCTCGACAGCATGATGTCGCTCGCGCAGGCCGCAATCAGGTTGATGTTCGGCCCATCGACCTTCGTGGCCTTGATCCTGCATCGCACGAACTTACCGATGATCTGATCGCCGTCGACGATGAAGCCGCTGCCGTACACGTCGGAATTGTCCGCAAAAGTGATCTGCCCGCCCTTGCGGGCGAACACCTTGGCGCAATTGTCGGCATCACCGGCCCACGCGCCGGTCAGATCGAACGCGCCCGCATTTGCAGCCAGCGGCAGGGTGAAGACGATCAGCGTCGACACGAGCACGGACAAGCGACGAAATTCCCTCATTTCATTACCCTTTTTGAAACCCGTTGATTGGCAAGTGTCAGTGACCGCTTAGTACCAGGGTCTTGATCGGCAACAGCAGCGCCTGGATCCGCAGCAACAATGCGTGCACCAGTCCTACGCCGTCGACCACGTGCAGCGCGATGCGCCGGCCCGTGCTGGTTTCCTTGTTGGAGATTTCGTCATGATTGCTGGTGTAGGCGTTGACGATGCAGCTGCTGCCCGGCGTGACGCCTTCGAGGCCGCCCTTGAAGAGCGGCTCCATGAACACCAAAACGGTACCTGGCCGCAGTACGTTTTGCGCCTCGAGCAGTTGCTCTCCACCCCGGAACTGACCGGCGGCGATGTAGTCCTGAACCGTGGTGATGACCATCGGAATGATGACCCAGGGTTTTGAGATGCAGGTCGCCTCCGCCACCATTCCCTCTCTCATCACCTGGGCCTCGATCTGACCAAAGCCGGCCTGCAGGACCCGGCGGCCTGCCCCCTCCGGGATAAGGATGCCGGCCGGCCGCATCAGCGGGTTGACGACGTCGCCGACCCGAAGCAGGAACTGCTCCACCCGGCCGTCGACGCCGGCGCGAACGAAAGTCTTGTCCAGATCCACCTGGGCCTGCGCCAGGCTGGCTTCGGCGCTTGCCTTCTCCGCCGGCAAGAGCGTTGAGACCCGAAGGGCCGCAGACTGCTTGACAGCCATCGCGGCATCAATCCCGGCTTGCCGCTGATCGACCATGACTTGGAGTTTCTCAATGTCGCGTTGTGGCACGATGCCGGGGTTGCGGCGCTGCAGCTCGCTCTTCACATCCAATTCGTCCTTGGCCTGCTGATGCGCGCTTTTGGCTTCCTGAATCTGCGCCTCGGCCTTGACGATGTCGGCCTCCGCCGCCACCAGCGCCGCATCGACCTCGGCGACCTTGCGCTTGGCCGTCTCAAGGGCCGCTTCCTGCTTCGAATTGTCCAGCCTGAAGATCACGTCGCCTTTCTTCACCGGAGCACTGAAGCCAAAATTGACCTCCGCGACGCGTCCGGAAGTTTCCGGAAGGATCGGGATCGTCCGGAAGAAGAGCGTGGCGGTGTCGGTAGCAGGATGGAAATAGAAGATCATGGTGATCAGGGCTACCGTGAGCATCAGACAGCTGGTGATGCCCCACCTCAGCTCGAACCAGACCGAGAAGAACGTGATCTCCTTGCCGAAGCGCTTGCCTTGGACGTAGCGCCGGTAGAGATAGTCTGGAAGGATCGTCACAAGTGAGCAGATCAAGAGCTCAAGCATTGCTGGGCTCCCTTGCCTTCGTGGCATCCGGGCCTTTCGTCTCCGACGAGCCGGCTGGAAGTGCCGGATCCGTTTTGGTCTCGGACTTTGCTGCGCCGCCTTCATCCGCCGCGGCACTCGCTATCTTCTCAACCGAGCCGGCAATGCTGCGCAGCGGCGTGCTGAAATCGGGAAGATCGATCATGGCAAGCAACAGCGCCGCGACCCAGAACAGGTGGATGTGCGTGAAAAGCGCCAGCAAGCCGAGAACCGCGACGATCTCGAACTGCAGCTTTTGGGATTTGTGCGCCATCCGTTCAGGCAGGCTGTGCAGGCGCCAATAGAGCGTGCCGACCCAGAGCACGGCGGCTACCAGGAAGACGCCCATGACGACCATCAGCACGTCGACCTCGTTCGGCGGCGTGATGAAAAAAGGCAGATGATGGGGTGCCATTGGATGAAGTTGGTCGCTCAACTGCTTCTCCCGAATAGGAATTAAGCCTTTGACGTTCAGTCTGGATACCCTGTCCGGGGGTCGCTTGATCTGGATCAAAGGTGCGCCCCTGCCCGGCCCTAGCCTTTCGTGAAGGACCAGAGGAAACGCCACTCAGGAGATGTCAGCCATGCCCGCGAACATTGATGACCTGATCCCCAGCGCCAACCAGATCCAGAAGGAGGCTGCCCTCCGCGAGGCGGAAAAGGCGGACGAGTATGTCCGCCGCGCGGCCGCCGCCGAAGCCGAAAAACAGGCCCTGATCGAGCGGCTCAGCCGGCCCTCCGGCAAATCCGAGGAGGAAAAGATCCAGTTGGCATCCACCGTCATCCAGCGCGCCGTGCGGAACGGATTGACCGAAGTCCTGGTGTATCGCTTCCCGAATACGCTGACCACCGACAAGGGCCGCGCCATCAACCAGATGGAAGCGGGCTGGGAAGCCACGCTGACCGGGATTCCCAAGGAGATCTACCAGCTTTGGACCGACTATCTGAAACCGCGCGGCTACCGCATCCGCTATCAGATCATCGATTTTCCCGGCGGTGTGCCCGGCGACATCGGTGTCACCATCGCTTGGGGCGACTAGGCGGCCGGCCAATTCGAGACAATCTGAAGGAGTGGAATCCTGGACATGGCAGACGAGCCCGGCGCGCGGATGAAGCGAAAGGTCTATGAGAAGGAACTGGAGAAGCTCCAGGTCGAGCTATGCCATCTCCAGGAATGGGTGAAAGCGAACCAGGCTCGGGTCATCATCCTGTTCGAAGGCAGGGATGCGGCGGGCAAGGGAGGCACGATCAAGGCGATCACGGAAAAGGTCAGCCCGCGCGTGTTTCGCGTCGTCGCCCTCCCTGCGCCCTCGGATCGCGAAAAGACCCAGATGTTCATCCAGCGCTACATGCAGCATTTCCCTGCTGCGGGCGAGATCGTGATTTTCGATCGGAGCTGGTACAATCGGGCCGGGGTCGAATATGTGATGGGCTTCGTCACCCCCCCGGAGCACAAGCGTTTCCTTGAGCTGTGCCCCGTCATGGAGCAGCACATCATCGAGACCGGCATCATCCTGATCAAGCTGTGGCTCGAGGTCGGGATGGAGGAGCAGGAGCGACGGTTCAGGGCCAGGATCGACGATCCTCTGCGGCAATGGAAGCTGAGCCCGATGGATACGGAATCCTATCGCCGCTGGTACGACTATTCGCGGGCACGCGACCTGATGCTCAAGGCGACCAGTTCCAAACATGCGCCATGGCACATCATCCGCTCCGACGACAAACGCCGGGCGCGGTTGAACTGCATCTCGCATATCCTGGACTTGATCCCGTACAAGCGCATTCGCCGGAACAAGGTCAAGCTGCCAAAACGATCCACCAAAGGGCACTACAACGATCAGACCGGGCTGCGCGGGATGACGTTTGTCGCAGAGCGATACTGAGCGGGCCAAGGCCGCGCGGCAACGCCGCTTGGCCCGCTCCGCAGTCATCTCAACCGTATGGTGACGCCACCGACGGCGGCTGAAACTTCGGCTCCAATCCTCGGTCCGCTGAGCTGCAAGATCACGCCGTTGGCGTTCTGCAACTGAACGCCAGCGGCCCCGGCGGCAACGGCGCCACCGGCGCCGATCGCGCTATAGCTGCCTTCGATGGATTCCGGCCCCCGCAGGTTCAGGGCGCGCCCAACAAACTTGGTGGTCGAGGCTCCGATCGTAAAGCCAACGCTCATGCCAGAGACGGTGAATGGATAGCGCTTGCCGCGGAGTATCAGTACGCCCTCGCCGCCGCCGACGCCGAGGACAAAGCCACCCTTGGTGAAGACAACGGCAACCTGGCCGGTCTCTGCCCGCGACGGCGTACTCAGCCCTGCCAACCCCAACAGCACCAGCAGCGCGATCACCCCAACATGTCTCATGATTTACCTCCAAGAACATTTTTGCCAAGACTGCTTCCGATCGTCGTGAACGACGACGTTCGATCGTGCTGGCTCGCCCCGCCGTCCCTTTTGATCCAAGTCAATGCCGCCGTCTCCGCGGATCTTTTCTGGAGATCCGTGATCATTCGCCGGCCTTGCTCTCGCCAAGCACGCTGTCGAGCGTCCGCATCCAGTTGCGGCTATCGGTTTTTTCCGCGAGCCCGTCCGCCTGCAACAGGTCGCGCAATTGGCCATGAGCGCCGACGATGCAGAACGTCACTCCACGATTTCTCAGTTCATCATGCAGATCATGCAACATGCGGGCCCCGGCCAGATCGATGAAGGGAGATGCGGAGAGATCGCAGGCCACCCCCCTGATATCCGACGATTTTCCGAGCGCAGCCAGGACGGTGTCCAGGATCGGCTCGGCGTTGATGTAGAGCAGCGACGCTTCGGGACGGAATGCGATGACGCCGGACAGCGGCTCTACGCCGTCGTGCCTGGAACTATCCGAATAACGGCCGGTTCCGGGGAGCCGACCGAGGAACGCTACATTCGGCCGCGACGCGCGGGCGAGCAGCAGGAAGATGGATGCGAGGGCCGCAAGCAGGACCCCTTGCAGGATTCCGAGCAGCAGCACCGAAGCAAGCGCGATCGCCGCAGCATAGAAATCGATCCGGCTGATTTTCCACATGCGCAACAGCGCGGGGATGTCGACCAGCCTGTACACGGCCGCAAGAACGATAGCAGCCAACACCGCCTTGGGAAGATTTGTCAGCAGTCCCGTGAAGAACAGCAGGCATAGCGCAAGCGTGACCGAACAGAGCACCAGCGCCAATGGCGTACGGGCTCCCGCCGCGTCGTTCACCGCAGATTGCGACAGGCCACCGGCAACCGGATAGCCGTGGCCGAGCGCCGCCGCGAGGTTGGCCGCACCCAGTCCCAGAAACTCCTGTCGCACATCAAGGCCGTAGCCATGCTTGGCCGCAAAGCTACGCGCCGCGGAAACACCCTCGACATAGGCAAGCAACAGACAGCCGGCCGCGATCGGAAACAGCTCTTCAGGCTCCGACAGTCCGAACGCAGGCATTGCAAACGCTGGCAGTCCTTGCGGGATCGCCCCGGTGATCGGAACGCCCAGCGCCGGCAGGCCAAATATCGATGCCACCAGAATCGATAGTGCGACGACGGCGAGTCCAACCGGCTTACCCGGCAGGACGCGCTCGCCGATCAGCAACAACAGCAGCGAAGCAAGACCGATCGCCAATACGAGCAAGTTGACGTCGCCGAGTTGTCCGGCAAGCCGCACAGTCCGGTCAATGAAATTGTGACCGCCGCCTGCAACACCGAACAGGCTGGGCAGCTGGGTCATCATGATCGTCAGCCCGGCGCCCGCCTTGAATCCCACCAGGATGCTGTCGCTGATCAGGCGTACCAGAAGGCTGAGCTTGAACAGCCAGGCGATCAGGCAAAGCAGCGCCACCGCACAGGCCACCAGGCTCGCGATTTCAGCGTATCGCGCAGGATCGCCCGCGGCCAACGCTCCGACCGAGCCGGCGATCATGAGCGAGATCGCGGATGTCGGACCAACCGCAAGCTGGCGTGAGGAGCCGAGGAGCGCATAGCCGATGCCGCCGAGCAAATAGCCGTAGATGCCGACATGCGGCGGCAGCCCCGCGAGCGCCGCATAGGCCAGAGAGACCGGTATCGCATAGGCGGCGAGCGTAATTCCCGCGATGGCGTCCGAGGAGAGGAAGGAAAGCCGGTAATTGGCAAGCCACTCCATCGGCGGAAAGAACCGCAACCATCCTGGTTGCTGAAATGACGATGGCTTCATGTGACTTGGCCCGTCATGCGACTGAGGCGCTCTAGCGATCGCCGAACGCCTCCGATGAACGGCGGCCTGCAGCCAACCGGGATTGATCTGGATCAAGTGTCGCTCCGGATTCGATCCGTCAAATCGTTTCCTGACAGCGGAGCTCTGATATGGGTCAGGCTTGCTCACGATTCCTGATAATGCTGTTCGTTCTCCTCAGCCAGATCGTGCCGGCGCACCCTGACGATCAGAACGCTCCCGCGCGCATTCAGGAGGAAGTCTGGGCGCTGCCCCTCGTCCTGCCGACCATCGCCTATGTGGTGCGTCCGGTCGGCAATGGTCCCTTTCCACTCGCCATCATGAATCACGGGGTGTCTCTCGATCCCGTGCAGCGCAGCTTCTTTCCGTTGGTCGAATTCCGCGATGCCGCCATGTGGTTCGCGCGACGCGGCTATCTCGTGGTGGTGCCCGTCGGGACGGGCTACGGCGCCTCAGCCATCGACATACCCGAACGCGGACTCTACGGGCCGTTCTTCTCCAAGATCGGCAATTGCACCAATCCAAACTTCCACGATGCCGGCATGGCGGTTGCGCAGCTCGACCTCTGGATCATCGACTACATGGCGGCCGAGAAGAAGATTGTGCCGAAGGATGTCGTCGTGATCGGCCAATCGGCCGGCGGCTGGGCGTCGATTGCACTTTCAAGCGTAAACCCCGCCCAAGTCAGGGCGGTCATCACGTTTGCGGCCGGACGTGGCGGCCGCGTTGGCGGCAAGCCGAACAACAATTGCGCGCCGGACAGACTGGTCGAGGCCACCGCCGAATTCGGCCGCACCTCGCGGGTGCCGATGCTCTGGATCTACATTGAAAACGACACGTTCTTCGGCCCTGCGCTATCGAAACGGATGCACGAGGCGTTCACCGCCGCAGGAGGCAACGCCGAATACCACCTTCTTCCGCCGTTCGGTGACGATGGACATTTCCTGGTCGGCTCGGCCGACTCCGTCCCGATCTGGGCTCCGCTCGTTGGCGCGTTCCTGGACAGGCACAAGTAACGACGTTGACCGGCGTGAGGAGCATGGCCATGACGATGCAGCCTCGTAGACCGTTTCCGATCCTGTTCCTCGGCATCAGCTTGATACTATCCACGATGACGGCAGGCGGGCCGGCGAATGCACAACAGACTGTGCCGGCTGGCGCACAATCCGGGGGAGCCGAAATCGCGCCTCGCGGCCAGCGTGAAGCGCGCGACATCAAGTTTGGCGACTGGGAGAAGGTCTGCTTCAAGCCAGGCGGCGCGAAGATGGTCTGCCGCACCATGCTCAGCGGCACATTCAAGACCGGCCAGACCGCGGTTCGCGTCTATCTGACCGAGCGCGAGGACAACGCCGGCGCGCGGCTACAGCTTTTCCTTCCGGTCGGTCTCTATCTGCCGGCCGGCGCCACTCTTACCGTCGACCAGGGCACAACCTATCGACTTCCTTTCACGTGGTGTCTCACCAACACCTGTATTGCAGGCGACCTCGCAAGTGAGAACCTGTTGCGCGACATGGACACCGGCCAGAAGCTCTTCTTGCAAGTGGTCGACACCAATTTGCTCTCGGTGAGGACGGCACTGCCGCTCGATCGATTTGCGACCGCGCGCAAAGGCGCTCCAGCACGCGTATTCGAACAGGATATTGATGAATGAGGACCAATGAATTCTAGGCGATCGCGGCCGCCATTTTTTCGATCGGCTCGATCAGTGATTTCGCCGCGAACGGCTTGGTGAGGTAAGCGACACATCCCGACTCCGTCGCCGCCGTGCGGTTCGCGTGGCTGTCATTGCCGGTGATATAGATGACGGGCAAGGTGATGCCGTTGTCCAGGAGCCGGCGGCGCAGATCGATGCCGGATTGACCATTCAGATTGATATCCAGGATGATGCAGAAGGCGCCACCGAAATCGCGATGGCCGAGCAGCGCACCGGCAGAATCGAATAGCGTCGTATCAAAGCCGTGCTGCTGCAGCAGGCGCTTGAGGCTCCTGAGCATGGACCGGTCGTCATCTACGACAAGAACAGATCTTCGATTCCGCAAGGTGTTCGCTTCAGCTTTTCGAGGATGCATTCGGCTGTCGTCTGCCGCAATCGGCGGCCTGACCGAGCCGAGTAGCTATGCTGATTTCACACTCGCCTGATAAGGGCTGTCATTAAGATGTGATATTGTCCGTTCGTACAGGTGTTCAGCGGGAACCCGACAGCCTGTTGCGTATTGTTCCCGCAAGGTCACGATAGTTTCGACTTCGAAACTAACGACCTGCATCGTTCTTTGAGTCGAGCACGCCGAGCCGCTCCGCGATCGACACCAATTCGGCGAGCGAGTGCACCTGCATCTTTTCCATCACCTGGTGGCGGTGGGCTTTCACAGTGCGCTCGGTTGTTCCCAATTGATGGGCAATCTGCTTGTTGATCTTGCCGCGCACGATCAGTTCGAAGACCTGTCGCTCGCGCGGCGTCAGCGTCGCAAGGAGGGCGCGATGGGAATCGAGCTTGCTCCGCTGGGTGCTCGCCGCCCCATGACGAGCGATGGCGCGCTCGATCGCATCGATCAGCTGTGCCGAAGACACGGGCTTGGTCAGGAAATCCTCGGCGCCGGCCTTGATTGCGCGCACGGTCGTCGCCGTGTCGGCGTAGCCGGTGAGGAACACGATCGGCAGTGTCGAACCGAGTTCGCTGAGACGATTTTGCAGTTCGGGACCGCTCAGGCCGGGTATGCGCACATCGAGCAGGATGCATCCCAGCCGCCCATTGTCCGGCGGACGATCCAGTAGCTGCTGAGCGGACGGATAGGTTGCGACGTCATAGCCGGCGAGCTTCAGCCGACGTTCGATGGCTGTCCGAAACGACGCATCGTCATCAACCACGTGAACGAGGCCAGGCAATTTTCCCTCCGAGGTGGTCAGGTAGCCGTTCATGGGTGGCTCACACCGCGACGGATAGTCTCCCCGCCGCCGTTGCCGACTTGTCCCATAGTACAATGGTCCTTGAGACAATGATTGGGAATGCTGCCTCCGTCGCAGATCAACTTGACCGAAACTCGACCCGATACCGCATTCTTGCAGCGCAATACTTCAAAACACTAATAAAAATAGCGACGTTCAGGCTAGGAGTTGGGCCATGTTTTCCTATGTCAGCACCAATCCGGCAGTACCCCTACCCAATTTGCTCGGCGAATTCGGCATGGCAAGCGCTTCAAATTCAAGAGTGACCTTAAGCGAATTCACTTACAAAAAAGGGACGGAGATCTACGGCGAGAAAGAACCTGCGGATTACGTCTACCAGGTCAAGTCTGGTGCGGTGCGAAGCTACAAGCTGCTCTCCGACGGCCGCCGCCAGATTGGCGCGTTTCACCTGGTCGGCGATATCTTCGGGTTGGAGAACGGCAGCGAGCATCGCTTCACGGCCGAGGCGATCGTCGACACTGCGGTACGCCTCGTGAAGCGTCGCAGCCTCGAACTCGTCGCCGAGAGCGATGCCATGGTCGCCCGCAACCTGCTCAGCATGACCACAAACAACCTGCAGCATGCTGAGGATCACATGCTCCTGCTCGGCCGCAAGACGTCGCTCGAGCGCGTTGTTGCCTTCCTGCTCGAGATGGACAGGCGCCTTACCGCGGCTGGCGTCATGGCGCTGCCGATGTGCCGCCGTGACATAGCCGACTATCTCGGCCTGACGCTGGAGACGGTCTCTCGTGCCTTGTCCCGGCTGCACGAGCTCGGCATCCTCGGATTCATCGGCAATAATCAGCGTCAGATCATGCTCTTGGACCGGCCGCAGCTCGAGAGTCTCGATTTGCAGAACTGAAACGCCCTCCTGGCGCAGCGATCGTCAGCGCGTGGATCATGATGTTGAGTACGCTGACGGTCGCGAAGTGAAGCCCCAGCCCGCAAAGCAAATCAGCTCTTGGGAGTAAACACGCCCGCTGCCGCCTTCATGGCCGATTCGCCCATGCTCCTCCCCTGGTCCATCAGCGCTCGCATCTGGTCCTGGAAGAACTCGGACTGAATCCTGACTATGTCCGGCACGTCCTTGGCCTGGATCATCCGGTCGCAGAGGTCGAAGGTCGCAGTAGTCTGCCGCCGCATATGATCGCAGAACTGCTTGGCCTGCCCGGCAATCGGGAGCTGTGAGGAGCTCAAGCCCTTCTCAACCATGTCAAAATAGTCCGAATTGGCCTTGCGAACACGGCCGAGATTCTCGGTTAGCATCGCCCGAACGTTGTCCGCTGCCACTTGGGGTTCCGACATCGCATCCTCCTCTTCTGATGAAATCCACTAGGGTGCCGTCCATTTCGCGAGCGCGCCAAACCTAGCTCCGAAATAGCCGTCATAGAGCGCCGCCAATTCGCGATTCATCGAATGCCCGGTGCCGAGCACGATGACGAGCCGACAATCCCTCATAGCCTCCGCCATTGTCCTGAGGTCGGCAAGCGAAATCCATCCGCCCCATTCACCCCAGAGCGCAAGATGCGGGTGCCGGATACTCCGTATCCGTCGCTCCGGCGAATACTCTTGATACAGATCAAAGCGACGCCGCGCGCCGGAGCCAGCATCGCAGCGGTACTGCCTCGCTCGATCGCGCGCTGACCGGAGTGCCAATCATGAAGGCCATTTCCCTCGAGGAAGCCGTTGCGATGATCCCGGCAGGCGCAAGCGTCATGGTCGGCGGCTTCATGGGTGTCGGCACGCCGGAACGCCTGCTCGATGAAGTTGTACGCCAGCACAAGACGGGCCTCGTCCTGATCGCCAATGACGCGGCAACACCCGGAAAGGGCGTCGGCAAGCTGTTCGACGCCGGCCTGGTTTCACGCCTGACGGCAAGTCACATCGGCCTCAATCCGAAAGCCCAGCAGCAGATGCTGGCCAACCAGATCGCCGTCGACCTTATCCCACAGGGAACGTTGGCAGAGCGCATCCGCGCCGGAGGCTGCGGCCTTGGCGGCGTACTCACGCCGACCGGCGTCGGAACAACGGTTGCCGAAGGAAAACGTCAGATCGAGATCGATGGAAAAGCGTTCCTGCTCGAGACTGCGCTGCGGGCCCAATTCGCGCTGGTCCACGCCTTCCTCGCCGACTATCTCGGCAATCTCGCCTATGCTTTGACTGCGCGCAACTTCAACCCTGTCATGGCGATGGCGGCCGATACCGTGATCGTGACCGCCGAGCATATCGTTCCGGTCGGCGTCATCGCGCCCGATCACGTGGTCACACCGGCACCGCTTGTCGACTATCTCATAGCGAACGAGTGAACCATGGATGCACAAGAGATCATCGGCCGCCGCGTGGCACGCGAGCTTCGCACCGGCCACCTCGTGAACCTGGGGATCGGCATTCCGACGCTGGTGGCCAACTACGTGCCATCCGATATCAAGGTGTTCTTCCAGTCTGAGAACGGATTGATCGGCACCGGTCCGATCCCGGAGCAAGGGATGGCCCATCCCCTTCTGACTGATGCAGGTGGACGTCCAATCAGCGCGCTTCCGGGGGCCTGCACCTTCGACAGTGCAATGTCGTTCGGATTGATCCGCGGCGGCCATGTCGACGTGACCGTGCTCGGCGGCCTTCAGGTCGACGCGGAAGGACACCTCGCCAACTGGATGATCCCAGGCAAAATGGTGCCAGGCATGGGTGGCGCGATGGACCTCGTCAGCGGCGCCAAACGCGTCATCGTCGCGATGCAACATGCCGCGAAGGGAAAATCGAAGATCGTCAGCAAATGCACCCTGCCCCTGACATCGTCACGAACAGTCGACCTCGTCGTCACCGACATCGCCGTGATCGGCTTTCCGGACGGCAAGGCGACGTTGATGGAGACCGCTCCCGGCGTCACGGTCGCCGAGGTCATGGCAGTGACGGAGGCCGAACTCGTCATTCCCGACACGGTTCCGGAAATGAAGATCTGACCAGGTAATGAACATGCGGATATTCAGCGACTTCAATGAAATCAAGTCCGCGGTCGGCACCGAGATCGGCGTCAGCGACTGGATCGAGGTCACCCAGGACCGCATCAACCTCTTTGCGGAAGCGACTTGCGACGAGCAGTGGATTCACGTCGATCAGGATCGCGCCAAAAAGGAGTTGCCCGGCGGCACCACCATCGCGCACGGGCTATTGTCGCTCGGGCTTGCGCCACTCTTCATAAGATCGGTAATCGGGTTGAAGGGATTGAGGAACACCCTCAATTATGGAGCGGATCGGATCCGCTACCTGGCGCCGGTGCCGGCGGGCTCACGGCTGCGCGGCCGTGTCACGATCGCCGAAGCCGAGGATGTGCCGCCGGACGGATTGCGTGTGCATTACCACCTGGTGATCGAGATCGAAGGGGGCACACGGCCTGCTTGCGTCGCCGAACTGATCGCGCTGCATTATCGGTGAACGGCTCCCAGCCGCAACAGGAGCCGGGTCCACTCAATCGATGATGTGATAGCCGCCATCGATATACATGACGCTGCCGGTGATCAGCTTTGCGCCGTCGAGCGCCAAAAATGCCGTTGCGTTGCCGACGTCATCGATGCTGACGAGACTGCGGGTCGGCGCCTTCGATTGCGCCTTGTCCATCAGTTCGTCGAATTCGGGAATTCCAGACGCCGCCCGGGTCGCCAGCGGCCCGGGCGAGATCGCGTGCACCCGGATTCCCTTTGGCCCCAGCTCGGCAGCGACATAGCGCACGGCGGCCTCAAGCGCTGCCTTTGCGACTCCCATGACATTGTAGTTCTGCACCACCATCTGGCTGCCGTAATACGTCATCGTGAACAGCGTCCCGCCATCCTTCATCAAGGGTTCGGCCAGATGCGCCATGCGCAGGAAGGACCAGCACGAAATGTCCATCGTCTTCAAAAAGCCATCCCGTCCAACATCCACGACGCGGCCATGCAACGCTTCCTTCGGCGAGAACGCGATCGAGTGCAGCACGAAATCAAGGCGACCCCATTCCTTCTCGATGCGCTCGAACACCTGTTCCATTTGTCCTTCGGTGCTGACGTCCAGCGGCATGAAGATCGGCGCTTCCAACGCCTGCGCCAGCGGCTCGACGTGCTTTTTGGCTCGGTCGTTCAAATAGGTCACGGCGAGATCTGCACCGAGCGCCCGAAATGCCTTGGCGCAGCCCCATGCGATCGATTGATCGTTGGCGATGCCGACAATCAGGCCCTTCTTCCCCTTGAGGGCAACCTTGGTCTCCGGGAACACAGGAATATTCATGACACCCTCTCGCGGTTCGGGCTGGATGATGGGCTGTTGAACAGCACCGCCAAAGTGTGTTGCGCGATCATCAGCTCCTCGTCCGTCGGCACGACGTACACGGGGATGCGGCTGTCGGATCGAGTTATCAGCCGCGCATGGCTGGCATTCGCGGCGGGATCGAGCGCAATGCCAAGCCAGGCCAACTGCTCGACGACGCGGGAGCGAATTCCGGCCGAGTTTTCGCCGATGCCGGCCGTAAACACGAACGCATCCAACCCCTGCAGCGCGGCCGCCAGCATGCCGATGTTGAGACAGATGCGATAGACGAAATACTCGATCGCCGATATCGCGTGCGGATCGTCGCTTGCCTCCAATTGCCGCATATCATTGCTGATGCCAGAGAGACCCTTCAGTCCGCAACTGCGGTAGAGAAAATCCTGGACGTTCGATGCTGACATTCCCTTTTCGGATATGAGGTAGAGCACGACGCCGGGATCGATCTGCCCGGGACGCGTCCCCATCGGCAAGCCGTCAAGTGCGGTGAACCCCATTGTGCTCTCAACGCTGCGTCCACCCTTCAGTGCGCACATTGATGCACCGCTGCCGAGATGAGCGACAATCACCCGTCCTTTTGCGACACCCGGCGCGATCTGGGCCAATGTTCTCGCGATATATTCATAGGACAGGCCGTGGAATCCGTAGCGCCGCACACCCTCGGCATAGAGTTGATAGGGGATGGCATAACAATCGGCCACCGGCGCATGGGTGCGGTGAAAGGCGGTGTCGAAACACGCCACCTGCGGGAGCGCAGGAAAATTCGCGAGCAGCGAACGGATCGGCGCCAGATTGTGGGGCTGATGCAGCGGCGCCAGCGCGACATAGCGCTCCAGGCGCGACACGACGCCATGATCGATCAGTACCGGCCGGTCATAGTCCGGGCCACCATGGACAACGCGATGCCCGACAGCCATCGGAGTGATGCGAAGCTCGTCCCGCAGCCATGCTCCCGCAATAGCCATTGCGGCTGGGACGTCGGAAACGCTTTCGATCGGATAGGCGCGGTCCGCCAGCGGATCGCCGTTTGCGTCGGCCGCGCGCAGGCGCGGACGGCTGCCGATGCCATCGATCTGGCCCTTGATCTGCCGCCGGAGACTCCCCTCACCCTCAATCGTAAAGATCTGGAACTTGACGCTGGAGGAACCCGCATTGACAACAAGGATCGTGTCCATGGCGATCACGCGGCGGCGATTGGAGCAAGTCGGCGCCGCGCGTCGGCATAGAGCGCCGCGACTGCACAGGAGGCCATGCGCGCCCGCGCCGAATCGGCCCGGGAGGTCAGGACGATCGGCACCCGGGCCCCGAGCACGATGCCGGCGCTGTCGGCTTTCGCGAAATAGGCCAGATTCTTTGCCAGCATGTTGCCGGCCTCGAGGTCCGGAACGACCAAGATCTGCGCGCGCCCCGCAACCTCGGACTTTATTCCTTTGATCCTGGCCGCTTCCACATCGATCGCGTTGTCGAAGGCAAGCGGTCCATCAAGCAGGCCGCCGGTGATCTGCCCGCGATCCGCCATCTTGCACAGCGCCGCCGCCTCGATGGTGGACGGAATCTTGGAGGTGACGGTTTCGACCGCAGACAGGATGGCCACCCGCGGCAACGTGCCGAAACCAGCCTGCGTGAAGAGATCGATCGCGTTCTGGATGATATCGCGCTTGTCGTCGAGATCAGGGAAGATATTGATCGCCGCGTCAGTCACAACCAGGGTGTCAGCATAGGCCGGGACATCCATCACGAACACGTGGCTGATACGCCGATCGGTCCGCAAGCCCGTCGCTTTCGCCGTGACGCTGCGCATCAGTTCGTCGGTGTGCAGGCTGCCCTTCATCAGCATCTCGCCTTTGGCGGCGTGGATCAGCTCGACGCCTTTAGCGGCTGCGGCCTCGCTGTGGGGAACATCAATGATCTCGAAACCAGCGATGTCGAGGCCATGCTTGCTTGCGGTATTCTTGATCTTGGCTTCCGGACCGACCAGCAGCGGACGGATGATTCCAGCTTCGGCGCTGTCGAACACGCCGCGCAACGAGGTCTCATCGCAGGGGTGCACCACAATAGTCGGCACCGGCGGCACAGCTTTGGCGGCCGCGATCAACCGATCATATTTGGTGTGGGAACGCAATTCGCCTGAATCTGCGGGCATGATGGTCATGATGCGCTCCGGATTCTTCTAACCGACGTTACGACGCCTTCGCCTTGGGATCGGCGTTGGGATCGAAAGGGGCAACGTTCGAGGATCTGTCTACACCGAACAGCTCAGCCACATGGTGCAGGCGCTTGGCAGTTTCACCCGAAATCTCGGCACTCGCGGCCAGCACATCGCGGATGACGGCGAAGGCCGCGTGGCGCTGTTGGGCATTATCCGGCAGCAACTTCGGAATGGCTGCCAGCGCCCCCTTCTGGTCCAGGCGCAGCATGAAGAATTGCTCGCGCACCAGCATCTTGAAATCCGCCAGCGACAAGTGCGCCCCGCTATCACGCCGGACCTGACGCAGTGCTTCCAGACTTCGCTCATCGACCATTCCCCGCGCCGACCCGACATAGAGCAAGCCGCGAATGGTTGCTTCCCGAAGACCGCCCTCGTCGACCTGGGATTTCAGCTCGGCGATCCGCGCACGCAGCCTTTCGCGGTATTCGACCGACATTTCCTGCCGCCGCGACGGCGCGGACTGCGGATCGATTCCAACCGCCGCTTGAACTGCGGACGAACCGTAGACGGCAAGGAAGATCGCCTCGCTGAGGGCTTCCTGCGAATCGCGCCAACTGTCGAGCGCGTGGACGATTTGCTTGGAGACTTGCTCCTGGAAGGCAAGGAACGGATTGTCTGATGATACCGGCCTGCGATGCTCACTCGCCGCATCTGCCGTCGCTTTCACCGCGGCCATGAAAGGATTGTGGCTGCTGAAAGCCTCATATTGCAGGCGCAGCGGGTGCAGCCGGCGCGTCCAGTCCGCCATCTGCGGCGTCACCATGCCCTTGATCCAGGGTTGGACGAATTTTCGGTAGGCCGCGAGATTGATCTCGGACACGCGCTGGGCGGTGGCGAATCGCCGCTCGTCCTCCGGCGAATTGCCGCCCATGGCGCGGATATCATCAAGCGTGCGCGCCTCGCAGCGCATCACCCACTGGCCGACGGCGAGTTCGGGATTTGCCGTATCGGTGCCTTTTGCCTCGAAGGTCGCTTCATAGAGGCCCGGCGGCAGCACGTCGATCAGATCGATATTGCTGGAAAACTCCGCATGTTCCTTCTTGGCGATGCCGCCGGAAACGAAGATTCCGAGATGGCCGACGCTCTCGTGAACCGTGTAGACGATGGTCTGGCCGTAGGCCCTGATCTCGTCGACATCAGCGTACAGATCGAGGATCCAGTCCAGCGCCTGCTGTGGCGGAGTGATGTTGTCTCCCTTGGAGCAGAACACCACCACCGGCGATTTGATATTGCGCAGGTCGACCGTCTTGCCGTCCGACATCTTGATGCGCCCGGCGGCCAAGTTATTGCCGATGAAGAGCTCATCGACAATGAACTGGATTTCTTCCGCATTCAGGTTGACATGGCCGCCCCACCAGCGCTCGAACTCGAGGTAGCGGTCCGCCTCGGTGTCGACCTTCGAATACACATTATATTGCTTGGTCCACAGCGTGTTCGACGGGTTCTGGTTCTCGAAATTCTGGACCAGCCAGGCGCCGTCAAACTTGCCGGCGCCAAGGTCGCTCGTGAGCGCCGTCAGCCAGCTTCCGCCGAGCAGGCCGCCCGAATAGCGCATCGGATATTTGCCGTGCACTCCAGCCCAATAGGCAAGCGGTGCGCCGGCGACGATGATGGGCCCGAACAGTTCCGGACGCAGCGATGCAAGGATCATCACGGCCCAGCCGGCCTGACAATTGCCGATCACGCAGGGCTTGCCGTCGGCATCGGGGTGGCGCCTGACGACTTCCTCGATGAACAAGGCCTCCGCGCGCGCGATGCGCTCGATGGTCTGGTGCGGCATCGGTTCCGGCAGGAAGCCGATGAAGTAGCAGGGATGGCCGGCCTTCATGGCGACGCCGATCTCGCTATCCGCCTTGAACCCGCCAATTCCCGGACCGTGCCCGGCGCGCGGATCGACCACGATGAATGGTCGCCGCTCGAGATCGATCTCGGTATCCTTCGGCGGTATGATGCGCACCAGCGCATAGTTCACCGGTTCGGAGAGTTTGCGCCCGTCCATGACCAGTTCGGCGGTGTAGTGCAGGACATGCGGTGCCGTCTGAGCGATGTGCTCCTGATACTGGTCGCCGCGCCGGCGCAGGATATCAAGGAACAGCACGCTACGCTGCCCGGCATCGATCATGTATTCTACGGCTGAGGCAATGAGGCCCGACACGGGATCACGCGAAAGCGGTGCCTTGTCCATCGACATGTCCTCCCTGTCGCGCATCGATTGAACGCGCCCCACGACCTCGGACTTTGATCTAGGTCAACGTCGTGAAGCGGAACGAAATGGTCCGCTTTGAGCGGCTTTTGCTGAGGCTAGTGCTCTGATGATTGCGCAAGGCGGGTGCGATCCTGGTTGATCCAGGCCACCGTCAGCTCCCAGGCGACTGACAAAATGACCGGGCCGATAAATAGGCCGACAATTCCGTGCGCGAGCGTTCCTCCGATTACTCCGATGAAGATGACGAGCGTGGGGGTGGTAAGGCCGCGCCCCATCACCAACGGCTTCAAAATATTGTCAAGCAGTCCGACGATCACCAGAAACACGGTCAGCGGCAGCGCCGTCGTGAAGTCCTTGGCGGTCCAGAGCCAGATGATCACGGGAATCAGGACGATCGCCGAACCGATCTGCACGATGCTCAACAGCAGGATCGCGAAGGCCAATAGGCCAGCATTCGGTATACCCGCCAGTTTGAGACCAATGCCGGCCAGCAGCGACTGTACGATAGCGACGCCGATAACGCCTTGAGATACCGCGCGTATCGTTGCCCCCGCCAATTCGAGAAAGTGTTCGCTCTGCTCGGGAACGACGCGGGACAGGAACCCCTTGCTCGCTGCCAGCAGCTGCGGTCCATAGGGAAAGAGAAAGCCGGCCAAAGCAACCGACAGGAGGAATTTGAGCGTTCCGACGCCGGCATTGCCGGCAAGGCCGAGAGCCGTCGTAGCCAGCGGCTTCAGATGGGGAGCGATTTCGCGCAGAACGGCACGGAGGTTGGTCGACGCCTGATCCCAGAGATCGTAGAGCTGCGAGCCGATCAGCGGCCAGTCTTTGATGCGCCCGGGCGGCGAAGGAACCGCCAGCCCCCCCGCACTGAGTTGTCCCGCAATTTCCCTCAGGCCATCCACGGCGCCCAGACCGAGCCACGTCGCCGGCCCGATGACTATCGCGAGGTTGACGGTGGTGAGAATTGCCGCCGCCAGCTTCGGACGCCCGCCCAGCAACTTGGCGAGGCCGCTAAAGACTGGATAGAACGCGACGGCGAGCACCACACTCCAGGTCACGATCGGCACGAAGGGGCGCACAAGGACAAAAGTCCAGTAAATCAGAAAAGCCAGCAATCCAAGCCGGATTGCAAGCTGGATGACGTCCTCCCCGGACAAAAGCTGGCGAAGTGTTCTCAAGGACGCGCCCTCGCTCGAGGCTGCGCGAAAGCGTACCCACCGCGTTCCACATCGCGGCTTGATTTAGATCAAGCATCATGGTCCGGCGCCAGGCTCGGTCGCGCGTATCACTGCGGTGACGTTGAACGCGGCCTGCCCGGAAGCCCGGCACACAACTGTCACGCACCGATAGTTGAACGGCTCGGCACGGTCCCACTGCCCCAGCCCGGCACAATCAGTGCCCTCAGCCGCTCCGTTTTTCACCCGGAGGGGCTTCGCTTTTCCGTCACATTGATCCAAGATCAACGTCGTGCGCTCAGCGCTGCACTTGCCTGTTGAACACATGAGGGGCGAGAGGAAATAGACATGAGAGCGACATTCGCGGTTCTGTTCGCAGCTACATTCGCGAGCATCGGCATGGCCAACGCCGCAGACGGCTGCGGCCCCGGTTGCCATTCGGCGCGCAACGGTGGGTGCGTCGTCGATGGCTGGGAGAGAGGCGCGCGTGTGCGCAATGAGTGTCCAGTCGGAGCTCACCCCCGTCCTCCATGCTACCGATGGTTCGTCTGGAGCCGTCGCGACGGAGCCTGCATCATCAGCCCCAACTAACGGGCGATCCAGATCGGGATGGCCCAAGTCCGTTGCGAGGGCCGGCCTGAGTGAGCCGCGCCTCGCGGCCCACCTAGATTCGTACGACTCTTGAGTGCCGGTGACTGAATGCTGCCGCGTAGCGCGGCTTGATCTAGATCAAACATCCCGATCCCCCGAACGGCAGGTTGCAATGAGAGGCACCGGATGCCGGAACCCGCAACTTATACGGCGCTCGAACGTCTGAACGACGGCAGCCAGATCGAGATCCGATCACTTCGACCGGAGGATGAGGCAGACATGCTCGCCGCGGTCGGACGGGCGAGCGCGCAATCCCTGCAACGCCGCTTCTTCGCGGTGAAGCGCGGCTTCTCGGAGAAGGAGCGCGCCTTCTTCATGGACATTGACTTCAGAAATCATGTCGCGCTTGTCGCACTCCTTGAGGAAGCTGACGGACCGGCGATCGTCGGAGGCGGCCGATATATTGTGTTCGAGCCCGGGCGAGCAGAGATGGCTTTCGTGGTCGTCGATGCCTGGCAAGGACACGGCATCGGCTCGATCCTGATGCGTCACCTCGTCAAGATCGCTCGTGACACCGGGCTGCAAGAATTGACTGCGGAGGTCCTACCTGAAAATGCCGCGATGCTGAGAGTGTTCGGAAAATTCGGCTTCAAGCCGGCCTCGCAGCGAGACCCGCAGACGGTCCATTTGGCACTGAAGCTCAAATAGAGCATGATCCGAAAACGTAGAACCCCGTTTTCCCCTGGCGACAAACGCGAAGCGTTTACGCGGAGATCATGCTCAAACGGATCCCATCAATCAGATCATCCGGTCACTTCTCTCTACTCACGCAGTCCGCGGCAGGCTTACCCGTAGTCCGTACTTGGATTGCAGTATGTGCCCGGCGCGCTCTCCGATGATGATACACGGTGCCATCGTATTTCCGATCGTAACGCGCGGCATGATGGATCCATCGGCGATACGAAGCCTGTCAATTCCATACACGTTGAGTTTGGCATCAACGACGGACATGTCATCACGTCCCATCTTGGCGGTGCATGTCTGATGCCAGTATGTACTGGCGGCATCTCGGATGAAATCTTCCATGTCTTCACCGTTGAGGTCGCCTGGCAGGACTTCTCGCTTCCTAAATGGCCTCATCGCCGCGGAGTTACCGAGCTCTCGACATACGTCGACGCAGGTAATGGCCGCCTTCATGTCATCGGGATGGGACAGGAAGTTTGCCTCAATCTGGAGCGGATCGCCCGGATGCGAACCGGTTAACCGAATCCTCCCTCGGCTCCTTGGCCTCACCAGACCTCCGAACAGCGTAAAGGCGTTGGACGGCGGAGAGAATCTCGCTGCGTTCTCGGCGCTCGTCTTCGCAACAGAGCCAACGCAAACCTGAATGTCGGGATAGTCCAATTCCGAACTGCTTCTGCAGAAGAATGTTGCCTCCACGCCGTTGTTACGACGCGGCAGAGGCTCGTAGGTCTCCCAGACACAATCGAAGCCGACGTGGTCCTGAAAATTCGCTCCAACACCTGGGAGATGCTGCACCAGCGGGATTCCAAACCGTTGGAGCTCGCCCCTGTCTCCGATACCGGATTGCATGAGAATCGTGGGCGTGTGAAACGCGCCGCAGGAGAGGACGATTTCGCAGCCTGCATCAATGCGGCGGATTGCGCCGAGGTGAGAGATTTCTATTCCGGCCGCTCGTTTGCCGTCGAAGACGATACGATTGACAACAGCGTGGGCTAGTACCGTCAGATTCGGCCGATCCATATAAGGAAAGACATATGATCGGAACACAGATTGGCGTTTTCCATTGTGCACCCGTACGTCCATGATGGACGCGCCGGCTTCACCCTCCATCATGCGACCGTTCTGATTCTCGAAAATCGGAATACCCGTCGATCGGCACCCTTCGAGTATTGCCGGCGCTGTCGCGGTGGGGTCTTGTGCCGGCTGAACGAAGACGATACCGCCCGTGCCGCGATATTTCGGATCGGGAGCGCCATGCCAATCCTCAATTCGACGATAGATACCTAGCACCGATTGATAGCTCCAGGCCTCATCTCCAGCCTCGGATGCGAAGAAATCCCAATCGCTCTTATGGCCGCGCGACCAGATCATCGCGTTGACGCTCGATCCGCCACCCAACACCTTCCCCATGGACAAAGGGATGGAACGGCCATTCAGACGGGCATCTGGCTCTGCCTTAAAACCCCAGTCCCGCTCACTTCCAAGATTCGTTGGCCAGGCACCGGCTTCAGTTACGCTTGGATGATCGTCCTCACCGCCAGCCTCGAGCAGAAGAACGCTCACATTTTCGTCTTCGGCGAGACGTCGCGCGACGACCGAGCCTGAAGATCCGGATCCGCACACAATGAAATCATAGTGCTGTCGTAAGTTCGCACCAAGCCGCTGCTGATTCACCCTGACAACCTCTGAAAACTCATTGTTCATGTGCATTACCTCTTTGTCCGGCTGCGGCGCCGCTCCGCAAATGCTCTGCCATGCTTCGATTGTCGTCAGCGTGTTGGACGCGAGCGCTTCTCATGAGGACGCCGCCGTCTATCAATATGATGACCATCAGATCATTTGGTTGCGCAACCGTTTCCGATCCGACTTTTAAGCTACCGTTGTAACCAGTATAATCGGAATGCAGCCGTGACCGATCAATCGGCGCTTCAGCTACGGATCGGCGATGACACCGGGACGCAATCGTCAGAGATGCCGCTCATTCTCAAAATCGTACGATGCAGATAGCGCGCGACGTCGTAGATCTGAACGACGTGGGTCGCAGCGAGGCGGCTCAGTCGCTCGAAAGCTGCGCCATCATTGCTTTTGCGCTTCTCAGGTCCGCTGTCTCGAAACCCTCCGTGAACTTTTCGTACACAGAGGCAAGCGTATGGTGCGCGTCCGCAGGGCGGTCCTGACTGGATCTCAATCGTGCAACACTGATCGCCGTCCTCAGCTCCCAAAACAGCGCGCCCTGGCTACGCGCCACCTGGAGCGACCTGTCGAAGGACTGCTCGGCGGCGACAGCGGAGCGATGTTCGCTGGCGTGGAGCAACAGCTCGCCCTTGATGCGCAGCAGTTCGGCGTGATACCACCGCTCGTCCCTCGCCTCGCAGTGCTCAATCGCCTCATTGACAGCGGCAAGCCCCTGCGCGACGTCACCGGTCTCGCCGAGATAAATTGCCAATTCACCCAGAGGAAGCAGGAAGCGTGGCAGGAATCGCGCTTCGCCGGCCAGTTCGAGCGCTTTTCGCAGCACCGGCAATCCCGTGGCAACGCCGCCGCGCCTTGCCATCACCATGCCCCTGAAGGCGCGCGCCCACAAATTCCATAGCCGGATCGGGTGTCGCTCGGTGTGCTCGATCAGAAGCGCGCAGTAACGTTCCGCCGCATCGAGGTCGCCGGCAAGGAAAGAGATCGGACAGGCGCCCTGCCCCAGCACGCTGCAGAATGTCAGGGCATGGCCGCTAGCTCGGCCTTCCTCGACGTTGTGTTCGACCACGCGCAAGGCCTGGTCGGCAAGCCCCAAGAGCCACAGGATGCGAGCCTGGAAATAGTGCGCCGATACCCGCAGGTCGAAGCGAAAGCGGATCACCTGCGGCTTTGGCGATAGATCCGAAAGGCGCGACAAGGTTCGCGTGATGTGATGATGCGCAAGGTTCTGGTCGCCGAGGTAGTGCAGCGTGGTGGCGAGTAGCCGGTCAGCCATCATCAAGTCGACGGAGTTGCTCGAGCCACCCGCGACCTCGGCAAAGCGGTGCGCGAATTCCAGCGCCTTGCGGAACTGGCCATTGTTGAACTGATCGATGCACAGCCCCCACAGCGCGCGCAGCAAATAATCGGCGTCGCCGAGTTGCTCCGCAAGTTGCAACGCCAAGGCCCAGGCGGGACCGGCCTCCCGCGCCCTGCCGACGCCATACATCAGCGACCAGGCGTGAGCCGCCGACAGTTGCATACGCAGGCGCGATGCGCCGGCGGCGGTGTCATCGATCTTTGCCAGCGCCAACTCCGTGCGCTCACGGCACTCTGCGAGCAGCGACAGTTGCACCCACAGGGGCACCGCGGCCGCGGTCAATGCGACGCCGATCTGCGCATCGCCGCCGGGCGAGAATGCCCAATCAAGGCTGGCACGCACATTGTCGATGTGCCGGCCGTAGTTGGCAAGCCACTCCGCTTGGGGCCTCAACTCGCTTTCGGCTTCAGCATTGGCGAAGAAGCCACGATAATATTGCGCGTGACGGCGCGCGGCGTCGGCAAATTCTCCTGAACCGTGCAGCTTTTCCAGCGCGTAAGCCCGCGTCGTATCCAGCAGGCGGTAGTGCGGCCGGTCGCCGCGAATGTCGGCAACGGCAAGGGATTTTGCCACCAGGTTGGCAAGGTGGTCGGTGACTTCGCCCCTCTCCTGCTCACCAGCGACCGCAATCACCGCGTCAAGCAGGAAGTCTCCGGCGAATATGCCGAGCCGCCGCAAAACCCGCGCCTCCGCCTCCGGGAGCAGGTCATAGCTCCAGTCGAGTGTCGCGCGCAGGGTTTGTTGCCGGGGCAGCGCGGTGCGCCGGCCGGTCGTGAGGAATTTGAATCTGTCGTCCAGAAGCGCCGCGATCTTGGGCGGGCCAAGCATCGCCGCACGTGCCGCGGCAAACTCGATCGCGAGCGGAATGCCGTCCAGCCGGCGGCAAATGGCGGCAATCGCGCCAAGATTCTCCTCGTCGCGCTCGAAGCTCGAACCCTGCGCCCTCGCCCTTGTCATGAACAGTTCGACTGCAGTGTGTTCGAATATCGCGTCCACCGCGAGCAGAGGCTCAGGCGGCACTTCCAGTGCAGGCACGCGAAAGACATGTTCGCCATCGATGCGTAAGGCCTCACGGCTGGTCGCGATAATGGTAGTGTCAGGGCAGCGGCTGACGATCGTCTCCGTCAGCCTGGCTACGGCGCCGATGATATGCTCGCAGTTGTCGAAAACGAGCAGCAATTGCCGGCCGCCGATGGCCTGCGCGATGGCCTCTGCGGAAATCTCTTCGCCTTCCAGTTTGATACCGAGTACGCCGGCAACTGCCGAAGGCACGAGTTCGGGATTTGAAAGCGAGGCCAGTTCGATGAGCAACCGGTCAGCCGTCAAGCCGGCCGGCGGCGATCTGGCCGCCTGCAGCGCCAGCGCCGTCTTGCCGATCCCTCCAGGCCCGACAAGGCTCACAACTCGATAGGCTGACAGCAGCTCCCACAGATGAGAGATCGCGGCCGCGCGACCGATGAGATCGAACGTCGCGGCTGGAATGTTGGTCGACGGCGACAGTTGGGGCGCGACTGGCTGCGCCGGTGCATCGACATGCCGGATCTGCCATGATCCCAGAAGGCGATATCCCCGGCCGACCGTCGTGGCCAGCATGTCGCGATCCTGACCGAAGGCCTTGCGGATCGCCGCAATGTGCACGCGAAGCGCGCCTTCCTCGACGAAGACCCCGCGCCAAACCCGCTTGGTTAAATCATTCTTGGAAACCAGTTCGCCTTCGGCCTGGACCAATTCCGCAATGATTTCAAAGGCCCGTCCCCCCAACGGCACGGGTCCTCCCTGAGAGCGCAATTCCCGTCTGGCAAGATCGATTTCCCATCCCGCGCATGCATAGACGGGGCGCTGGCCTGATCCGGCCGTCATCTAGAGAAGCCCCAAGCAAGTTTCTACGTTTCCACCCAGGCCACCAGCCTATCACCAGTCCGGTCGAAAGAAACAAACCCAGGCGAGAACCAGGTGAGAACTGCGCGGCGTCCGCTTCGTCTGGAGTTTGCCGCGCTCAAACGGTTCAGCCTCTGTGAGAATGGAAGCGAGCGCCGCATCGCGCTGCACAACGACATGCGCGCGTGTGGTCCATGGCCATTGAGGTTCCGGAACGGAACCCCATATTTTCAGCAAGGGAGTTCTTGGCGTGCAGACCGTAAAGGCGGCCTTCGTTGCGGCGATTACAGTCGTCGCTCTGGTTGTCTCCCTCCTTCCCGGTTCAGCGGAGGAGAGCAGTCGTGTTGCACTGACGGTTTCGCTCGATGGTGCGATCGGACCGGCGTCGGCCAGCTACGTGAAGGATGCGCTAGTCAAGGCAGCGGAACGACGCGCCGAAGTCGTCATTCTGCGTCTCAACACACCGGGCGGTCTCACCACCAGCATGCGCGAAATCATCTCGGATGTGCTCGCTTCGCCCGTTCCCGTCATAGGTTACGTCGGCCCCTCCGGAGCCCATGCCGCAAGCGCCGGGACCTACATCCTCTATGCAACCCATATCGCCGCAATGGCGCCGGGCACCAATATCGGTGCCGCGACGCCGGTGCAGATCGGCGGTCCGATCCCGGGTCTGCCGGGCGGTACACCCGACAAGGACGGCAAAGACAAGAAGGATGGCGACCGTCAGGCTGAGCCAAAGGATGCCATGACGGCAAAGGTGACGAACGATGCCGTCGCCTACATCCGCAGCCTCGCCGAACTGCGCGGCCACAATGTCGACTGGGCCGAGAAGGCGGTCCGCGAAGCCGCCACCCTCTCAGCCAACGGCGCGTTGGAGGCACACGTCATCGATCTCATCGCACGTGATCCGGCGGAATTGCTCGCCAAGGTCGATGGTCGCGTCGTCGAGGTTGCAGGTGGCAAGACGCAGCGCCTGGCGACGAAGGATGCCGTCGTAGAGACCATCGATCCCGGATGGACATCCCGCTTCCTGGCGGTCATCACCGATCCAAACGTCGCGTTTGTGCTCCTGATGGTCGGCATCTACGGGCTGATCTTCGAATTCATGTCCCCCGGCGCTGTCGCTCCGGGTGTCGTCGGCACGATCTGCCTCCTCGTCGGCCTGTATGCCCTCAATTTGCTGCCGATCAACTACGCCGGCCTCGCCTTGATGCTGGTCGGAATCGCGCTTCTCACCTTCGAGGCATTCAACCCGACTGTCGTGATCGGCCTCGGAGGGGTCATCGCCTTTGTGCTGGGAGCGGTTATGCTCTTCAGGGTCGAAGCGCCCGGCTACCGACTGTCGTGGCCACTCATCGCCATCGTCGTTGCGATGTTCATCGGCCTTGTTCTCATCGTGCTCGGCTCGCTTCGGCGCGCTCGCCGCGGTCCGGTGCGGGTCGGCGCGCAGGCCATGCGAGGCCTGTCTGCCCAGGTTCTCGATTGGTCCGAGAACGAAGGTCACGTCTTTGCGCACGGCGAGCGATGGCAGGCGCGCGGCGCCGAAACCTTCAAACCGGGCGACATGGTTGAGGTCGCCAATATCGTCGATCTGACGCTGATGGTGCGGCGCGCACCAGCCCCGACCGGCGAAGGAGGTAAATCATGATGCTTGAGTACCTGGTCTATGCAGCGCTGGCGCTGCTCGTCATCATTTTCTTCTCGCAGGCCATTCGCATCCTGCGGGAGTACGAGCGCGGCGTCGTCTTCACGCTCGGCCGTTTCACCGGAGTAAAGGGCCCGGGCTTCATCATCCTCATTCCGGTCGTGCAGCAACTCGTGAAAGTCGATCTCAGGGTGATGGTGCAAGTCGTGCCGCCCCAGGACGTGATTTCGCGCGACAACGTCTCAGTCAAAGTCAACGCCGTCCTCTACTTTCGCATCGTCGATCCCGAGCGCGCGATCATCAAGGTCGGCGATTACATGGCCGCGACCAGCCAGCTCGCACAGACCACCCTGCGCTCGGTGCTCGGCAAGCACGAACTCGACGAGATGCTCGCAGAACGCGACAGGTTAAACGCCGACATCCAGGAAATCCTCGACAAGCAGACCGACGTCTGGGGCATCAAGGTCACTGGAATCGAGATCAAGGATGTCGATCTCAACGAAACCATGGTGCGCGCGATCGCTAAGCAGGCCGAGGCGGAACGGCTGCGGCGCGCCAAAGTGATCAATGCGATGGGCGAGCAGCAGGCCGCAGAAAAGCTCGTCGAAGCCGGCCGGATCCTCGCCCAGGAGCCGCAGGCCATGCAGCTACGCTACTTCGCAGCGTTGCACGACATCGCGGGCGAACGGTCCTCGACCGTGGTGTTTCCGCTCCCGATGAATCTGTTTGACCACCTTGGTCTGCGGAAGGAGTCGGCGTGACTTTGGTCGTTTGCCTGAAGGGGCTACGAACCCGCGATTCAAGCGCGATGAACGTTTCCAAGATCATCGCGCCTTGGCCCCGACAGCAGGCTCCAGGCTGCGCAGCCAGGCAAGCCGGGCGATGGCACGCTCGGCCAGCATCTGCAGGAGCTCGAGACGCGCCGGATCGTCCGAGCGTTCGGCACCGTCCAGATAGGCGTCGGTCAGAGCCTCGGCGATGGTCTGGGCATCAGCTCCCTGCAACGCTGCAGGAAAGGATCCGAATCCGGCGGCACGGGTCGACATCAGTTCGGCCTCTTCGCGAAGCTCGCGAGCGCGGCTCTGCGAACGTCCTAGAATGCGCGCCTCGAGGTCCGCGAGCCGCGCAGCCAGAGCGGATTCCAGCGCGCCGGCATCCACCTGAGCGGCCGCCTCGCCCGCGCGCTCCTTGTGCTCGCGGCGATAGGCGCTGCGGCGTTCCTTGCGCAGGGTCGCCACGTGCGCAAGCTCCTCCCGTGCCATAACTTCGGCGGCCTTCCTGATCTCGGGATCGCCGGTGAACGCCGCGATATAAGACCAGAAGGCAAACGCGCGCTCTTCGTTGCGCACCGCCATCGCCAGGGCGCGATAAGGTGTCGTCAACCGCGACGCCTTGATCTCCGCCATGGTCTCGTCATCGAAAGTTTCCGGCGCATCCCAGCGCACCAGCGCCGGATCAGGTGCCTTGCCACGACGTGACAGCGACCAGCGTGTCACACTATCGACATGCTCCTGCTCGGCGGCCGCAAGCTGCGCGAAGACCGCCGCAAGATCATCCTTGTCCTGCGCCCGCATCTCTTCGGCAAGCTCCGAATAGCGATCGGCCGCCTCCTTCTCCATCGCGTTGGCAAGCGCGAACAGCTCATCCAGCGACTGCAAGGTCCCTGCCGGTTCGTTTTTCAAAAGCAATGCTCGCGTCAGCAGCATGAGCCACCTGCATAGCTGTGTTTGATCCAGAACAAATTCGCGCGTCCCAAATGCGACTAGACAGCCGGTCGGAACAGGAGTCAAATTCCGGTGGTTGGATCGGTGATCCCTTTAGGGTTGTCAGCACCGACGCCCCTTTGTCTCAGTTCAGCGTGTCATCGTCTGCGCCGAGTGGCCGCCCTGGCTATCATCGTTGCAGTCGGCATCGCGCTCTGGACAAACGCGGCCTTGGCAGCGAGCGACCTGGCCACCTATCTGCCAAAAGCCCAACCCGGCGACTTCTTCACAGGTGCGGATCGATTCGGACCGCCGCAGGGCGACCCGCCGATTGTTCCGGTCTATCGCGGCGACCAGCTGCAAGGTTTTGTCTATCTCAACTCGGATTTCGCCAATTCGATCGGTTATTCGGGCAAGCCGATCCACATCCTGGTCGGCATCGATTCCGACGGCATCGTCAGGGGTCTGAAACTCGTCGACCACAAGGAGCCGATCGTCCTTATCGGAATTCCGGAGCCGCGTATCGTCGCCGCCGTGAACAGCCTGATCGGCAAGGATATGAGGCCGATCGCGCAAGGCGCGGAACGGTCGCCGCAGGTCGACATCATCAGCGGCGCGACCGTGACCGTGCTGGTCATGAGCGACAGCATCGTGCGCTCCGCAGTACGACTGATCCGGACCGGACGAATTGGCGGGGGAAGCGCCGTGGCGGTCTCGCCGCCCGCCACCAAGACGCTTGACCTCGGGAAAGGCGAAATTCGTGACTGGGCCAGCCTTGTCGGCGATGGATCGGTGCGGCGGCTGCACCTGACGATCGGCGAGGTCAATGATGCATTCGCGAAGTCAGGAAACACGGCTGCCGCAGAGAACCCTGAAGCAGGCGACGCTAGCGATACCTTCATCGACCTCTATGTCGCGCTCGCCAGCGCCCCGACGATCGGCCGCAGCTTGCTCGGCGATGACGCCTACGAGAGGCTGAAGGAGAGCCTGCAGCCGGGACAGCAGGCGATCATGATTGCCGGCGACGGTGTCTATTCCTTCAAGGGTTCGGCCTATGTGCGCGGCGGCATTTTCGACCGGGTCGAAATCCTGCAGCAAGGCTCCAGCACCCGCTTCCGCGACCGGAATCACACGCGCCTGGGTGCGCTTGCCGCCGACGGCGCACCGGACTTCCGCGAGATCGGATTGTTCATCACGCCGCCCGAATTCACGCTCGACCCGACGCAGCCCTGGGAACTGCAGTTGCTCGTGCAAAGAAACTTCGGCAGCCGCGACAAGGCGTTCCTCACCTTCGATCTCGACTACAATCTGCCCGATCGCTACCTGCGATCCGAACAGCGCGCGGTAACGGCGCCCTCCAGCGCGCCCGAGACGCAGACCCCCTCTCCCGGCTCACAGGTGTCTGCACCAGCGGATGCTGACGAAGAACCGCTATGGATGCGGATCTGGCGCTCTCAGCCAACCTCGATCGCGATCACGGCGATCGCGCTGATCATACTGACCGCTATCTTCTTCTTTCAGAACATCCTGGTGCGACGGCCGATGCTCTACACCTGGGTTCGCCGGGGTTATCTTGCCTTCGTGCTGATCTGGCTCGGCTGGTACGCCAACGCGCAGCTCTCCGTCGTCAACGTCGTGACCTTCACCAACGCGCTGGTGACCGGCTTTCACTGGGAGTTCTTTCTTGCCGCGCCGCTGATCTTCGTTCTCTGGTCCGCAACCGCTGCCGCACTTCTGTTCTGGGGGCGCGGTCCGTTTTGCGGATGGCTGTGCCCTTTCGGCGCGCTGCAGGAGCTCACCAACACAGCCGCGAAATGGCTCAAGGTCCCACAGATCACGGTGCCCTGGGGCCTTCACGAACGTCTATGGCCGATCAAGTACGTCATCTTTCTCGCCCTGTTCGGCCTCTCGCTCTACTCCGTAGCGCTTGCCGAGACCCTCGCGGAAGTCGAGCCATTCAAGACGGCGATCATCCTGAAATTCGCCCGCAGCTGGCCGTTTGTCGCCTATGCGGGCGCCCTGCTCGTCATCGGCCTTTTCATCGAGCGCTTCTTCTGCCGCTACCTCTGCCCGCTCGGCGCTGCGCTCGCGATTCCTGGCCGCATTCGGACCTTCGAATGGCTGCGCCGCTGGAAGGAGTGCGGCTCGCCCTGCCAGCGCTGCGCCAAGGATTGCCCTGTGCAATCGATCCATCCCGAGGGGCACATCAACGTCAACGAATGCATCTACTGCATGCACTGCCAGGAGCTCTACTACGACGATCAGCGCTGCCCGCACATGATCCAGATGCGGCTCAAGCGCGAGAAGTTCCAGGCCATGTCATCACCTTCGATGCGCGCCGGCGGAAGCGGACCGAAGACGGTCATCACGCACGCCGGCAAGCCGGTGCCGGTGCTCGCCACCGCGCAGTCACAAGCTCCAACCAGCCGTTCAGACAAAGGAGACGAACATGGCTAGTGAGAAACATGACGACGACAAGTCGACGACGATCAGCCGTCGTCAGATCGTGGGAACAGCAGCGATCGGCGCTGCCGGCATCGCGGGTGGACTGAGCCTCGGCAGGGGTCTTGCGCCCGAACCGGCGGCGGCACAGACCAAGGCGGCGCCGGCGCGTGCCGGTGGGCTGAAGTCGGAAGTCGCGCCTGGCGAGCTCGACGAATATTACGTGTTTTTCTCGAGCGGCCAGACCGGCGAGCTCCGCATCGTCGGCATGCCCTCGATGCGAGAGTTGATGCGCATTCCCGTGTTCAACCGCTGCAGCGCCACCGGCTGGGGCCAGACCAACGAGAGCCGCAAGATCATGATCGATGGCCTGCTGCCGGAGACTCGCGAGCGGCTCAAGGACCGTCTTGGAATCTGGATGAACGGCGATTGCCACCATCCGCATATGTCGTTCACGGACGGAACCTATGACGGGCGCTACGTCTTCATCAACGACAAGGCCAATACCCGCCTCGCCCGCATTCGCACCGACATCATGAAGTGCGACAAGATCATCGAGCTTCCCAACCAGTACACGATCCACGGCATGCGCGTGCAAAAATATCCTCGCACCGGATATGTGTTCTGCAACGGCGAATACGAGGTACCGCTGCCGAACGATGGCAAGGTGCTGGACGACAAGAGCAAATACTGGTCGATCTTCTCCGCCGTCGACGGCGACACCATGAAGATCGCCTGGCAGGTGATGGTCGACGGCAACCTCGACAATACCGACGCTGACTATCAGGGCAAATATGCGTTCGCGACCTGCTACAATTCCGAGAAGGGCGTGACGCTCGCCGAAATGACCGCAAGCGAGCAGGACTGGGTCACCGTCTTCAACATCAAGCGGATCGAGGAGGCGGTCAAGAAAGGCGACTACAAGGAAATGAACGGCGTGCCCGTGATCGACGGGCGACACGGCTCGCCTTACACACGCTACGTTCCCGTCTCCAACAGCCCGCACGGATTGAACACCGCACCTGATGGGATTCACGTCGTCGCCAACGGCAAGCTGGCCCCGACGGTCAGCGTCATCGACGTCCGCCTGCTCGACCAGCTCTTCGACGACAAGATCAAGCCGCGCGATGTCATCGTCGCCGAGCCCGAACTCGGACTTGGCCCGCTGCACACGGCCTTCGACGGCAGGGGCAATGCCTATACGACCCTGTTTCTCGACAGCCAGGTGTGCAAGTGGAACATCGATCTCGCCAAGCGAGCCTTCAAGGGCGAAAAGGTCAATCCGATCGTCCAGAAGATCGACGTGCAGTACCAGCCGGGCCACAACCATTCCTCGATGGGCGAGACCAAGGAGGCCGACGGAAAATGGCTGCTGTCGCTGAACAAGTTCTCCAAGGACCGCTTCCTCAATGTCGGTCCACTCAAGCCCGAGAACGATCAGCTCATCGACATCTCCGGCGACCGCATGCGCCTCGTCCATGACGGCCCGAGCTTCGCCGAGCCGCATGACGCCGTGATCATTCATCGCTCGAAGCTCGACGGCCGCGTTCTCAGCATCTGGAAGCGCGACGACCCGTTCTTCGAGGACGCGCGCAAGCAGGCGGCCGCGGACGGAGTCAAACTCGAAAGCGACGCCAAAGTCGTCCGCGACGGCAACAAGGTGCGGGTCTACATGTATTCCGCCGCGCCGGCCTACGCGCTTGACAAGTTCGAGGTCAATCAGGGCGACGAGGTGACCGTCTATATCACCAACATCGACGACGTCGAGGACCTGACCCACGGCTTCTGCATCGTCAACTATGGCATCAACATGGAGATCGACCCACAGCAGACGTCGTCGGTGACGTTCGTCGCCGACAAGCCGGGTGTCTACTGGTACTTCTGCACCTGGTTCTGCCACGCCATGCACATGGAAATGCGCGGGCGCATGTTGGTGCATCCGCGAAACGTGTGATGGTGCGGACGACACACCATATGGCGCGGTTCGGGCTGGCGGCGCTTGCCGCCGCCAGCCTTGTCGCGCACGCATCGGCAGCTCAGCTTGCCGTAACGCCGGAGGTCCGTGACCTGCAGGCCGTGCTCGACCAGGCGGCGGAAGGCGATGAAGTGCGCCTCTCCGCCGGCACCTATCGCGGACCGTTGCGGATCGCCCGCCGCATGACGCTTGCCGGCGAAAACGGAGCCGTCGTCGCGGGATCTCGCCAGGGCAGCGTTGTGACTGTCACCGCCCCCGGCACCGTGGTGCGCGGCATTGAAGTACGCGGGTCCGGACGTTCGCTCGAGACGATGGACTCCGGCATTTTTGTCGAGCAGTCCGCGCGCGAGGCTGTCATCGAGGACAACCTTATCGCGGACAATCTGTTCGGCGTCTATGTGCACGGGGCTCCCGATGCCGTGGTTCGCCGCAACCGCATCACCGGCTTGCGCCAGGCACGCGTCAGCGAGGCCGGCAATGGCGTTTCGGTATGGAATGCTCCCGGGGCGAAGGTGATCGACAACGAATTCCGCTATGGGCGCGATGGCATCTTCGTCATCTCGAGCCGCAACAATCTGTTCAGCGGCAACCGCTTCAGCGACCTGCGCTTCGCCGTCCACTACATGTACGCCAATGACGGCGAGATCACGAACAATGTCTCGACCGGGAATACCATCGGCTTCGCGTTCATGTTCTCCAACCGGCTCGTCGTTCGGGACAATGTTTCCGACCACGATCGGGATCGCGGCATCCTGTTCAACGCTGCGAACGGTTCGAAGATCCTTGGCAATGCCGTGATCGGCGGATTGCAGCCGGCCGAGCGCTGGGCGACGTCAGACAGCCGTGCGGCCGAGGAAGGCATTTCGCAGATGGACGCCGGCAGCGCCGCACAGGCAAGCCAGGCCAAGGGGCCGCGCGTCGGCCCGGAAAAATGCGTATTCATCTACAACACCAACAACAGCCGGCTGGAGAACAACTGGTTCGAAGGGTGCGAAATCGGCGTGCATTTCACTGCAGGTTCCGAAGGTAATGCCATCACCGGCAATGCATTCATCAACAATGCCAACCAGGTCAAATATGTCGGCACCCGCTATCTCGACTGGTCGAAAGGCGGGCGCGGCAACTATTGGAGCGACAACCCGGCCTTCGATCTCAATGGCGACGGCATCGCAGACACGGCGTATCGGCCCAACGACCTGATCGACCGGGTGTTGTGGACCGCGCCGGCCGCAAAAGTGCTGATCAACAGTCCCGCCGTGCAGGTGCTCCGGTGGGCGCAGGCGCAATTCCCCGCGCTACTGCCTGGTGGCGTCGTCGACGGCCATCCGCTGATGTCGCCGCCGACACGCCGCAAGCTTGCGGAAGGAATTCGGCCATGACCAGCACGGTACGAATTGCGGAGGTCGGCAAATGGTATGGGCGCATCGATGCAGTGTCCGGCGCCTCGTTCGAGCTCGGCCAAGGCGAAATGGTCGCCCTGATCGGTCACAACGGTGCCGGCAAGACCACGCTGATGAAGCTGATGCTGGGCTTGATTCATCCGACGCACGGCTCGATCCGTGTTCTGGGCGAGAATCCCGCCGCAGGTGAGTTTTCGGCGCGACGCAGGCTCGGCTACCTGCCGGAAAACGTCTCCTTCGATGCCACGCTGACCGGCCGCGAGACGCAGCGCTTTTATGCCAGACTGAAGCAGGAGCCGATCGCAAAGGCAGAGCAACTGCTTGACGTCGTCGGGCTCGGCGCAGCCGCCGACCGGCGCGTCGGAATCTATTCGAAGGGCATGCGCCAGCGCCTTGGCCTGGCACAGGCGCTGATCGGACGGCCACAATTGCTCTTGCTCGACGAGCCGACCACCGGTCTCGATCCGGAACTGCGCCAGACCTTTTATGACGCGATCCAGCGGCTTGCGGCCGAAGGCACCACGGTTCTGCTCTGCTCGCATGCGCTGACCGAGCTCGAGGAACGGGCGGGACGCGTGATCATCATGAACCGCGGGGTCAAGGTCGCCGACGGCTCACTCGATGAGCTGAGGCGGCTGGCGCAGCTACCGACCCGGATCCGGCTCAAAATATCCGACCTTGCTCCCGGCGAGGTACCGGCCTGGCTACCCACATCCGCGCCATGCCGGCGGCTCAACGGCCACGTTATCGAGATCGATGCGCCACCGGAGCAAAAGATCGATCTGTTGCGCCGCCTGACCGCAGCCGGCACTCCGGTTGAGGATCTCGACGTGATGTCGCCGAGCCTCGACGAACTCTACGCGCATTTTCTAAGATCGGCGGAGAGGCCGCGATGAATGCCGTTCTGACCATTACCGCCAAGGAAATCCGCCAGGCCGTGCGCAACCGCTGGGTGCTTGCCGCAACGCTGCTGCTGGCAGCGCTGGCATTGTCGTTGACCTTCCTTGGCAGCGCACCTAGCGGCAGCAATGTGGGCGCGCGTCCTCTCGATGTGATCATCGTCAGTCTTTCGAGCCTTACGATCTTCCTGGTGCCGCTGATTGCGCTCCTGATCTCGCACGATGCCATCGTCGGCGACATGGAACGTGGCACCATGCTCCTGCTCCTGAGCTACCCGGTCGCCCGCTGGCAGGTGCTGGTCGGCAAATTCTGCGGCCACCTCGCCGTGCTCGCCTTCGCGACCTGCTTTGGTTACGGAGCGGCGGTGGCAGCCTTGTTGGCAACGGGCAGCGAAATGGATCGCGAGGGCCTGGCAGCATTCATCGCCATGATCGGTTCCTCCGTGCTGCTGGGAGCGGTGTTCATTGCGATCGGCTACTGGGTCAGCGCGCTGGTGCGCGACCGCGGCACCGCCGCGGGCGTCTGTATCGGCCTGTGGCTGTTGCTCGTGCTGGTCTACGACATGGCCTTGCTTGGCCTCCTCGTCCTGGACAGGGGTCAGAACATGTCGGGCTCCGTTCTCAACACCTTGCTCCTCCTCAATCCGACCGACATCTACAGACTCCTCAATTTGACCGGCTTTGCCAATGTGAGCGCGTTCTCGGGCATGGCAGGGCTTGCCGGCAGCGCGACATTGTCCGTCCGCATCCTCGTGGCGGCGCTCGCGCTGTGGACGCTTATTCCACTGATAGCCGCAAGCCTGTCGTTCTCCCGGAGGGAGCTATGAAGCATATTGCTGTTGTCCATGCGTTGCTTGCGCTGATCCTGCTCGCGGGCTGCAACGAAAAACAGCAGGCCGCGCTGCCGCCACCACATGCGATGACGGCAGAGGCGATCGGCCGCTATTGCGGCATGAACGTGCTTGAGCATCCGGGGCCGAAAGGACAGATCCTGACCGCGAGCCTGATCGAACCGGTCTGGTTCTCCTCGGCACGCGATGCCATCGCCTTCACGATGTTGCCGGACGAGCCCAAGGACATCCAGGCCATCTATGTCTCCGACATGGCGAAAGCGCCGAGCTGGGACAAGCCTGGCGCGGACAATTGGGTCGAGGCGCGCAAGGCGCTGTTCGTGATCGGCAGCCGCATCCAGGGCGGAATGGGCGGCGCCGAGGCCGTGCCGTTCTCTGACCGCGGTGCTGCAGAAAAGTTTGCCGCCGAAAACGGTGGGCGGATCGTTGGCTTCAACGAGGTGCCGCGGGATTACGTGCTGGGATCGAGCGAGACCAGCGCGGCGCCGGATGACAAGGCATCCGCGCCTGGCTCGATAAATTGAGGAGGAGTTCATGGCCGAGACGTTGTCGCGCCGCCGCTTCATCCGTATCAGCGCCGCGGCGGCAGGCCTCTCCCTGGTTCCTTTCGGACGCGGAGCAAAGGCGGACACCAACCTTCACACCTGGCGCGGCACGATGCTCGGCGCCGTCGCCACCATGAAGATCCATCACGAACATCCGCAGGAAGCCGAACGCCTGATCACGGCGGCCTGCGCGGAAGCGCGACGGCTCGAGCGGCTGTTCAGCCTCTATCGAGAAGACTCCGCCCTGGTCGAACTGAACCGGACGGGTGTGCTGGTCGATCCTGCTGCCGAACTCGTGGACCTCCTGGAAATCTCCGTGCGCTACGCCGAGCTGACGAACGGGGCGTTCGATCCGACCGTGCAGCCGCTGTGGCGTCTCTATGCCGATCATTTCTCGCGCGCCCACGCCGATCCCAACGGTCCGGCCCCGGCCGACGTGCAGGCGGCCCTCGCAAATGTGGGCTACCACCGGCTTCACATCAGCCGCGACCGCATTGCGATGCCGCGCGGTGCTGCGATCACCCTGAACGGCATCGCGCAAGGCTATGTCACGGACAGGATCGTCGACCTCCTGCGCGCGCAGGGTATCGCGTGCAGTCTCGTCGACATGGGCGAAAGCCGCGCAATCGGACCGCGTCCGGACGGGCAGCCCTGGGAAATCGGGATTGCGGACCCCGATTCGGTCGGCCTCACCGCAACAGTCATTCCGATCGTCGACCGGGCGGTATCGACATCGGGCAGCTACGGCTTCTGTTTCGATGCCGAGGGTCGCTTCAACCACCTGTTCGACCCGTCGAGTGGTGGCTGCGCCGAACGCTACTGTAGCGTGACCACTGTCGCCGCCGATGCGACCGCCGCCGATGCAATGTCCACCGCCTTCAGCTTCATGATGGAGCCGCGCATTCAGTCCCTGCTTGTGCCTGCGAAGATCGAGCGGGTACACCTCATCGATACGCGCGGACATGCGTCTGATCTGGCCGCGTAACGCACCGGATCCGGCCCTTTCGCCCAGCGGGCTAGCTGCCGGCTCGCTCAAACTGCCGACGTTCTCCGAGTACATCAAGGACCCCAGGGCTATGATAAGCTCGGCGTCCGTCACAAGACCTACTCCTGCATGGTGGTTGCGGCCGATGCGTCGCGTTTATCTCGTTCTCGGTTTTATCTTCGTCGCCACCGGCTTTGTCGGTGCATTTTTGCCGGTGCTCCCGACAACGCCGTTCCTCATTCTTGCGACGACCTGCTTCGCACGATCTTCACCACGGCTCGAAAATTGGCTTCTCTCCCATCCCCGCTTCGGGCCGGCGCTGCGTGCGTGGCATGAGCACGGCGCCATCCCCCTGAGAGCGAAGCTGCTGGCGCTTGCCGGCATGAGCCTCGGATTCCTGCTGTTCTGGATCGGAGCCGCGCCCGGCCCGCTCCTCATGGCAAGCGTCGGAGTGCTCATGCTTGTGGGTCTGGTCTACGTCTTCACCAGACCGTCGCACTGAACTTGAACGCTAAGACGCTTGCGTTGCTTTGCTATCCCAGGATCGCCCGTCGGCCATCGCCCAAGAGGCGGGCCGACGAGCCCCCTGAAGATCACTTCGTCTCGACTTCATTGAACGCATCACGCGCGTTGCGAAACGCGTCGATGCCGGCGGGCACGCCGCAGTAGACGGCGACCTGCAGCAATATTTCCTTGATCTCGTCCTTGGTCAGCCCATTCTTGAGGGCACCCTTGACGTGAAGCCTCAGTTCATGCGGCCGATTGAGCGCGCCGAGCATCGCCAGGTTCACGATCGAGCGGGTTCGACGATCCAGTCCAGGCCGCGTCCACAGCGCACCCCAGCAAAACTCGGTCGACCATTCCGCCATCGTCCGGGTGAATTCGTCGGAGCCCGCGATAGATTTGTTGACGTAGTCCTCGCCGAGCACTTCCTTGCGAACTTTGAGGCCCTTTTCGAACAACTCGCTCTTGCTCATGATCGTCCTTTCAGGTTTGGAGAGCGTTGCATCAATTCGGAGATGTCATCGAGCTCATCGATTTGCCAGACGGCCTCGATAACGCCGTCCGCGTCCCAATCGCTTCCGCCGGTCCGCACGCACGCGCGCAGCTTGGCCTCGATATCGCGATCGGTGAGCGGATCGACCAGACTGCCCCGTGGCGACGTGACGGTCTCAGTGAAGACTTCGCCGGTCACGAGGCGCACACTCACCCGGGCCGCGCCATCGGGCATCGTGTCGTCAAGCTCAGCCGTTACCTTCTGCCGCAATTGCGCGACGTCAGGTCGGAACACCGTCTTGTGCGCAAATTCCGCAATGCCGGCCGCGCCGATCAGTAAGCCGCATGCCGCGCAATGATGGATACTCACGCGCGCATCGCGCTCGTTGTGGACTGGCCGATCGCCGCGCGCCAGCAACAATGCGGAGCCCCGCACCGTCACAGAATCGATGTGATCGGTTCGCTTGCCGATTCGATCGCGAAGACGGAAGCAAGCGTCGACGACGGCATGGAACACGATGCCGGCCGGATAGGGCTTGTAGGTATTTCTTGCGATCTCCCAGGTGTTGCCGAGGCCGCCGAGCAGACGTTCGAGATCAGGTTCGTCGCCCATGGTGCAGGCCCAGCCCAGCGGCCCTTCGATGGCGCGGGGCGCGGCCTCATACCCCTGCTCCGCAAGCAGCGCGGCAAAAAGCCCGTTCCGCGCCGCATTGCCGACGCTCACATTCTTGGCCGCAGTCGGCAGGTTCTCGACATTGCCGGCCGATTGGCTCGCAGCGATCCCGACCGCGCTTGCAATACCATCTACTGGAAGTCCCAGCAGCTTTGCGCAAGCCGCGGCCGCACCGAATATCCCGCAGGTCGAGGTGATATGCCAGCCACGCGCATAGTGCCGCGGCGAGACCGCGTTGCCGATGCGGCACTCGACCTCGACGCCGAGAATGAGTGCCGTCAACACATCGCGTCCCGGCAACCGGCGCGCTTGTCCAAGTGCCAGCACCGGAGCCGCGACCGGCGCAGCCGGATGAATGATGGTTTCGGGATGGGTGTCGTCGAAGTCGAGCAGGTTGGCGGAGATGGCATTGATGAATGACGCGCACAGGGCATCGAGCCGCTCTGAACGGCCGATGATCGTCGACGTCTGAGAACCGCTGAACGGCGACAACGTTCGCAACGCCGTCGTTACCGCCGGATCGTGGGCAGAGCCCAGTGCGGTTGCGAAGAAATTGAGAATTGACCGCTTGGCATGATGCCCCTGCTCCGCAACATCCGCCCATGATGCTGCGGCGATGAATTCGCCGAGCGTCCGGCTGACGCTTGAAACCCTTTCTTGTGGCACCTGAGCGCATTCCTCGTTTTTCCGAAACCTTAAGCCGACCTGCGGCCGACTGTCGACCACAAAATGTTCTGCTTGACAGATTGACTGACAATCCGAACAGTTAGGCCGCGGGAGCAGGAACCGCTGCCTCGACGACGACAAGCGACGATAACAACAAGCGCGTTCGTCCTGGAAACGCGCGGCACGGGAGTGAACGATGGCGGGAGAGACGCTCGGCGTCATTGGCACGGGCCGCATGGGCGGCCCCATGGCAGGGCGATTGATGGACGCAGGCTATTCGCTGGTCGTCTACGACACACAGAGCGAAGCGACGGCGCCACTGGTCAAGCGCGGTGCCCACCTGGCCAAATCGCCCGCCGATGTCGCCTCTCGCGCGGATATCGTGCTGGCCAGCCTACCCACTCCCGACATTGTGAAGGCGGTCGCGCTCGGTCCGGATGGGATCAGCAGCGGAAGCCGCGCGCGAATCGTCATCGATCTGTCGACCACCGGCCCGGGCACGGCCAAGCTCGTGGCAGAGGGCCTGAAAGCAAAAGGCATGACGCTGGTCGACGCGCCCGTCAGTGGCGGCATCAAGGGTGCCGTCAACGGCACGCTGGCGGTGATGGTGTCGTGCCCGCAGACGACCTATGAGACCGTCCAGCCGATCCTGAAGAATTTCGGCAAGCTGTTCTACACCGGCGACAAGCCCGGCGTTGCGCAGACAGCCAAGCTCGCCAACAATCTGATGGCAGCGGCGGCTCTGGTCATCACATCCGAAGCGATGGCGATGGGCGTGAAGGGCGGCGTCAATGCCAAGGTCCTGATCGATATCATCAACGCCAGTAGCGGCCGCAACAGCGCGTCCGAAGACAAATTCCCTCGTTCGGTGCTGCCCGGCAGCTTCGATTTCGGCTTCACCACCGGCCTCTCCTACAAGGACGTCCGGCTGTGCGTCGACGAAGCTGAAGCCATGGGCGTGCCCATGGTGTGTGGTGCCGTGGTGCGGCAAATGCTTGCGATTACCAACGCCAAATATGGCGCCGCATCCGATTTCACCTCGATCGCCAAGGTGGTCGAGGAATGGGCCGGAGTGCAGATGCGCGGCTGATCACAACGCTTCAAGGAGCAGCGATCGCGATGACGATCGGCCCGACCGGATCCGGCAAGGCATCGCTCGCGCGGCAGATGGCGCGATCCGCGCTTGCCGTTGATCTCGGGGATTTCGGCCCCGATGTGATCGCGAAGGCAAAGCTCTGCCTGTTCGATTTCCTGTCCTGCGCCTTCGAAGCAAGCGCTCATCCCTGGAGCCGTCAGGCAGTTACGATCGCGCACGCCACCGGCGACGGCGCAACCATCATCGGTACCTCGCGCCTTGCCTCGGCGGCTGAAGCCGCTTTCGCCAACGCCGTGATGGGACACGGCCTGGTGCGCGAAGACATGCATGCCGCCAGCATATCGCATCATGGCGTCGTGATCTGGCCAACCCTGCTGGCGCTATCGGAGCAGGCGCCGCTGCGTGGCACAACCCTGCTCGCTGCCGCCATCATCGGTTACGAGACCGGCGCACGCATCGGTCGCGCTCTCCTTACGTCCGACCTCGCACGCCTCTACCGCCCGACGGGACTGGTTGCGCCGCTTGGTGCGGCGCTGGCCGGAAGCTATGCGCTCGGACTATCCGAAGACGCCGCGACCAGCGCCATGGCAATCGCCGCCAATACCTCGAGTGGTCTGAACCAGTGGCCGCACACCGGCGCTTCGGACATGTATTTTCATCCTGGCTTCGCTGCGAGCAACGCGATCAAGGCAATAGGCCTCGCCGCAGCCGGCGCATTTGGGTCGGAGACGATCCTCGAAGGCGAAGCCGGCCTGTTCGCCGCCTATCGGCGCGAGACAGCGCCCGTCAGCATCGAACTCTTCGCCGCCGGCGAGTGCGAGATCATGGCCGTCTACAACAAACCGGCACCGGCCTGCAATTTTGCCCAAACCGCAGCACAGGCTGCACTCCGAGCCTCGCACGAACTCGCCAGCATGGATGACGTTGACCGCATCGTCATCCGCGCTCCGGATGCTGCCGTTCGCTATCCCGGATGCGACTCGAAGGGGCCCTACCAAAACGCACTCCAGGCGAAGATGAGCATTCCGTTCAGCGTCGCAGCAACGCTTGCCCGCGGCGAGATCGAGGAAGAGAACTACGCGGCGCTGGACGATCCCGAAATCCTCCATCTCGTTGCAGCAACCAGCCTGCGGAGTGATCCCGGCTTCACCGCCTCCTTCCCCGGCAAGCAAGGCGCGGAAGTGACCGTGCTCCTGCGTGACGGAAGGACGATCAGACACGCTCTGGCCGACGTGGTTCCGGCTACGTCTACAGATATTCGCACTCGCTTTCGAACTGCGGCAACGCGCGTCATCGGCGAAGATCGCGCGCAACGCCTCGAACAATTCGTCGATGGCTGCGAGCAGCTTGGCGATGCCAGCGTGATTGCGGCGCAATGCCGGCTGGAATCGCCGGAGCGGATTTTGTGGTCGGCATCATAGGAAACGCCTGATATTGCGGAGGTGAAATGGCGGACCGGGAGACCAGCGTTGCAGCGACGACAAGGGACTGCCGGCAGACCTGCCCTGTCCCTGCCCCGCGGAGACCTTGCTGATGGAAGGATTTCTGCAAGCGCTCGCCGCAGGTCTGCTCATCGGTGCCGTTTACGGCCTGATGTGCGTCGGGCTTGGCCTGATCTTCGGCGTCATGCGGGTCATCAACTTCGCCCATGGCGATTTCATGATGCTTGGCATGTATGTCGCCTTTTACCTGTTCACCGCCGCTGGCGTCCAGGCCGTCTTCGGCAATGCTGTCGGGCCATTCATTGCGATCCTGCTGGCCGGTCCGGTGCTCGCGCTGTTCGGCTATTTTGTCCACCTTACCCTGATTTCGCATGTGTCGGGTACGCGCACCGCCTCGCTCGAGGGTGAAGGTCACTACGCCCAGCTCATCCTGACGCTCGGCATTGCGCTGATCCTCCAGAACGGCGGCCTTATCATCTTCGGATCGGTGCTGGCTTCGATCCGCACGCCATTGTCGAGTTCGGCCTGGGAACTCGGCCCATTCTTCGACATGAGCATCTTCATCAACAAAGCGCGCGGCATCGACGCGGTCGTCTCGCTGCTGATCATGACGCTGCTGTCGCTGTTGATCGCACGGTCGCGGATCGGCAAATCGCTTCGCGCCGCCGCCGACAATCCGACCGCTGCGACCTATATGGGCATTGACGTCGATCGTGCGCACCGTACCGCCTTCGCGCTCGGCTCCGGCATCACGGCGATAGCAGGCGGCCTGCTCGCCACCAATTACCCGTTCCATCCCTTCGTCGGGCTCGAATACGTCATCGTCATGTACGCCGGCGTCGTTCTCGGCGGCATGGGCAGCATCATCGGCGCCTTCTGGGGTGGCATGACGATCGGGCTGGTCCAGCAGATGTCGACGCTGATCCTGCCGACGCAGTTGCAGAACGCGGCGATCTTTGTCGTGTTCCTCCTCATCATCTTCTTCCGCCCGCAAGGCTTCTTCGGGCGCATGGTCGAGAGGACATGACCGTGCCCCAATTGCGCTCGCTGGTCCCTGCCCTCGTCTTCACGATCGCCTATGCGGCGATCTCGCTCAGCGTCACCAACTCGTACTATCAACTGGTTCTGACGCTGGTGCCGGTGTGGGCGGTGTTCGGGCTGTCCTGGAATCTGCTGAGCGGATACACCGGACTGATCTCGTTCGGGCACGCAGCCTTTTTCGGCATCGGCGCCTATACGACAGCGCTCGGACAAATCTACTTCGATCTGTCGCCGTGGCTTCTGATTCCGGTCGCCGCAATGCTCGGTGGCATTGCCGGGCTGCTGATAGGATTTCCGACTTTTCGCCTGCAAGGCCACTATTTCGCTCTGGCAATGCTGGCGTATCCGCTCGCCATTCTCTACGTGTTCGAGTGGCTCGGCTTCCAGGAGGTCACGCTCCCGATCAAGCGCGACGCCCCGATCGCCTATATGCAATTTGCCGATCCCCGGCTCTACACGTTACTGGCGCTGGCGATCATGCTCGCCACGATCCTGCTGACACGGGTCATCGAGCGTTCCCGCTTCGGCATGGCGCTGCTCGCAATCAAGCAGAACGAGGCCGCGGCCGAAGCCGCGGGCATCAATACGCTGGCCTGGAAACTGCGCGCGATCACGCTCAGCGGTGCGGTCGCCGCCGCCATCGGCGCGTTCTATGCGCAGGTGCTCCTGGTGGTCACCCCGCAGTCGGTGTTCGGGATGCTGGTGTCCGCGCAGGCGCTGACGGTTGCCATGTTCGGCGGCGTCGGCACCGTCTGGGGCCCTGTCATCGGGTCCGTGATCCTGATCCCGTTGGCTGAGACGCTGCACGCCGAAGCCGGCGCGCGTTTCCCCGGCATTCAGGGCGTGATCTTCGGTTTTGCCATCATCTGCGTCATCCTGGTCGCCCCGGAAGGATTGTTCTGGAAATTGCGGGATCTCCTGCGCAAGCGGCTTGCGCCGAAAGCGACCGCAACGCTGGACGAGTCGCATGCCCCGGCAACAACCGTGGCGGCGCCGCGGCCAGCCCGGCAGCGTGCCGCAACCGGCGAAGTTGTGCTCGAGGTGCGGAACCTATCCCGCTCGTTCGGCGGCTTGAAAGCCGTCCAGAACGTCAGCTTCAAACTGCACAAGAACGAAATCCTCGGCATCATCGGCCCGAACGGCGCCGGCAAGACGACGCTGTTCAATCTCCTGAACGGCTTCCTGCGACCGAACCAGGGCGAAGTGTTGATTGACGGCCGCAACATGTCCGGCGAGCGGCCGCACACGATCTGCGAGGCCGGCATCGGCCGCACCTTCCAGGTCATGCGTCCATTCCTGCGCATGTCGATCCTCGACAATGTCGTGGTCGGCGCCTATGTGCGCGCGCGAACGGACGAAGAGGCGCGAAAGCTCGCCGCCGACGCGATCGCGCGCGTCGGCCTCTCCGCGGTGGCAGACCGCATCGCCGGCGAGCTTTCGACCAAGGAACTGCGGCTGATGGAGCTCGCTCGCGCACTCGCGGGCCAGCCGCGCATCCTGTTGCTCGACGAGACGCTTCCAGGCTTGGGCCATGGCGAGGCGGACGAGGTCGTGGCTGTGATCCAGCAGCTTGCCCGCGACGGCATGACGATCGCCATCATCGAGCACACGATGCAGGCGATGGTTCGCCTGGTCGACAGCTTCCTCGTGCTCGACCACGGCGCCGTCATCACCGAGGGCGAGCCGGAGGTGGTCACGCGCGACAACCGGGTGATCGAGGCCTATCTCGGCAAGAAATGGATGGCCCATGCTCCGCATTGAGGGATTGAGCGCTGGCTATTCGGCAAAGCCCGTCCTGAACGGCGTGTCCATCAATGTCGATGCAGGTCAGTTCGTCGCCATCGTCGGACCCAACGGCGCCGGCAAGACCACCCTGTTCAAGACCATTTCCGGCATCCTGAAGCCGAGCGGCGGCGAAATCTCCTTTAACGGTGTCGACCTCCTCGCAGTCCCGCCTGCGCAGCGGGCCCACCTTGGGATCGCGCACGTCCCCGAGGGCCGGCAGGTTTTCCCTTCGCTGACGGTGATGGAGAACCTGGAAATGGGCGCGATGACCGAGAGCGGCCGGCGCGACTGGGCGTCGAACATCGAACGCATCTTCGCGTGGCTACCGGTGCTCGCGGAGCGCCGCGGCCAATTCGCGGGCACCCTGTCCGGCGGCCAGCAGCAGATGCTCGCGATCGGGCGCGGGCTCGCCTCCTCGCCAAAACTGCTGATGCTCGACGAGCCCTCGATGGGGCTTGCGCCATCGACCGCCGATTTCATCTTCGAGCGGCTGATCGAAATCCGCCAGCAGTCCGGCCTGACCATGCTGCTGGTCGAGCAGCGCGTGGCGGAGGCGCTGGAATCCGCCGATCACGGCTATGTCCTCGAAGCCGGACGCGTCGTGCTCGAGGGCAACAACGAAACCCTGCGCACCGACGATCGCGTGCGCAAAGCCTATCTCGGCATGTGACGAGCCAACGAACAATGGGGAGGGAGAAAACAAGATGAACAAGACGACCAAGGGATTGACCCGCCGTACCGTGCTGTCGGCTGCCGCCGCCATCGGCGTTACGCGCGTCGCGCGCGCGCAACAACCGGCTGAGGTCAAGGTCGGCCTGATCGTACCGCTGTCCGGCATCTATACCCGGCCCGGTCAGGTGATGAAGATGGGCGCCGAGATGGGCATCGAGCACATCAATGCGCAGGGCGGCGTCAAGGCGCTCGGCGGCGCAAAGCTGAAGCTGGTCGTGATCGACTGCGGCGACACCACCGAGAAGGCCAAGAACGCAGCGCAGCGCATGGTGGCGCAGGAGCCCGACCTCGTCGCCGCCACCGGCGCCTATCTCTCCTCCTTCACTCTGGCGGTCACTGAGGTCACCGAGCGCGCCGAATTACCGGTGCTGACGTTATCCTATTCGGATCTGCTGACCGACCGCGGCTTCAAATATATCTTCCAGACCGCCGCAACGGCGAGCCGTCAATCCGAACTCGGATTGCCTACGCTGATGAAACTTGCCGAAGCTGCGTCCGGCAAGCGGCCGAAAACCGTAGCGATGTTGATGGACAACACTGCGACCTCGGTCGCGACCGCCAAGGCCCTCAAGGAAAAGCTGCTCGCGCAGGAAGGACTGCAACTCGTCGTCGAGGAGGTCTGGACGCCTCCCTTGTCCGATGCCACTCCCCTGATCCAGAAGGTCCGTTCTGCGAAACCCGACCTCCTGCTGTTCATGCCCAACGCTGTCTCGGACGCGAAGCTCGGGCTCGAAAAGATCAGCGAATTCGGCCTCGGCCAGGGCAAGATTCCGACCGTCTCCTTCAGCATCACCATCGCAGAGCCGGACATGCTGCAAAGCGTCAGCCCCGACGTCGTGCAAGGGATCATGACGATTGTCGCTAATTGGGGGTCGAAGGGTCATGAGGATCTGATCGCGGAGCTCAAGGCCAAATACAAGGAGCCCTGGATGACGCAGAACGTCATCTCGACATATGGCGACATGTGGCTGATGAAGGAAGCACTGGAGAAGGCCGGCAAGGCTGATCGCCAGGCCGTCGCGCAGGCTTTCCGCACCATGGATGCCGGCCCGTCGAAATACTATCCGGGCGGCCAGCTCAAATTCGATGAGAAGGGCCGGCGAGTCGGCGCAGGCGTCGTCATCGTGCAGTGGCAATCGGGCGTGCCGGTCACTGTCTATCCGCCCGAACTCGCGCAGGCGCAGCCGTTCTGGCCGAAGAAATCCTGACGGCAGCCTCGTGGCCATTCGCGGAGGAGAATCGTCATGATAGCGAAGAACCGAACCACAATGACGCGGCGAACGCTGCTTGCGGGCGCCTCCGGCATGCTGATCGCATCCCGCGCCCGGGCGCAGCAGCCCTCCGAGGTGAAGGTAGGCCTTCTGGTGCCGATCTCCGGGCTCTATGCGCGGCCCGGGACAGTGATGCGAGAAGGCGCCGAAATGGCTGTCGATCACATCAATGCCCAAGGCGGCATCAAGGCGCTCGGCGGCGCCAAGCTGAAACTCGTGGTGCTGGATTCCGGCGATACCACGGAAAAGGCCAAGAATGCCGCCCAGCGCATGGTGGCGCAGGAGTCCGATTTGGTTGCCGCGAGCGGCGCCTATCTCTCCTCGTTCACGCTCGCGGTCACCGAAGTGACCGAGCGCGCCAACCTGCCCGTCCTCACGCTCTCCTACTCGGACCTGATCACTGATCGCGGCTTCAAATATGTGTTCCAGACCTCGGCAACCGCGGGCTCGCAGGCTCGTCAGGCGCTGCCGCAGATCATCAGGCTGGCGGAGACGGCTTCCGGCAAGCGGCCGAAGACGGTTGCGATCCTCACTGACAATACTGCGGCTTCCATCGCGTCGGCGAAATCGATGCGCGAAGGCCTCTTGGCGGAAAACCAGTTGCAGCTCATCGTCGACGAGACGTTCACGCCGCCGCTCGCGGATGCGACGTCGCTGGTGCAGAAGATACGCTCGGCAAAACCCGATCTTCTCTTCTTCCTGCCGACCGTGATTTCGGACGCGAAACTGCTGCTGGAAAAGATGAACGAGTTTGGCCTCGGCCAGGGCAAGGTGCCGACCATCTCGTTCGGCATTGCCATAGCCGAACCGGACATGCTGCAGACCGTCAGTCCCGAGCTCCTTCAGGGTGTCCTGACCTGCGTCGCAAGCTGGGGAGCCAAGGGACACGAGGCGCTGATCGCTGAGCTGAAGAGCCGCTACAAGGAACCGTGGATGACGCAGAACGCGATCTCCACCTATGGCGACATGTGGGTCATCAAGGATGCGCTGGAGAAAGCCGGCAAGGCCGATCGCGTCGCCGTCGCTGAAGCCCTGCGCAGCATGGATGCCGGTGCCTCGAAATACTATCCACTGGGCGAGATCAAGTTCGACGAGAAGGGCCGCCGCGTCGGCGCTGGCATGACCATCGTGCAGTGGCAGTCCGGTGTGCCAGTGACGGTGTTCCCGCCGGAGCTCGCGCTGGCGCAGCCGTTCTGGCCGAAGAGCTAATAAGGAATCGCGACACGATGAAGGACAAATGGGCACTCGTGACCGGAGCGACCGCCGGCCTGGGATTGGCGCTGGCGGAAAGCCTTGCCGGTGCGGGAGCCAATATCGTCCTGCATGATCTCGTCGCACCAAACGAATCCGCGGATCGGTTGCGCGCGCGATTCGGCGTCGACGTCATCGCTTTCGGAGCCGACCTGTCACAGCGCACCGCCATCGAGGCCATGCTCGCTGACCTGCTTCGCCGCTGCGGCGCGATCGATATCCTCGTCAACAATGCAGTGGTCCGGCACTTCTCTGATGTCGAGCACTTTCCGCCAGATCAATGGGAGCGCGCGCTCGCGGTCAACGTGTCCGCGCCCTTCCATTTGATCCGCCTCGCGCTGCCCACCATGAAGCAACGCGGCTGGGGCCGCATCATCAACATGGCCTCCATCTATTCGACCCGTGCTGTCGAAGACCGCATCGACTACGTCACCACAAAGACGGCAATCCTCGGCATCACCCGCGCCGTCGCGCTCGAGACCGTGCGCAGCGGAATCACCTGCAACGCGGTCTCCCCGGGGACGCTGCCGACCCCCGCCATCCAGAACAAGATCGCCTCCATTGCGGCGAATGTTGGCGAGACGGTAGACCGCGCGACAGAAAAATATCTCTCGGAGCGCCAGCCCTCCGGCCGGTTCATCGGGATGGAAGCCGTTGGCGCCCTGGTGGTGTTCCTCTGCAGCGCCGCTGCGCAGGACATCACCGGGACCAACCTGCCGATCGATGGAGGTTGGTCGATCGCATGAACAAAGCCGATTTCGAGAGAGCGACAAATGCTGATTCTGCCGGTAAATCGCTGGTGAACCCGCGATAGAACGAAGGCATCTCGCAAATGGACCGACGCGCCGAACTGCAGTCCACGCTTCGCATCGAAGACGTCCCGACCGTCAGGAAGATGGTCGCGCAAAAGCTGCGCGAGGCGATCATGTCCGGCACGCTCAAACCCGGCCAGCGGCTGGTCGAGCGCGAACTCTGCGAGATGATGGGCGTCAGCCGCCCCTCGATCCGGGAGGCGCTGCGGGCTCTAGAGGCAGACGGGCTGGTCAACACGGTCCCCCACCGCGGCCCGGTGGTCAGCAGGATCAGCCTCGAGGAGGCGCGGCAGCTCTATGCCGCCCGTGCGGTGCTGGAGGGATTTGCAGGCCGCGAATGCGCCCGACTGCACGATCCCGAAGTGGTGCGTCGGATCGGCGATGCCTTGACCCGCCTGAAGACCGCGGCCGCGAAACAGGACCTCACAGGGTGTCTCGAGGCCAAGACCGACTTCTACGGCGCGTTGATCGGCGGCTGCCGCAACGCTTTTATCGAACGCATGCTCAGGCCGTTGCATGACCGGATCACGCTGCTGCGGATCACCTCGATGTCGCAGCCGAAACGAATCAACAAAAGCTTGCGCGAGGTCACGGCGATCTGGCGCGCGATCCAGAGCGGCGACGAGGACCTCGCCGAACGCTGCTGCGTCGATCACGTCAAGGCGGCGGCCGTCGCCGCGCTCGACATGATCGAGCAGACATCGGCCAAGGACATGACGCTTCCCGACCCATAGGCGAAGCGCAAAGGGAGAGAATGCGCGATGATGTTTTTGGTACGATCGCTGATCCTGCTTCCGCTGCTGTCGCCATGCGCGACGGCATTCGCACAGGACTATCCCTCCCGCCCGATCACCATGATTGTACCCTTCTCTGCCGGAGGTCCCGGTGACGTGATTGCGCGAATTCTCGGCAGCGCGATGAGCGCGACGCTGAAGCAGTCGATCGTGATCGAGAATGTGGTCGGCGCCGGTGGCACGCTCGGCACCAACCGCGTCGCCAAGGCCGCGCCTGACGGCTACACGCTGCTGCTGATGCATGTCGGTCAAGCAACCGCCCCATCGCTCTACGCCAAACTGCCGTTTGATCCGGTCGGCGACTTCGCCATGATCGGCCTCGTCACCGACGTGCCGATGATCCTGGTCGCACGGCCGAACTTTCCCGCCAAGGATCTGAAGGAATTGGTCGGGCGCATCCGCAGCGACGGCGACAAGATTACATTCGGCAATGTTGGCCTCGGCTCCGCCTCGCAGCTTTGCGGCCTGATGTTCATGAGCACGACCGACACCAGGCTCACATCGGTCTATTACAAGGGCGGCGGACCAGCGCTCAACGACGTCATCGCGGGCCATATCGATGTTTATTGTGATCCGGCGACAGGCCCTACGCCCTATATCCAGTCCGGCACCATCAAGGGCTATGCGATCACCAGCAAGAAGCGCGTCGCGACGCTGCCGGACGTTCCGACTTCGGCGGAAGCCGGAGTTCCCGGGTTCGATGTGACCACCTGGTATGCCCTCTATGCGCCCCGCGGCACGCCAAAGCCGGTGGTCGATATGCTGGTCGGCGCTCTGCAGACGGCCCTCAAGGACCCGCCACTCGTCAGCCGCTTTGCCGAGCTCAGCATGACCCCGGTCGAGACCGAACGCGCAACTCCCGAAGCGCTCGAAGCTTTCCTGAAGGCCGAAATCGACAAATGGGCGCGGATCATCAAGGCCGCGGGAATCGAGCCGCAATAGGACACTTCCGCTCACGCGGCGGGAATTGCGAGGCGCTCTATGGTTTGGATGTGACGGGCGAGCAGACCACAGGCCTGATCGAAATTGCGCGCTCGCAGCGCTTGCAGGATCAAGCGGTGATCCTGACTGGGCCGCGGTCGCCAGCCGGCATGGCGCGCCATTGCGAACACCAAGCGAGAATTTGCAAGCTGCAAGCCGTCGAGGCTGGCGAGCAGTCGCGGCATCGCACATGGCGCCACGAGTGCGTGGTGAAAGGCACGGTTGGCCGCCTCGAAGTCCTGGATCGTCTCGGCGTTGTCTGTCTCAATCAGCGCCAGTTCGATCCGCGCCAAATGAGCTGACGTCAATTTCGGCGCGGCGTTCCGCAAGGCGACGACTTCGAGCGCCGCACGCATCTCGGCAATTTCCTTCACCGAATTGGTATCGAGTGGCGCAACGCGCACGCCGCGACGGGGCACAGCGACGACAAGATGTTGAGCTTCCAGTTGCCGAAACGCCTCACGGACCGGGACGTGGCTTGAACTGAATTCCCGCGCAATGTGGTCCTGACGGAGCGGCGCATCCGGCTGCAATGCGCCGCTGATGATGCGGGCGCCGATTGACTCGGCAATGCGCCCTGCCGTCGTCGTATTCTCGGTATTCTCGTCGGCCATCATAGATTATCTATCATAAAAACAAGTGCATTCGCGCATGGCCTCGGCTAGCCTTCGTCTAAGATCAAGATCATAGATAATTCATCCAATTATCTATGATAAGATCCAAACGAGGGCAAGTCTTATGGTTCATGCCGTGGCAGCGAAAGAGAGCAACAACCGCGACGTCGAAGCGGTCCGCACCGACTGGGACCGCGCAGAGGCCGAAGCGCTCTATGCCCTTCCGTTTCCCGACCTGATCTTTCGGGCCCAGAGCATTCATCGCGAGCATTTCGATCCGAACCATGTCGAAACGGCGAGCCTGCTCAGCATCAAGACAGGCGGCTGCCCGGAAGACTGCGGCTACTGCGCACAAAGCGCACATTACGACACCGGCCTGAAGGCCACCCGCCTGATGGACAAAGCGGATGTGATCGCGACCGCCGAGCGCGCCAAGGACGCCGGCGCCACCCGCTTCTGCATGGCCGCCGCCTGGCGCAATCCGAAAGACCGCGACCTCGAGAAGGTCTGCGATATGGTCAGCGCGGTGAAAGGCCTCGGCATGGAGACCTGCGTCACGCTCGGCATGCTGACGCCCGGTCAGGCCGCGCGGCTCGCTGAAGCCGGGCTCGACTTCTACAATCACAATGTCGACACGTCGCCCGAGTTCTACGACAAGATCATCACCACCCGCACACTGGAGGATCGCATCGATACGCTGGCACATGTGCGCGACGCCGGCATCAAGGTCTGTTGCGGCGGCATCGTCGGCATGGGTGAACGCGTCGATGACCGGCTGGGCATGCTGGTTCTGCTCGCCAATCTGCCCGCTCATCCGGAGAGCGTGCCGATCAACCTCTGGAACGAGGTCAAGGGCGTGCCGGTCAACGACAGCGCGGAGCGGCCCGATCCGATCGCGCTGGTGCGGCTGATCGCGGTCGCGCGCATCCTGATGCCGAAGAGCGTGGTGCGGCTCTCCGCTGGACGGCAATACATGACCGACGAACTGCAGGCACTCTGTTTCCTCGCCGGCGCGAATTCGATCTTCATCGGCGACGTCCTCCTCACCACAAAGAACCCGCAGCGCGATCGTGATGCGAGTTTGCTGCAACGGCTCGGCATGAGATCCCAGCTTGGCCAGAGCCACGTCGCTTAGTCCCCCGTCATCTTGCTCAACTGATTGCTTGTCCGGAGACAAGGCAATGAACGCAATCCATCCGGACAAGACCGTCAGCTATCACACCGCCTTGCAGGCCTTGAAAGGCGATGACCGGCTGCGCGGCCTCAAGCCGCGCGCAGGCATCGATTTCGTGTCGAACGATTATCTGGCCCTGGCGAGCACGCTGCGCATGAGGAACGCCGTCGTGGCCGCACTCGAGGCCGGCACACCGATCGGAAGCGGCGGGTCGCGGCTGCTGCGCGGAAACTGCGACGAGCATGAAAGGCTCGAGGCAGAGGCCGCCCGGTTTTTCGGAGCCGAGACGGCGCTATTTTTCGGCGGCGGATATATGGCAAACTTTGCGCTTCTGACAACATTGCCGCAACGAGGCGACCTGCTCGTCCTCGATTCTCTCGTTCACGCGAGTATTCATGAAGGAGCACGCGCTGGCCGGGCCGAATTTTGCGAAAGCGCCCATAATGACCCGCAGTCGGTTGAAGACAGGATTCGCGACTGGCGGGCAAGAGGCGGAACAGGCCGCGTTTGGATCGTGGTCGAAAGCATCTACAGCATGGATGGCGATTTCGCGCCGCTTGGGGAACTGTTCGCAATCGCAGACCGCCACGATGCTTTCCTGGTCGTGGATGAGGCTCATGCCACAGGCGTCTATGGTGAGCAGGGTCGAGGACTGACCGCCCTCTATGAGGGACGCGAGAACCTGATTGTCATTCATACCTGCGGCAAAGCACTGGGCGCAGCGGGTGCAATCGTCACTTTGACCTGCGTGCTGCGCGACTTCATGGTCAATCGCTGCCGTCCGTTTATTTTCGCTACCGCTCCATCACCCCTGATGGCTGTTGCCGTGCAGGAAGCGCTATCAATCCTGCAGCAGGAACCCGAGCGGCAGCAACGTCTGGCCAGCCTCGTCGCGTTCACGCATCGAGAACTCGCCCTCCGCGGCGGACAAAGTCCGTCGCGTTCGCAGATCGTGCCGTACATCGTTGGCGACAACGCGCGTGCGATGGCTTTGGCGGCGGCGTTGCAGGCCCGGGGCTTCGATATCCGTGGAGTCCGGCCTCCAACCGTCCCGGCAGGCACAGCACGGTTGCGGATCTCCATAACTCTCAACGTCGGTGAGGATGATGTGCAGGCAATGCTCGACGCCTTGTTCGAGGAGACAAGGGGCAAGTCTCTATGAGCGAGCGGATCGTGGTGACTGGCACGGACACCGGGATCGGTAAGACAGTTTTCGCCGCAGGACTGGCCGGCTTTCTTGGCGCCAAATATTGGAAACCCGTTCAAGCGGGTCTCGACGAGGAGACTGACTCCCAGCTCGTCGCGCGGCTGGGCGGCCTCTCCTGCGATCGCATCCCGCCAGAGCGTTACCGTCTTAAGACACCCGCTTCGCCCCATCTTGCCGCCGAGATCGACGGAGTTGGCATCGACACAGAGTTGCTCCACGTGCCCGATACCGGCAAGTGTCCGCTTGTGATCGAGGGTGCGGGCGGCCTGATGGTGCCGCTTACCAGCAGCACACTGTACATTGATATCTTCGCGCGCTGGCAGCTTCCGGTCCTGCTCTGCGCGCGCACCACGCTCGGCACCATCAATCATTCGCTGCTCTCGATCGAAGCACTGCGAAATCGCGGGATTGATATTCTCGGGATCGCGTTCATTGGCGACGAGAACGTCGATACCGAAACCACGATTTGCAGGATCGGACGGACACGGAAGCTTGGACGATTGCCCTGGCTTTCTCCTCTCAGCCGAGAGGCGTTGCGGGCTGCCTTCGAAAGCTCATTCAACCGCGGTGATTTCAAATCGTGATGTACGAGAAGCAATCGCGAATCTGGCATCCATTCACGCAACACGCGCTGCAAGGCGCGATGACAAAGATTGTGCGCGGGGAAGGCGCCTATCTTTATACCGCAGATGACCGTCGTATCATCGATGCCATCGCATCCTGGTGGGTCGTGACCCACGGCCATTGCCATCCGCAAATCGTAAGCGCCATTCAGAAACAGGCAGAGCAGCTCAACCAGATTATCTTCGCCGGCCATACCCACGAACCGGCCGAAGAGGTAGCCGCGCAGCTTCTGAAACTGGCCCCCCGCGGCCTCGATCACGTCTTCTTTTCCGACAGCGGCTCGACCAGTGTGGAGGTCGCACTGAAAATGGCGCTCGGCTACTGGCAGAACCTCGGCGAGCCGCGCTCGCGCATTGTCGTGATGCAGCACTCCTACCACGGGGACACGGTGGGTACGATGTCGGTCGGCGCACGAGGTGTGTTCAACGCGGCATACGAACCATTGCTGTTCGATGTCACCTCCGTGCCGTTTCCGGAGTGCGGTCATGAACAGGTGACGCTTGATGCGCTGGAAGCTGCGTGCCGCCATGAAAACCCGGCAGCCTTTATCGTGGAGCCGCTGATCCTGGGCGCGGGCGGGATGCTGATGTATCCCGCGTGGGTGCTGAGAGAGATGAGGCGGATCTGCGAGGCATCGAATGTCCTGTTCATTGCCGATGAGGTCATGACTGGCTGGGGCCGGACGGGAACATTGTTCGCGTGTGAGCAGGCAGGTGTGTCGCCTGACATCGCCTGCTATTCCAAAGGTCTCACCGGCGGATCGCTTCCGCTCGCGGTGACACTCTGCCGCGCCGATATCTTCGACGCACACTATTCGAAGGATCGCGCGCGCACGTTCTTTCATTCGAGCTCATATACGGCCAACCCGATCGCGTGCGCCGCCGCGAAAGCGAACCTCGATCTTTGGCAAGATCCGGAAGTTCGAGAGCGCATCGCCTCCGTGGCGTCAATGCAGGAAAACGGAATTGAACGATTTCGCGCGGACGCACGCTTCAAGAACGTTCGCCGAATCGGCACCATCACAGCACTTGATTTGGTAGTACTCGACGGCGGCTACCTCGCAGACATTGGTCCGAAGCTCCAGGCCTTTTTCCGCGACCGAAATCTCCTGCTGCGGCCACTCGGCAACACGATCTACGTTATGCCGCCTTATTGCGTTACGGCGACGGACCTCAATGATATCTACGCGGGCATCAGCGATGCTGCCGATGCGCTAGTCCCTGAGAAGCCAGGTCAGATCTCCTGAGAAGATCGGCAAAGGTTTATCCACCCCGACCAAGGTCCGGCCACATGGCGTCGACGCGTGCCACCACGGCTGGATCCATGGCCAGCGCTTCGCCCCATGCCCGCTCCGTTTCGGGCGGCATCTTTGTCGTCGCGTCGATGCCGAGTTTGCCGCCAAGACCCGGTTTTGGCGAAGCGAAGTCGAGGTAATTGATCGGGGTATCGGCAAGCGTGACGAGATCGCGCGAACTGTCGCTTCGCGTTGCAACCGCCCACATTACGGAACGCCAGTCGCGGATATCGATGTCGCCGTCGACGACGATGAGAAATTTGGTATAGGTTAGCTGGGGCAGCATCGACCACAGCCCGAGCATCAGGCGGCGCGCCTGCCCGGGATAGCGCTTGGAAATTGCCGCAACCGCGATCCGGTAAGAACACGCCTCCGGCGGCAGCCAGAGGTCGATGACTTCCGGAAACTGCTGCTGCACCAGCGGCAGGAACAGATGATTGAGCGCCTCGCCGATACGGGACGGCTCATCCGGCGGACGTCCGGTGAAGGTCGAGAGATAGATCGGGTTGCGCCGCCGGGTGAGCGCCGTTACGCGCAACACCGGAAATTCCTCGACGGAATTATAATAGCCGGTGTGGTCGCCATAAGGACCCTCAGGCGCCGTTTCCGTCGCGGACACGAAACCCTCGATGACGATTTCGGCGGTGGCCGGCACGGAAAGCGGCACGGTCACGCAGCGAACCAGATCCAGACGCTGCCCGCGCAGCATGCCAGCCAGCCGCAGTTCGGAAATCGCTTCCGGCGCAGGTAAGACCGCGGCCAGGATCGTCGCAGGATCGGCGCCGATGACAACGGCGACCGGCATGTCCCGGCCAAGCTTTCTCCACTGATCGTGATGACGGGCACCGCCGCGATGCGGCAGCCACCGCATGATGGCGCTGTCGCGGCTCAGCACCTGCATCCGGTAGACCCCCATATTGTCCTGGCCCAAAGCGGCAGGCTCGGGGGGCGCAGTCAGGACCAGCGGCCACGTGATGAGGGGCGCCGGCTCTCCGGGCCAGCAGACCTGCGCCGGCAAGATGCCGAGGTCTATGGCGTCACCGGTTGCGATACATTCCTGCACCGGCGCCGCTGAAATTGTGCGCGGCCGGGTCGCCAGCGCGGCCCGTGCGAGGGGAAGCTTGCGCCAGGCGTCGACCAGGCTTTGCGGTGGCCGGGGCGCGCGCAGCTCGGCCATCAGTTCGCCAAGCTCTCTCAGCCGCTCGGGCCGCAAGCCAAATCCCCAGGCCACACGCTCGATCGTACCGAAAAGGTTGGTCAGCAGCGGCATATCCGAAGGGGCCCCATCCGCCCTGACCGGATGTTCGAACAGAAGGGCTGGTCCCTCCTCGCGAAGAACGCGACGATGGATTTCCGTGATGTCGTGCACCACCGACACCTTCTCGCGAACGCGTCGCAATTGCCCCTTGTTCTCGAGAAACTCCAGGAAGTCGTGCAATTCCTGAAAATGCGGCACGTCGCGACGCAACAAGAAGCTTCTCCTTAAGACAGAAACTCTTATGCCGCAAAATTCCAGGTCTTCTTTGTTCCCGCACAAACAACGCACGCGATCATCGCTCTATTCTGGCAAGATGAATTTTTCGGAAGTGACCCCGCCTGCATCGTCACCTTTGTCGGTGCCTCCATTGCTGGCGCTTGCTGTGCGCCCGTTGCCGCTGCTGCCACTCGAGGCCGTACTGTCGATCGTGCTGCTACGCGTTTGCAGAGAACATCCAAGGATATTCGACAGGCTCGGCGTGCACGCCGGAAAACGATTCGGCATCAAACCGACCGATCTGCCCTTTGCCTTTCTGCTCGCGCCCGCCCCTCCCCGCCCGCGCCTGTCGGTGGTGCGCAATCTGCCAAATGATCTTGACGCTCGGATCTCCAGTCCGTTGGCTGGATTGTTTGGGCTGGTCGAAGGCCGCCTTGACGGCGATGCATTGCTGTTTTCGCGCGACCTTGTGGTGGAAGGTGATGTCGAGGCGGTGCTCGCGCTTCGCAACGCGATCGATGACGCGCAGGTCGATCCCATGGCGGAGATCGCCGGCATGTTCGGGCCGCTGGCCGAGCCATTGAAGCGTGCGTTGCAGGTCGCTCGAACGGTGGTCAGCTCATCAAATCCATCGCACAAAGGGATTTGACGATGGAGCTGATCTGTCCGGCAGGCACACCAGCCGCATTGAAGACCGCGATCGATGCCGGCGCCGATGCGATCTATTGCGGCTTCAACGACGAGACCAATGCACGAAACTTTCCGGGGCTGAATTTCAGCCGCGACGAGCTCTCCGATGCGATCGCCCTTGCACATCGCCGCGGCGTGAAGATTCTGGTCGCCATCAACACGTTCCCCCGCGCGGGAGCCGTCAGTCTCTGGCATCGCGCCGTGGACGATGCAGTCGCGGCAAAGGCCGACGCGTTGATCCTGGCCGATGTCGGCCTGCTGGAATATGCAGCGCGCTGCCATCCTGCCCAACGCCTGCACGTCTCGGTGCAGGCGGCCGCCGCCAACGCGGATGCCATCGGCTTTTACGCCGAGACATTCGGCGCCCGCCGCGTCGTCTTGCCGCGTGTCCTGAGCGTTGCGGAAATAGCCGGCATCGTCCGCGAGGTCAGCTGCGAGACCGAAGTGTTCGTCTTCGGCGGCCTTTGCGTGATGGCCGAAGGCCGCTGCTCGCTGTCATCCTATGCCACCGGACAGTCACCGAACATGCAGGGCGTATGTTCACCAGCAAGCCATGTCGCTTACAACGAGGAGAACGGCAGGACAAAATCGCGCCTCGGCGGATTCACGATCAACAGCTTCGAGATCGGTGAAGCCGCCGGCTATCCGACGCTTTGCAAGGGGCGCTTCACGACCAAACACGGCACCGGCTACATTTTCGAGGATCCCGTGAGCCTTGACGCGGCAACCTTGCTTGCCGGTCTGCGCGACGCCGGCGTTACCGCGCTCAAGATCGAAGGGCGCCAGCGCGGCCGCGCCTATGTCGAGGGCGTCGTGCGGCACTTCCGTCAGGCCCTTAAGGCGCTGGACTCCGGCCTGCCGATCGATGCCGGGCAACTTATGCCATTCACCGAGGGTCAGGCCACAACTGTGGGTGCCTATCGCAAGACCTGGAGGTGAACGTCCCAGGCGTCTTCGTTGAATGACTAAGGAAAACCAACCGGAGGAATGGTTTCATGCAGCTCAGCCTCGGCCCAGTTCTTTATAATTGGGCGCCGGAACGCTGGCGCGACTTCTATTTTCGCATTGCGGATGAGGCGCCGATCGACACCGTCGTGATCGGAGAGATCGTCTGCTCGAAGCGGTCGCCATTCATCGCTCCACATCTGCCTGCGGTCGTTGAGCGGCTCCGCGCCGCCGGAAAGCAGGTTATGCTCGGCTCCCTGATCCTGACCTCGCTGCCGCGCGAACGGCGCCAGATGGCTGAGCTCGTCAATACGGCAGAGTTCCTGGTCGAGGTGAACGATCTGACCTGTCTCAAGCCACTTGTCGGCCGACCGCATGCGATCGGCCCGTTCATCAACATCTACAACGAGGCCAGTGCCGCGTTCCACGCCCAGCGTGGCGCGACACGAATCTGCCTCCCGCCGGAGCTGCCGATGTCGTCGATCGCGGTGATCGCCGCCGCGCTTCCCAGCGTCCTTATCGATATCTTCGCCTTCGGCCGGGTGCCTTTGGCGATCTCTGCCCGCTGCTATCACGCGCGCCTTCACAAGCTGACAAAAGACAATTGCCAGTTCGTCTGCGATCGGGACCCGGATGGACTGATGCTGAAGACGCTGGATGGCGCCGACTTCCTGGCAGTCAACGGCGTCTAGACCCTCTCGTCCACCTGCGTCAACCTGCTGGGCGACGCCGATGCGTTGAGGCAGGCCGGCGTCGGATCATTTCGCCTGTCGCCGCAGGATTGCGACATGGTCGGCGTCGTCAGCGTCTTCCGCGCGGTCCTTGATGGCCGGGAGGATGCGGAAAGCGGAACGCGACGTCTCGCGCAGCTCTATCCGGACGTGCCATTTTCCAACGGGTTTCTCCACGGAGCGGCCGGCTTTCTCTCCGTTGCACCCGATGACCGCCCCGACCGGCAACACAAATTCCGCGAACCGATCAGACCGCACATGCTCTAGCAACCTTTGGGGCCTCATATGGCGATTGCAGCACGGCGCCTACCGCAGGACGGAACCATAGATGTCGTCAACCGGCTGCGGCATGTTCTCACGCAGGTTAATCTGGACTGCAAGTGCCAGGATTCTCTGGCTGGGGCCCTCGAGCGATTTGCGACGCTTGAAAAGCGCCGCTTTTCCCGACGGCAGCTTGTCCAGGCACGCGACTGCAGAAACCAGATCGCAGCGTTTCTATCGCTTCTTTCCGAGCTTGACGGGCTTACCGAGAGCGAATCCGACCGGACCGTGTTCAGGGAGATGGAGCTCGTATTTTCCGAGATCGTCGATTGCGCCTTCGCCGGTGTCTTGGCATTGCGACAAATCGCAACTGAGTAGGCAGTCACGCGCCGCAGCGCAGCGTGAACGTTAGTTTCAGACTGCTATTCTTCTTCGTCCGCGATGGCCACGAGGGCATGCGGCTTGCACAGGACCACGCGGCACCGCCCGCAGCTGACGATGCCCCGCTCCTCCCAGGCGCTAAGGGTTCTGCTGACCGTATGCAGAGTGGTCCCGACCATTTCCGCAAGATCACGGCGCGACAGCGGAAACGCGATCTCGATGCCGCGTGCCGTGCGGCGTCCCGACTGATGCGCCAGGCGAAGAAGGGTATGGCCAATCCGACGCTCGACCCGTTCCGTCGAGAGTTCACGCACACGGATCTGCATCTCGTGATACCGCCGGCCCAACAGCGCGACGGCATTGATGGCAACGACGGGATAGCGCTCCATGATCTGTCTGATGATCGCACTCGTCCAGCCGATCAGATGACTATCGTCCACCGCAGTCACCGTGCCGGGATGGCCATCACTGCCCACAAGTGCCGCGTAGCCTGCGAGCTCTCCCGGACCAATGTAACGGATGATAATCTGCTGGCCGTCCTGGGCCATTTGTGACGCCCGCAACCGGCCCGCGATCACGACAAAAAGGGACGTCGTGCGGTCACCCTGTTGAAACAGGATATCGCCGGCAGCAAGACGCCTTCGTCCCGCCGAAGCTTGAAGGAATCGAAGCGCGTCCGGAGGAGCCCCCTGTAACAGTTCAGTCCGGGCGAAGAAATCGAAATCCGGATAGTAGTCCATGCCGCCGACTTCATGCTGTACATCTGGCGGGTACCTCCGCTGTCACATAGTAGTGGGCGGCAATGCCCTCCAATTTGCGCCAGCGCAAACAGTCAGATCGATTATTCCGGGTAGTCTGGCGCGGTACCAAAGCTTGTCACACAACAGGAAAGCCCCTGCCCACCAACCATAGACAGGGAGACTGATGCCGAGGCGTGCCCCAACACGGGATCGAAAATGCTGCTCGTCAACAAGACGGATCTGTTTCGACATCATGTGCCAAACACCCTGGCTGACCGAATTGCGCTGGGCATCGTCCGTGCCGGCACATCGATGGCTGGCGCCCTCTTTGGCAGTCGATACGGCCACCGTGTCGTTGTGCTCGAGACCGTGGCCGCAGTCCCGCCGATGGTCGCTGCAACGTTGCTACATCTCAAATGCCTGCGCCGGATGCTCGACGATCGCGGCTGGATCCGCACCTTCATGGACGAGGCGGAGAACCAGCGCGTTCATCTGATGTCGTTTATTGCGCTGGCTCAGCCTCGCGCCTCGGAACGCATCATGATCGCCATCGCGCAGGCGGCGTTCTACAATGCTTTTTTCATCCTCTACTTGATATCAGCTCGGACAGCGCATCGCCTGGCCGGATATTTTGCCGAGCAGGCGGTCCGGGGATACTCGGAATATCTCATCCGGCTCGGATCGGATGATCGAGGCAGCGATGCGGCCCCCCCATCGGCCATCGCGTACTGGAATCTGCCACCAGATTCTGACGTCACTGATATGATCCTCGCCATGCGCGAGGATGAGGCCATTCATCGCGACCTGCATCATGCCTTCGCCGACGCGCTGGCGGAAGGTCTGGCATTTCCGCGCAGTAAAGCCTGAGCTCCATTCAAGGTTTGGCGAACCGATCTGCCCCTTGTGTATGTTCAAGCGCCGCGCGACTGGCGAACTATCTCGCGATTTTACATTCGGCGACAAAACCAACTACGTAGCCGCCGGTTCCTGGAAGCAAACCACTCTGCCTGACGGCGTTGGAGAAATCACATTATCTTTTTCTGCGGTCAGACATTTCCGTGCTAGTATTATTTTGATGTGACGGGCAGTTGGCATGAGCCGATCCGCATCGCGGCACGCGATCATCATTGGCGGCGGTGCCAGCGGCGTTCTGCTGGCCTATCAGCTATTGCACCATCCGACTCGTGATTTTCACGTAACGCTGATCGAGCAGCGCCCGGATATCGGGCGTGGCCTCGCCTATCACAGCGGCAACCCCGAGCATCTGCTCAACGTACGGGTCGCCAATATGAGTGCCCTGCCAGACGAGCCGGATCATTTCTGGCGCTGGCTGACCTCGCGTGCCGCGGATGCGCCACTGTGCCCGGATCCCTACTGCTTCGTACCCCGGCGCATCTATGGAGACTATGTCGCGAGCCTTCTCCGACCGTTGATGTCCGATGGGGGCGCCTCTCCCCGGCTTTCGATTGTACAAGGCACCTGCGTCGGCGTCAGCGAAGGGGAGACCGACGTTGTGGCGATGCTCGATGACGGCAGATGCCATATCGGAGATATCATCGTTCTCGCCACCGGGCACGACACCAGATCGAGTTCCCCCGGCTATCTCGATCCCTGGGTGTCCCCATCCAGCGCCGGCATCGCCGCCGACGACGCCGTGCTGATCCTTGGGTCCGGCCTCACCATGGTTGATTATGTCCTGTCGCTTCTCACCGATGGACATCGCGGGCCGATCATCGCGATGTCGCGACGCGGCCTGTTGGCGAAGGCTCATCGCCGCGCAGAACCGATGCGCATCGACGAAGCGGAGGTTCCGTTCGGCGTCGGCCTCAGCCAATTGCTGCGCTGGTTTCGTGGCCGTGTCGAGGCACATGTCGCCGACGGCGGCGACTGGCGCGGTGTCGTCGACGGCATCAGGCCATACACGCAGCGGCTCTGGCGCGAACTTCCGCCCATTTCCAAGCGCCGCTTCCTCGAACACGCACGCGCCTGGTGGGATGTGCATCGCCACCGGATGGCGCCCGAGGTCGAAGCGCGGATTGCACACGCTCTCTACGCCGGCCATTTGACGCTCGTGGCCGGCAAGATAATCGGCATTCAGCCCAATGAAGCGGGCGCCTGGGTCCGCTACCGCCGACGTGGCCAGCGCGAAATCCTCGACCTTCAGGTCGGCGCCATCGTCGATTGCACGGGCATCGTCAAGGATCCACGCGCTACCACCAATCCGGCCGTGCGCAGTCTATTCGACCAAGGCCTGGCGCGCGTCGATCCGCTCTGCATCGGCATCGAGACCAGTGCCGATTGCGCGATCGTCAATCGCGACGGCGTTCCGTCGCGGCGGCTGTTCGCCGTGGGGCCACTCACTCGCGCCGCTTTCTGGGAGATCATTGCGATTCCCGATATCCGCACTCAATGCGCCGCGCTGGCCGCCCAGCTCGCCACGAAAGACGAGGCACGGCCATTCGAGCATATCGGCGCGCGACCACCTTAGCTGGCGACGTCACCCGCACGTCGGACTGTCGTCTGCCTTACGCGTGCGCGCTTTCAAATAAGCACGACGCTTGCGAGGAGCACCGGTGCACTCGCTTTATCGCTCGGCACGCTGCCATTATATTCGAGCGCGGGGGCGTGTGTTCGGTACCGGCGCAGGAGCATAGAGCATGCGGAAAGTCGGAATTGTCGGGGCTGGTGCGGTCGGGGCCGCCTGTGCGATGGCGCTCGGTCTTCGGCGCAGCGCGGACGAAATCGTGCTCGTGAACAGAACACCGGCAAAGAGTGTCGGGATCGCCACCGATATCACCTATGGAGCGGCAATGGGCGACGTGACCGCCGTTCGCAGCGGCGACGTCCCGGACCTGACAGGTTGCTCGGTCGTTCTCCTGACCGCCGGCGTCAACGAAAAGACCGGAGGCGCAACCGACCGGAGCGACAAGGAAGGCAGATTGAAGCTCCTCACCGCCAATGCCAAGATTTACAGGGAACTCGTCCCTGCCATCGTCGCTGCCGCGCCGGACGCCGTGATCATTGTCGTGACCGATCCACCGGACCCGCTCACCGATATCGCCCGCGCCGCCGCCGGGCATGAGCGCGTGTTCGGCACCGGTACGTTCCTTGACAGCCTGCGGTTTAGAACTCATCTCGCCCGTCACTTCGGCGTTGCTCCAACCGCCGTAGATGCCCTCGTCCTCGGAGAACATGGCACTTCGAGCGTCTTTCTCTGGTCCTCCGTCCGAATTGCCGGCAGTCCGGTCGAGACACTTCTCGATCGACCGGCGGAAATGAAAGAACAGATCGAACGGGACGTCCGGCAGGCCAACATCACGATCATTGAGGGGATCGGCGCCAGCCAATACGGCATCGGAATCGTATCCGCACGGATTGCCGAGGCGGTTCTCCGGGATGAGAAGGTCGTTCTTCCGTTGTCGAGCCCCCAAAAAGCATTTGGGGTCAGCCTCTCCCTGCCCTCGGTGATCGGAGCAGCCGGCGTAGAGCGCGTTCTCATGCCGCAGATGAGCCAGCAGGAAGAGGCAGTGCTACGCGCGAGTGCGCGGCATATCGCGGACGCGTCTGCTCGTTTGAAGCAGTAGAACGATCGCTTCCTGACCGTGCATTCGTCCTGGCAAACCTGACGTGCGGATCGGAAATACAAGCGGTCCCAACAAGCCTATTTCAGGGACCGCACCCTGCGAAGGCCGAACGAACGGCAGACCACCCGCAAGGTCGCGCCTCGTTTCCCGCGAGGCCCAAGTTGCTTCTGAATGCACTTGCTTGGAATATATGCTCAGCGCAACAGCAAAGATACATCGGATGCGCGCCACATCGTTCGCGGCCTTGTTGCTCCTGTTGCCTGTTCTGTCGGCGACTGCGGCTTCGACCGTCAGCGGCGAAACCAGCTTTGGACCACCGCCGGCGCTGGATCCAGGCAAGGCGCCCCCACTGCCCAAGCAGGGCCCGCTGGCTGAGCCCCGATCGTCAAATCAAGTCGGCTTTCCCGCGGCGCTGACGGCATCAGCGATCCCACCGGCCAGCCCGCTTACGCCTGCCGCCGTTGCGCTGGGTGAGAAGCTGTTCTTCGACGGCCGGCTATCGGATGACGGCACCGTCGCCTGTGCCACATGTCACGATCCGGCACGCGCCTTCGCCGATGGGCGGCCGGTGTCGATAGGAATCCATGGCCGCGCCGGTCAACGCAATGCTCCAACCGTGCTGAATGCGCTTTATAACAAGACGCAGTTCTGGGATGGCCGGGTCGACACGCTGGAGCAGCAGGCGGCCCTGCCGATCACCAACCCGTTCGAGATGGGTTCGTCCAGTATCGCTGCTGCCGTCTCCAGGATCGCTGGCGACAAGGACTATCAAGCGCAATTCTTGCAGGCCTTCGGCCGGGACGTGAACGATCAGGATATGCTGCGCGCGCTCGCGACCTATGAACGGACACTGGCGTCATTCGATTCTCCGTTTGACCATTTCATCGCCGGAAACGCTGGCGCTATCAGCGACTCGGCCAAACGCGGCTGGGAACTGTTCAATACCAAGGCACGCTGCAACCTCTGCCATGCCTTGGCGGACAACAAACGCGACGTCACCGTCTTCACCGATAACGACTTTCATAACATCGGCATCGGAATCCTCAGGCACCACGTCGGTCCGTTGGCCCAGCAGGCGGAACGCGAGCTCGCGCAAGGGCGCCTGCCGGATGTTGACGCCGCGGCGATCGCAAGCGAGATGTCGGTGCTCGGGCGTTTTCTGATCACGAAACGGCAGAGCGACATCGCCGCATTCAAGACGCCTGACCTGCGCAACATCCTGGTGACGGGACCTTACTTCCACGACGGATCGATGCAGACCTTGTGGGATGTCGTCGATCACTACAATAAGGGTGACGGCCTCGCCGACCCATGGCTCGACGAGGATATCCAACCGCTGGCCATGACAGAGGCCGAGATCGATGACCTGGTCGCGTTTCTTGCTTCGCTGACAAGTTCTCCATACAAGGAAGCCGGTGACCAGGAGTACGCGCGGCAACTCGCGTTATCCAGAGTTGATCGCCCACAGCGGGACACCGCGCGGGCCTTCGGCCCGAAGCCGGCGCAGCCGAAGCCGCCGCCATTTTGATCGGATCACAAGGTAAGCGTACCAGGATCGATCAGCGCACTATGTCGAAAGAGGCCCTGTGACGAACCCTGCTCTATCGAACGATCCCGGCGATGCGATACCGTCCGCCCGAGGCGCGAATCGTCCTCAACCAGCGATCGCGTTGCTGGAAACCCGGCATCTGTCCCGTAGTGTCGGACAGCGGCTGCTCGTCAATGACGTCAGTGTACAAGTGTCGGCAGGTGAGATCTTCGCCGTCGTCGGACCGAGCGGGGCCGGGAAGTCATCGTTCCTGCGGCTGCTCAACCGGCTGGATGAACCCACGGCCGGCACGGTTCTGCTGCAGAACGTCGACTACCGATCAATCGCCCCGCAGGAATTGCGGCGGCGCGTCGGCATGGTCATGCAGACCGCCTTTCTGTTTCCCGGCACAATCTCCGCGAACATCGCTTTCGGACCGCGCCAGCGCGGGGAAGTCATGGCGCCGACGCAGATAGCGACGCTGCTCGAGCGGGTCGGCTTGTCCGGATTTGCCGACCGCGACATTGGCAACCTTTCCGGCGGTGAAGCCCAGCGCGTGGCGCTGGCTCGAACGCTGGCAAATGCCCCCGAGGTCTTGTTGCTCGACGAGCCGACGTCTGCACTCGATGAGGCGTCCGTACGCGGGGTTGAGGAGCTCGTGCTTGGCATCGTCCGGGAACGGCGAATGGCCTGCGTGATCGTCACGCACAACCGTGAGCAAGCCGTCCGCCTCGCAGACAGGACCATGATCATGGAAGCTGGCCGACTCGTCGCCATCGGCCCAACCAGGGAGGTGCTGCATGCTGACTGAGTTGCAGAACAGCGTCGGCAGCGACGTGTTGATGGGCCTCGCCCAAGCTGCCGGTGCCATCGCGCTGTGCGCTGCCGTGGTGGCGCTTTGCCGGTGGCACGCCATCCGCGTGGAGCGCGAGGCCGCCGTGTCGATGGCACGTGGCCTCGTGCAGATGGTTCTCGTTGGAATGGTGCTGGCTGTGTTGCTGCGTGGCAGCTTGCTGATCGGCACTCTCATCCTGTTGATGATGACGGTCGCCGCGGCATTCACGGCGGCTCGCCGGCTCCAGCAAATGGAAGGTGCGTTGCTGCTGTGCTTCTGGGCAATCGTCGCCGGCGCAGGAACCGTGATCGCGGCAATGCTCGCGACCCGGAGCCTTCGTGCCGACATCGCGATTCTCGTGCCGGTCGGCAGCATGATCATCGCCAATGCGATGAATGCATGCGCGCAAGCGGCCGAGCGCTTCCGCGCCGAGATCGTCTCCCATGTCGGCCAGATCGAGGCAGGCCTCACGCTGGGCGCTGAGCCCGCCATTACGGTTGCGCCTTATCTTCAGAGCGCCGTCTATGCGAGCCTTCTGCCTCGGCTCGACATGCTGAAGTCTCTCGGGCTGGTGTGGATTCCCGGAGTCATGGCCGGCATGATGGTCTCCGGCGCCAGTCCGGTCTACGCCGCTATCTACCAATTCGTGGTCGTTGCGATGATCCTGGCTGCGTCGGGGATTACCAGCCTCGTCGCGACCCTTCTCATGCGGTCTCGCGTGTTTACTTCAGCGGCGCAGTTGGCGTTTCGGCCCACGGAAGCGTCAACGTCGGCACGTGTGGCGACGCAGGCCCATCCGTAAGCCGGACCGGCTCGGTCATCGCACACCCTGCGCAAACCGGTTCGGACTCGTCTGCGCGAGTTGGTCGAACTGCTCGATTGCTTCAGCTCATGCTGCCCGGCATGAAGCATCGCGGTTTCGGATGACCATCTTGATAATAGGGCCACACCATCGTCCGACCCGAGAGGTTCGGTCCATCTACGACAGCTTCCTTCGGAACGTCGACCCATTCGCCATCGATGCGAACCCGATAGTGACCATCCTTGCTTTCCCAATCGGCGTCATCGACGCGCTTCGCATCTGTGCCGTCACAGCACGGGCCCTTGCCGCTATGCAAGCTCTCGTACCAATGGTTCAACTCAGGGTGCGACGAATCGTGAGCGCGGGCGGGCTCGAATGCAAAAATTGATAGCATGGCAGCAAGAATAAGAAGCGCTGGCTGCCTACAATCCGTACTCATTCCACGACTAATCTGTGCTGTGATCATCTGATACCCAACTCCAGTATGCTTGTCGCGAAGCTCGCAAATCGCGTGCCACCGGATCATTGATCCAGCACCAATTTTGATCTCCGCTATGATTATTTAACGAGCAGCCCCGATCGCGCTTGGAGTCCCTCGTCGCGATCGAAAATAGCCGCTGCGCAACGATCGGTGACGAACGTTGCGAGCGCCTCCCTATGCTGGCCGCATGATTGTTCTGCTCTGAGTGGAGATATGACTGGCGATGTCCACGTCAATTATATGATTTTTCTCATACCATCACGTTGCCGAGAGTAGTCACACTCATCGCGTCCGATTTCGCTGAGTTGGTCCGCGCGCACGTCGATGTTGCGTAGTCCCTCTCGATCGATTGATCGTTCAGGTCTGGCATCGTCACGCTTATGTCACCGCAAGGACGAACTTCTCGAAATGGATATTTGCCGTTGATAGGCCGAACCGTGCAGCATGCCTGCGCGTGCTCTCATCGATTTCGGACGGCCTGCACGGATAAAGGCGTCGCCATTTTTCGACGCGTCGGAAAATGGACGCCCCGTATATCTGGATATAAAGGGTGCCGCGATATTAAAGGGTGCCGCGCGCCGCTCGGCCTACGAAACGCCAGCGCCCTCTTCGCCTGACATTCCCAATCCGGGCTCGGCGGACGATTTCCGGGAAGCACGCTTGGCGCCTTTCGACAACTCCGACGGCGAGCGCCCCGGCCAAAAGTTCCGCGGTGATGGCACCGAAGGCGCCTTCAAATCGAGAAGGCGACGCATTCGCGGTATGCAGACCTGCTCTGCGTCATAGTGATCGATGACGAAGCGGCGAGCGGCCTGCCTCATCGAGGAAAACTTCGCGGGTTCCCGCAACGCTTCAATCACGCGCCCGGCCAACTCATCGACCGCAAAAAATGGAACCAGCAAACCATTCTCGCCGGAACTGATGACTTCGCGCACCGGCTCCGTATCAGACCCGATCACCAAACAACCGGCGCTCATTGCTTCCAGCGCCGACCAGGACAGCACGAAGGGGTAGGTCAAATAGACATGTGCCGATGATACCTGGAGCGCGGAAATGAATGTCTGATATGGGACGCCTCCCATGAAATGAACGCGCGACAGATCCAACTGATCGCGGACCTCGTCGAGGAAGACCGACTTCCAGGTCTTGCCGGCCGGCGGAGGAAGTCCATACGACAATCCATCCCTGCCGATGATGACGATCTGCGCGTTAGGCCGCCGCCTGAGGATTTCGGGGAGAGCACGCATAAAGACGTGGTAGCCTCTGAGCGGTTCGAGGTTGCGTACGACAAACGTCACAACCTCATCCGACGACCCCACTTCCCGACCATTCGGCAGCATCAGGCGCGCCCGCGGATCTGGCCGCACGCGCGACGTATCAATTCCTTCATGAATCACTTCGATCTTGCTTTGATAATGCGAAGGAAAGGTCGACTGCTGCCAATTGGTAGGCGAGATTCCGAGATCACAATCTGCGAGCGCGAGCAACGTCGTCGCATTCTTCAACTGCAGCCCGATATGACCATCCAATCCGGACACCGGAAATTCCGGATCGAATCCGATGTCTCGTCCTTCGGCGCCGTAAAAGAACTCGCAATAGACGAACAGCCGCGCCTTGGGGAACATCGTGCGCAACGGCAGCGTCTCGCCCCATCCCGGATGGGCCAGAATCATGTCCGGTGCGAAGCCTGACGCCGCCAAAGTCGAAAGACTGTAAAGCACTTGCTCAGCCCGGCGACACTCAAGGTCGAAACGTCTGGCAAAAGGATGAGTTCCGGAAACATCTGCTTCGGGAAGCATATATTTAATCAACTTAACAAAAGGCATCGACTGCGCGCTCGATGCACCAATGGCAACGAGCTCGAATCCGGGTTCATTAGCCAACGCAGCCGACAGATTGCGGTACTGTGCCGGGAAGTTGTTGTGAACGAATAGAATCTTCATCGACGATGTTGTCGCCTGTCTGCTTCAAGCTGTACGATCAATCGAGAACGGGCTGAAGCTTGCGCGTCGTGTTTATAGCAAGATTGTTCTACCGCGAAGGCATCAATCGCTAGTCGTCGAACGATTGTTCGACATCCGCGTTAGCATTGACGAAGTTCCCTATGATTAGAATGCCGCAATTCTGCATCTGTCGAAGAGCTTTCACTCCGTCGTGACATCATCCTGCCCCAAAATTCGTCGATTAGTCGCAACTACGTGCAACTTTTGGTTTTGCCTTGGGCATACGAATGTTGAAACTCAGTGTAGTCTCAGGAATACAAGGGGCAGGCGGGTAGGCAACGCATGAAATTCAAACGACCTCCTTCCGACTGCCAACCGCAAATCCGGCATCTTGATCTGAGCAGTGTCGAGAACATCGCCGACTCCATCGCACTGCTCCGAGATGAAAACGACAGGCTCCGCCGGATGGCGGCATTGTTGAGTGCAGAGACGGAGTACATCCGTCGTTCTCTCTCGCCGTCGGGATCTACGAATTGGCGCTCGTCCTCACGCTTGAGGGCGCTTCCCTAACTTACCTTTGCTGACGCGGCGGGTGTCTTGTCGTGGTAACCAGCTTCGCGCTTTCGCAGTTCGGGTTGGTAGTCACATCATTCTCACCTTGAGCGTCTTGGAAGGTTCTCTCCACTGCGTTTCGGCTCGCCGGAGCACATTTGGCTGCGAGGCTGGATTGAAACGCGAAAAAATGTGAAATGCGATCTACGGTTGCATGACGTTTAGGCCGTTTGCCCGAAGTCCGTTCAGTTCGCGATAACAAACATGTCTAACTTTTGGGCGACCACGTATGATATGTTGGCGAACTGAAGTAGATTACAATTGTTAGGCTCTGTTTCGGGGATGTTAATGAGCGACGCTGAGCAGCAGAAAGTGGTGAATCTCGACCGCGGACTGTTCTTCGTGAACTACAGGAGTGCCGAGGACTCCCTCTCTCCACCTCATGTCACGGTCGCTCCTGCCGAGGGCCACGAAAGACGGATGGAGATCATCCTCCACCCAGACGCGACCGAGCCAACTCTTTGGGAGCCGAATTCCGGCCTGGTGGTCCGCGTCAACATGCCCGGCACTTTGCAGGTCCAAGTCCATCCCATGCGACTTGGAGGATCGCAAGCCGCCGTGGTTCGCATTGAACCGATCCAATCCGGCCGAACCCACCTCGTCGCTGCGCAAACCGAGAATCTGGGCTTGCACGTGAACGCTGCGACGGAGGGCCTGAAGGTGCTTGGCCACGTAGCAGGTCGCGGCGACGTCGTTGTCGGGCCCAACGCGTGGATTGCAGGCCCGACGGCACCGTCCCGTGTGGAAGGCGTGGCCCTGGAATGGCCGGAGAAGCCCGCCGGTCTTGATATCCACTATGCGGTCCAGTTCGCCAACGGTCAGGCGGGGAGCGGCAGAATGGTGCCGCTTGGCGCCTACGCCGGCACACGTGGGCGAGCTCTACCCATTACGGGCGTGGTCCTGGAGTTGAGCGGCACCGACGAATTGGAGTTCGTTGCGGAGGCAGGGTTCTTGAACGCACCGACGTTGCGCGCGGTCGGCAAACGCGTGGTGCTGTCGGGCCCGACCAATCGCGAGCCTCTGGTTGGCATTCGCATCGGCATCGAACGGATCGCAGCCCCGGAGCAGGTCGCAACGCCCGTCAAGCCACGAAAGCCTGCTGGTTCGGGGCGGGTTCGGGTGTTCCGCAGCCGACCGCGCCAAGAGAGTTCGGTCACTTGAAGCGATCCGGACACTGAAGCTTCGGAACGCCGGCAAGCGACCGCAATCGGTCAGGGCACGGTCAAATGGTTCTCGGCACCGTCAACGACGCCACAGCGCTCGTCGGACTTCGGTCACATATAGCGCTTGAGCGCCTGGCGGCGCAGGCGCTGACAGCTCAGGACTTTGTCACAGCGCTCAAATACGCGGATCGACGCTGCCGTGTTGAGCCGCCGCCAGCGGCCCATTGCTTCGTTCTTCGCGCGGAGGCGAACTGGAAGCTTGAACGCAAAGAAGCGGCGCTGGCCGACCTCACAGACGCGCTTCTTGTCGACCCCTCGGATGTCGGGGCCAACCGTCGGATGCTCGCCTGGGCCACGGACGATCGACGGCGGGCCGCTGCTGCAAATCTGATAAGCCGTGACGGCAGTCCAGCCATCCTGCGAGCAGCCATTGCGGAGCTCCGGCGTGCCGGGGATCGGCACTGGGCCGCCTGCTCGGTGTTTGACAATCACGTGACAGGCTGGGTCGCCTGGACCAAGGCGACCACAGTCGAAGCGAGCCTTGCTACTGAAGACGGCACGCTAACGAGCCTGCTCGAGCCCAATTCATTTCATCCCTTGGCCAGCATGGACGTTCAGGCGACCGCCTTTCTCGTGAGGCGGCCACCATCCAGGACACCTCAGACACTGACGCTGAAATGCGACGGAGAGGTCTTCCAGATTCGGCGGCTCGCACCCAACCTGTCTCCGCCGGCAGATGTCCAAGCGGACGCGTCTCGCTCCGCTCGGCCAAGGTCTGGCACCTCCGCCCCCACAGTCATCGTTCCTGTCTATCGTGACGTACAGGCAACGATCGATTGCTTCGAAAGCCTCGTCAAAGCAAGAGATTCTGGTAGGTCACGAAAAGATCCGTTCCGCATTCTGGCGGTCGACGATGCCAGCCCTGAGGCGGAGTTGCGGCACTATCTGCAAGAGCTTGCCGCTGCCAATGCGATCGACCTTGTTGTGAACGCAGTAAATCTCGGTTTCGTGGGAGCGATCAATCGTGCGCTGAAGGAGGTGCCAACGGGCGACGTCGTGCTGCTCAATTCCGACACCATCGCAGCACCTGGCTTTGTCGATCGATTGGCGGCGGTGGCGCGTTCGGCACCCAACATCGGAACGATTACGCCGCTTTCCAACAACGGTGATATCTTCTCGTTCCCGATGCCGAATGATGTCAATCCGATGCCGAGCTATGAGCAAATAGTCGAGATCGATCGGATCGCGGCCATTGCCAACGCCGGCGACGCAATCGACGTGCCAAGCGGCATCGGATTTTGTCTCTATATTACACGCGCCTGTCTCGATGCCGTCGGCGGACTGTCGGAAACGTTCGAGCGCGGCTATCTCGAGGATGTCGATCTCTGCCTTCGCGCGCGTGCTAGAGGCTTTCGCAATGTTTGCGCGCCGTCGGTCTATGTCGGGCATCACGGCTCGAAATCCTTCCAGCTCGAAAAGCGAAGCCTGGTGCTCCGCAATCTGGGCGTTCTAGACCAGCGATTCCCGAACCATCGGAACGAATGCCGCGCGTTTGAGACCGCCGATCCGTTACGACCGGCGCGAGCAGCGCTCGAGCGGGCGCAGCCTTGGTCGTCAGAACCATCCGTGCTGATTGTCGGGAATCAACGCTCCTGCGCGGCCATGGCCGAGGAGCGCGCTCGCCATCTTCGCGAGCATGGCGAGCGCGCCGTTCTACTCTTGCGAGAACGCGATGTTTTTCACCTCAAGGCCGCCGACGGCGCGAGCCCGCAGGCGATTCACTTGAGACTAGGCACGGAAGCGGCCACCGCCGACGCCGCCGAGATCCTTGCGCGGCTGTGTGCAAAACGAGTCGAGATCGTCGAGCCGAATCCATTTCCGGAGCTAATCGATCTGATGCGAACGCTCAACCTTCGGCTCGATTTCTGGCTGGTAAGAGGAGGCATTGGCGAAGCGGATGTCTCGCTTCCCGAGGAGATACCCCTTCTCGTCCCCAACAAGGCAGCCCAGGCTTTTGCGCAGGCTAGGTGGCCCAAACGCAACATCGTCCTCCAGGATTGGCCAACCCGGTCCCTCAACCTGCCGCCGCTTTCAGGCCCGAATAAATCGCTTGTCATCGTTCCATCTGCGCCCTCGCCCGCATCCTTGCGCGTGATGCGAAGGCTGGCGGATCACCTGCAGCGACACGAGCCATCCCGATCGATCGTCATTGCCGGCACGACGTGTGACGATGACCGGCTGATGTCGCACTCTAACGTCTTCATAACGGGCGCGGTTGCAGCCGACGAGCTTGGCGATGTTCTGGCGCCGCATGATCCGGGCTGGCTGCTCACCGATTTCGAGGAACCAATATTCGGCCATCCGCTGATTGAGACCGCAAAGCAAGCCTTGAGACCTGTCGCATATCGCAACTGGTCGGGCGGATTGCCCAAGCCTCGCAAGGGCGATCTTGCCATTCCTGCCAATGTGGACGAGGCAGGACTTGTCGATGCCGTAGTCGACTGGGTCGGACAGTCATGAGCATCGCGCGCGTCACCCGCACAGCATCGGTGGCCAGACCGAAACTGATCAGCCGGCTTGCGCTCGCTCGCGACAGCACGGTGTCGGGCTTTGTATTTGATCCCGAGGCCCCGGAGCGCCGCTTCACCGTCGATATCCTGCTCGATGGTCTGGTCTCGAGAACGACCTACGCCGATTCCCTCGTCCCCGAGCTCTCTCAGCAAGGCCTGGATGGCGCTTGCGGGTTCGCGGTAACCCTCGCGCCGGATCTGCTCCGAACCGCGAGCATCCTCGAGGCGCGCCTGGCCAATCTCGGAAACCCCATCGGCCAACCTATCGACCTTGAGAATCACGGCGCACTTGTCGATCTCCGACCAACCAGCGAATTGCGTTGGCTGGGTGGCCTGCATTTTGAAGGCTGGATCGATAGCGAAATCGCGGCCACACTCGAAGCGATCGTCGATGGAGAAACCGTCGCGCAGGTCCGTGCAACGGCCTGGACGCACATCGGCGACGATGCCAACGGTCATGGATCCCGCAACGCCCGCGCCTTCGATTTCCATGCCCCGCAACGCTTCGCGGACGGACGTGTCCATCGAATCGGACTGCGCAAAGACGACGGCGAACAGGTTCCGGCAACGGCAGTCTTCGTGGCGTTTCCCGACGGCCTTGCCGGAATGATTGACGCGATCGGAGGCCACGGCGCGGAGCGCCTGCGCGGCAAATTGTACGATCAGCTCATTCCGGCCTCGCTTCCCCTCGCCGACTATGCGAATTGGCGCGATCGTTTCCCGTTGCCGGAGCCGCGAGCGAGCCGAATTCAACTTGCGGTTGTTATCGCCGGCACCGCCGGAGCCCAGCAAACGCTCTCCACCCTGGAGGCGCAGAGTCATGAAAACTGGACTGCGGGCGTGATCGACGGTCAGCCGCTTTCCATTGACGGCGACGGCCTCCTGGAGTTTCTCGAAGACGCCGCATCCGATGCGCAGCACATCGTCGTCACCATGGCGGGCATGTCGCTCGAGCAGAGCGCGCTGGCTCGTATCGCAGCCGCATTCGACGCCTATCCGGATGTTACGGCATTGTATGGCGATCTCGACTTCCTCGCTGACGACGGCCGTCTCTGGCCGCTTGCCTTTCCGGCGTTCGATTACGAGAGAATGCTCGAGCAAGGATATTGTGCGCACCTGTTCGCGGTCCGACGAGAAGCGCTGCTAGCGGGTCTTGAGGCGCGTCCCGACAACCTCTATCGTCTGTTCAACTGCCTGCTCGATCAGGCCGGTCCAGAACAGGCGAACATCCTGCACCTGCCGGGAGCGTTGGCGACGCTGCCGAAACTCAATCGGGTAAACGCCGGCTCTCTGCTTTCGGCCGCGAGCAACATGCATCTGCGCGCGCGCGGCATCCGGGCGGAGGCGAGTCAGCAGCAAGGCAATCTCTTTCCCGCAGTTCGAATTATTCGGCCGATCCCGCGCGAACGGGTGACCGTAGTCATCCCGACCCGCGACCGCCTCTCGCTGTTGCGCACCTGCATCGACAGCATTGCGCCCGCGGTCGAACGTTGCCATGCGGATATCCTGGTTGTCGACAACGATAGCGCTGATCCGGAGACGATCGACTATTTCGCAGATCTGCGCGGGCGCGGCTTCCGCACTTTACGGATCGAAGGGCCGTTCAACTTCGCCAGGCTCAACAATCAAGCCGCTGCGATGCTCGATAGCGACGTCCTGTGTCTGCTCAACAACGATATCGAGGCAGGCTCCGACGATTGGCTTGAAGAGATGCTCACGCGGCTGGCCGAGCCGGACGTCGGTGCGGTCGGTGCGCTCTTAACCTGGCCGGGCGGGGTCGTGCAGCATGGCGGCGTCGTATTGGGAATGAACTTCGCGGCGACCCACGCCTATACTGATCGATTCAGCGATGATCCCGGCTTTGTTGATCAGCTACTGGTCGCGCACGAATGCAGTGCGCTGACCGCGGCTTGCCTCGTGACGCGACGAAGCGACTATCTTGCCGTCGGCGGAATGGACGAGGCTCGCTTTGCGGTGGCATTCAATGATGTCGACTATTGCCTGCGCCTGCGCCAGGCCGGCAAGCGCATCGTCTTCACGCCGCACGCGAAGCTGGTCCACGCCGAATCCGCCAGCCGGGGCAAGGACGATCGCGCAGACCGGAGAGATCGATTCGAACGCGAGCTCAGCCTGCTTCGCACGCGCTGGGGCGAGTTGCTCAATGAAGACCCGACCTACAATCCGCAGCTGTCGCGCGATGGGGTTCCCTATAGTGGCCTGGCTTGGCCCCCGGGACCGCGCACCCCCCGGTACAACCTTGTAGCGAGGGCCCGTGACTTGCCGTTGGGATTTTGACGCAGCGGGCCGCGCCCTCAAGGGCTCGGCACGTCGATGGCATCCCAAAAAGACGTGTTGCGGCTGGAGCGGCCACTCACGAGCTTGGCGGCATCCTTTGCAGCGCGACGAAATCATCGAGCTCCGGTGCCAAGGCATCCTGCCAAGTCGGCATCGTCACTCCGAACTGATTTTTCAGGCGCGATAGATCGAGCCGAGAATTATTGGGCCGCTTGGCCTTGGTCGGAAAATCGGCGGTTGCGATCGGAGCGATGGTCTCCACGGCAAGCTCCACGCCGCGCGCCCTGAGGCCGGCGACAATGGCGCTTGCAAAGCCGTGCCAACTGGTCTCGCCAGCGCACACAAGGTTGACCACGCCGCTGTTGCGCAGGAACAGCGCGTTCGAGTCCAACGCGTTTGGAAGCACGATGCCGGCGATCGCGTCAGCAATCGCCCTTGCCGTTGTCGGGGCGCCGATCTGGTCGGCGACGATGCGCAACTCTTTGCGCTCGCCGGCCAGTCGCGCGATCGTGCGCAGGAAGTTGGCTCCCTTGGCAGCATAGACCCAGGACGTGCGCGCGATGAGATGCGGCCCGCCGGCCGCCTGGATCGCGGTGTCGCCGGCCAGCTTGCTGGCGCCGTAGACCGAGAGCGGGTTCGTCGGACTGTCCTCGCGCCACGGCTTGTCGCCGGAGCCGTCGAAGACATAGTCGGTGGAGAAATGCACCAGCGGCACGCGATGGTGTGCCGCCCACTTCGCCATCATCTCTGGCGCCTTGGCGTTGACGAGGAAGGCGAGCTCGCGTTCGTCTTCGGCGCGATCCACCGCAGTATAGGCCGCAGGATTGATGATGAGATCGGGTCGGAAACTGTCGAGCGTTTCAGCCAGCGTATCGGGCTTCGACAGGTCGAACTCCGCGCGTGACGGCGCGATGATCGTGCCGTGGTTTGCCAGCAGTGGCTGCAACGCGCCGCCCACCTGGCCATGGGTACCCGTCAACAAGATCCGCATCAGATTTGCCCATAGACTGGAAGGTTTTGAACGTCGGCGAGCAGCGGCGCCACGGCGTCCTTGGCCGACAATGATGGCTTTTCGACCCCCCACTTGATGCCGATCGCGGGATCGTCCCAGCGGATCGAGACCTCATCCTTGGGGCTGTAAAGATCGTCGCATTTGTAGAAAAAGTCGGCAGTCTCGGAAAGAACGACAAATCCGTGCGCGAAGCCGCGGGGGACCCAGAGCTGTCGCCTGTTCTCTTCGCTCAATTCGACCGCAACGTGGCGTCCAAAATTCGGGCTGCCGACCCGAACGTCGACGGCGACATCCAGCACCTTGCCGCGCAGCGCCGTGACCAGTTTTCCCTGCGTAACGGGATTTTGCAGGTGGAGCCCGCGCAGCACGCCGAAACTCGAGCGTGACATGTTGTCCTGCACGAACGGCCGCGCGATCCCGTGCTCGGCGTAACGAAAGGACTGATAAGTTTCGAGGAAAAAGCCCCGCTGATCGCCGAACAGCTTGGGTTCGACGATGAGGACTTCAGGAAGCTCGGTCTGGATGACATTCATTTTCACAACACTTCGAAATTGCTGACATACAATGTTATCACTGCATTGATAACAACCTTGTGCACATCACATTATATGTTATGTTTTGTGATAGCAAAACGTGAGGGGCTATGAAGGGCATTATCCTTGCCGGCGGGACGGGCTCGCGCCTTTACCCAGTGACGACGGTCGTATCAAAGCAGCTTCTGCCCGTGTTCGACAAGCCGATGATCTATTATCCGCTGTCGACGCTGATGTTGGGCGGAATTCGGGACATTTTGATCATTTCGACGCCGCAAGACAAGCCGCTGTTTCAGCGGCTGCTCGGCGACGGCGGCGAGATCGGCCTGCGCTTTTCCTATGCCACGCAGGAGACGCCCCGTGGGCTTGCGGACGCCTTCATCGTAGGCCGCGATTTCATCGGCTCGGACTCGGTCGCCCTTGTGTTAGGCGATAACATTTTCTACGGGCACGGGTTGCCGGAAATGCTGTCCGCCGCTTCCTCCCGCAACCAGGGCGCGACCGTGTTCGGCTATGTCGTCAACACGCCCGAGCACTATGGGGTCGTCGAACTCGATCACACCGGCCGCGCGCTCTCGATCGAAGAGAAGCCGAAACAGCCAAAGTCCAACGTAGCTGTCACCGGGCTATACTTTTATGACAACAACGTCGTCGAGATCGCCGCTGGTATCAAGCCGTCGGCCCGCGGCGAGATCGAAATCACCGACGTCAACAACGCCTATCTTGAGCGCGGCGATCTCTTTGTCGAGGTGCTCGGCCGCGGCTTCGCCTGGCTCGACACCGGCACGCACTCCTCGCTGGTCGAGGCCAGCCATTTCGTCCAGATCCTCGAGCAGCGCCAGGGTCTGCGCATCGCCTGCCCCGAAGAGATCGCGCTGCGGCAAGGTTACATCTCGCTTCAAGCGTTCGAGAAGGTGGCCGCAAAGACCGCGAAAAGCAGCTACGGCGAATATCTGAAGTCCGTTGCCCGCTCGCTTAACGGCTGATTCCACTGCATGGAGGCGATAGATCATGCGCTTTAAGGGCTCGACTATCTTTGTCACGGGCGGCGCCGGCTTCATCGGCTCAGCCGTGGTCCGTCATCTCCTGCGCGACAGTCACGCCCGGGTGGTCAACATCGACAAGCTCACCTATGCCGCCAATCTCGACTCGTTACCCGGCGCGAAGGAGAACCTGAACTACGCCTTCGAGAAGCAATGTATCTGCGATGGCGCCGGGCTGCGCCGTCTGTTCGAGAAGTATCAGCCCGACGCGGTGATGAACCTCGCGGCCGAGAGCCATGTCGACCGCTCGATCGACGGCCCCGGCGAATTCATCCAGACCAACATCGTCGGCACCTTCACGCTCCTGCAGGAGACGCTGCGCCATTGGCGCACGCTCTCGCCTGAGAAGCGCGAGCAGTTCCGTTTCCTCCACATCTCCACCGACGAAGTGTTCGGCTCGCTCGGCGATGACGGCTTCTTCACGGAAACCACGGCGTACGCGCCGAACTCGCCCTACTCCGCAAGCAAGGCTTCCTCCGACCATCTGGTGCGCGCCTGGCGCGAGACCTACGACCTGCCGACGCTGGTCACCAACTGCTCGAACAATTACGGCCCGTACCATTTCCCGGAGAAGCTGATCCCGCACATGATCATCAAGGGCCTGGCCGGCGAGCCCCTGCCCGTCTATGGCGACGGAAAGAACATTCGCGACTGGCTCTATGTCGAGGATCATGCCAAGGCGCTTACGCTGGTGCTCGCGCGCGGCGTCGTCGGCGAGACCTACAATGTCGGCGGCCGCAACGAGCGCACCAACCTGCATGTGGTCGAAACCATTTGCGATCTCCTCGACGAGATCGCACCGGGCGCGCAAGGCGCCCGCCGCAACCTGATCACCTACGTCGCCGACCGCCCGGGCCACGACCGCCGCTATGCCATCGACGCCTCCAAGCTGGAACGCGACCTCGGCTGGCGCGCCGAAGAAACTTTCGAGACCGGCATCGCCAAGACCGTGCATTGGTACGTCAACCAGCAGCCTTGGTGGCGCGAGATCCTGGCGCGCGGATATCAGGCGAAGCGCGTCGGGTTGAGCAAGTAGCGCAGTGCCCCTCGCGCAACGACACCGCCTCACTCCCGCCGTGATCGGCAAGTTGGATAAATAGCACGATGCGCACAGCGATGATTGGAGCCGGCCACACCGGCTCGGTACCCGGAACCTGCTTCGCCGATCTGCCTCACGACATTAGTCGCATCGACAAGGATGCGGAGAAGATCGGGAAACTGCAGCAGGGTGCGGCTCCGATCTGCAAAACCCACCATTGATCGGCCCATCACGTCGGGCGTAAACGTCGGAAGACATTGATCCAATCTGCGGAGCTCGCGGCGATGGCGCGGAAAGTATATGTCGATCTAGGTGCAAATCACGGGCATACCGTCAGACGATTCAAGGCGGAGAACCCTGCTTTCATCACCTTTGCCTTCGAGCCGACTCCATCATTAGCGGACAAGCTACGACGCGATTTCAAGGCACACGATTCAAATGTACACGTGATGGAATATGCAGCCTGGATCACAGATGGAATAGTGAATTTTTACTTCGGTACGGCCTCAGACCAATCGTCAACCGTTCTAACCGGCAAGAAGAGTTCGCCCAACTGGTCGGTGGATTACGAAGCTCCATATCGAGCGCAGAGCATCGATCTCGACCGATGGCTAAGGGAGAATACATCGGATGATGATCTCCTGGTCCTTAAGATGGACATCGAAGGCGCGGAGTACAAGGTGCTAAAGCGGTTGCTTGATACTGGCATGCTCAAGCGCATCATCGATCTGCGGGTCGAGTGGCACTGGAACCGGTATCCCCTTGAAATCACCGAGCACGAGCACAACGAAATCAGGAACGCGGTCGCTGCCGTTACGAAACTGACAGACTGGGAATGAGGAAATTTGCACACTGATAGGCGTTGTCCGGGCCTAGTTAAACGTAGGCGTGATGGCAAACGTCAAACACTCAAGCCATCGATGACTAGTATGCCAACTGTTCGCACCCAACTCCTCGCATCTGCGGTCTCCCTTCTGATCTTTCTAACCGCTACGATCGCGGTGGCAGACCAGCCCAACGGACCGACCATTCGACCGTCCGGGCCCGAAACGGTAGTGTATAAATGGTCGACGCAGAAGTGCGCTGACGACTTCATTCCCGATTCTCCCGCGCGAGCTTTCAGAAGGCGCGACAATTCGATCGCCCTGATAGCGGCTCACTTCAAGAACCAGTTTCTCGTTGGACGCAGCTTCAACGATCTCAAGCCGAATTGCACAATCTCATCCTTCGGAGCGGAATCACATGACGCGGCCGCTTTCGATACGAGATACTGGATCCAAGCACTTGTTCCCTCGAACGACAGCGTGATTGCACTCGCAAGCCACGAGTTTTCTGGCTACCGTCATCACCAGTGCACGGTCAACTCAGTTAAACCATCCTCGTGTTGGTTCAGCTCGATACTGGCGCTCGTACCTGATGGCGAAAGCCTGCACTTCAACTTTCCCCGCGATCCGAAATCAAAATCCGTAGCAATTCCTCCGAAGAGCTACGATCCAAACCGCGGCAAGCGATACGGCTTCTTTACCACCTCGAATGCAATTGTTAAGGACGGCTTCGCCTATGTCTTCATATGGGCGGAGCTCGATTCAAAGCCTCGCAACTGCCTGTTTCGGGCGCCGCTAAGCGACGTGCTTGGAAACTGGGTGTCATATCGCAACGGTTCGTTCAGTCAGCCTTTCACGGGGCCAGACGACGAGACCAGCGAAACGGCAGAATGCGACGCCATATCTCCTGGCAATATCCTGGGTCAAATCAGGTCGGTAATTAGTGTTGGCAACAACTGGGTTGGCGTCTTCATGCGAAGGACGGCGAGCCCCGACACAACCGGCGTCTACTATTCGAGTTCGACGGACTTGATACATTGGTCTAGTCCAAAGCTCCTCTTGAAGGTCTCGCCTTGGTCGGGTGGAACTGGATGCGGCACCTTCTACGAATATCCGTCGTTGATCGACCATCATAGCAGTTCGCGCTTTTTCGACAGCGCAAACGGACAACTCTATCTATATCTCACGCGCGCAAATTGGACCGACTGCAAGGGCGGACTGAACAGAGATCTGGTCCGGGTACCCCTGGAAATCTTGGAGCAAGGAAGATGAGTATCAAAGCTGCGTGCGTGATGGTGGAAAAGAACGAGGACGACTTGATAGCGCCTTGGCTTTGTTACCACGGCGAGCTGTTCGGACTCGAGCATCTCTATGTATTTGACAATGGGTCTACGAATCCTGGCACTCTTTCGATTTTAGATCGCTACAGCAAGCTTGGAGTGAACGTCAACTACTCCCGGAAGACGCTGGAAGATCACAGATCGCGAAGTATTTGGCTTGGGACTTTCATTAAAGAGCTCGCAAACGATGGCTACGATTTCATCCTTCCGCTCGATTGCGATGAATTTTTCGCGCTGCGCGACGTCGACCAGATTATCCGATGCGACAAATCCTCAATTCTGGCAGAGCTGGAGAAGCTTGCCGGAAAGCATGCAATCTTCCAAGCGTACCATTCCTATCCCAACTTGATAGGCAAGGCGGGCGTCTTCATGAACTGGGCTCAGAAAAAGCACTTCTTCTCGCGCCGATCGTTTAACACGACCGATCATGGATTTCACAACGTGACTGGCGCGGAGGGAGCAACTTTTGAGAACACCGATTTCGCGTACGTACACTACCACTATAAGCCATTCGACATCATGGTCGCCCATTCGAAACAGAAACTCTCAAGGGACTACGACGTCTCCGATATTAGCGCGATACCAGCCACGAACAGGCTCGGCCAGTTCCTGCATATGCCGTCCGACAAGTACAAAGACTTTGTGGCCCAATTCAAAAACCACAAGAAGTACTCCGCACCAGAACTACAAAACATACTATCCAAGGGCGGCCTCAAGTTACCATTCTCGGATTATACCATACCCGACTGAATAACTTGTGCCGCTCCGTCAAAAATTTTCTCCTCGTCCCGGTCATGGTGGTCCTTGCTCCTCACTGAGCGGTGGTCTTCGCAACCACCAGACTCACCATGACCGCTTCAGCCTCCCAGCTTTGCGAACCTCCCGCACGCTACCTTAGAGCAATCGCCCCCTAGGGTTTCACGACAAGCCGATTCAGTTTCAAGAAGTTGCAGTATATTGGATAGAGTTCAGCATAACGCGCGTTAAGCGTTGGCGCGTCGACCATGCCGTAAAGCTCGCCGACATTGATTCTCTTCAAATCCACGATGCTCACATAAGGCATCCCGAGGAATCGACACATGTCTTCCGTACGAGTGTCATGACAGATAACGATAGCGGGAACGCCGCGCTGCAAAGCAATCATGCAACCATGGAAGCGGCTACCGAAGACGAAATCATAGGTTCGAATAGTGCTGAACCAATCGTCCACGTCAAAGAAGACACGGACGTGATCGGCGGCCCAGCTTCGTACGTCGGCTTCGGGAACGTTGCCGGCCAAGAACGACGAAAGTTCTTTCATTGATTCTTCGACATCTTTCGTCGGCTTATCGGCCAATCTGATTTCAGATTGTTCGCTTTGAGCGATGAAGTCTGCCTTCCAGGCGATCCCCGTGCTGTAGATATCTTGCACGAGTGCCCGCATCTTATCCTTGTCGAAGGAGTGAGCGATAACGTCTCGAGACGCATTGATGGAGATGCGTTTGATCTCCTCGAACGGCCGCGGCTTTATGCTGATTCCGCCAGGTCCTCCCATGTAATAGGAGGGACAGCCGGTTACCATTACGTTGTGCACACCACGATGCGCCAGCACCTGCTGTGTGTAGGGACCGCGCACGCCGATACTGACGGCACGCTCCGCGATGACCTTCACGAACCGCTCCGTACCCGGCATCAAGGTTATATTGGGATCGTAGTTGCTGGATTGAGCTCCCAGCCCCACGATTGCCACCGGCAAATCAGCCCGCTCGATATAGTCCGCCATGCCCCCGAGGTCGAACTTCGGAAACAGGAAATTAGCCGCCGCCACGACGATCATATCGAAACGTTCATGCACAACCTTGGGATCAACACGGTGATCCCAGGAAATATCGTCGTATACGATTCGATCGAGCAGACCGCGCGCAATCAGCTGATTGCCGGTATTGCCGCCGGTCTTCGCCAGTTTTGAGAGTGGGTCCTCGCCCAGCTCGGCGGATATGCTCGGAGTTGCTCCAAGCAGGAAAATGTTCACAGCGCTCCTCCGGCAGTGGTATCAGGTCATGGACCGATTTGTATCGGATTCATCTCTGCCAACATTGCGCTTAATTATTGGCATCCGAATAAACTTGGAGCTGCAACAGCAGGTCATCCTATAATTCCTTTGATAGCTGATTTCCATTGGGCTGCCTCGGCTTCATACTCGGCCGCGGGCGACCGCCCTTCTCCGGCGCCGATCGAAAGAAAATGCGCCTCCGCTGATTTTACCCGGCCATCTTTAACTGCCGCCGCAACGTCCGGATATTTGCCAAGATACCACTCTGCGTCCACAATCGGCCCCGCCCCGCGCCGACCTTCAAAATACCCAAATCCGATATAGTGCATGTGCCCACTTTCCAGCTCGCCGCGAGCAACTGCTCTCGCAACGTCAGGATTTTGTCGCAAATAGCTATCTTCGTCGAACTCGGCGGCAGCAACGGCAATCTGAAGCAACAACTTGAAAAGCCCCGAGGGTATTTCAACTCGTCCTCCCTTTTCAAAAGTCGCGTAGTCTATCTTCAGCGTGTTGAGCAACGAAACGGCAGACGGAACGAACATAGATAACCCCAACCTGTACTGGTTTATTCCCAGGACCCTACGCCTTGGCACTTACCTTGGCCGGCGGCTTTGCCGCGGCCCGCTTCGGCTTCTCCGCTTCCTGCGGCCCCCCGAGCAGCTGCGCAGTCACCTCTTCTATGTAGGCGGCCTGCGATTTGATTTCGCGGTCCGTGAAGCCAAACCGCTCGCGGGCGACACGGTGCATGCTATCGATCTCTTCGATGTGCTTCTGTGCCTTTAGCGAATGCGTGACGCTCGCGGCGTGGCGACGGTGGATGTTGAGGGGATCGGCGACGTAAGCGATCTTGGCGCCTCGCGTGCCGAGCGTCTCCAGATAAATGCGCCAGTCACCAGCCATGCGAAGATCACGAAGGTCGCCCCGGCACGCTTCGAGTGCGCGCAGCAACGCCTCGCGGCGCCACAGCACCGAACTGACGTTCAGGATAGTATTTTTGACACCGAGATAGCGGGTCACGAAATCGCGGCCGTCGAACACCTCGGTCCGCGATAATCCGCCGGGCTCGATGGTGGCGTAATAGGGCTTGTAGCTCGCATAAAGATGGGCGCCGTCGGCGTCGATCGATTTCGAGTCCGTGAAGCCGAACGCGATGTCGGGGTCCCCGCTCATCAGCGCGAGAAGGCTCGAGAGGAAGGTGGGCTCGGAAAGATCGTCAGCTTCGGCGATCCAGAGGAACTCGCCCCTCGCCATCTCCGCCGCCTTGGCCCATTGCGCGAATACGGAACCGGAATTCTGCTCATTGATCACGAGTGTGAGATCGCGCTGGCGCTCGTCGGCGAGTTTCATGATGACGGGGATGCTGTCGTCGGAGGAGCAGTCGTCCAGCACGATGATCTCCTCGACCGAATGGTTCTGATCGAAGATGGTGTAAAGCCGCTCCGGGAGACAGTGCGCGTAGTTGTAGTTGGGAACCGCAACCGAGATGGTCGGCAGCGACGGTACGGCAAGCCGGAGCAAATCGCGGACATAGTCTGCGAACGCGAACTTGGTCTGGATGATCTCGGTCATGCGGGCGCGCTCGGCCTCCGATGGCGCCCAGCGCAGGAAGTTCTCCACCGCCTGCGCCATCGCCGGCGCATCGCAATAGGGCACGACGCGACCGACGTTCTCCTTGAGCAGGAAGCCGGGGATGCCGCCGGAGTCCTGGAAGGCAACCACGGGCACGCCAACACTGAGCGCCTCGAGTGCCACCGTCGGGAACGGATCCTCGCGCGAGGTCAGTGCGTAGATGTCAGAAGCGGAATAGAGCGCCTGCATGTCGGAACGAAAGCCGGCGAGATGGAAACGGCCGGTGGCCTCAGCGCGCAGGATTTCAGGCCCCAACCATTCCTGCAGGCCGGGATCGATGCCGCCGACCCAGCAGAAGTGGACGTTCGGGTGCTGGCGCCGAACCAGGTTCCAAACCTGCAGGAACAGATCGAAGCCTTTGCGCAGGTCCGCATAGCCGACCCCGAGCACCATCTTGTCGGTGGGAGCGATGCCAAACTCCTTGCGGACCGAAACGGCTTCGGCCGGCGCCGGCTCGATCTGCTTGTAGCTGCCTTGCGCGCGGATCAGGAAGCGCCCGTCTCCGGCGTCGAGCTTGAGCGCTTCCGCCAGCCGGTCGCGGACGAATTCGGAGGCGAACACGACGTGCTGCGCGCTGCCGATCGCCATGCGCGCGACGTCCTCCAGATTCTTCTCGCGAAGGATCCGCGGCAGTTCGTGCACCAGCGAAATGGTGCGAAAACCCATCTCGGCAAGGAACTTGGTGGCGCGTCCGCTCGCCGTGGTGTTCGCTATCGCAGCCGTGAACCCCTTCTCCCGGAAGTGCCGCAAGGTTGCGGGGATTTCGGCCGCCTGCTTGAGAACGGTGAGCGGGGCCACAGAAGCGTATTCGGCCTCCATGGCACCGCCCTGCAGCAATAGATACTCGACCTCAATGTTGAAGGCGCTCCGCAGCGTCCTGCCGATATTGAGCAACAAATGCTGCGCGCCGCTCGGGAACGCATCGTGCCCAATCAGCAGAATCTTTGGCAGTGAAAGGTCGCGCGTCAGGCCGGTGGCCGCTCGCGCGGTCGCGTTCAGGTAAGCCGATCCGAAGTGCAGATCCGGTTCGAGGTAGGCACCCTCGCACCATTCGTTCCAGGCGTTGACGCAGACGAAGGCTTCGCCGAAGAACGTGTGCTTTTGTGCCCGCTCGACCAGCGTCGATAGCCACGCCTCGTATTTCTGCGGCGTCGATCCCTGGATCACGAGACCGGTGCCCTGGCGGCGTGCGTCATTGTCCCAGCTTGGCACCACGGTCTTGATCAACGGAAAATTCGGGCGCGGCTCCTCGATCGAATATTTGGCGACGTCGTCATAGCTGTAGATCTGGCCCGAATAGGTGTCGTCCAGGACCTTGGCTTCGGAATTGACCAGCGGCACATATTTGGTGAGCTTGTGCGGCGGAAATTCGATCGCGCCATCCATGCCGTTCGGAGTGGGATCGTAATCATCAAAGCTCTGGCTCATGATGATGATCGGATCTTCATTGAACTTCTTCGCGAAGATCGAACGCCAGCGCGCGATCACCTTGGCGGTATCGGGAATCAGGCGCGGGCGATAGATCATCAGGAGCGGCCGGCCCTGGATGCGGATATACCGCTTGTCCTTGAAGTGCCGGTTGAAGTCCGACAACAATCGCTCATCGTCGTCAGCGAGATAGTCCTGCGAGATCAGGACTTCGCCTTCCATGCCGTCCCAGCGCCGCGTCCAGTTCTCGTTCGCCCACATCAGGCAGAACGGCATGTTGATGTCGCGCGTCTTCAGGAACTGCTCGAGCGGCCTTTCCAGCAGGCGTTTGCCGTTGAACCAGTAATAGTAGTAGACAAAGCCATGAATGCCCGCCGCCTGGGCGATTCTCACCTGCTTGCGCATGGTTTCGATGTCGCCCAGCGAGTAGAAACCGAGATCGCGCGGGATCCGTGGCTGGTAGTGATCCTTGAATCGCGGCACGCCACGGGCGATGTTGGTCCACTCGGTGAAGCCGGTGCCCCACCATTTGTCGTTCTCAGGGAACGCGTGAAACTGGGTCAGATAATAGGCCAGGACCTTTGCACGCGGCTTGGCGCTGCCGGGCAAGGGACGCAGTTCCTCGAACTGCGCGCTCGGCTTGGTGAAGCGCTTGATCTCAGCCGGAATGGTGGCTTCGTTTTCCGGCGGCGACGGATAGATGCCGTCCTCGTGGCGATGCTCCAGATAATGCAGCAGCGGATTTTGGTCGATCTTACCCTTGAAGTAGCGCTGGATGTAGAACTTGGTATCGAACTCGGCCGACGGATTGCGCCCTTCCTTGTAGCCGTGGAAGATGAAATGTTCGAACGGATCGACTCCGGCGGTCGCAACGTCCTGGTAGGTCTGTAGATAGTGTTGCGCGTCGAATTCCGGAATCGGGCTGAACGGTCCGACACGGTTCTTCAGATAGTGCGCGAGCGGACTCTCCTTCTCCGGTATGCCGTACTTTTCGCGGTACCAGGCGGGCTGAAAATATGGGCTCGGCCGCCTCCCTTCAGGCTCACCGATTGATGCATAGTGCAGTAGCGGCTGCACATCCACGTCCTTCACGTCGGGATAGGTCGTGACGTACCAGATCGGATCGAAGATCGGATTGGGCTTGCGGCCCTCCTTGTAGCCATAGAGGAAGAAGTGCTCGAATGGATCGGCACCCACAGCGATCACATCCGGGTAGCTCGTCGCGTAGAAGTTTTCATCGAACAGCCCAAGCCCCTTGAGCGTTTGCGCGGCCCCCGTGAGATCGACGGCCACTGCGGCTGGCTTGGGCTCAAGCTCCGGCTGCTTGCCTACAGGCTCCTTCGCGGCCGCGCTGTTTGTCGTTGCAGCGCCTGGTTCGCCTTTGGGTTGAGGCCTTCCGATCGCACTGCGCCTCATCCGAGGCTCCTTTTGACCCGCGTCGCGCGCGAGCTTCGAAAGAAAATCAGCCATCTTCACACATTCACTTCAGCGTTGAGCACTTCACTTCGCAAGCGCGAGACTAGCGCACTCTTTCTGTCTTCGATATGAAAGCAAGCTTCAGTTGTGCTCGAATTGTCGCTGTCGCTTGCCTCCTTTTGCATCTTTCCGCTCCGAAACGGACAGCGTCATTCGTCATCGCTCAGTATCCACCAGCGTCAAGCCGATCGCCTTCAGGCGGCGCACCGCGCCTTCATTGTTCTGCCGCGCTGCCTGCTGATACCAATGCGCCGCCATATCCTTATCTTGCGCAACGCCGGCGCCCGACATCAACGCGTCTCCGAGCGCAATCTGCGCCTCCGCCATCCCCTGCTCCGCCGCTTTCTGAAGCCATTCGGCCGCCTTCTTCGGATCCGCTTCGCGGCCCTGCCCTCTTCCGAGCATCACAGCAAGGTTGTACTGCGCGACAGTGTGTCCCTGCTGCGCGGCCACCTCGTACCAGTTCAAACCCTGAGCGACATCCTGGACGACGCCATTGCCGGTGCAATACATCACAGCAAGCTGGAACTGCGCGGCCGCATTGCCTGAGCGCGCGGCCGTGGCCATCCAGGACGCTGCAGCTTGCGCATCGCTCACGCCGCTGTTCGGATCGGAGTACAGAAGTGCGAGAGTATATTCAGCTTCGACATGCCCGGCCTTGGCCGCGCGCGTGAACCATGGGATCGCGCCTTGAACATTCGAAATTCCGCCGAACTTGCCGATGTGCAGCGCACCGAGTTGGAATGCCGCCGGCGCGTAGCCGGCTTCGGCAGCTTCGGTCAATAACGACTGCACCTCCGCGCGGCGGTCCGCCGAACCATCGTGATGAAGCAAGAAGAGCGCATAGGCCGTCTTGGCGTCAGGATCTCCGCCAACCGCGGCCTTGCTCAGCCATTCTCCCGCCAGCTTTTGATCGCGCGGAACGCCATTGCCTATAGAATACAGCCTGCCGAGCTGCACCTGCGCGGCGCTGATGCCACCCTCCGAAGCACGCTCGAACCACTTGATCGCGGCTTCGGCATTGCGTTCGACGCCGGAGCCGTTGAGATAGAAGATCGCGATGTTGAACGCTGCGGTCGCGTGGCCGTTCTCGGCTGCACGCTCGAACCACTTCGCGGCTTGACGAATATTCGGGGAGACACCCGTTCCGGTCGCGTAAAAGCGACCCATGAAAAACTGCGCCTGCACGTCGCCCCGCTCGGCGGCCTTCTCGTACCAGGTTGCGGCTTCCCGCAGGTCCGGCTCGGCACCCGCTCCGTGCGAATAGAACTCTGCCAGCGCCTGGATGGCTGGAAGGTAGTCCTTTCGCGCCGCCTTGCGCAGCGCGGTTTCGGCCAGGTCGAGATCCTTGGCAATGCCCTTGCCGTTCAAGCGCAGCAGACCGACGTTGTAGAGCGCGATCGCATCGTCGTGCTTTGCCGCATTCTGGAACAGGCGTGCCGCTTCGGCAGGAGCCTCGGGCATCCCCGCCCCCTTCAGGTTCATGAAGGCAAGCGCAACCTCCGCCCTCACATGGTCCTGATCGGCCGCCTTGCGATACCAGATCGCGGCCTGCTCGAGATCGACGGGGACACCCCGGCCCTGATAGTAGACGTCGCCAAGCGCAAATTCAGCCGGCGCACAGTTCTGTTCAGCCGCGGCCCGATACCATCGGAGCGCCGGCTGGAAGTCCTTCGTACAACCCTGCCCTTCGCTATACATGTTGCCGAGGATCGTCTGCGCCTCGGCTTTCCCGCCTTCCGCCGCGGCCGACATCCATCGAAAGGCGGCGTCGACATTTTTCGCGACACTCGTTCCGTGCGGGAATATCAGGTCTTGCACATTTGATGCCCCGTCGCCCAATCGAGCGGCGGAGGACTGGTACCATGTTTCATGCCGATAAGGACCGAGCACCGCGTTGGACCCGTATAGAAAGATCATGCCGAGCTGGAATTGCGCTTCGATGTTGCCGGACTGAGCGGCCCGCTCGAACCAGATCGCGGCATCCGGGACGTTTCTCACCACGCCCTCGCCCTTCGCATAAAGCATTCCGATCCGATAATTCGCCTCGGCCTCGCCGGCCTCCGCCGCGAGCTTCCAGAGCTTGAGCGCCTCCAAATACTGACCGCTCTCGTATGCAGCCTTTCCGCGTTCAAATGGCCCTTCCTGGGACAACGCGGAAGCCGGTCGAATCCACTGAAAGAGCGATCGCGCCGACAGTGTCATGGCTCGCGCATGGCCTCTCGCATGCCCTTGAGCATCCCGCCGAGCAGATACATCGCGACCGATCGGGTGCCGACATTGATGTCCCCCTGAAGGGTCATTCCGGGGATCAGGCGAAAATTGGTCGGCACGTCCTTGAAATTGGTCGAGTCCACCGAGCACCGCGCCTTATAGTAAGTGTAGTCGAGCGGCTTACCATCCTCATCCGTCGTAAATGCGCCCTCGCTGATCCAGCGCACCTTGCCTTCAGCCGTGCCGTGCTCCGCCGCGTTGAAGGCATCGATCTTCATGGTGCATGGATCTCCAGCCCTGACGAAGCCGATATCCCGCGACGTGATCCTGATTTCCGATTCAAGCTTGGTGTCGAGGGGCATGAGCGTGATGAAGGGATCTCCGGGTTTGAGGACCGAGCCGACCGAAAGCTTCGCCATCGTCAGCACCACCGAGGGCTCCGCGGCGGTCCAGCGCACGAGATCCTGGTGCTTCAGCGCCTTGTCATAGGTCGCTCTCCCTTCGTCGAGCTTGTTGCGCGTCGTCACGAGATCCTGGCTCAATTGCGCAAACCACTGCTGCTTGAAGGCGTCGCGATCGGCGATCAGCGATCCCAGCGTATTCTGCGCTTCGATCAGGCTGTTGTGCGTGTTCTCCAGTGTCCGCAGCAGTTCCAGCCGGGTATCCTGCGAGATATACATGTTGAGCTGCGAGCCGGTGCCATGCTCGGCAAGCGTCGTGCGCATGGCCTCGATCTTCTGCAAGACCTCGTCGCGCTGCCGATACCGGGCATCGTCGCCGCGAAGCTTGGCGATCGTCGCCTGGGTCTGGTTGATCTTCGATTCGAAACTATTGACCTGAGCGGTATATTGCGCCATCCGCTGGTCATAGAGCGCCTTCTGCAGCGCCGCGTATTTCTGGAAGTCGGAGTCCGACTTGTTGGCGAAGACGAGCGGCTGCTGGTTCAGCTCGGCCTCATCGCGCGCCACTTGCGTCTCGAGACTCGCGATCTGCAATTTCGCCTGCGTCAGGTCAGCGGACGTGAACGTTGCGTCGAGCGTGGCAAGGAGCCGTCCCGGCTGCACCTGCTCGCCCTCACGTACGTCGATCGTCTTGATGATCGATGGATCCAGCGCCTGCAGAACGCTGATCTGACCGGCCGGCACGATCTTCCCGTTGACGCTGGTGATGACGCGATCGACGCGCGTCAGGCACAAGATCGCGACGATCGAAACCAGGAATGCGGAGAGCACAAACAGGGTGGCCCGCGCAACCAGCGGCTCGGACTCCTCCCGGATCGCATCGGTTTCCGATTGGAATTGGCGAACAGTGGCAAGCGAAGCTTGATTAGGAGACAAGGGTCGGGCTCCGGAAGTTCGGCCTGTCGTTGCGGTTCGCTGGCGCCAAATGCGTGTTCTGCTGGTACCAAAGCGAGCTGTAGATATCGTTGCGCTCCAACAGCTCCTCGTGCCGCCCGATATCGTCGACCACGCCACGGTTAAGCACGAGAATGGCATCCGCCGCGGTCAACGACGACAACCGGTGCGAGATGATGATCAGCGTCCGCCCATTCGCAATTCGCGAAATGTTGGCGTTCACGATGGCCTCGCTGTCTGCGTCGAGCGCGCTGGTCGCTTCGTCGAGGATCAGGATCGGCGGGTTGACGATCAGCGCGCGCGCGATGGCAAGCCGCTGGCGCTGCCCTCCTGACAGATTGGGCGAACCTTCATAAACGTGGGTCTCGTAGCCGCGAGGCAGCTTGTCGATGAACTCCTCTGCGCCCGCCATCCTCGCCGCCTTGACGACGTCATCGAACGTCGCATCAGGCTTGGCCGCAGAGATGTTCTCCCGGATCGTGCCGCTGAACAGGAAGTTCTCCTGCAGCACGACACCGACGTTACGACGCAGATGATCGACATCGTATTCGCGAACGTCGATCCCGTCGATCTTGATCAAGCCGTCATAGTCGGAGTGCAGTCGCTGCAACAATCGCGTGATGGTGGTCTTGCCCGATCCGCTCTTGCCCATCACGCCAAGCGTGGTTCCCCTGGGAACTTCGAAGGAAATGCGGTTCAGCGCCGGCGAGACCGCGCCCTTGTATTTGAAGGTGACGCCGGAAAACTCCACGTTGCCCTCAAGAGGCGAGCGGACGCCGTGTCCGGAGCGCCCTTCCTCGGCAGGCTGGTTGACGAGATTGCCGACAACGGCGACCGCACTTCGCGCCTCGTCATATTGATTGATGAGCTGCGCCATCTGCATCAGCGGACCGGAGACCCGCTGCGACAACATCAGAAAGGCGAACAGCGCACCGATGTAGACGGGATCGTTGCTTACCAGGGCGATATAAGCGCCGAGCGCATAAGAACCGCTCACCGCCAGCCGCTCCAGCGGGCGCACGGCCACCTGGATCGCGTTGCCGGTCATCCCTTCCGCAAGCCGGGCCTTGGCAACGCGCGCGACCAGCACGTCCCACATATGGCGCTGCCGCGCATCGAGCGCGAGCGACTTCACCGTCCGGATGCCGTTTAGCGTCTGAACCAGAAATGCGCCCTGCGCGCCTTCCGCTGCAAGGACGACAGACGACGCCTTGCGGTAGGTCGGCAACATCAAGACGAGCCAAACGACAATCAGTCCGGAGAACGCCAAGACCGTCAACGTCATGATCGGACTGAAGAAGAACATGACAGGCAGGAAGAAGATCAGCGTGGTCGAATCCAGAACCGTACCGAACAATTGCCCCATCAGAAAGGTACGGATGCGAAACACTTCACGGACGTCGCGCGCGACCAGGCCGACAGCGGTCTGCTCGAAATAGTCAATGGGAAGATTGAGAACCTTTTCGAAGACGTATGTAGACAGCTTGACGTCAAGCCGGGTCGTCAGGCGATGGACTAGGAATTGCCTCAAGAAGGCGAACATCGACTCGAAGGCGATGATCATCAGCATCGCGAGACAGAGCACGTAGAAAGTGTTGTATGCTTGGTAGAAGATCACCTTGTCCGATACGAGGCGCCAGAACATGATCGGGCCCAGACCCAGAAAACCAAGGATCAGCGCCGAGATTGCGACGTCCCGGACCATGCGACGCTCGCGGAACAGCAGCGCGGCCACGAGACCGAGACTGAACGGCTGCGACTCGTCGGAGATTTCATAGTTGCGTTTGACCAGAACGACATCCCCGGACCAGATGTCTTCGAAACGCGGTCGATCGATCACAAGCAGCGCGTCTTCCGCTGCATTCGGATCTCTCAATATGATGCGCGTGTTGTTGGCATCCCCTTCGACACGCAACAGCACCATGTGGCTTCCGTTGCGCAATCGGACAATGGCCGGCAGCGCCCTTTTCAGATGCGAAAGCCCGTCCCAATCAAGTTTGACGAGCTTCGACCGCATGCCCGCCTTCTCCGCGCAGCGGATGAGCTGATCAGGTGTCACTTCCAGATCGGTCAGCAGGTTGTCTTTGATAAGCTGCGTCGAGGTGAGATGCAGCCCGTGCTGTCGAGCGACGATGATCAGACACCCGAGCGCGGACGGAGGCACCGGATCCGCATCAGTATTCTGGGCGAGCGCTTGAGTGATCATGAAAGCTTAAGTCCATGTACCTGTTGCGAGCGTCTGTTAAGATTTTTTACGGCATACCGCTGAACGACCAGCGGCGCGTTCTTAGCACTAACATATACAACAAAAACGACAGGAACACTAACATTTAGCGTGATAACGACCGTCTTCGACGGTCAACTGCAGGTTGCATCGGCAGCCGGACCGGAGCTACGACGAGTATCTAGGCCGACGCTTCCTGAAAATTGAAGCCGGTTTCCAGCAAAGTCCTCTGGATGCCCTCGCTGTCGGCCTCGGGCATCAGCGCGAGCGCGCAGACCTCGAAGTTCTCCGTTGTTACCGACACGGTCGAAAAGCCCGCCATCAACAGCAAGTTGCCAAGGCGCTCGGCCGTAAATCCGGTGCGATGAGCCATATAGACGTGCCCCTCCTCGATGGCGCGCGAATGCCCGTAGAGCATGTCGAGCGGCCTGATCGGACCCGCCGGCGAATTGTAGGCGACGGCAGCAATCCCATGCTCGACGATGAACTGGGCGACCGATTCGATATCCGGGCTTGTGATCAGGGCGAACCCACCGGGCTTCAAGACCCGATGGAACTGGCGCAATGTTGGAAAAACCTCGTGCGCGTAGAGATGCTCGAGCACATGCGACGACCAGACCGCATCGAATGATTGCGAATCGAACAAGCCGCCGAGATCAAGGATTGAGCCGAGAACATCCGGCCTGACTTCCGGATCAATGTCGAAGCGCACCTCTTCCCAGCCTTGCTCGCCAACCATTCGAGCAATTCGACGGGCGGGTCCGGGGCCGGAGCCCGCATTAAGCAGGCGCTTGATACTGGCGGACAAGACTGGTTCCTGACGTCGCAATGCTGCGCGGGTGAGAGCAATACGAATTCCAAGCGACGATTATCTTCACCTGATCGATGTGGCCTGACGAAGGCGTAAATCGCATCCGCGGCCTTCTTCGGATCACAAAAGCAAAAGCCCCGCGGAAGCGGGGCTTTCACTAGCATGATCTTCAGCAGCCGAATTAGAGTTTCGGCAGAGTGACGACCTGGTCGTTGAAGTGGAGATCTTCAACTCCGCTGACCGCAACCGTCTGGTTGTCACTGAAGTGCAGCGTATAAGTCGAAGTGCTCGCGTCGACGTCGATCTTGGTGACATCAAAGAAGGAGCGATCCGCAAAGTCGACGGTATCATTACCGTTGCCGCCAATGATCGTATCGTTCCCGGCGTGCGTCGCGACGTGGAAGGTGTCGTTGCCGTTTCCACCCTGCAGCGTCGAGTTTGCACCCGCAGCGCCACCATAGAGCCAGATCTGGTCGTTACCGTTACCACCGTCGAAGTGATCGCCCTGCACACCGACCAAGGTGTCATTGCCAGTACCGCCCGAAAGCGTGCTGTGCCCCGACGTGAAGTCCCTGAGCAGATCGTTGCCCTCGCCGCCAACGAGCGACTGGGCGCCCGTGCCCGCCCTCAGGTAGTCGTTGCCGCTACCGCCATCCAGCGTGTCGTTGCCGCTGCCGCCATAGATGCTGTCATTGCCGGCACCGCCAACGAGCGAGCTGTCACCGTGTCCGCCGGTGATCAGGTCGTTACCGCTGCCGCCATAGACCGTGTCATCGCCGCTGTCATGCAGGTGGATGGTGTCCGAACCCTTGCCCGCCGCAACGAATACGTCGTTGTCGCCACCGGTCACATTGAGTGTTTTGCCACCGGAGTCATCCAGGATGATCCCCTTCAGATTGGGATTCGTCTGGACTGTCGTTGAGGTTGAAACGTCCAGCACCTGGATGGTGGGCGCGACCGGCCCTCCAGGGAACGGACCAGATTGAAACCACCCTCTGGTGCCATCCTCTCCACCATCGTGGAACACACCGCTCTGTTCCAGCGAGTCGATCAATGCTGATCTAACACTCGCCTCGATGTTGTTACCGCTGTGGTGGAGAAATTGACCCAGCTCAGTCTTCGTCAAGTAGGTAACGGCCATGATACCCTCTGGCAAGATTCCGAGATTTCACCGATCAGCTGACACGCGGTCAGCGCCAATGTGCTGCAAGTTGAAGGTGCTACAACTACAACTAGAGCGAAGAGGCCAGCTCGACCGACACAATCCCGCTCAATGTTAGGATGCATCGCGCCGTTTGTTAAGTCATTGTTAGTCGCAGCGCACAATCCAAGTCAAGGACTAAATTCACGTGCGATTAACTCAGATTTGAGCTCTGTGTCACGCCATTGTTAACTGTCGCGTCGGCGATCCGACTCTCGCCCTGAATGACGCTTTTTCGGGCGATTTCGGCACAATCTGTGGCTGCAACCATACGGAATTTGCGGATGAGGCATGCGCGAAAGATCAGGCAGGTCAGGATCGAACGTTTCGAGAGATGCCATGAAGAAGACAATTGTAGATCAATTGTAGACATGCGATAGGTAGTGATATGCAACCGGCTGATTTTGCTTGGAAATGTGAAGATTTGTTAGCATGGCCTCGCATGACCCCTCCCAGACCAGCACGGAGGACCATCACTGTTACCCAGCGAAAAGGTGGGGTTGGCAAGACTACGATTGCGATCTGTATCGCGGCCGAGCTCGCGCGCCGCGGTCATGACGTCGTGCTGGTAGACAGCGATCCGCAGCGATCCGCGTCGCAGTGGGCCGAGCCGGGCAATCTGGAATTCCCCGTTTACGAAATGGCGCTGGAAGGCACCTCGGTATCCGCCTGGGCCCAGGAGGTGCGAAATATCCAGGCCGGTCTCGTGGTGATCGATACTGCACCTAACGCGCGCGAAATGGGTGCGTCGATCGCGCTAGCAAACCTGATCCTGGTCCCCTGCACTCCCTCCGGCCTCGATCTCGACGCGACCGTACAGACGCTTGCCATCATCGATGCGGCGCGCGAGCGTCGGCGCGATGCGATCAAGGTCATTCTGGTTCCTAACCGGCTCGATCGCCGCACTCTTGAGGGCCGACAACTGGTCGAGGAGTTGAGCGAGTTCGGCGAGATCGTCGCGCCCCCCATCGCCAGTCGTTCGGCGTTCGTCCGCTCCTTTACAAGCGGTCAATCGGTCGCGAGCTTCATGCCCGGGGACGCGGCGGATCTGGAAATCCGGCAGCTTGCAGATGCCGTAGAAAGGGCTGTCGGAGAGAACTAACGCGATATCCGTGCACTGCGGCCAAAGTCGACGGTCGTGCGTGACATCCACGGAGAGCGTCCGCGAGAATATGCCGATCGGGAGCGCATGTTCGCAGTCAATCGCGCGTTCGGATCATCGCAAACATCCGACGCCCTCCCGGCGCCGGGATCGCAACAACGTTCGGCCACGCCGGCAAGCGCCCTTGCCGGCAGAATCCCAGCTCTCAACTTTGCGATTCTCACCCCTGAGCATGATCTGGAAAAGCTGGAACCGGATTTCCGAAAGGTCATGCACAAACGTTTCGTCCAGTCGGCATGATCAGGCCGACGACGCAGCTGCCCGCAATCGCGAAGACTCAACAATATTTGATCAGGCCTTGCGCGCCTGGGTAACGGGAAAGGTCTCAGCCGATGCTTCTTCGAGCCGCATCTTCTCCAGCAGGAGATCCGTGACGATCTTCCGCAGCCGCTGGTTTTCAAGCGAGAGTTCCTCGAGCACACGACGCATCTCATCCATCGTACGCGCGCTGGTTGGCACCTTTCCGTCCGCCGCAGGATCGGACGGAATGACCGCATCAGTCTTGCGCAGAGGCAGTTTCCGCCAACGATGAAGCGTCATGACGCTTACCCCGAGCGCCTTGCAGATCTCCACTTGGGAATTACCCGCCCGGGCAAGCTCGTCTGCTCGAACGAGCTTCAACAGGATCTCCTCGTGAGAGTGCTTCTTCATCTTCCCGCCTAAACGCGCTTGGACCGGCAGCTAGCCGCCGGATCCGCCACCCGACGCAGCCGAAGACTCGACCCGAGCAGCATCACAATTATCATAAATAGCTACAGTCAGAAACGAGAGGTGTGACACCGGAGGCATCTGGTAACAACCACGCTACAAATTGAGTGTTAGTTATCATCCGTGCAAGCTAGCCGTTCGTGTTAGATGCGGTGCAACCTGATTTTTCGGCATCAACCGCATATCAATCCAATCTCGTTCGCCGATCGTGTCGCGTTAGACCAATTTACCGCTACCGCGATGATCGCGACCCGAGCCCCGCTTCCCGATCATTGTTGACACCCTCGGCGCACCACGGCGGAGCATCGCAACAACGTTATTTTCGAGCGTATCGTCACCCGAAACAGTCGAACCGCTCATATCCGATTGCGCTGCGAGGTCAATTGAGCGAAGCGCACATTCAGGCGGTTTCTTCCGAAGGCACCGAACAAATGGTTTCTTCCGAAGGCGCCGAAGACCAGGATACCACTGCGACCTAGAAACTATCTCGGCCTACGACCCTGCATTGAATTTTCGGCTCACTTAATTCGTGAAGTATGAACTGCTTTAACGATACGACAACCTAGTCAGGGCAGAACCGCGGGTCAACCTCGAATGGATTTTCAACTGAAAATAAAGACTACCCGCGAGCAGGCCTCCTCGCATTTTACCTCTAGCACTCCCCTATCGTCGGCCCGAACACCGCTACGTGATGGCCTCGTTAATAGAGATCCAAGCCTTCCTTGACTTGCTGGGCCGAGCGAGACGCAGGCCTGACGGCATTCACGTGCGCTTAAACCGGCCTTCTCTTGTTCCAATCTTAAGATCGACTCCCAGTGCACAGGTGATGCTTAGCCGGTGCTCTAACCGTCCGCATAGATTGCGCCCTCGCTCCACCATCACGGAAACGGAAAAACGATCGTCGCCCGTCGTGCCAGTCGCCGCGTAGCCTGCAGCAGATCGATCGGTGCGCTATCGCAAACATTGGCGCGCTCAACCGTCACCATGCAGTAAGCATCATCACAAACAATCTTGAGCGCTCGCACACAGCGCAACTTCGATCGCAAGCCCGCGGCGGGTGGCATGATAAATATTTAATTATCTTCTTTTAAATCACGGACGGGCTAAATATATTTAATTCACTTTAGCCCACGAGCAGGTCTGCCCGGGGCGCGGCTACTGAATTAAGGAGGTTCCGATCTGAAAGACAGTGCAACGCGGCTTGGTGTCGCAGGAGGTACAATAACTCAGCGTAGCATCTCCGGTCTGCGTAATGGCGTTAAAGCCTGGACGGAGATGATGCCGCCGAGTTCGATAGAACCTCCAAAGCTTCTGCGCGATCGCACGACGACCGGATCCGTCGGCGAAGGCGAGAAGATTCCACCTCTCTCTGGGCCAGATCCCGGCCCGTCCGGCTTCGACTGGCCGCATGACTAGGGCGGCAGAAACAACCGCTCCTCTGCCTCACCGGACGCGCGAGGCGGATTTACATATTGAATCCCTGCACTGCTTGAATCTCTGTACTGCGCGCCTGTCGATTTCAGCGCAACCGCGACACTGAGGAAATGGCTTTCAATTGGAAATCTCTTGCTCGAAGGGTCTCTGGACACATGCATCCGGCGTTTTTGGCCAAGCCCGTGTACCAGCGCCATCTCTATGAAATAAATGCTGAACCGCAAACGCAACTTGTGACGGCCGTATTGTCTGCCGAACAGATCATCGAAATCGCACGCCTCCGGGATTTTCTCTAAGAGCCAATGTCCCCCATGCCTCAGAAACTCGTCGCGGTCGCCGCTTGGGCGCTCCTGTGCTTTCTTGCCTATGCATCGGTGTCGCCAATCGGAGCGAGGCCAACACTCCCCACCTCAACCAGCCTGGAGCATATTGCCGCATTCGCGACGGTCGGCTTCCTCCTCCATTTGGCCTATCCGCGCCACGTCATGTATGTGTGGTTCGTCATCATAGGCAGCGCCGCACTCTTTGAGCTCATGCAACTCGTGACCATAGATCGCCACGCCCGATTGGTGGACGCCTTCGAAAAAATGGCCGGCGGCAGCTTGGGTATATTTGTTGCCCGCGCGGCGCTCTATTTCGAGCAAACGCTGCGTCGTCGCCAGATTTAGTCGGCTCCGCCGGCAGAAGCGCGAGGGGACGGCCCAATGTCGTGATCGCAGCCGGCGTCCCCGGAGCGCGCTTCCTCGGCCATGCGCGTACGTGCCGGGGTTCCGAATACTTTGGCACCCGCCGGAACGTCCCGATTGACCAGAGAATTCGCGCCAACGATTGCTTTGTCGCCAACCGTCACGCCCATCTGAACGATGGCATTCGGTCCGATATAGACGCCATTTCCAATCTTCGTTGGCGCGTAGTCGACCGGCTTCTCTCCGAGCGAGATGGAGCGATTGACGGTGTGATGCGTGTAGATCTGAACGCCTGCGGATATCGAGCACCAGTCGCCGATTTGCAGACCTCCCCCTGAACCGTCCAGAATGCAGCCGGGTCCGATCCATGTATGCCGGCCGACTCGGACGTCTCCGAGCACGAGCACGTTGTCGTACATCGTGGTGCCCTCGCCGAAGCCGTAGGCGGCCGCGTTATCCCCTCGCTCCGTGAGGAGATCACCGATCGACACCCTTCGATTGAACTGAAGTTTCTTGCGCGCAGCGAGAACCTGCAGGAAACGCCTGATAAGCCCGAGCCATTCGTCGACGCGCTGTTCGGACATTCCGGAGTTGAAGTCTGGCGACATCTGAAAGCCCCCCTTGCTCAGCTGAACCCTGGGCGGGCTACATTGTATCACCACCATGCGTCGAACGAGACGCAACGGGAACCGCCGCGCGAGGCCTGCTGCTGAGCTCGCGTTCTCCATCACCCGCAACCGCCGGAGAGGCGCAGGCAAACGGCTGGGTATCCCTACGACAGCAGCGGGATTTAATCAACCGTTTTAAATATTTAAATATGCGCGCCCGTTAACGCTCCTTGAATGCACGGCCGGCCTGGTCCCGCAACGGCTTGATCAGATACGACAGCGCGGTTCGCGACGGCGTCTTGATGAAGACATCGACCGGCATGCCCGGCACCACCTTGGCCGATCCAAGTTTTGCAAGCTCGTCCGCCTTGAGCAGGATGCGCGCCGTATAATAGCTCGTGCCGGTCCGCTGATCCTGCGTCAGGTCCGCCGATACCATGCTGACCTCTCCGTCGACCTCGGGCGTCGTCTTCTGATTGAACGCCGCGAATTGCATGGCCGCGGTCTGGCCGACATACACCTGATCGATATCTCGCGGCGTGATCTTGACTTCAACCGCAAGGGCGTCCGCATCCGGCACGATGAGCATGATCTGCTCGCCGGGGGCGATCACACCTCCCACGGTGTGGACGGAAAGCTGATGAACGCGGCCGGACTGCGGCGCACGAATATCGATGCGATTGAGCTGATCCACCGCCGCGGTCTTCCGCTCGGTGAGTTCGGAAAGCTTGGAGCGCGTTTCGATGAGATCCTTACCTACCTCGGTTCGCAGGTCCTGATCGATCTGGATGATCTGAAGCTCGATCTCAGCGATCTTTCCCTTTGACTGCGCCATCATGCCGCTCAACTGGCTGCGCTCACCTTCCAGCCGCGCGCTGTCGCGCTCGAGCGCGGTCAGGCGTGTGATCGGCACGAGGTTCTTTTGGAAGAGCGTCCGGACGCCTTCGAGCTCCTGGCGGATGTAGTCGACCTCCTTCTGCTTGGCTTCGGCCTGTCCGGCATAACCCTTGATTTCATCCTGAAGCTGAGCCTTGCGCTCCTTGAGCTGCGACTTCTGGCCGTTCCGGGACTGTCGGCGCAGATCGAACAAGGTGCGCTCCGCCGAGATCGCGCGCCCCGCCTCCAGATTGCTGTCTCTCGCCCGTTCGAGCAGAGCCAAGGGAAATACGATCTGATCGGCGCCGTCGCGTTCAGCCTCGAGGCGCGCCTGGCGCGCGAGCAGTTCGTCGAAGCTCTTGGTCACGATCGTCGCATTCGCAAGCGTCTGCGTCTCGTCGAGCCGGATCAGAATATCTCCCGCTTTCACGCGGTCACCGTCGCGGACGCGCAGTTCGCCGACAATGCCGCCGGTGGCGTGCTGAACCTTCTTCACGCTGGAATCCACCACGATGACACCCTGGCCGATCACGGCGCCCGACAATTGCGACGTTGCCGCCCAGCCGCCGATGCCGAAGGTGACGAAGCCGACCATGAACATGCCGACGATCATATAGCGCTGGATGGACTGCAGCGCCGGCGTTGCTGCTTGTTGGCGATCCGTCGCTATCTGGCGATCCATCGTCCGCCTCCCTGCCCGTCTGCCACCACCCTGAGCGGGGCTGCCGGTCGCAGCACCTTATTGAGCACCTCCTCTTTCGACCCGAAGGACTGAAGCCTCCCCTCGCCGATCACCAGGACATGGTCGACCGCTTCGAGCGCCTTCGGCCGGTGCGCAACCACGGCGACGATGCCGCCGCGGTTGCGGACATGCAGGATCGCTTCCGTGAGCGCGTCTTCGCCCTCTGAATCGACATTCGATGTCGGCTCGTCGAGCACCACCAGGAAAGGATTGCCGTAGAGCGCCCGGGCAAGCCCGATGCGTTGCCGCTGACCCGCGGACAGAGCCATTCCACCCTCGCCGACCTTGGTGGCATAGCCATCGGGGAGCGAAAGGATAAGGTCATGCGCGCCGGCTGCCTGTGCGGCCTGCAGCACCCCCTGGGACGTGGCTTGAGGATCGAACCGCGCGATGTTGACGGCAATGCTGCCCTCGAACAGTTCGACGTCCTGCGGCAGATAGCCGATATGCTTGCCAAGCGCGTCAGGTGGCCACTGTTCCAGCGTCGCGTTGTCAAGCTTGATCTTGCCGCGCAGCCGCGGCCAGACGCCGACCAACGCACGAACCAGCGTCGACTTACCGGATCCGCTGGGACCGATAATTCCGACCGCTTCGCCGCCTTTCAACTGAAACGAGACCTCGGAGAGGATCAGCTTCTCCGACTCCGGAGCCGCAACATAAAGCTGCTCCACCACGAGCGCGTCTTTGGGAGCGGGCAGTCCGAGACGCGTAGCCTCCTCGGGCAGGAGCTTCAGCAATCGATCCAGTCGATGTGCCGACTGTCGGGCGCCAATGAATCCCTTCCAGTTCGCGATCGCCACCTCCACTGGGGCGAGCGCCCTCGCCGTCAGGATCGATCCGGCGATGATGATGCCGGCGGTCGATTCCTGGTTGATGACAAGAGCTGCTCCGACCGCAAGAACAAGCGACTGCAGAAACGAACGAAAGAACTTCGAAAGCCCGCCGAGCCCGCTCGCAACGTCGCTCGCCTGCTCATGCGCCGAGAGGTACTTGCTGTTGACATCCTGCCAGCGTAGCGCGGCCTGCCGCCTCATCCCCATCGCCTGCAGGACCTCCGCGTTTCGCCGCCCCTCGGCGGCGAGTGCGCTGCGCGCGACGCCGAGGCGCGAGTAGGCCTTCGCCGGACCGCGCGTTTGAGTCTCGGTCAGGATTGTGATTCCGACCAGCGCCAGCGCTCCCAAGAGCGCGGTCATGCCGATCCAGAAATGAAACAGGAAGCAGATCCCGAGATAGATCGGCATCCAGGGCAGATCGAACAGCGCGGTCGGCCCGCCCCCGGACAGGAAGCTGCGGACCTGATCAAGATCGCGCAATGGCTGCAGGCCGTCGCCGTCGCCGCGCGTCTTCAACGGCAGGCGCACGACCGAATCGAACACACGAATCCCGAGCCTTTCGTCGAAGTATCGCCCGATCCGAACGCTGATCCGGCCTCGGACCAAGTCGAGGCCGCTCTGGAACAGATAAAGCACCATCGCCAGCACCAACAACGCAATTAGCGTCGGGATGCTGCGACCGGGCAGCACCCGGTCATAAACCTGAAGCATGAAGAACGAGCCGGTGAGCATCAGGAGATTGCTCAGGCCGCTGAAGGCCGCAAGGCTCCAGAATATCCGACGGCACGAACTCAGGAATGCCGATATCTCGGATTGCGGCTCATCATAGACGTCGTCGTGACGAGGCGGACGGGCAAACAGCCGTGCTCGCACGACCTCGACCGAACGCTCTGCTAACCTGGTCAGCTCTCGCGACGATGATCGCGCGCGCTCTGTCAGAAGGCCTAAGGCGGCAATTAAAATCGCCCATCTCGATACTTCTATCTCATCAATATTTACCGGCGGGGAGACATCCCCCCGCCGTCCCAGATTATTCATGGCACGCGTCCCCTAGCATGCGCCGTGGAGATTAAACTCCACGGCGCTGAATGTTCTTCGCCTTATTGCGCCCCTTCGCTTACGCGAAATGGAAGTCGTGACTCTGCAGTGCACTAATCTTGGTGTTCTTCAATGTGAGCGAGTCATCTCCTGTGGAAATGACGACGTCCTGTCCGACCTGCGAAGCGTGGTTGAGAACGCTGGCAAAGTCACTGAACGCACTCTTGCTGAACTGGATCGTATCGTGCGAGGGCCCGGAAGCAGCGAAGTCCTTGATGACGTCCTTACCGAAATTCGCAGCGAATACGAACGTGTCTGGATGACCCTTGCCGACGAACAAGTCGTTGCCCGATGTGCTCGTCAGCGTATTGCTGCCTGTCGAGCCAAGGATCGCGCTACCCGAACTGGCCGTTGTGTGACCGGCACTGTCGACCCCTACCGCTTTGAACGAGTGCACGGTGTTGGATACGGCAGACGAACTCGTAAAGCTCCAGGTACCGTCGGCATCCGCAGTCGTCGTCCCCATATACGCCTTGCCGTCGTACATTTTGACCTGGCTGAATGCGTCAGCAGTGCCTTTCATCGTAACTACATTGCTCGAGCTCGTGGTGAGCGAACTGAAATTCACCGCTGAAGCTGGAGTGGTTGGGGTTGTCGGGGTTGTGCCCGGAACGCCGATGGTGTGATCCCCGTTGAGATCCTGATGGAAAATGTTCTCATACGATTGGACCGTTGCGCCGTTGGCATCAAGAGCAACGCCGTGGGTCGGGTAGAACTTGAAGTTGCCCTGACTATCCGTAGTCCAGAAGGTGAACTGTCCGCTTGAGTCTTTCCACGCAACATCGTAGCCGCCGCCATCCAGCTTGACTGAGGCGATTGGAATCCAGTCCTCGAATTGGCCGGCTGTCACAGCGGCACCGTGATATTTCAGCTCGGGGCCGGTACCTCCGAGGAAATAATTGTCGCCGACCTGGACAAGGCCTGTCAATCCAGACGGTGGGGTCGATCCACCACCAATCACCGAATGGAAGGGCTGCGACGCAACACTGACATTGCCCGCAACGTCCGTTGCGTTCGCGGTGAGGTCGTGAGTCCCGTTCGACAGGCCGCCGGTGGTGATGCTCCAGCTGCCGTTCGCACCAGCCGTACCGGTGCCGACGACAGTCGACCCGTCATAGACCTTGACGGTGCTGCCTGCCTCGGCCGTCCCGGACACGAGCACGTGGTTGGTATCGACAACGGAGTTCGCCTTCAACGCAGGCGCGGTCGGCGCCTTGGTGTCGATGGTAACGGCAAGCGCTGTGGACGTCGTGCCGGCGGCTTTTACCGTCGTGCCGGTGCTCTCGACCGTGGCCGTGAAACTATGAGCACCATCCTGCAACGCCGAGGTGGTCAGGCTCCAGTTGCCATTGGCGTCGGCCTTGACGGATCCGAGCTGGGTGTTGCCATCGAGCACCTTCACGGTCGCGTTGGCCTGGGCCGTGCCCTTGAGCGTCAGCGTGTTGTCGTTGGTAATGTTGTCACCGGCCTTCCCGCTATCGTTCGAGAAGGAGACGATCTTCGGCGTCCCCGAAGGCTGCGTCGGCGGTGGCGTCGTCGGCCCACCGATCACCGGATCGACCGCCGGCGAGGCGGCACTGACATTGCCAGCAGCATCCGTGGCCGTAGTCGTCAGGTTATGAGATCCGGTCGACAGGGCATTGGTGGTGACGCTCCAGGTACCATTCGCCGCCACCGTGCCGGTACCGACCACGCTGGTCCCCTCATAAACCTTGATCGTGCTGCCCGCCTCGGCGGTGCCGGACAACAGCACCCTATTGGTATTGACGACCGAATCGCTCTGCACAACCGGGACGGTCGGCGCGACGGTATCGACTGTGACCGTAAGAAGCGCAGATGCGGCGCTGGTCTGACCGCTCGAGTTGGTTGCGGTTGCCTTCAGCACGTGCTGGGCGTTGGTCAGCACCGACGTGATGTATTCCCAGCTCCCGCTCGCATTTGCAGTTGCCGTGCCGATCTGGTTCGCGCCATCGTAGATCTTGATGGTGCTATTTGCCGCAGCCGTACCCTTCAGCTGAAGCGTGTTGTCGCTGGTGATGCCGTCGCCGGCGGTCCCGGTGTCGTTGGAGAATGACGCGATCACCGGCGCGCCAGGCGCAGTCGGCGTCGACGGCCCGGAAGGTGGGGTCGGCACCGAGCTCGGGTAAGGAATCGCCTGGGTCTTGTTGTCCCATTCGATGTTGCCCGAGATGGTCGGGCTCGCATTTTGCGTCGAGTAGTAGAACCAGTTGCCCTTTTCGACGTAGTTGTTCGTGATGGAAACGTTCGTCGTGTTCGGACCATACACGTAGATCGTGGCAGCCGGATCGCCGCGGTCCGCATCCCCGTACAGAAGGTTATTCCTGACTATGACGTCGTTGATCGGGCCGAAGTCGTTCTTGATAAAGATGCAGGAGGTGTCCCAGCTCTCGACGGTGTTGTGCTCGATCAGGACGTGATTCTGACCACCTTGAACGCTGATGCCGTCGACGTGCGCATCGCTAGAAATGCTTCGCAGATCGTGAATGTAATTGTCCCGCACCACACTCGCGCCGCCGGTGAGGACGATCCCGTTCGTGCTGTTGCTGATGTCATTGCCGATGAACGTGCCCGATCCCAGGATGGCGGCGTTGGTGTCCTGGGTGGAGCTCGCGGTGAAGTCGCAGTTCTGCACGGTTATGTTGGCCGCGCCCTCGGCGTCGATGCCCCACGCCCCGTAATTCTTAATGATGCAATTCTTGATCGTGACATTCGCGGCATCGATCTTCAGCGTCCCGTCGATGATCATGCCCTCGATCACCGTCCCATCCTTGGTGATCGTCGTCGGTCCCGTATAAGCGCTCAGGGTGGTGCCAGCCGGCACGCCCGCTGTCGTCGCGTCAGGCATACCGAAACGGGCAGGATCAATGCTTCCAGTCATATGATTTCTCGCGTGTTGATTGATACAAGTCGCGCCGCTGTGCTCGTGATGTATGCGTCACCCGGAAGGGCTTTTTTGGGACCACATGTGGGCGTGGCCGCGATCATTCGATGTTCGCGTTGAACCAGCCCACAAATTTCGATTCTGGTCCAGTGCCCCCAGACTACTATGGACGTCTTTAAATTTGATTGTCGCGACAACTCTTGTTTTATTGATTGCCTTTCACTCCGCGATTTAAACGCGGACATCACGCCGGCTTTTCCCTAATTGGTTTACACGACAACCTTTCGTCGATCGCAGGCGAAGTCTCGCGCTGGCCGGCAGCCTTGGTGAAGGAGGCCTCACCCGCCCCGCGATTTTAATAATTAAATATTTTGTCTGGATTTAATTGTTGCGCCTATTATTTTCTTCTGGTATTAAATAATTGAATTCAAAATTTGGCGTAATTGTTTTCTAGGCCGGCGCGGGAGCCATCGTGTCCAACAAAGTACTCGTTGTAGCGTCCGGAGGCGGGCACTGGATCCAAATGCGTCGCCTGCAGCCGGCATTCGATGGGTTGGACGTCGCGTTTGCAAGTGTTCATGCTGCGTATGCCGAAGAGGTCCCGCGTCATCGCTTCTATGCCATCCGCGACGTGACGCGCTGGGATCGAATTGGGTTGGCGATATTGGTCGCTCAACTGACGTTTATCCTGCTGCGCGAGCGTCCGCGTGTCGTCGTGACCACGGGATCGGCTCCTGGCATGATCGCCCTGGCACTTGCAAAATACCTGCTGCGAGCCAGAACGATGTGGATCGACAGCATCGCCAATTGTGAACAAATATCCGGATCAGGAGCGCGAGCGAGGCGTTTCAGCGATGTGTGGCTCACCCAGTGGCCGCACTTGCAGCGAACGGGCGGCCCCGATTGTTGGGGAGCGGTCCTATGATCTTTGTGACTGTTGGCTCGATGATGGCGTTCGATCGCCTGATCCTTTGCATGGACAAATGGGCGCTGGCGCACGCCGATTGTGAGGTTCTGGCCCAAATTGGCGGCGGCATCTATCAGCCAAGCCACATGCGCAGCACGCGGATGCTTTCGCCGAGCAAGTTTCAGGAAGCCGTCCGCGATGCGGCGGTTGTGGTCGCCCATGCCGGAATGGGGAGCTACTTCGTTGCCGCCGAACTGCAGAAGCCGATCGTGATGCTGCCGCGGCTCGCAGCCAATCGGGAGCACACGACTGACCATCAGCTCCACACCATCAAGTGGCTTCGCGACAGGCCAGGCGTTTTTGCTGCCATGTCGGATGACGAGCTCGACTCTGCGATCGACAAGGCGATGACAGGCGCAGCTGCTGCCGGCGCCAATTTCACGGATTTTGCACCGGAGCCGTTTCTGGCGCGGGTGCGACATTTTTTGGTTAATTGAGAGCCGCTCTCTGTATTGAGGAGACCTCCATGGTCAACGTTGGGCTGATCGGGCTGGGCAAAATGGGACTCTCCCATCTTGCGATTGTCAACACGCATCCTGCGGTTAAGCTGATCGGAGTTTGCGACACCGCCAGCTATCTGTGCAGCGTCCTGCACAAATATACAGGCATCGAGGTCTTTTCCGACTATCGGGAATTGCTCGACCAGAAGTCGCTCGATGCCGTTATTGTTGCGACGCCCTCCCGATTTCATGGCGAAATAGTCCGTGAGGCTCTCAGCAGAAATCTGCATGTGTTCTGCGAAAAGCCGTTCTGCCTCGATGCGGCCGAAGGACTCGAGCTGGCCGAACTGGCTGAGCGGAAAGGCGTCGTCAATCAAGTCGGATATCACTACAGGTTCGTCGGATCGTTCAACGAAGCCAAGCGTCTACTCGACGCGCAGGTGCTCGGCCGACTTCATCACGTCAGGGTCGAAGCCTATGGCCCGGTGGTGCTGCGGCCCAAAGGGGCGACGTGGCGGACGAAAGGCAACGAGGGCGGGGGCTGCCTCTATGACTACGCGTGCCACGCAATCGATATTGTGAATTATCTCGTTGGCACGCCCAACGCCGTGAGCGGAACTGTGCTCAACAGAGTCTTCTCCCGGGATGTGGACGACGAAGTCTACGCGACGATGCATTTTGCCGATGGCCTGACCGGCATGATTGCCGCCAACTGGAGCGATGACAGCCTTCGCAGAATGTCAACGCAGGTCACGCTCTGGGGCACGAATGGCCGTATGATCGTCGACCGTCAGGAAGTGAAGACATTTCTTCGAGCCACGGCTGGGAGCGCAGTTGTGGCAAAAGAGGGTTGGGACGTTCGTTACACAACCGATTTTAATAGTGATGTTTGGTATTACCTGCGGGGCGAGGAGTACTCTGCGCAGCTCGACTACTTCTTCCGATGCATCGTGGACGGTCGCCGGGAGAATATCTCGTCCTTCGCATCTGCGGCGCAAACGGACTGTGTCGTCTCAGCCATGCTGCAGAATGCCGGAGATGCGAAGCGGCGAGTGGATTCCGGGATCACGATCCCCGCTCAAAGCAGGAGCCGCCCCAGAGGCTTCCTTTCCTCAGTCAAGGGCGCACTGACGTAAAATTGCCTCCCGGCAAAAGGGACGGAGGACCCAATGGATCGAATACTATTTGGCGACAATCAGTTCTTCGGCATCAATCACATGTCCGAGGAAAAAGCGCGGGCGCAGGCCATGCGCTTTGCCGATATCCAGGAAATCATTGATTTGCTGGACGCCGCTTATGATAGCGGAATCCGCGTCTTCATGTGCACGACGCATGATCGCATCAGTGAGATCTGCGCGCACGTCCGTTTGCACCCGGAGCGATATTCTAATCTCGAGTTCTATCCGTGCATGCCGTACGCCCACAAGTACGCAAATGCCGTGACCGAGCACGGGACGATCGAGGCATTGAAGCGCTTTTTGCCCTCTGAGGGCACCTTTGCCGCACTGGTGAGGGGTGGCGTATCGGTGGCGACGCGAGACGTGGAGGGCATGGCGCGGCTCCTGATCGATGCCGAGATGAAAATGTTCAGCGGCCTGAAAACGCCGGTTATCTTCCTCCAGAACGTGGTCACCGACCTGTTGCTCGGGATGGGGATCAAGGACGCATTCCGCATCTTTGCCGACCACGTGCGCGAGCGCTACAACGCGGAGCCAGGCTTCATAACGATGAATTTGCCGCATCTCCTTGATGTTCTCGAGGAAGTCGGCATACCGAATCCAATTGTGTGCGCCAACATAAACAAGATCGGTTTTCGTATGTGCGGAGGCATCCAGCTTTACGAAGACGCAATCGCGTCGCGCAAATTCAGGCCAGTGGCAATGTCGGTTATGGCTTCCGGTGCGATCACGCCGCGCGAAGCCATCGAGTATGTTTGCCGACAGAGAAAAATCCAGTCCATTGTCTTCGGTGCTTCGAGCAAACAGCACATCAAGGAGATCAAGCAGCACATTGACGCCTTTGATAGCGAGGCTCAGAATCCGGTCATACCACTTCCATCGATCCACAAGACGCATCAAACAGCGTAGGCCGCCATCACTAACAGCGCGCAGACGCTGTTGGAATTCTTCGCGCTCGCGGATGGGCTTTCCGGCCCATCCTATCTAGGAACCAATTCTGCAGGGTGCCGCGCTTCACCATGCCCTATGTCCAACTGCCATGATTTCGATCGTCGTCCCAGCGCATAACGAGAGCGCCGTGATCGCACGGACCTTGCGACCGTGGGTCGAAGGCCCGGGCTCGGAGGACATCAGCGTCGTCGTTGTTTGCAACGGGTGTACCGACGACACGGCGGGCGTCGCGCGCCGCTTCGGCTCACCCGTCCGCGTGATCGAGTCCGAGATTGCAAGCAAAACCCACGCCTTGAACCTTGGCGATCAGAATTCCGACAGTTTCCCTCGCATCTACATTGACGCTGATATCCTCATTTCTCTCGACGCGATCCGCGCACTGGCACGCCGCCTTGAGCGGGGTGATGTACTGGCGGTGGCACCCACGCCTGAAATCGATTTGAGTGGCTGCTCCTGGATGGTACGCCAGTATTTTTCCGTGCGATCCCGCCTGCCCTCAGCCGGCCAGGGAATTGGCGGGTCAGGCGTGTACGCTTTGTCCGAGGCCGGGCGCAGACGTTTCACTCAGTTTCCCGACGTAATTGCCGATGACACCTATGTTCGCATTCAATTCAAGCCAGAAGAACGCGAGACGCTGACTTCCGTCAAATCGACAGTATTTCCTGCCCGCACGATCCGGCAGCTTATCGCTGTGAGAAGTCGCGCCCATGCCGGGACTTTCGAGCTCGCTCGCCGTTTTCCCGAACTCTCAGCGAACAAGGGTAAGACCAACAATCGGACGCTCATCGGACTGTTGAAGGACCCCCGCCTGTGGCCGGGACTAGCGATCTATTTCGGTGTCAATATTCTCGCACGATGGAGAGCCGCAGCCCGTTCTCGCGCTAAAGCTCCCAGGTGGCAACGGGATGATACTTCCCGTAGCGCGCTATCCCCCCATTCCCCCTCATGAACCCGCACCGTCCAGTCCCTGGTTGGATGGGTTCTTCGCAGCCGTTACAGGCTCGAAGGGCGCCCCGATCGAACCCTGCCGCCTCCCCGGCATGCTATTTATTTTATTTTCTATATTTACCGTTTTAATATTTACTTCGACACATTATTTGTATTTAAATGACGCTTGATTATAATAAGCACGCGCTCGTATCGCGGATAGAGATGTCGTAGGCGGAGGTGCGTGACGTGGAAGCGTTGAGTCATGGATGGTCCGCTCCGCTCGTGGAGCGCGACAAACGAAGCCAGCGACGAACCTTTCCGGCAGCGCGCACGAGCGAATTGGACGTCTCCATTGTCGTTGTGAGCTGGAATACTCGTGACATATTGCGAGGCTGCCTGCGGTCTGTCTTCGAACAGACGCGAAAGGTTTCCTTCGAGGTGATCGTTATCGACAACAACAGCCACGATGGCTCGGCGGAGATGGTCCGTGCCGAATTTCCGGTTGTGACGCTCATCGCGAACGCAGAAAATCGGGGCTTTGCCGCCGCCTGCAACCAGGGCATGCAGGTAGCCTCGGCCCGATACACCCTTCTGCTGAACCCGGATACTGTCGTACTCGACGACGCCATCTCCCGGTGCGTTGGTTACGCCGATGTCCGCCCCGACGTCGGCGTCGTCGGATGTCAGGTGCTCGAGGACGAAAGCCGAATCACGCCGACTGGCTTTTCATTCCCGAGTCCCTTGAACGTTTTCCTGGCTCTCTCGGGATTGTCACGAGCCTTCCCCCGCTCGCGGCTATTCGGCCGACCGGAGCTCAGTTGGTGGGACCGCCACAGCGAGCGAGACGTCGACGTCGTGACGGGCATGTTCATGCTGGTACGCCGCGAGGCGATCGCGCAGGTCGGACTGATGGACGAAGCCTACTTCGTCTATTCGGAAGAGGCCGACTGGTGCTACCGCTTTGCACAAGCGGGATGGCGACGCGTATTCACGCCATGCGCCCGCATTGTGCACCTGGACGGAGGTGCCAAGAGCACCAAGCAAGCCAGCAAGAAGATGTTCGTCCAGCTGCAGAAGAGCACCATGATTTATCACCGCAAGAACCGCGGGCTGGCGTCCTGGTGGCTGCTCAAGCTGATCTATATCGGATCGAATTTCGTTCGGATGATTGCATGGTTTGTGCTGTCCGTGGTCAAGCTGGATAGCCGAGATTGGCACAGGTCGGCGGCGGCGAGAGCCGCCCTCGTCTATCACTTTACCGGAAGCGAGCCGAAATGATTGCAGAGGTTGAGCCGGACAGGCCGGAAACTCCGCGCGTTAATGTGTTTCAACTCAATAGATAGTATGGGGTTTGAGATGATTGGAATCGGCATTGTCGGATATGGATACTGGGGTCCGAACCTCGTCAGGAATTTTGCGAGCAGCGAGTCGTCGCGGGTTGTCAGCGTGAGCGATCTGGATGCGGCCAAGCTGGCCACCTGCGCGCGCCGTCATCCGGAAATTACAACGACATCGGATTTCAGGGAGCTTCTGCGCAACCCGCAGGTCGACGCCATTGCAATCGCAACGCCTGTCCATACTCACTATGAGCTGGCTCTTGCGGCACTCAATGCCGGAAAGCATGTGCTGGTAGAGAAGCCGCTTGCCCAGACGTCCGATCAGGTGCGTCACCTGGTTGAGGAAGCCGACCGACGCCGGCTGACGCTGATGGTGGATCACACCTTCCTCTATACGCCCGCGGTGCAGAAGATCCGCGAACTTATGCTGCAGGACCAACTCGGAGAGGTCTACTATTACGACAGCACGCGCTCGAGCCTCGGTCTGTTCCAGAGCGACGTAAACGTGATCTGGGATCTGGCGGTCCACGACCTCTCGATCATCCAGTATCTCCTTGACGAGGATCCGATTGCGGTTTCGGCGACGGGCTCGTGCCATGTGGCCGGCTCGCCGGAGAACATGGCGCACATCACGCTGTTCTTCGAAAGCAAATGCGTCGCGCATGTCAGCGTCAATTGGCTCTCCCCGATCAAGGTGCGCCAGACCTTCGTCGGCGGCAGCAAGAAGATGATCGTCTATGACGACCTCGAGCCGACCGAAAAGATCAAGGTCTACGACAAGGGCATCACCCTGAATGCGCAAGCCGAAAACGCCCATCAGTTCCGGATCGGATATCGGGCCGGCGACATGTGGGCACCCAATATCTCCACGAAGGAGGCATTGCTCACTGAGGTCGAGCACTTCGTCGAATGCGTGACCACCGGCGCATCGCCGGTCTCCAATGGCTTGTCCGGCCTGCGGGTTATCGAGGTGCTGGAGGCGGCATCGCGTTCGATTGCCGATCACGGCAAGCCGGTTCGGCTGAAGCAGCCGCGCAGGGTTACGGAGCGCGTCAGGGCGATTGCCTGAGCCGTTTGCGGCCTCGGAATGTAATGATCTAGCAAGAGCTGCGACGGGCTCGCGATGAACTCTGTGCAACGTTCGATCTTCTTTTCAGCACTCGAGCGCTACGCGAGCCTGCTGCTGTTCTTTGTCTCGATCGGTATCCTGTCGAGATTGCTGACCCCGAACGAGTTCGGCGTCTATGCCGTCGTCCTCGCGATCACATCGGTGTTTTCGGCTTCGTCTCAGGAATTCGGTGGCGCCAATTATCTCATTCAGAAGGCGTCGCTTTCGGAGGGCAACGTCAGGACCGCCTTCACCATTACATTCGGCTTGTCCATCGCGATCGGGTTTCTCCTCTATCTGCTAGGAGGTGTTCTCGGATCGACGCTCGGCGCGGACGGACTCGAGACAGGTATCGCCGTCGCCGTTCTCAATTTCGCCGTCGCACCGTTCTCGGTAACGATTATCGCACTGTATCGACGCGACATGCAGTTCGGTGTCGTCGCGGCCAGCAATCTTGCCTGTAATTTCACGATGGTCGCCGTGTCGATCGTGCTTGCAAAAATGGGCTATAGCTACCTTGCGCCGATCTGGGGAATGCTCGCCGGGAGCATCGTCCAAACAGCCTATCTGGTGGCAACGCGACGGGATTTGCGGATCTTCCGGCCGTCGCTCGAGGGCTACTCAGAGATCGTCAGGTTTGGCCTCTATTCAAGCGGCGTAGTCCTCATCAACGCGTTCTATACTTCAGCACCCCAGTTGTTCCTCGCGCGCATGCTGGATTTCACGGCTGTTGGCCTTTACAGTCGCGCCGGTACCCTCACCCAGGTCTTCGACAGGCTCGTGATCCAAGTCATCAGCCCGGTGATCATGCCGGCCATCTTTGCCCAGAGGAGCGCCGGCGCGGACCTCAAGCGCATATATCTCCACGCGATCTCGCTCCTTACAGTTCTGCATTGGCCGTTCCTGATCTTCATGGCGGTGATGGCGAAGCCGATCATTCTGGTCTGGCTCGGTCCATCCTGGCTCGAGGTGGTTCCGTTGATCCGCCTGCTATGCATCGCGCAACTCTCGCTGTTCGCGGCCTGCCTCACCTACCCGGTCCTGGTTGCCGCAGGCAGCGTGCGCGACACGCTGTTTTCGTCGCTGATCTCGCTGCCGCCGTCGCTGCTGATCATCTTTGCCGCATCTTTCTTCGGCGTCGAAGCCGTGGCGGCATCCGCATTGCTGACGTTGCCATTCCAGGCCGCCGTGGCGATCTACTACGTCAGCCGACATCTCGATCTCCGGTTCGCCGACTTCGTTCAGGCGACGCAAAAGAGCGGCATGGTCGCGCTCTCCAGCTGTGCGACCATCGCCATCTGTGCGGCGCTGGTCGAACAGGGTCTGATCGGACCAGTCGTCGGCATTTTCATCGCCTGCGGGACCGCCGCAGCAGCCTGGCTCGCCGCTCTGTTCGCGGTGCAGCATCCGCTGCTGCCGGAACTAAAGGCTCCCATTTCTCGTGTACTATCCGCCGCCGGACGCTTCTCGGGCCGCGTCCCGGTTCCGGCGGTGCGGGCAGACCGCGATATTCGCTGAGAATTTCTTGTAACGTTGGGAGAAGGTGCGATGCCAATCGCAAAAGATGTGCAGCTCGGTCGTGACGTGCGGATCCTCCATCCGGATCTCGTCAATCTCTACGGCTGCTCGATTGGGGACGAGACGAGGCTCGGCACCTTCGTCGAGGTCCAGGCCGGAGCCACAATCGGCGCCCGCTGCAAGATCTCATCGCACAGCTTCATCTGCGAAGGCGTGAACATCGAGGACGAGGTGTTCATCGGGCACGGCGTCATGTTCACCAACGACAAATATCCGAGGGCGACCACGGCGGATGGCCGGCCCCAGGGCGCTGCCGACTGGACCGTGGAGCCAACCCGTGTCGGCAAAGGAGCGTCGATCGGCTCCAACGCGACCATCCTGTGCGGCATCACCATTGGCGCTGGCGCCATTGTCGGTGCCGGTGCCGTGGTGACAAAGGATGTTCCACCCCACGCGATCGTGGCTGGAGTACCTGCGCGTCTCATGCCCGCTTCCGAGGCAGGCGCCCCCATCGAGGCCGCCCGCGCGACCGCCTGACTGGAGCGCGCCGGCCGTTTACCAATTAAATCGGCCCCGCGCAGATAATCATTTTCATTTGTTTATTAATGTGATTTGATTTAATTCGACTGGACGATTTAAATATAGATAATCGGCAGCGCCCGGATCGGACGCCCGACAGGCAAGGGATCAAGACATTGATACCGTTTTTGGATTTGAAAGCTCAATACAGCCAGATCAAGCCGGAAGTCGATGCCGCGGTCGCGCGTGCCATCGAGAGCACGCAGTTCGTGCTGGGGCCGGAAGTCGCTGCTTTTGAAAAGCGTTTTGCCAGCTATTGCAATACCAGCCATTGCAGTGCGGTCAGCAGCGGCACCTCGGCGCTGCATCTGGCCCTGCTCGCGGCCGGCGTCGGCCCTGGCGATGAAGTCATTACGGTGTCGATGACCTTCGTCGCGACGACCGCGGCGGTGTTGTACAGCGGCGCAAAGCCAGTCTTTGTCGACGTCGACCCGGTCACCTGGACGATGAATCCGGCCCTGATCGAGGCCGCGATCACGCCGCGGACCAAGGCGATCCTGCCGGTCCATCTGCACGGCCTGATGGCCGACATGGATCCGATCATGGAGATCGCCCGGCGACGCGGGCTCATCGTGATCGAGGACGCAGCCCAGGCTCACGGCGCCGAATACAAAGGACGCCGCGCAGGATCGATCGGCGATTTCGGCTGTTTCAGCTTCTATCCAGGCAAGAATCTCGGAGCGTACGGCGAAGGCGGCGCGGTCGTGACCAGTCAGCCGGAGCTCGCCCGCAAGGTTGCCCTGCTTCGCGATTGGGGACAGGAAGCCAAATACAATCACGTCGTCGCCGGCTACAATTATCGCATGGACGGCATCCAGGGCGCGGTGCTGAACGTGAAGATGAACTATATCGAGGCCTGGACCGAGGCGCGCCGGTCGGTGGCCGCGCAGTACGATCGTCTTCTCGCGAAGCTTCCATTTGCAAGGCCGCAGCCGCCCGCGCACAGCCGGCACGTCTATCACGTCTATGCGCTTTGCCTGCCCCGTCGCGACGACGTGTTGAGCGCGCTGCAGGAAGCCGGCATAGGCGTGGGCATTCATTATCCGGTGCCCGTCCATCTGCAGAAGGCCTACGCCGGTCTTGGCTATCGCGCCGGCGATTTCCCGATCACCGAAAGCTTGGCCAATCAATTCCTCTCGCTTCCGATCTATCCGGAGCTGCGCTCGGAACAGGTGAACGAGGTAGTCGCACAATTGGAGAGGGTCGGCTTCGTCGAGGCCGCCTAGGCGCTCGGCAAAGGACCGATTTCACCAAAGCCGTTTTCGGCATGGCTCAACAAGCTCAATAACGGGAGAGCGTCTTGGCTGATCTGAAGGGGAAGCGAATCCTGGTCACCGGCGGCGCCGGATTCATCGGCTCGCACATCGTCGACCTCCTATGCGACGAGAGCTGCATCGAGATCGTCGCTCTCGACAACATGATCAGAGGACGGCCGGAGAATCTCCAGCGATCGATGGGCCGCGGGCCGGTCCGCATGGTCCAGGGCGATATTCGCGACGGCAAGCTGATGGCATCGCTTGTCCAGGCCGCCGACATTGTCTTCCACCAGGCCGCCTTGCGCATCACCCATTGCGCCGCCGAGCCGCGCCTGGCCAAGGAAGTCATGGTGGACGCCACCTTTGATCTGCTCGAACTGTGCGTGAAGCACAATATCGAGAAGGTGATCGCCGCCTCCTCGGCATCCGTCTACGGCATGGCGGACGAGTTTCCGACGACGGAGCGGCAGAACCCCTACGACAACCGGACCCTCTATGGCGCCGCCAAGGCTTTCAACGAAGGGCTGCTCCGATCCTTCAACGACATGCATGGGCTCGACTATGTCGCGTACCGCTATTTCAACGTTTACGGCGATCGCATGGACATCCACGGCCGCTACACCGAAGTGTTGATCCGCTGGATGGAGCGGCTCGAAGCCGGATTGCCGCCGATCATCTTCGGTGACGGCCAGCAGACCATGGACTTCATCCATGTTCGCGACGTCGCGCGCGCCAATATCCTCGGGGCCCGGGCCCGGGTCAGCGACGAGGTCTTCAACGTCGCCAGCGGAACCGAAACCAGCCTGGTGCAACTGGCGGAGGCGCTTGCGTCGGTCATGGGTCATCGCGACCTGACGCCTGAGTTCGCGCCGGAGCGCTCGATCAATCCGGTGCCGCGCCGGCTGGCGTCGACTGCGAATGCGGAGCGAAAGCTCGGCTTCCGTGCCACCGTGCCGCTCGAGCAAGGCCTTGCCGATCTCGTGAAGTGGTGGCGGGCCGAACGCGGATCGATTCCTGCAACCCGCCAGCAAGAGGCTGTCGCCTCGTGATCCCGATCGCACTGCCACTCCTCTCCGACGAAGAGGCTGAAGCCGCTCGCGAGGCCGTGCTTTCCGGCTGGGTTTCGCAAGGCCCCCAAGTGGCGGCCTTCGAGCGCGATTTTGCGACACTGGTCGGCGCGCCCCATGCGTGCGCCGTTTCCAACTGCACGACCGCCCTGCATCTTGCCCTGGTCGCACTGGACATCGGCCCCGGCGACGAGGTGATCACGGTCAGCCATTCGTTTATCGCGACGGCCAATTGCGTCAGATATTGTGGCGCCACCCCCGTCTTTGTCGACATCGATCCGGACACGTACAACATCGATCCGGAGCGCGTGACCGAAGCGATCACCTCCCGCACCCGCGCGATCATCGCGGTCCACCAGATGGGGATGCCCTGCGACCTCGCCGCGCTCGTTGCGATCGCCGATCGTCACGGCCTCACCTTGATCGAGGACGCCGCCTGTGCCGCCGGCAGCCAGATCCGCATGAACGGCGGCTGGGATCGGATCGGGAAACCGCACGGCCGGATCGCATGCTTCTCCTTCCATCCCCGCAAGGTGATCACGACTGGCGAAGGCGGCATGCTCACCACCTCGGACCCGGAACTCGACCGCAAATTCCGGCTGCTGCGCCAGCACGGCATGAGCGTCCCGGACACCGTGCGGCACGGGTCTCCCCAGGTGATTTTCGAGGATTATCTCGCCGTCGGCTTCAATTACCGAATGACCGATATCCAGGCCGCAGTCGGTCGCAAGCAGCTGACGAAGCTGTCCGACATCGTGGCTCGCCGTCGGACCCTGGCGGCACGCTACGCGGAATTGCTCGGCAACGTCGAGGGGCTGAGCCTGCCATTCGAGCCGGAGTGGGCCCGCTCCAACTGGCAGAGCTATTGCGTGCGTCTGCCGAGCAAAGTGGACCAGCGGGCGGTGATGCAGAAATTGCTCGACAAGGGCATCGCGACACGCCGCGGCATCATGTGTTCGCATCGGGAGGCGCCTTATTCGAACGACAAGCAACGCCATGATTTGCGCCAGTCTGAACTCGCGCAAGATCAGGCAATCCTGTTGCCGATTTACGCGCAAATGAAAGACGAGGACCTTGAGCTGGTGGCTGGCACGCTCCGCGCCGAGGTCAACCGATGACAACGGAGACATCTCTCAGCGTTGTAGTCCTTTAGGCGCGCGTGGTCTCGGAGAGCACCGGGGATTGCAATGGCGCCGACGCCTGGCGACGCGGTGGCCGCCGAATCCGCAACCGATTTTGCCTGCCGGCCATATGCACTGGGTGAAGCACAAGATGTTTTGGCGACGTCTTCGCTTGCGCGGCAAGTAGGAGTCGCCCGCACTGGCCATCCGCGCCGGGAGCCGGCGCTGCGCGATGTCGGGGGCTTCGCGCCAGCCCCAGTAGCTACGATCGCCTAACCGGCCGACCCAACAGGGTCACCACTACTTCCGGAACAAGCGCGGAAGCTGCCAGACAATTGGCGGAACAAAGGGCTTCATCATATCGAGGACACGTCGCCGACGGACCTCGTTCGGACGCATCTTGAATATCGTCGTATGATCCGCCGATCTCTCCTCCTCGGGACGACCATTCGTATAGTAATACAAGGCAATAGACCGCCGGTACTTTCCTTTTGGACTTGTCAGCGGATCTGGATGGCCGTGATACGCCGTGTCGGTCGTCGTAAAGACGACGATGCGATTCGCGATGGGCAGATACGCCTTCTCTTTTGTCTTGACGTCCTTGTCCCAGAGTTCGAGGGCCCCGCCCCACTCCTCCTGCCAATCGTGGTTCAGGTACACCAACAGATTGAGTCGGCGGTCGAGTCTGAGCTCCCTATGGGTATTGAAATCCGCATGGATGGCGAGACGGCCCCCTCGCGGGATCATGTGCAGGCCGCCACCTGACAGATACGGATCGGGTATCAGACCCTGGATACCCGTAAGCTTCTCCAAGAACTCCACGAACACCCGCGAATTCAGCGCATTGACGAATTGCTGAATGTAAGGCGGAAAGTCCTCAAGACGAGCCAGGCCGAGCTTTTGCTCTTCGTAAGTTCCGGCATCGAGAAACCTGCGATCCCACGATGCATCATATTCGCCGGGGTAGTTCGCAACCACCGTCCTGATAATATCGTCGTCAAAAAAATCATCGATCCCGATATGCGGGAAAGGCCGATTGTCGCGATATTGCTGGGCCCATTGGTCGCCGTGCTGCGCCATTTTTTTGATGGGAAGAAACGACTTGACGCCGAACGGCTCCGCCTCGACCGACACCGCACGCTGGAGAGAGCTAACCATGGCCTTGCTCCGCTAATGACCCTGGGCGCCTATTAAACGCGATTATTTTATATGATCAAGATTTAATTTCTGATATTATTCTATAATGCAGTTAATTGGATCGACGCGGCCAACAACTTCCGATAAACCATTGCCAGGAATAGCAAAATTTCCGCATATAATCCGAAATAACCGCAATTGACGTCAGTCCGCCGATTTTGAGAGAGGCCGCTTGGTATTTAGAATGGGGTTCACCGAGAAGTCGAGGCGACTCCCCGGGAAACCAGTGATTGAACCTGAAGCAAGGGAACCTCGCTGCAATGTGCCGCCATCACGAAGCTAGCGTCTCACAAGAGATCCATTCAGGCAAAACTATTGAGCAAGACGGCAAGAACATTCAAGCGACCCCATGCGAACTCTGTATCGAGCGTGGTGAGCTCGCCGGGGCTGGCTGCGGGCGCAGGCTTCAGAAGCGTGGGATCGGAGAGCGATCAGCAGAGTAGCCCATTGTAATGCGGCCAGCGCGCTCAGCTGGATATGGTCCTGGAAATTCGCACCGATTGATCGTTGGTCTTCAGATGGCAGGTACAGCAAGCTTTGCAATAAGATCCCAGCGCTCATTGCTGTCTGGGGCAGACGGGGCGCTTGCACGACGCGATTTCTCTTTGCAGACAAATCAACCGGTGGGGAAAGCTACCTGGAACAGACCACATTGGATGGTTACTTGTTTCCTGATCGGATTGACCATCCCGTGGATCATTCCTTTAGGGCCACTGAACCTGTCGGTCTATCGTCTCGTTCTGCTGGCAGCCCTACTGCCCTGTCTTTTGAGTTGGGTGCGCGGCGAGCTGGGTTTCAAGCTTCAGGACGTTGCACTTTTTCTCTACTCCATCTGGGCCGCAGTTGCCCTGTTTGCGGCGCATGATAGCTCGGCTGCCACTCAAACTTCCGGCATATTTTTCATAGAAACGATGGGAGCCTACCTCCTCGCGCGCCGCTATATTCGTAACGCGGCTGACTTCAGAGGAATGATCTTCGTGGTGACGATGGTCGTTTTGGCCCTGTCGCCCTTCGCTATCTATGAATGGATCACGGGACACAAGCCGATCTTGTCGACGTTAAGAATGATTTTCCCGACAGTCGACGTTACAATGATGACTCCCCGGTGGGGCTTCTGGCGGGTTCAGGGGCCGTTCAGTCATTCAATCGAATTCGGCCTCTTCTGTACCAGCATCTTGGCTCTGACCCACCTCGCTTGGGGACATGGCTGCAACTCTGCCTCGCGATGGCTTTTGACCGCGGGAGTGGCGGGCACCGCCTTTCTGTCGATGTCGTCAGCGCCCATTTCGTGCCTTTTTCTCCAAGTCGTGCTGATGGCTTACACTGCGATTCTCTGGCGCAATAACAGCAAGTGGATGATATTGTGGAGTATCATCCTCGTGGGATTCTTGGCCGCCCAACTCGGATCAAATCAAGGCGCCGTCAAGTTCTTCATTTCGCACTTCACGTTCGACCCCCAGACGGGGTGGTACCGCGTCGCGATCTGGGATTTCGGAAGTGAGTCGGTGGTCAATCATCCATGGCTTGGAATAGGCCTCGCCGATTGGCAGCGACCTCGGTGGATGCCATCTGACAGCGTGGACAATTTTTGGCTTTTGACCGCCATGAGGTACGGAATTCCCGCTCTGGTCCCGCTCATGGGCTCCTTCATTTTGACAATAGTTGCGGTCACTTGCGCGAAGAGCGCAGACAGAACAGTCGAGATTTGTCGCGTGGCATACGTGATTTGTATGGTCACGTTCTTGTTCGTGGGCACGACCGTTCATTTCGCGCACGCAATTTACTCGTGGTTCATATTCGCATGGGGCAGTGGTGTATGGTTGATGGACACCGAGCTACCCAAGTTGGCGAGGACCGCCGAAAGCAATCTGCCTACAAGAGATCGCCTATTGCCGCGCGGCAATGCCCGCCAGCAGTCCCGCGCCTGGAACTGAATTGCTCGACGTCGAGGACTCGCCGCGCAGCGCACAAAAGCACAGGCTCGGAAAACATGATCCGGTCGCCAGAGCTGTAGATGCAGGTCTCCAAACCAGGTTCACAAGCCAAATTAGACCGAGGGTTTTATGGGTCGTTTACATTGGGCACTATGGCTCTTCGCTTCACTTGCGAGCATAGCGTGCGGCAATGGTTCTCAGGGACAAGTAGCTCCTTCAGCTCCGGCTCCTGGCCCATCTCCCAGCGGCGGCCCGTGTAACCTCCATGCCACTCCGTCCAATTTCGCAAGCCAAATTTCCGCGGCATCCGCGGGACAAGTAATCTGTCTTGCTTCAGGTGACTACGGCACTTGGGATGGCGTTGACAAAGCCATCACCATCAAAGCCGAGGCTGCTGCAACTCCAAACATGCAGGTCAATTTCAACTCAAGCGTTGGCGGCTTCATTCTTGATGGAATGAACGGCATGGGCGGCACCGCAGTTAACGCAAAGAACTTCACGATCAGAAATTCAGTGTTTGCTGCTACGATCGATATTGAGGCCACTGACGGGAATATCTTGCTGGAGCACAACACGCACGATTGGCATGCTGTCTACCGCAAGGGATCCCCTAATGGAAAGGTTCGTGTCGAAAACAATACCGCAGCTTTTTCGGGTGTGACGATCCAGAACTCCACGTTTAGAAACGGCGATCTGGATGGAATCCATCTCGGCGCAGGTATCAACATTCTGAACAACATCTTTGATAACCTCTGCGACGTCGGAACCAATCACACGGACAACATCCAATTCGAAGGCGGAACCGGCGGCCGTATTGCGGGCAACTACGTCCATGCTTCACTCGACTGCGAAACCCAAGGCATTACCTCATACGACGGCGGTACGGTCGGCGTGATCATTGAGGACAACGTGGTCGATATTTCCCGAAAGTGGGGAATTGAACTTTACGCCGACAAGAATTCGATTATTCGCCACAACACTGTGCTTTATCGCCCGCGTGGTTGCGCAGGCGGGGAATGCGGCTATATCGACATCAATCGCAAATTGACCGATCCCGCGGGCGTGGGCACGCAAATTTACGACAATATTGCAATGATCACGTTCGGCAACGGATCCACAGGAACTTCGACAAACAATATGTTTGTCCGGGGGGCGACCAAATCGAACTTCCGCGGAATGCCCGTCTATGTCGGCGGGGCCCTGCCAACCTCGTATGCCGGATTCAAGCTCGCTCCAGAGTCACCTGGAAAAGGCAAGGCATCCGACGGTACGGATGTGGGAGCACGGATTCCTTAAACGTCCGTGGCGTTGCAGCTGTGATGGAGCGATACCATAACCACGCATTGGTCGGTAGCCTAACCCCAGCCGGAAGCTCGGTCATTCCGGCGAGATCGGCCTAACGTCTTCCCTTAGGTCAAACTGCGAGCGAAACCAATGACGTCGCGAGGCCAGGCTGTCTTTTCCATCCCGGTGCGCCGCCAATGCCGCCATTCCATCCGATGACTCACGGCCCTGTCGGCATAGGCCAGCAGCCGACCGACCGCGCTGTGGCGGCCGGCCAGGCGACGGCTCAGTGCGCGGCCTAGGCCTGAGTCCATCATTGCTGGATCGAGCTCGCGGATGAAGGTCACGTAAGGCTCGACCGGCCAGTCCGGCGGAGTCGAGCTGTCGAACTGGTCAAGCAGAAACAGCGTGGCCGTCCGCGCGAGAGCGCGCTCCGCCAGCTTCAGAAGCGCTGGCGCATCCCTCACCATCGACCCAGCGCCAAGCACCGAGCGAAATGCGTCGCGCCGTCCGGCGAGGTCGGCCAGCACGCTCGAGTAGACCGTGCGCTGCATGCTCTGCGCATGGACCCGGTAATAGGCCTGATCGGCCCCGTTGACCCTGCCGACATCGGACATCGACGCGGCCTTGAGCCACATCTCCATGTCGCCGGAATGCGGCAGCGCCGGCGAATAGCCGCCGATGCGCTTTTGGATGCTGGACCGCATCACCACCTCCGGAGACATGATGACGTTGCGCCCCGTGCCGCAAAGGCGCTCGATCCAGTCGCGGCCGCGCCAGATCGACGGCTCGCGCTCGGCGAGACGCGGTTGCGGCACATCGCCACGGAGCGTGATCGGATGGCCGTAAACGAAGCCGACGTTCGGATTCTTCTCCATGACCGAGACGGCTCGACCGAGCGCGCCCGGCGTCAGCAGGTCATCGGCCGACAAAAGGACAAAATAGTCCTCGCGGATAAGGTCTATCCCCTCATTGTACGTGGCGATATGCCCCTTGTTCTTCTCGTGGCGGATAAACTCGACCCGCGGCTCTCCAGTAGCGAGCCTGGCACAGACCTCCGGTGTTTCATCCTTGGAGCAATCGTCGATGATGAGGATGCGAACGTCCACGTGCGGCTGGGCGAGAATGGTGCGGGTGCAATGTTCCAGATATCGAGCGTAGTTGTAGCACGGCACCAAGACCCGCACCGTGGGGAGGCGGTTTCCGATGGTCCGTGCCGTCGTCTGGGTGTCGGGTGCTGTCATTGGATCAATGAGCTGTAAATCTGGGTGACGTCGCGCTTCTCGCGCTCGATCGAATATTCCGTTCGCACAAATCTGGAGGCTTCGAGTCCGCGGACCCGGCACCATTCAGGGTCTATCGCATCCGCCTCCAAAGCGGCCTCGACAGCTTTCGCGAAATTGAGCACATCGCCCGGAGCGATAGCGGAAGAGAACGAGGGCTGGAAAAACTCGCTGCCTCCGTAGCCGTGCACGCCGATGACGTAGTTGCCGCAAGCCATGGCCTCTGCGGCTGGCAATCCGAAGCCCTCTTGACAGGTAAAGGCTAGGAAGATGCGGGACTTGCGAAGATGCTCGCCCACCTCGTCGTGGCTGATGCCGTCAATGGCGACGAGCTCCCAATCGCGCAGCGCGCCGCGCGACCGCAGCATTGCCAATACTTGGTGGGCGTCGTCCGCGCCGCGGCGCGGCATATAGGTGATCTTCTTCTCGGCGGCGACGTCGGGCGGGTGGAACAGCTTCCCATCAAGGCTCAGATTCACCCTGAATGTTGTCACGCGCGGAAAGGCAAAGTTGATCATGTCCTGGTTATGCTTCGACACGACGATGACCGCCTTCACGTTCGCGGCATCGTAGATGGCGCTCGAATTGGGCCGCTTCCAGGTGAGATGCGAGTTTTGGTTGAAGACGACGACGCGAATGTTGCTGTCCAACCGTCCGATAAGATCGACGTCTGTCTCCGGCACCACCAGCAGGTCTTTCGACGACAGAGCAGTCTCAGCAACCGATTGAATTCTAGTGGTGTTCGCAAACCAAGAATAGCGGAAGCCCCGCCGCTGGTGCACGACCACGCTGCTGACGCCGGCCGCGTTGAGAATATCGACATGCTGATAGATGACCCGATTGCCACCAGCTGGTTTGTCATAATCTGGAGCAAGGAAGTATACGGTCTGCTTCTTCGCCCCTGCTGGAGCGTACTGCGGCGTGCGCAATCTACTGCGCTCGAGGCTATGGTATAGATCTCGTATCTTTTTGTATTTTCTCATGTAATTCATCTTTTCTGCAGGCAGCGCGACCCAGCCGAAAAAAAACCGGTGGGTCGCCCCGGGAGGACGACGCGCTCGTGCCTGCCGATCCAGAGCTCATAGGAATCATCCGCGCTGCTCGGCAAGCCGCACCGGAGCAATCCGACCGGCACCGTGATCCCGATTAACGTGTTCCAGCTCGAGCCCACCGCATCCAGCAGTTTCCTCCGGCAAAAACCTCATTGAGCCCGACCTCTGTCTCCGTGCAAACGCCATTGCGGCGCAATATAAATCCAAACTCGCGGTATTATGGTAAATATACATATTAAAATTTAACCCGCTGGATTTAATTTATTTATTTTGATATAGTCTTGCAAGTCAATTGAGACATAGAGCGGGTGACCGGCGTGTTGACGAGCTTTCTGCCAGGCGGCTGGACCGGCCCGATCGTGCTGCGCGGCCGAGGTATCGGTTTTGCTGAGAGGTCGCGATCGGCGCACGTTGAAGCGCCACCCGCTGTGTCCCGTCGGAAACCGCCACAAGTCGGGGGTGAAATCTCGGTCGGGTCAACCGCCAAGCGCACAGTCAAGCTGACCATCAGCCTGCTCTATTATCTCGGGCGAGGACTGTTGCGATCGGCACTGCGACTGGCAGGGGGTTCGCCCGCCCCCAGGCTGGTCATCCTCTACTATCATGGCGTACCCGACGCATATCGATCGAATTTCGTGCGCCAGTTGGAGTCGATCCGACGAAAAGCCCGGGTCGTGCCGGCATCGCACCGTGGAAGCTTGCCTCCCGGCAGGCCCAACGTCGCGATTACGTTTGACGACGCGTATGTCAGTGTCGCCAAGAATGCCTTGCCCGCGCTTACCGCCCGCGGCTTTCACTCGACGATCTTCGTCCCAACCCGGACATTGGGGGGGCCGCCGACCTGGTCGATGAAAGCCGGCAGCCCCGACTCTATCGAGATAGTGATGTCGGCCGAGCAGATCGCGAGGCTGCCGTCCGCGCTTATCACGGTGGGGGCGCATTCCCGCACGCACCCTCGCCTCTCGCGTCTCGCGCCCAGCGACGCTCGGGACGAGATCGAGGGCTCGCGCCTCGATCTTGAAGGTCTGACGACACAAGAAATTCGCCTATTCGCGCTTCCATATGGCGACCACGATTCCTCGACAATCGAACTCTGCCGAATGGCCGGCTATGAAGCCGTCTTCAGCACCACACCCACCCCTGTCGACACGACGGGCTCTGGCCTGGTCAGGGGCCGCGTGAAGGTTGATCCATTCGATGGGCGTCTTGAATTTTTCCTCAAATACAACGGCGCTTATGCCTGGGCGCCATTCGTCTCCTCACTGAAGAGGAAGCTGAGAAACTACAAATCATTTCCGGCGGATCAAAAATTATCGCCCGGGCAATTAGCGTCTTACAAGCAGCCAAAGCAGTCATGAAGCCACCGATCCGTTCGTCGACGACCAGCGCCCGTTCACCCCATGTTTTCAAACGTACGCTCCGCAATCGTTCAACACCCTGCCACGCTGCAGCACCGTTCCAAAGTGCCGCATCCGCTGAATAGGTTGACGTTGAACAAGCTGGCGGGCGCGGTAGAGCTTCATCCCATCACCTCCGCAGATGTGCCCGCGGTGGCGCGGTTTCTGCACGCTGAACTGAATACCCGCATCGCAAGCGCCGAGTGGGAGGCCGCAATCACTCCGCCATGGGTCTGCAGCCAGCCGAACCACGGTTTCCTGCTGCAGGCAGGCGAACGGATCGTCGGCGTTTACTTGGCGTTCTATTCCGAGCGGAAGATAGATGGCCAAACGGAGCGCTTCTGCAATCTGGCCGCCTGGTGCGTGCTTGACGAATACCGTGCGCGCAGCGTCTTGTTGCTCAACGCATTACTTTCCCAGAAGGGTTACCACTTCACCGATCTCTCACCGAGCGGAAACGTGATACCGCTCAATGTCCGGCTAAAGTTCTCCCACCTGGACGTGGCGACCGCCCTCGTCCCAAATCTACCCTGGCCGCTCTTGTCATCGCGCGTGCGCATTATCTCCGAGCCGCAGGAAATCGAGCGTACCTTGCGCGGTCGCGACCTGGAGATCTATCGCGATCACGCGCGGACGGCGGCGGCGCACCATATTGTGGCCGTTGAAGGCGACGCGAGCTGTTACGTCATATTCCGCAGGGCCCGACGGAAGAACCTTCCGCTGTTTGCCTCGATTTTGTACGTCGGAAACCGGAAGCTGTTCCATAAGGCTGCCAAGCACGTCTTCCGTCATCTGCTGCTTCGCCATGGAATTCCGGCGACACTGGCAGAGCTGCGCGTGGTGGGCGACCGCCCGAAGCGGTCGATCATGCTGAAATCGCCGAGACCGAAGATGTATCGGAGCACGACCTTGCGCCCCGATCAGATCGACGACCTCTACAGTGAACTTACCTGCGTAGCCTGGTGAAAGGGGCAGACAGGTTGGAGATGGGCCAGACGATGACAAGGACGAGCTTGCACCACCTGCTCCAGCATCGCGCCGCCTCGCATCCGGAGGCGCGGGCGCTGACCTACAAGAACACGACGTTGAGCTATGCCGAGTTGTGGCGGCAGGTTTGCGTGGTGGCTGGGAAGCTCGCCAGCCTCGGTCTTGAGCGAGAGCAGCGCGTCGCGGTGTTTCTGGAAAAGCGCATCGAGACAGTCGCGGCGATCTTCGGCACGTCCGCAGCCGGCGCAACCTTCGTGCCGATCAATCCCCTGCTGCGGGGTCACCAGGTTGCACACATCCTCACCGACTGCGAAGCGCGCGTGCTGGTCACCTCGTCGGAACGACTGGAGTTGCTTGGCGACGTCCTTGGTGCCTGCCCCAGTGTCGAGCACATCCTGCTGGTTGACGCCGGATCGGAGCCTGCGTCGCGGAAGACGGACGCCGCGATCCACCGCTGGCCGTCTGAACCCGGAGATCGCGCCCCGATCCGAGGCGCCGCCATCGATCTCGACATGGCTGCGATCCTCTACACATCGGGCAGCACCGGCAAACCCAAAGGCGTTGTGCTTAGTCACCGAAACCTGATCGTTGGCGCGGAGAGTGTGAGCCAATATCTGGCAAACACGGCTGACGACGTGATCCTGGCCGCTCTGCCGCTGAGTTTCGACGCCGGCTTCAGCCAACTCACCACCGCCTTCAGCGTCGGCGCGCATGTGGTGCTCATGAACTACCTTCTGCCCGGCGACGTCGTGCAGCTCTGCGCCCGGCATGGAGTCACCGGGCTGACCTGCGTGCCGCCACTGTGGATCCAGATCGCCGAGCAGACGTGGTCCCCTGAGGCGGCACGCTCGTTGCGATACTTCGCCAACACCGGCGGGAAGATGCCCAAGCCGATCCTTGACAAGCTGCGAGCCCATTTCCCGCAGGCCAAGCCGTATCTCATGTACGGCCTGACCGAAGCATTCCGCTCCACCTATCTCGATCCCGCCGAAATCGACCGCCGGCCTGGTTCCATCGGCAAGGCGATTCCGAATGCCGAGATCCTCGTGGTCCGGCCCGACGGCACCAGGTGCAATCCAGGCGAGGAAGGCGAATTGGTCCACCGCGGCGCATTGGTTGCGATGGGCTACTGGAACGACGCGGAGCGTACGGCAGCGCGATTCCGGCCGGCGCCGGGACGGGACGCCTCATGGCGAACGCCCGAGATTGCAGTCTGGTCCGGCGATGCCGTGGTGACTGACGAGGAAGGCTTCCTGTACTTCGTCGGACGCAAGGACGAGATGATCAAGACCTCGGGCTACAGAATAAGCCCGACCGAAATCGAGGATGAGGCCTACGCGACCGGGCTGGTTCGAGATGCAGTGGCGCTTGGGGTGGAAGATGGCAATCTCGGTCAGCGCATCCTGCTTGTCGCGAGCCCGGCCGGAATGAATGGCGCCGACCATACGACCGCCATTATCGCCGCGATGAAGCGCAGATTGCCGCTCTACATGGTGCCGTCGGCGGTCATCATTCGAGATGAAATCCCGCGGTCGCCAAACGGCAAGTTCGACCGCGCTATGCTGAGGAAGGAGTTCGCCTCTTGGCCTTGCGACCAACCATAGCCGCGTTTGGCCAGATCGATGGTCAGCTCGCCGTCGGCGGCATCCCGCTCCAGCGGCTGGCCGACCGGGTCGGCTCCACGCCGTTCTTCGCCTATGACCGCGCGTTGCTCACCGACCGGGTCAAGCTGCTCAGATCGACCCTGCCGCGGGGCATCAAGTTGAGCTACGCGATCAAAGCCAATCCGATGCCGGCGGTGGTGCAACACCTTGCGACGCTGGTGGACGCCTTCGACGTCGCGTCGGCGGGCGAGATGCGCACGGCTCTGGACACGCCAATGCGCCCAGCCAATGTGAGCTTTGCCGGCCCCGGCAAGAACGAGGCAAGCATCACGCAGGCCGTTGCCTCAGGGGTGACCATTGAAATCGAGTCGGCCACCGAGGTTGCGCGAGTCATCCAGGCCGGCAACCGACTGGGGCTGCGCCCACGGGTCGCCGTCCGGGTGAACCCGGACTTTGAGGTCAAAGGCGCAGGTATGCGCATGGGCGGCGGGCCGCAGCAGTTTGGCGTCGACGCAGAGAAGGTCCCGTCCCTGCTCGCCGACCTCGCGGCCGCCGATGTCGAGTTTCTCGGATTCCATGTCTTCGCCGGATCCCAGAACCTGAGCGCGGACCTCATTTGCTTGGCCCAGCGCCGGACCGTGGATCTCATTCTGGGGCTCGCCCGCAACTCTCCGCCAATCCGCTACGTGAATCTCGGCGGCGGGTTCGGCATTCCCTATTTCGACAAGGATCAGCCGCTCGAACTCTCCGCTATCGCCGCCAACCTCACGGAGTTGATCGAGACCGCTATCGAGCCGAACTTGCCTGAGGCACGCGTGGTGATCGAGCTCGGCCGCTACATTGTTGGCGAGTGCGGCGTCTACGTCACCCGCGTCGTCGATCGCAAGGAGTCGCGGGGACGCCACTATCTGGTGGTCGACGGCGGATTGCACCACCAACTCGCCGCTTCCGGCAATTTCGGACAGGTGATCCGGCGAAACTATCCGATCGCGGTCGGCAACCGCCTTGGCGAAGGGGCCGACGAGGTCGTGAACGTCGTCGGCTGCCTGTGCACGCCCCTGGACCTGCTGGGGGACAATGTCAGCTTGCCGCGAGCCGAAATCGGAGATCTGATCGTGCTGTTTCAGGCTGGCGCCTACGGACTCACCGCCAGCCCCACTGCTTTCCTGGGACACCCGCCGCCGGTTGAGGTCCTCGTATAGACTCGAGCAATTGGAGATAAAATGAATATCGACGATCGTACGTTTGAAACCGTCAAAGCCACTATCGTGAAAACGCTCGGCATCGAAGATCGGGCCAGCACGCTCAACGCCTCGACGCCTCTGTTCGGCAGCATGCCCGAACTCGATTCCTTTGCGGTGGTCCAACTGCTCGCCGCGCTTGAGGAAGAGTTCGGCTTCGAAGTCGACGGCAGCGAGTTTAGCGGTGAGATCTTTGAGACCGTCGGCTCCCTTGCAGAGTTCGTCAGGACGAAAACGCCGCTGCCGGCCCACTGAGGCCGGCCTTTTTCGTTCCTGCACTGGCCGCTAGCGCCACATCGCCGACCGATTGTAACCATCCCTTCAAGAAAGATCTACTTGAGGCGACGGCTTCTGCTGCAGCAGGCCGTTCCTAGAGTGCTTTCGAGCAAAGTGGACGCCGGTTCGCGTGAAGAAAACGCGGTAAAGCAAGAATCGAGAGCCGCGGTTCTGATTCAATCAGAACCGAAATGCTCTAGGGTTCGCGGATCGATTCATCCAGGCCGCGAAGCAGCGGATAGAGGAAATAGGACATCACGCTGCGCCGGCCGACTTTCATCTCGGCCGTCACCGCCATGCCCGGGATAAACTGAGCGCGCTCTTCCGGCAGCCGAAGGTGCGTGTCGGACAGGTCGACCAATACGCGATAATAGGGAGCGGTCGGACGGTGCGCACCTTCGGCTTTCGGATCCGGCGGGAACGAGTCCTGGCTGATGACGCGTACCTCGCCTTTGGCTGTCCCATATTTCTGGAACGGAAACGCATCGAACTTGATCCGCACGGACTGGCCGACCGAAACCTGACCGACGTCCTTGCCCTCGACATTGACCTCGGCCCGCAGCGGCACATCGCGTGGAACAAGTACAAACATCGGCTCGGCCTCACGTGCGACCGAACCGACAGTTCGGTTGGCGATATCGAGCACGATCGCATCGTCCGGCGCCTTCAGCACGATCAGCTTCCGGCGTAGCTCAGCCTTCTTGAGGTCTTCGGCCGCGCTATCCCGCTTCGCCAGCGTCTCCACGAGATCCTGATAGGCCGTCTTGCGAAAATCCTCGGCGTAGACCTTCTCGTCCGCCTGGGCTTTGTCGAGGCGATGCGCATAATCGGCGATATTGCCGCGGACGCGCGCCAGATTGCTTTCCACGTCGAGGCGAGCGTCGCGCGAGAGCAGCAAATTCAGCTTCGAGCCGACTTCCTTGTCCATCAGCGTCGCGCGCATGACCTCGATTGACTTCATCGTCTCGAGCCGCTGAAGCAGCACCGTCTCTTCGTTCTGCGCAGTCGACAGGTTGGCGCGCGCGGATGCGATCTGCGCTTCGTAGTTCTCGATCTGAGCATCGTAGGCCGCCTTGCGCTGCAGAAACATCTTGCGCTGCAGGACCTCGTCGGCGTTCGCGGATTCGTTGACGAGATATTCCGCGCCATTCAATTCGGCCTTGAGACGGTCAATCGCGGCATTGAACACGCCAACCTTGCTGCTCAACTGGTCGAGATCCGCCTGCGAGAATGTCGGATCGAGCGTCGCCAGCAGGTCGCCGCGACTGACCCGGTCGCCCGGCTTCACATGTATCTCGCGGATGACGGAGGTCTCGAGCGGCTGGACCACAATATTGGGCCGTGTCGTAACCAGCTTGCCCTGCGCCGTCACGATCATGTCGATCTGCGACCCCGACGCCCAGCCGATCGCGGTGAGTATCAAGGCCAGAGCGCAATAGAGCGTCACGCGGGCGACGCGCGGCGGCGCCCGATTCTCGACCTCGATCGCATCGGACTGGAACTCCGTCACCACCGGCGGCCGGTGCTTGGTCGGCCTGAACAGGCCGCGCCGCCGCCGTTCGGTCGTCCGCACCGGAGCGTTTGCATCGCCCTGGGATTTCTCAGGCTTGGTCATGCGATCTGCTTCGTCTGCTGGTTCCAGAGATGCCGGTAAATCATGCACTTCGACAGCAACCGGTCGTGATGATCCACGTCGACGATCCGGCCGCGGTCGATCACGAGGATCTGGTTCGCGTCCGAGAGCATCGACAGCCGGTGCGAGACGATGATGACGGTCCGCCCCTCGGCGATACGGCGCAGGTTGCGACGGATGATCATCTCGCTTTCGGAGTCGAGCGCGCTCGTTGCCTCGTCCAAAATCAGGATGCGCGGGTTGACGATCAGCGCCCTGGCGATCGCGAGACGCTGCTTCTGGCCTCCCGACAGGTTCGAGGCATCCTCCTCGAGCATGGTGTCGAAGCCGCGCGGGAGCCGTTCGATGAACTCATCGGCGCCCGCAAGCTGGGCCGCGCGGACGACCTCCGCAAAGGTCGCATCGCGTTTCACGCAGGCGATATTGTCGCGAACCGTGCCACGAAACAGGAAATTGTCCTGCAAGACCAACCCGAGATTTTGGCGCAGATGGGCCAGATCGAGCTCCCTCGAATCGTATCCATCAACGCGCAGCAGGCCCTGCTGCACCGGATACATCCCGGAAATGAGCCGCGTTAGCGTGGTCTTGCCGGAGCCGCTTCGGCCGACGATCCCGAATATCGCCCCCGGAGCAATGGAGAACGAGACGTCGTCCAGCGCCGGCGCGCCTTCCGATCCGTAGCGGAACGAGACATTCTCGAACTCGATCTTGCCGGCGAAGTCGGGCCGCAGCCCTTCGCGATTGCCGTCGCGCTCGGGCTTCTGGTTCATGACCTCGCCGAGCATCTTCACCGCCAGAGCGACTTCCTGATACTCGTGAACCATGGTCACCAACTGGACCAGCGGCCCCGATACCCGGCCTGCCAGCATGTTGAAGGCGACCAGCGCGCCGATAGTCATCTCACCGCTGAAGACGTCGAGCGCACCAAGCGCGATGATGCCGAGCGACATCATTTTCTCAAGAAATCCGGTGATTGACTGCGCAGCGGCAGAGATCTTCTCGACGCCGAACCGCATCGTCACCGACTGTGCGCAGCGATCGTCCCAGACCCTGCTCTGCAGCGGCTCCATCGCCAGCGACTTCACCGTACGCATGCCGTGCACGGTCTCGACCAACAGAGCCTGACGCGCACCTTCCGCCTGGTAGAGGTTATAGAGACGGCGCCGGAACGGTCCCATCAGCAGCGCGACCACCAGGCCGCTGGCTGCCGTGAACGCCAGCACCATGCATGTCAATTTGAGGCTGTAGAGCGCCAGCACCGGGAGGAAGACGAACAGCGACAGCGCATCGAGCGTGGTCAGGAACAGGCGGCCGGTCAGGAACTCGCGAATTCGCGCCGCCTGCTGCATATGCTTTACCAGGACGCCGGCCGAAATGTGCTCGAAGAAGGTCACGGGCAGGCCGAGGAGATGACCGAACGTCTTGGTTGCCACCCGGATGTCGACCTTGTTGGTCGCATAGAGCAAGAGATAGCGTCGCAGAAAACCAAATATCGCGTCGAATGCCAGCGCGGCGGTCGCACCGGCCGCCAGCACGTAGAGCGTGGTGAAGCTCTCGTGCACCAGAACCTTGTCGATGACGAGCTGGAAGAAGATCGGTATCGCGAGCCCCAGTGCATAGAGCATAATGGCGGCGACCGCGACGTCGATGAACAGGCGCCACTGACGGGCCAGTTCGGGGATGAACCAGCGCAGCCCGAACGTCGGCCGATGGTCCGACGCGAGGCGCTCGCGCTTGATCAGGATGGCCTCACCGCTCCATCGGGCGCAGAACGCATCCCTGTCGACGATCAGAGGCTCGTCCCGGCGCTCGGCGAGCGGATCGAACACGCTAACCGCTTCCGCGCCATCGGCTCCCTGCCCCGCCGCGAGAACGACGATCCAGTTGCCGTTCGAGAGCCGGAGCAGAGCCGGATAGGCCTCTCCCAACCGAAACAGCGCACCCCAGTCGATGTGCGTGCGCGTTGCGCGGAGGCCCGCATCCTTCGCCATGCGCAGCAGTCGAGTTGACGAGACAGCAGTCCCGTCAATGGCATAGCTGTGCTTGAGGCGTTCAACCGGCAGATCGACGCCGTGATAGGCGGCGATCCTTGCCAGACATTCAAGTTCCGTCCGCACAGCCGGGCTAACCGGCTCGTCGGCGTCTACAGGCGGCGCTTCCGCGACCGCGAGGTCGGCTTCAACGGAAATTGCTTGAGACATTGGGGGACCGTGGGCTGTTGGGCGGATCGCGTTCCGTCGAAGTCGTCTGGGCCTGTTCGCCCGACCCTCTCGGCGGGTTGCGCCGCACCGCGCCGGCGTCGACCAATCCCTGCAACGCGTTCTGCATCACCTCGACCGAATTCGCGAACGACTCCACAGAAAAGATCAGCCTTTGCCGGAACACCTTCTTCGGCGCATTGTTGGCGTCGCGTTCGGTCGGCGAAAGACTGACCAGATCGACACGGACGATCGATCCGCCAATGGTGATCTCGTCCACTCCGTCAGTATAGAGTTCGTCGTGCATCAAAGCCTCCATGCTGCTAGCTTCAGCCTGAATCTTGCGTCGACCTGCAGCCAGGGATCGACGCCGACGATATTCACTGACCTGGGTGGCCGCTCGATCGAGAACCCGGCTGTTGTTGCGATATCCGTGAGGCCCCCAGAGAAATGACAGGAGGCCGGAAGCCTGGGCATCGGATTCGATCAAACAAACCGCCTGGTTCCTGTCTCAGCAATCTCCAACGCTCGAAATGGCCAACCGGTATTCCGATAATAAATAAAGATCGCGACCAATTAAATGTCAATTGATTATGTCGCAAATCACCCAATATATTATCTCAGCATTATCCCTGATGGATCGGGTTCCCCGGAACCGTCCCGCAGTTCCATCAACCCACTCACGAACCAGCCTGAATTCCGATCGGGTAAAAATTAAGCATCAAACTGCAATTCGCTCACGGACGCAGTTCCAAACCTCCGGGTGATTTTGCAGGAGCGCCCTCACAATATGCTCCGGCGCCTCGCTGCAGGAGCCTGGATCAGGCCACCACCCAACCATTCGCATATTAACTATCGTACATTTAATTTGAACAAACGACATTTTCCGGTATATTTATTTTTAAATGCGGGGCGGCACACCGCCCGGCATTCGGCGGCCATGCCAAACTTACGCTGGCGGCGGCCCGGCGAGATTCACAGGCGGCAAAGGCGACAACCGAATGCTCCAGAGCAACATGCTGCAGACCGACAGGCTCCGCGCACCTGTTTACGATCATGAGCCGGAAAGCGGCGGGATCGGTGAACTCATCAATACTGCCCTTGCATTCCTGCGGCGTCAGTACGTGGTGCTCATTCTTGCAACCTCACTCGGATTGACCGCTTGCCTGATCTATCTGCGGATCACACCGCCGACCTATACCGCCCAGGTCCAGGTCATGCTTGAGAACGCCAAGACACAATTTATCCAGCAACAATCGATCCTGGCCGAACCGGCTTTCGATCTCGGTCTCTTCGAAACTCAAGTCCAGGTCCTCAAATCGAGAGGACTGGCCGTCCAGATCATCAATCAGTTCAAGCTCGCCGACGACCCCGATTTCAGGCCATCGCCCACGTCTCTATTCTCTGTGTTGCACCGGCTTCGTGGCCTGTTGGTGTCATCGCCGCCGAACGATCCGCAACCGCTTCCGTCGAAAGATCCGCCGGAGGGTCTCATCGTTGCGTTTCAGAGCCGCGTCGTAGTGGACCGGATCGGCTACAGCAACCTTATCGAGATCAACTTCAGTTCGAGCAACCCGGTACGAGCCGCCGAGATCGCTAACGCAATCGCGAGCGTCTATCTTGCCGAACAGGAGAAAGCGAAGCTGGAGACAAGTCGCCGGGCAAGGGATTGGATGCAGGAACGGCTGCGCGAGCTCGGAGAGCAGGCGCTCGCGGCTGATCGCGCGGTTAGTGCTTACAAGTCCAAGAACAACCTTGTTTCTGCCGGAGGAAGGCCGATCGACGAGCAGCAGGTCACTGAGCTCAACAGCCGATTGGTCGCTTCTCGCGCGCAGACCTCCGACGCCTTGGCAAAGCTGAATCGCTACGAGGCGATTCTGGAAGCCAACCCGGCGAACTCGTCCTCGATCGGCAATCTGGACGCAGCGGGCACCGATGCACTTAACAGCCCCATCATCACCAACCTGCGCCAACAATATCTTGAACTGGAACGGCGCGTCGCCGAGTGGGCGCCACGTTTTGGCCGCGACCACTCAGCAGTCGTGAACTTACGAAATCGGATGCGCGAGCTTCGCGCGTCGATCCTCGACGAGGTCAAGAGATATGCTGAGACGAGCCGGAGCGAACTCGAGGTCGCCAAGCAGCGGCAGCAGGAGATTGAGAAGCGGATGTCCGAGGCCGTGGAACAGTCGCGTTCGACAAACATGGCGGAGATCACGATACGGGAATTGGAGAGCAAGGCGAAGAGCTTGCGCAGCCTGCATGATACATTCCTGCAGCGCTATGTGAGCGCAGCGCAGCAAGAAAGCTTTCCGATCGCGGAAGGACGGGTGATGTATCCGGCGGTGCCGCCGCAGAGCAAGAGCAAGCCGAAGACCCCGCTGATCCTGGCCCTGGGCCTGGTCGGCGGACTCGGGTTGGGCATCGGACTGGGCTTGTTCAGAGAAATGATGGATCGTGTCTTCCGCACGTCCGCACAGATCGAATCGACGCTGGGATTACCATGTTTGTCCCTGGTGCCGGCGCTGCGGACTGAAAAAGCATCGACTTCAAAGGCAGCATCATGGAACGCTGACCAGGACACGCGGCAACGAAGCATATCCACCAGATCGACATTTCACAGGACCGTTGTCGGCAAGCCATTATCTCGATACGCCGAGTCAATCCGGGCAATCAAACTCGCTATAGACCTCAATCCCGGCAAAGCCTCCAATCAGGTAATTGGCATCACCTCCGCCCTGCCGAATGAGGGCAAGACGACGATCGCAGCCTCGCTCGCCCAGCTAATCGCTCACGGCGGCAAGAGCGTCATTGTCGTCGATTGCGACCTCCGAAACCCGTCACTTTCCGCCAGCCTCGCCGTAAACGCGACCGCAGGCATTGTCGATGTCATCAGCAACGGCAGGCATATCGACGAGACGATCTGGCGGGATCCGAAAACAAATCTGGCATTTCTTCCCGCCGTCAGCCAAACACCTGTGCTCCATACGAGCGAGATGCTGGCAGCGGATTCAATGCGCAAACTCTTCGATCAGCTGCGATCGACCTATGATTATGTCATCGTCGATCTTCCGCCGTTGACACCCCTGGTCGATGTTCGTTCGACGACGGCCTTCATCGACTGCTACGTACTGGTGGTGGAATGGGGACAGACGAAAGTCGACGTCGTCAAGCATGCGCTGCACACCGCTCCCAATATCCACGAATGTCTGATCGGGGCGGTTCTCAACAAGACCGACATCAAAGCCATGTCGCGCTACGACACGCACCGCAGCGATTACTATCGCGATGATCACTACATCCGGTATGGGCTGACCGCCTCCAACTAAAGCGAAAGACCCGGTGCCTTTTCTGTCAAGGGATACTGCGGCTTGCCGAAGACAAACGAGCACGAGATGCAGGCCCGAAACTGGCGGCAAACCGCGCAGGTCGGGGATGCTCGTGACCCTTCCGACAATGCACCGGTGACCTATCGCGATAGTTCACCTGGGACCCACCAGAACCCGGACGTAGTCGATCATTCGTACGGTGACGTGGCCGCTCACGCAAAATCGGGCGCGTCCGAACTCTCTCGTCGGACGGTTTCACAGAGCAGGCATTTCAAATCAGAGGATAGGGACCTTCTTGCTTGTGCCCAGCGTCCGAATCTTCCGGCCCTGACTTCATTGCGTTTCTTTGCAGCGCTGTTTGTGGTGATCTTTCACTACCGACACAAGGAGGCGATCTTTCCCTTTGGGATATCCCACTTTGGGTATGAGGCCGTTACGTTCTTTTTTATTCTTTCCGGCTTCATTCTGACCTACACGCACGCAAGACCCAAAGGTCTCAATGTGTCGCTGCGAGCCTTTCTCACGATGCGAATCGCGCGTATCGCACCCGCCTACTACCTTGCACTCGTGGTGGCGCTTCCATCCCTCCTGAAATCGCCGTGGTTCGCTGCGCCCTTTGTCGTCTTGATGGTGCAGGCGTGGATTCCACCGTTAGCTTTGGCATGGAATCTACCGGCATGGTCGCTTTCCAACGAAATGTTTTTCTATCTTTGCTACCCAGCTTTTTATTGGCTGGCACTGCGCATCGGCGCCATACCATTCTTTTGTGTTGCGGCAACCGTACTTATAGCCACCACGATCTATAGGGATACCTATCTCGTCGGCGAAGAATGGCACCATTTCAGCGCCTACTTTCCGTTGCTCAACCTTCCTCAGTTCATGTGGGGGCTGGCACTCGGCAACCTTTTCCTTCGCGGCTTGTTCACGCATTGGACAATGTTGGTTGCGGGCCTTCTATCCCTCCTCGGGATACTGATCGGATTGGAAGCACACACGTGGCTAACAAACACGTCGCTATTGAGTGTGGTGTTCAGTTTCATCGTGCTCGGGGCGGCCCAAGAGTATATTCCGATCCTGAGCAGTCGGCCTTTGTTCATTCTGGGAGATGCCAGCTACTCGATCTATATCCTTCACTTCCCGATAGGCGGTTGGTGGAACAAGATCACCGCTGTACTCTTCAAGCTTGAGCTGCATCCTACGTTAGATTTCAGCCTCTACCTTGTAGGTGTCTTGGGACTGTCCGTCGCGGCACTGTACTGGGTTGAGAAGCCGGGACGGCGAGCTATTCAACGATGGATGACGGCTCAAGGGAGCCGAGATCGACCGTTAGAGCCGTCGAGATCCGTCTAAGCCTGTAGAAGACAGCCTCAGGCGGGGTTAAGGGCTTATTTTCGGTAGACAATCCAACAACGGTGTGGGGCTTGATCCGCTTCCGGAGTTCGGCGGCGGTTGCGCAGTCTTGGGATGGCTTGATGTTCTTGCGCATCGCCGCAATGGGCGAGGTGATGCCAACGCCCTGAATCTTCCACAACAGTACGGCTTCCACGGCGGACCCGCTGAGGATTCGAGCCTTATCCGGGATCGGGGCACCCGGTCCCCCCTCATCATGTTGCATATCGGCAACAAGCACCGGTTGCATTTCAGGTTAACGCGATGATTCGCTGGCCTGAATCGCGCATTAATGTACCTTACCCCGCGTACTGGGACGACTTGGGGTAATCATCATTATTGCGTTGCAAACATGCGGGAGGATCGTTGCTGGTCTCCTGGCACTGTCTTGTGCCGGGTGCATCATTACGCCTGGATCCGGTCCCCTGGCGACAGACGTCCGATCGGCGTCGGAGGGATTTGAGCCTGCCAGCCTCCCCTACGCCCTGGTCAAGCTGACGCCGGAGGTTGCCGAAGTTCTCGGCCGCCATACGCCAAGGCTGTCCTCCGCCTTTGCCGACAGGACGCCGGCGAAGGCGTTCCGTTTCGGCGTGGGTGACACGGTCAGCATCACCATATTTGAATCTGCAGCCGGCGGCCTGTTCACATCGGACGCCGGCGTCCGCGCCGGCAACTTCGTCACGGTTCCAAACCAGGCAGTGGACGAGAAGGGCTACATCGCCGTTCCGTACGCCGGCACGATCCGGGCGCTGGGCCGCACCCCCTCCGAGATTCGTGACGAGGTCACGGACAAGCTCAAGGGCCGGGCCCTCGAGCCGCAGGTCGTCGTGGCCCTGGCAGAGCAGAACACGTCCCTGATCAGCGTCCTTGGCGACGTGCGCGCCGCCGGCCGCTTCCGTGCAAGCCCGTCCGCCGAGCGCATCATCGACTCGATCGCGCGCGCTGGCGGGCCTGGCTCGCAAGGCTATGACATGTGGGTATCGCTCGAGCGCAAGGGACACCGCGCGAGCGTCCCGTTCGGCGCATTGATGTACGAGCCTTCCAACAACATCTACGTGTTGCCGAACGACGTCATCTATCTTTACAGCCAGCCGCAGACCTTCGTCGCGTTCGGTGCGTCCGGCCTTCAGGGACAATTCAAGTTCGATGCGTGGCGCATCTCGCTGGCCGAGGCGATAGGCAAGCAGGGCGGCATGAACGATGCGTTGGCGGATCCATCGTCAGTCTTCCTGTATCGGGGCGAGACGCGCGAAGTCGCCAAGGAAATGGGCGTCGATTGCAGACCCTTTAAGGGCCCGATCATTCCCATAATCTATCTGATCAATTTGCGCGATCCTTCGGGTTATTTCCTCACTCAAACCTTTGAGATGCGGAACAAGGACGTCATCTATACGTCGAATTCGACTACGGTCGAGACCACCAAATTCCTGAATTTCCTGCGAACGGTCCTGGCCACGGCAAACGACCCGATCATCTACGCGACCAACGGCTACGCACTCAAGGCCGCTACCCACGGCGGATCAACCACCGTCATCACGACACCCCAGCCAATTACGGGGGTCACTCAGTAGTCAGTTGTGCTTGGTCGGCGCGCTGCTGGCGCGCGTGATCTCCAGCGAGGAGATCACGCGTCGATTGATCGGGAGACCGCGACCCCGGCGATGCAGAGCAAGGGAGCGCCTGCTTCCAACTGATTGCGTGCGGGGCCTGCTGTTTGATTCTGGACAATCGGAATCGGTGAGCTGAACGTGCATCGTTCACCGCGGCGCCGCGCCGCTCGTCCGATACTCCATCGCCTGGCCTCACTGCACCTGGATGAAGCGCGCCGTGGACGCACAAGCCGCTCCAGGCGAGCGTCAAGGGCACACATTTAATTTATTTAATTCCGCAATTAATCGTTGCCCTATTTAATAGATTATTATACATTAAATAATGGTTAAGACAGACCCACTTGATCATTTCAGACAGCCATGAATTTCATAACCCGCAATATTGCAGCGGACGTCCACGGCGAATTTGCCGCTCGTAGCTTCAGTCCACCGCTGAGGTCCGAACGAAAATGGCCGATCCGCTATCGCTCCATCGAGCTGCTCGCGAGCTGCAGCGACGTCGCGATCATCGTGATCGCCAGCATTGTTTCGACACTGCTTTATCGGCTCTATGTGGACTGGACCACGGCCGATGTCGGTAAGGCCATAGGTTCCGCGATCGTCGTGTCGGCACTCTGCGTATCACTGCTGAAGATGCGAGGCATGTACAGGCCGCCTGAGCTTCTTGCGCTTCGCCGTCAAGTCCAAGCCGTTTGCCTCTCCTGGTTGTTCGTGTTCGCTCTGCTCGGCAGCGCTGTCGGTGCCCTCAACATTGGCGCCGAAATCTCCCGCGGCGCCGGCGCGGCCTTCGCTGTCGTCGGCCTGGCGATGCTGATCGGACATCGGGTCATCATGAGAGCCCTGCTCTTGAAGGGCCTCAGCGACCGGAAATTTTCCGGCGGCAATGTGGTGCTGATCACGGACCAGGCGCAATCGCACGACACCGGGCTGGCGCAGGCGCTCACAGCAGTGGGGCTTCGCTTGGCGGGACATTTCAGCCTGCCTCGGCCAGGTGCCAAGGCAAGCTACCGCAAGCGGCTTAGCGCCCTTGTAGTCCAGCACGCACGCGGCTTCGACATCGAAGAGATCATTGTCGAAGCGGATCCGAACCGATGGCGCGAATTGCGTGAATTCGTTGCCGAGCTGAAAGTCTTGCCGTTTCCGGTGGTCTTCGTTCCGGTCGGGGCTGCATCGGAGATGTTCGCACAACCGACCCGAGACCTTGGAAGCGCCATAGGCGTTGAGGTCCAGCGCGGGCCTCTTACCCCGATTCAGCGCGCCGCCAAGCGATGCGTTGATCTGATCGGCGCCGGAACTTGCCTAATCATGTTGGCGCCGCTGCTGGCGGCAGTCGCCGCCGTCATCAAGCTGGACTCGCGAGGTCCCGTCCTTTTCAGACAGCAGCGCTGCGGCTTCAACGGCCGGAGCTTTGCGATCTACAAGTTTCGCACCATGTCCGTCCTCGAGAATGGACCCTCGGTCACGCAAGCCAAAGCCGTTGACAGCCGCGTGACGCGGATTGGCAAGTGGCTCCGCAGGACGAGCATAGACGAGCTGCCGCAGCTCCTGAATGTGCTGGAGGGCAGCATGTCCTTGATTGGACCACGGCCGCATGCGATGGCGCACGACAGTCAATTCGACAAGGCGGTCCAGCAATACGCCTTCCGGCGACGGGTCAAGCCGGGGCTGACCGGTTGGGCGCAAATCCATGGTTGCCGAGGTCCGACGCCCACAACGGCCCTGATCGAGCAACGCGTCGAATACGACGTGTGGTACATCGATAACTGGAGTCTACGATTGGATCTCGCAATTCTCCTTCGGACCCCGTTGGAGGTATTGCGGGCGCGTAACGCCTTCTAGCGCACGATCCAGCCGCTTCCGGCAATGGTTGCCGCGGATGACCGCAAAATGAATAAAGCCCGCAGGCATGCGCCGCATGCCTCTCGGCGAGCTACCGTCCGCTCCGACCAGATATTGAGGGATTTCTGATGCAGACCGTCGTCCGGGATCAGGCGCGCTGCCGGCCTTTGGAGCCGCTCTCGCTGATCCGGAACTCCTCGATCTTCTTTCCCGACTTCATCGCGGCGACAAGCCACCGAGGTAGCTTTCCACGGCCCGACCAAGTTTCGGAGGTCTTCGGATTGCGGTATTTCGGCAGCACTCTCGGATACTTCCGCCGCGGCTTCCCGCCCTGGAGCGCGCGCGCATCGTCCGACTCACGGGTGGCACCCACGCCCCGGCTGAGAACCGCCAGCCGCTTCTCAAGTTCGCGCTTTTCCGCTTCGATCCGGGCCGACAATATCGCGCTGATCTCTTCATGAAGTGACCAGAGATCATCTAAAGACATGGACTTTAGTTCGATTTCTTTCGCCGACATGGTCGTCCCGCGGTTCCGTCTTAATAATCGGGTGTCTTATGGCCTCGTACATTATTAATCAAGGGGAATACCAAAAAGTTCCAAGGCAAGCTCTGGATAAATCGGCTGTACACACATTTATGCGTGCACAGCCTATTCCAGAAGCTGCAACAAGCGACGGCAACTCGCAATAAGATATGTTACGGATTTAAGGGGAGGCTACACGGCGCACGATTCGCGCAGGGCTCTGGCGCGGAATGCCGGCGCCTGCCGCACTCGTCTCCCACCCCTCTTACGCAGGCTCGGGACAAGCCGCTTGCTTCTACGGCGCATCAGCGGCCGCAGCCGGCAGCGAATTACCTCAATATCCCTCAGGGCGAGACGTCGAAGTTCAATCTGGGCCTGCAGGGCCCGAATATCCCGCAGGGCGGCGGAAGGGACGACAAAGCGACTGACAGTCTCATGAAGATGGCAGAGGGGAAGCTCAATACGGTCCATTTCTCAAACCCTTACAATACCAACTTAAACCACATTTCCGCGCAATTATTTATTGATTTAAACTCCGCAGATCGTCTGAAATTCCGCTATAGCTTGCCAATAAAAAACGATTTATCAAGCATTAAATAAATCATTGGAATAATATTTATGTCACATATAATGTCTTCCATTCAGGTCAGGGCTCAGCGCTTTTTATCGCCTGAGAAGAGAGTGTGTTTTGTAGAAAAATTGCCCCCGCTCAGGCTCAAATTGGTCACGAGAGCACGATGCGTAAATCCGATTTAGACACTATGACTTTCGACGAGCTCTGGCTTCTCCACGAAGAGATTACAAAGATTTTGTCGGAGAGGATCACTGCGGAAAAGCTCGAGCTGGAGAAGCGTCTGGCTCAACTTAATCCGCCTGAGCCGATGCAGGATAGCGCAGGTTCCGAGCCTGGCGCCGAACGGCCACGCCGCAGATATCCAAGGGTGCCGCCGAAATACTGCAACCCAATGGAGCCGAGCGAAACCTGGTCCGGTCGCGGCAAGCAGCCCCGATGGCTTGTCGCCGCGCTGCAATCCGGTCGCAAGCTGGAAGAGTTCAGGATCGAGGACAGCGAGAAGACGACGGACGACAACGCTCAGCACTCCTGAGCGTGTCATTTCGCCGGGCTATCTCAGCTGTGCAACTGAACGGGCGCCGTTCCGCGCGTGTACTCGAGGTGTCTGGCGAGACTGGTACGGATACCCGAGATCTCGCCCAGAAGGACGTCGCAGAGCTGAATTCGTGAAGCAATGACGGTTGGGTTGGCCCCCTCACCATTCAAAAGGTGAAGCTGGATCTGCGCCTGCTTGATCGCGTTAAGGGAATCCCAAAGGACGCAATCACCCGACTTATAAATGTTCCTCATTATTGACCCCCGCTTACCCAAACGACAATGACTGGTGGTAAGGCAATAATTCTTTACGTTAGTCGGCGATCATCGATGGTGGTTCATCTCACCTGCGACAATTCCACGCACGAAGATTTGTCGCATCTCTTGCCCGCCGTTCAATGGCATCCGACAGCCTGGCGAGGCATGGCAACATCCATTTAAATAGTTTAAAGCGCGCCAAAAAACGAAGCAACTTAAATCGGCTCGAACGCGTAGCTTATTTGTCTTTTCTCAAATCAAACTAAATACTTCCCGCATATGCGAGCGAGATCTTTGTGTGACCGGCTTGCAATAGTCGACCCTCGCTTGCGGGCGAAAATATAGCGCCAATGCTGCAATGCGTAGCTGCGGATTTGTTCGGGCTCGCAGATACCCGAGAACAGCATCCGAAAGCGACTGCTTTCGTCTTTGCTGTGCGCCTACCGCGTCGAAGCGACGAATTTTGCCATCAGAGTGTTGCGTCGAGGGCACGCTTACTGCTCATGCGCCGGCGAGCTGGACGACGTTTGACGGCCGGCCGGAACCGCTCCTCGGACGGCAGCGACAGGAAATACTTATCCCGTCTCCTATCGCAGGTCACCGCCTCCAAGCGCGTCAGGGGCACGCCTCGCAGGCAAGAACGCTTCGTCCAGGTCGAACTTGAGCGAGTCACGTTTGCTGGCAAGGCGTCGAAGGTTACCCAATGTGCCCCGGGGCGCATCGCAGTGGCCGCACCGTATCGGGGTCGAGGACGGCGCCCCCTCGGCAAGGTCAATCCGAATACTTAATGAGTTGCAATTGTCGCACACCAGCTTGAATTCGGCGTGATGGTCCATCACTGGGGCTCCCGGTCTTAAATCGCTCTGAAATCGGATCGGCAAAAATTCAACAGATGGAACGCGACTCGGAAACTGCGTTCGCGTGACGCGCCTCCGAAGGGCTCCAGGCCAATCCCGTTATTATATTATTTATTTCTCGACGTCGAATTTATTATTTACTATTTAATTTCCGGTTCAGCATCACAACCACCTATTTTCGATGATACTGATCCACCCGGATTTGAATCGGCCCCAAAAATGGATGCAAATAACGCATTTGTGTATTTCATGCGCGCCGCCCAGGTTGAAGATATGCGGTTATGCACGTTGATTTAATTTGGTTTTCCGCGAAAAATTTATTTCTCGACTAACTGGTAAAATAATATTAAATACCTTATTTAATTCATAGCCGGCCTATCGCGTTGCGGTAGCTGAAAGGTGCCATGGTCGCGGCAACAATTGCAATAACGAGCCTGCGGTCATGGCCCGGTGCCTTGTCGGGATGCAAGGGTTCCCGGCCCGACATGCGCCCTGCCCCGATCTCGCGATCTCCGTCGGCACGGCCGTCCGGTCACGCGATGGCGCTCGCTCACCCGACATTGAAGCTGCCGCATCGGGGCCTGTCCGGTCTCGACGGCTGCGCCCCCGATCCATTTTTTCAGGCTTATCCCCCCTCTCTCGCTAGGACACAGATATGACGAAGTCCTTTCAAGAAGATTCTGGTTGGAGCCGTCTGGCTCTCGGATTGCAGAATTGGCAACGCGCTTTCCAGCGCGGGAAGAAATCCGAGAGCGAAGCATCCATTGCGGGAGACGAAAACTGGTTCTTGTCTTTGGCCGCACTGCGGTCACGGGAGACGTCGGCGAACGCCTATTCGCTCGCAGCGCCGCTGGCCTCTGGAGCGGTGAAAGCCGGACTTGCTGCATCGACGCCAGAAAGCCCCACCCCTGTCTCCATGACGACCGAGGCCACAACGTCAAATCCGGTCGTGATCCTCGGCGGCACCCCTTCACCGGCCGTTGCTGCAGGCATCACCGGATCCATGCTCCCCACAACATCTGCAGTGGCCACCCCGGCCAGTGCACCGCTTTGTTGCGGTTCGTGCGGCTACATCAATTGCCCGACCCAGGCGATGAGTCAGGGCCAGGCCAACGGGACGCAGTTGGCTGGCCAAATGGTGCACAGCGGTGGGTCCGGAGCTGATTATGTGCCGACCAACAAGGCCGGGCTCATCGGCAGTTCCACAAGCGCGACCATGTCGACGCAGGATGTGGCACCGGTAGCGAACTGGAACACGCAGTTGCCCGGCGGCGGAGAGACCGCCAGCGGCACTACGATGAGCGGCCAGATCGGGATCATGGGCGGCTCGGTTACGACCGCCATGCCGCCAGTTGCGCCGGCGCCATCCCCCCTCCTCCGAGCCGCCGCGATAACGGCCACCGCGGCTGCTGCGACAACGAACGCCACGGCCGCTGCGACGATGGATGCCACCGCTGCGGCGACATCGACCAACCCGATCGTCCTGGAAAATCAAAAGCAAGGAAATCCCGAAAGCGAGTGGGGCATCGATGGCGCGGGCGACTCGAACATTGAGGGCTTCGCGACGGACATCAGCGTCAATCACGGCACGACGGTCAGCTTCAAGATCGACACCGATTCGACGCACTACAGGATCGATATCTACCGCCTCGGATATTACGGAGGCATGGGCGCCCGAAAGGTCGCGACGATAGACCATACCGGCCTGCAGAATCAGCCGGCGCCGTTGCGGGATGCGTCGACCGGCCTGGTCGACGCCGGCAACTGGTCCGTCTCGGCAAGTTGGGACGTTCCGGCGGATGCCGTGTCAGGCGTCTACATCGCAAAGCTCACGCGTCTGGATGGAACGGCCGGCGAGAATCAAATCCCCTTCATCGTGCGGGACGACAGCAGCCAGAGTGACGTCGTATTTCAAACGTCCGATGAAACCTGGCAGGCCTACAATGGATGGGGCGGTGCCAATTTCTACGGCGGCAACGGGCCGGCGACCGGCCAGGGCGCCGGCCGCGCTTACGCGGTCAGCTATAATCGCCCCATCGATACACGGGGCGGCGTGGGGACGTTTGCCGGCCCGCAGGATTATCTGTTCGGCGCCGAATACGCAGGCATCTACTGGCTGGAGCAGAACGGTTACGATGTCTCGTACATGGCGGGAGTTGACGTCGACCGTTACGGCAGCCTGCTGCTCAATCACAAGGTCTATGTCGATGCCGGCCATGACGAATACTGGTCAGGTCAGCAGCGCACCAATGTCGAGGCCGCGCGCGATGCCGGCGTCAACCTGATGTTCTGGAGCGGCAACGAAGTTTATTGGCGCACCCGCTGGGGCAATAGCATCAGCAGCGACGCAACCGCTTATCGCACGCTGATATCCTACAAAGAGACATGGGCGAATTCCTCGATCGATCCCACCGACCAATGGACCGGCACGTTCCGCGACCCGCGTTTCAGCCCGCCTGCGACCGGCGGCGGCAATCCGGAGAACTCGCTTACCGGACAGCTCTTCGACGTCGATGACGTCGGCACCAAGCTCGAATCGATCGATATCCCGTACGACGACGCCAATTTGCGTTTTTGGCGCAACACCAGTATCGCAAATCTGCAGCCTGGTCAGACCGCGTCGCTGGTCCAGAATTATCTCGGCTACGAGTGGGACGACGCGGTCGACAACGGGTTTGATCCCGCGGGCCTGGTCCGCCTCTCCTCGACCACCCTGCCCGTGAGCACCTATCTGCTTGATTACGGCAACACGACGGGCAGTGGCATCTCGACGCACAGCCTGACGCTCTATCGTGCTGCGAGCGGCGCGCTGGTCTTCGGTGCCGGGACCGTCTTTTGGCCCTGGGCCTTGAGCGACAACCACGACCTGCAGTCGACGCCGACCGATCCGCGTGCACAACAGGCAATGGTCAACACGTTCGCCGACATGGGCGTTCAGCCTGGCACGCTGCAATCGGGGCTCGTCGCCGCCACCGCATCGACAGACCACACCCCGCCGACCTCCACGATCAACCCGATCGGACTCGTTAATGCAGGAGCCGTTGTCACGATCTCCGGCACGGCCGCGGACCTTGGCGGCGGCGTGGTCGCCGGCGTCGAAGTCTCGACTGACAATGGCGCGACCTGGCATCCGGCCATCGGCGACGAGAACTGGACCTATTCCTGGTCGCCGCAGGCCGGCGGCACCTACACCATCCTCTCGCGCGCGGTCGACGACAGCATCAATCTCGAAACGCATTCGGCCGGTCAGACCGTGACCGTCACGGCACCGAATTTCGTCTCGCTGTTCTCACCGAGCGCAACCCCTGCGGTCGTGAACACCACGGATGAAAGCGCGGTCGAGCTCGGGGTGAGGTTTCAGACCTCCGTGGCTGGCACCGCAACCGGCGTGCGGTTCTACAAGAGCAGCCAGGACACGGGCACCCACACCGGCGAACTCTGGTCAAGCACCGGCGTACAGCTTGCAACCGTCACCTTCACCAACGAGACAGCGAGCGGCTGGCAGAGTGCGACCTTCTCCACGCCGGTCACGTTGACGCCCGGGCAAATCTACACGGTCTCCTATCACACCGAGACCGGCCACTACTCCAACACGAATAACTTCTTCACCTCCGACCTGATCAGCGGTCCGCTGACCGCGCCCGCCAATGGCAACGGCGTCTTTGCGTACGGCAGCAGCAGCCTGTTCCCGACGAATACGTTCCAGGCGACGAACTTCTGGGTTGACGTCATGTTCAACCCCTCCAGCGGCACGACCAACCTGCCGCCGACGGCGGCGGACGACGTCGGGCCGACGGTGACGCAAAACATCGCGGCCACGATCACCGCAGCGTCCCTGATCAGCAATGACAGCGATCCCAATGGTGATCCCCTGACCATCACCGCAGTGAGCGGGGCCAGCCACGGCACCGTCACGCTCAACGTGCAGAGCGATCCGCAAAACAACACCATCACCTTCACGCCCGACGCCGGTTTTACCGGCAACGCGAGCTTCACCTATACGGTCTCGGACGGGCACGGCGGGACGGCTACCGCCAATGTCAATCTTACCGTGGTGGCGCCAGGACAAACTCCGGTGAGCCTGTTCAGCGCGTCGAGCACACCCGCCGGCAGCTTCCAGGACGGCACGCCGCTAGAAGTCGGCATGAAGTTCACCACCTCCGTGGCTGGTCAGATCACCGCGCTCAAATTCTACCGCAGTGCCACCGATACCGGTCCTGACGTTCTCGACCTCTGGAGTTCGACCGGCGTCAATCTGGCAACGGTCACCTTCACCAACACCACGGCCAGCGGCTGGCAGACGGTCGCACTGTCGACGCCCATCACCCTCACAGCCAACACGACCTACGTCGCCTCCTATCACACCACCGGCGCCTATGTTGCGACCAACAACTTCTTCACAAGCGCCGTCACCAACGGGCCGCTGACGGCGACCGCCACCGCCAACGGCGTCTATTCCTATGGCGGCACCAACACCACCGGCATCTTCCCGACGAGCACCTTCAGCGCCGCCAATTACTGGGCCGATGTCGTGTTCATCCCGTCTGCGTCGGGCGGTACGACGAACACCGCGCCGACGGCTGTCGCCGACGTCGCCGACGCGACCGAGAAAGGCGGCATCGCCAATGGCTCAGGCGGCTCGCCCGCCACCGGCAATGTGCTCACCAACGACACCGATCCCGACACCGGCGACACCAAGACCGTCACCGCCGTCAGCTTTGGTGCGACGTCGGGCACGCTCGGCACCGCGCTCGCCGGTGCGCACGGCAGCCTCGTGCTCGGCGCCGACGGTGCCTTCACCTACACCATCAACGAAAATGATTCTGCCGTGCAGGCGTTGCGGACGTCAACGAACACGTTGACGGAAACCTTCAACTACACCATGCGCGACACCGCCGGACTCACCTCGAGCACCACGCTCACCATCACCATTCACGGCGCTGACGACGCACCGGTGCTCGCGACCCAGACCGCCAACCAGAACGCGACCGTCGGCTCGGCCTTCTCGCTGGTGCTGCCCGCCAACACCTTCACCGACGTCGATGCCGGCGACACCTTGGCGTACACGGCCACGTCCGCCGACGGCACTGCCTTGCCCGCCTGGCTCTCGTTCAACGCGTCTACACGCACATTCAGCGGCACGCCGGCGGCCGCCGATGTCGGTACGGCGAGCATCAAGGTCTCGGCCGCTGACCTTGCGGGCGCTAGCACCAGCGAGACCTTCAATATCGCCGTGTCCACCACGCCTCCGCCTGCGCCGGTCAGCCTGTTCAGCGCATCCAGCACACCTGCGGGCAGTTTCAATGACGGCTCGCCGCTTGAAGTCGGCGTGAAGTTCAGCTCCTCGGTCGCCGGGCAGATCACTGCGCTCAAATTCTATCGCAGTGCCAGCGACACCGGTCCCGACGTCCTCGATCTCTGGAGCGCGACCGGCGTCAACCTGGCGAGCGTCACCTTCAACAATACGACGGCCAGCGGCTGGCAGACGGTGCAGCTGCCGACGCCGATCTCGATCAATGCCAACACGACTTACGTCGCCTCTTATCACACCACCGGCGCCTATGTGGCGAACGGCGGTTTCTTCGGCTCTGCCGTTACCAGCGGACCTCTGACAGCGCCCTCGAGCGCGGCCGCCGGTGGCAACGGCGTCTATGGCTATGGCGGCAACGGCACGACCGGGCTGTTCCCGACCAACACGTTCAACTCCGCCAATTACTGGGCGGACGTTGTGTTCCAGCCACAGCTGGTCGGCTAGGATTGGATGAGAGCGGACGGGAAAGATCTGCTGCCTGTGACCGTGCTGAGCGGATTCCTCGGCGCGGGCAAGACAACGCTGCTCGACCATCTGTTGATGAACCGCGACGGTCTGCGGGTCGCGGTCATCGTCAACGACATGAGTCAGCTGAACATAGACGCAAGCCTGATCCGCAATGGCGGGGCCGACCTGTCCCACACCACAGAGAGCCTCGTCGAGCTCAGCAATGGCTGCATATGCTGCACGCTTCGCGATGACCTGCTGCGGGAGGTCAGGCGCCTGGCCGAACAGCGGCGCTTCGATTATCTGCTGATCGAAGGAACCGGAATCGCCGAACCGCTTCCTATCGCTGCAACGTTCTACTTTCGCGACGAGAGCGGCGTCTCTCTTTCCGACGTCGCACGCCTCGACACGATGGCTACGGTCGTGGATGCGACGAGCATGCTCGCCGACTATGGCAGCAGCCAACTGCTCCGCGAGCGCGGTGAGATGCGCGACAGAAACGACCAGCGCACGCTCATCGATCTCCTGGTTGAGCAGATCGAATTTTCCGACGTCGTGGTGATCAACAAGATTTCCGAAGTGGCGGAGACGACACGCGCATCGCTCCGGAAGATCATCGCTGCACTAAACCCAGACGCGCGCCAGATCGAAGCCGATTTCGGCAAGATTCCTCCCAAGGCGCTCCTCGGCACCGGTCTCTTCAATGAAGCGAAAGCCGCGAGCCATCCGCTCTGGCACAAGGAGCTGTACAACCCTGACTCCCATGTGCCGGAGACTGAGGAGTATGGAATATCAAGCTTCGTGTACAAAGCGAGGCGCCCGTTCGATCCCGCCAGATTCCGGTCTTTTCTCGACCAACCCTGGCCAGGCGTCATTCGCGCCAAGGGCCACTTCTGGCTCGCCACCCGTCCGGACTGGGTAGGTCTGCTGTCCGTCGCCGGGATTCAGCGTCGGTGCGAACCGATGGGCCACTGGTGGGCAACGGTACCGCAGCCGGCATGGCCCAGCCATCGGCAATTTCAGGAGCAGATCAAGAGCCATTGGGACGACGAGTGGGGCGACCGCCGCCAGGAACTTGTCTTCATCGGCTCAGGCATGGACGAGGCACAGATCCGCGCCTCTCTCGATGCCTGCCTTACTCCCTGCGAAAATGGGTTTGAGCCGGACGGCTGGCGCAGCCTCGATGACCCCTTTCCTCCCTGGAGTGCTCCTCAACATGAGGCGCACGCGGGTGCGGCGGCTCGATAGAGCATTTCCATGCATCGCTGCCGCGGCGATGGACGCGCCAGCAAGTCAAGCACGAAATTGCGCGCCACCCACTCGACTTTCCACTTGCGAGCACGCAAGTTCCGATTGGGAACGGACGGTTCTCGCAAGCTGAAGAGCACAGGGTTTGGTCATGCGCCGCATCGTCGTTACGGGAATGGGATTGGTATCGCCGCTCGGTTGCGGCGTCGACCTCGCATGGTCGCGGCTGACAGCCGGACGATCAGGGCTTCGCGCCTTGCCGGCATGGGCGGCCGCGCTTCCGGCGCGCGTCGCCGGTATCGTGCCCACCAAGACCGATGATGTCGAAGGCGGCTTCGATCCCGATCTTGGCGCGCCACCCAAGGACCAGCGCAAGATGGACCGGTTCATCCTGTTCGCGCTGGTCGCAGCGGCCGAAGCGATTACGCAGGCCGCATGGACGCCCGCAGACGCCCATGCGATGGAGCGGACGGCAACGGTCATCGCATCGGGGATCGGCGGATTTCCGGCGATCGTCGAAGCGGTGCGCACCACCGACCAGCGCGGCGTGCGCCGCTTGTCGCCGTTCACCGTGCCATCGTTCCTCGCCAATCTCGCGGCCGGCCACGTCTCGATCCGCCATGGCTTCAAGGGCCCGATCGGTGCGCCCGTCACCGCCTGCGCCGCCAGCGTGCAGGCGATCGGCGATGCCGCGCGCCTGATCAGGTCGGGTGAAGCAGATGTCGCCGTATGCGGCGGCGCGGAAGCCTGCATCGACCTCGTGAGCCTCGGCGGCTTTGCCGCTGCGCGGGCGCTGTCGACCGATTTTAACGAAACGCCCGAGCGCGCATCCCGCCCCTTCGACCGCGATCGCGACGGCTTCGTGATGGGCGAAGGCGCGGGCATGCTCGTCATCGAGGAACTCGATCATGCGCTTCAGCGCGGCGCCAAGCCCGTTGCGGAAATCATTGGCTATGGCACGACCGCAGATGCCCATCACATCACCTCGGGCCCCGAAGACGGCGACGGCGCCCGCCGCGCGATGGAACTCGCCCTGCGTCAGGCGGGCCTTGAGCCGGGCCAGGTCCAGCACCTCAACGCGCACTCGACCTCCACGCCAGCGGGCGATCACTCCGAGATCGAAGCCATCAAGTCGGTATTCGGGCGCGAGGGCAAGATCGCGGTGAGCGCAACCAAATCGGCAACGGGGCACCTGCTCGGCGCGGCAGGCGGCCTGGAAGCAATTTTCACCATTCTCGCATTGCGCGATCAGATGGCGCCGCCCACCCTCAATCTGGAAAATCCGGACGATGCCGCTAACGGCATCGACCTCGTCGCCAGAGCAGCCAGGCCGATGGCCGTGGAGCACGCGATCTCGAACGGATTCGGCTTCGGCGGCGTCAACGCCAGCATCATCCTGCGACGCTGGACGTGATCGGGTTGCGGGGCGAGCCACGCGCCTGCACTGCTCACCCGTCCTAGACCGCTGGCGGATTGCGCTCGATAAAGGTCGAGCGTTGGTGCCAATAGGGATAAGGCAACGTCACCTTGCTGGCCTCATCGAGCTTGGCGACCTGCTCCTTGGTCAACGACCATCCAATCGCGCCGAGGTTCTCCCGCAGCTGGGTTTCGGTGCGCGCGCCGACGATCAGCGTGGCAACGGTCGGTCGCTGCAACAGCCAGTTCAGCGCGATCTGCGATACGCTCTTGCCGGTTTCCTTGGCGATCTCGTCGATCGCATCGACGACGCGATAGACGTGCTCATCCGGCACCGGCGGTCCGAAGGAAGATGTTTGCGGCAACCGGCTGACCTCCGGCCGCGGCTGGTCTCGTCGGATCTTGCCGGTGAGCCGGCCCCAGCCGAGCGGCGACCACACCACCGCGCCTAGACCCTGGTCGAGGCAAAGCGGCATCAATTCCCACTCATAGTCGCGCCCGATCAGCGAATAATAGGTCTGGTTGGCGACGTAGCGCGGGAAGCCGTGTTTGTCGGCAACCGAAAGCGCCTTCATGAGGTGCCAGCCGGAGAAATTCGACACTCCGACATAGCGGATCTTGCCGGCACGTACGAGCATATCGAGCGTTGCGAGCACTTCCTCGGGCGGCGTCATCGCATCGAAGCCGTGCAATTGGAACAGGTCGATGTAATCGGTGCCCAGCCGCTTGAGCGAACCATCGACGGCCGCAAGCAGATGCTGACGCGAGGAACCGATGTCGTTCGCTCCTTCGCCGAAGCGGAAGCTCGCCTTGGTCGAGATCAGCGCCTTGTCGCGCCGGCCCTTGATCGCCTCGCCGAGCACGCGTTCGGATTCGCCCATGGAGTAGACATTAGCGGTGTCGAACATCGACACGCCGGCGTCGAGGCAGATGTCGACCAGCCGCCGCGCTTCGGTCGCATCGGTATTGCCCCATGCGGCCAGGCGACCGACGCCGCCGAAAGTGCCGGTCCCGAAGCTGAGCGCGGGCACGCTGAATCCTGACTTTCCCAGGCGTCGATATTCCATGTCTATGTTTCCCGAGCCTTGATTTGGCTTCGCACCTGATCCCGAAGCGCCGAACCAACCCAAGTTTGTGCGAACCTATGCGATGTTACAATTGTAACCCAATCTGGCAGCAGCGCAATCACGCACGGTGGAACCACCAATTGAAGTCAAGGTGACTTGGCACTGTCCGACTGCGCGACCCGCGCATCCGCGGCACGAGCGGCTCAGAAACGACGGAAAGGGGTCGGCGCGCAAAAATCGATGTGAGTGCCGATCATCCCAATTGCAGCATCATCGGCATCGTAATATTATGATCGAAATATAATCGCGAGGGCAATGCCATGTCGGAGGATCTGACCGAGGTTGAAACGGGCACCGGCGAATTGCTGTGCAATATCGACGGCCGCGTCGCCATCCTGACGTTGAACCGGCCCGAAGCGCGCAATGCGCTCTCGGACAATCTTACCCCGGCCTTGCGGCGCATGATCAAGAGCCTGGGCGACGACCCGAAGATTGGCGCCCTTCTGATCACCGGCGCGGGCAATGCGTTTTGCGCCGGCGGTGACGTCAAGGGCATGGGAAGTGGCATTGCGCGGCCCGAACGGACGCTGGAGGAGCGCGTCACCATTCTTCGGGAAAGGCAGCGCACGCTCACCGGCGTGCTGGTTTCCGTCCGCAAGCCCACCGTCGCGGCGCTGCCGGGTCCGGCTGCAGGCGCAGGCCTTGCAATCGCACTCGCCTGCGACATCAGGATCGCCGCCGAGTCCGCTGTGATGGCGACCGGCTATGCCCGCATCGGCCTGTCCGGCGACTATGGCGTCGCGTGGCTGCTGACGCGGCTGGCAGGAACGGCCCGCGCGCGCGAGTTGATGTTCCTGTCGGAACGCCTCGACGCCAAGCGTTGCGAGGCGTTCGGCCTGGTCAACCGCGTCGTCCCCGACGATCAACTCCGGTCGGCGGCGCTGGAATTGGCAAAACAGCTCGCCGATGGCCCGCCGATCGCGCTTGGCTACATCAAGGACAATCTCGACCACGCCCTGACGTCGGACCTGCTGAGTTCGATGGATCTGGAAGCCGAGCACATGGTCCGCGCCGCGCGCACCACCGATCACAGCGAGGCTGTGCGCGCCTTCGTCGAGAAGCGCAAGCCGGTGTTTCACGGGCAGTGAAATAGGCCCTGGGTCACCTCGCCCCGCTCTTCGCGGGGCGAGGGAGAAGGAAAAATCACTCCGAGTTAGCGTCCAGGATCGCGCCGAACGGCTCCCAGTTGGTGCCGCTCCAGCGCTGCATCTGCAGTTGCGTCCAGACCATGTTGTTTCTGTCTGACGTATTGGCCCTGATGCCGGGCGACGCCGTCGGTACCACAAAGTCTTTCAGCGATTTCGCCTGTTTGATGATGTTCTTGCGCGAGAGGTCATCGCCGCATTGTTTCAGGATCTGCTCCAGGATCATGCCCTGCATGTAGCCGGTGAGATAGCTGGTGTTCTGGATATCGGCGCCGGGCAGGTATTTCTCGAAGAACGCACGATAGGCCTTCATGCCCTCGTCATTGTCCCACCTTGCATCCGTCGGGTCCTTGTTGATGGTGCCGACGATGACGCCCTTCGAGGTCTCGAGCCCGGCGGGCTTCAACGTGCCTCCGATCGAGCTCGACGGAAAATTGAGGATCACGGTTGCCTTCCAGCCGATCTCGGAGGCCTTGCGGATCGCCTGCGCCGCGAATTTCGGCGTGCCCGCAATGAAGAAGCCTTCCGCACCGGAGCTCTTGAGATTGACGACCTGGGAATCGATCGTCGGCTCCGTCACCTCATAGGCCGCGGTGACGACGCGCTTGTCGAAATCGCTCTTCAGGATCGATTTGAACGCAGCGACATAGTCTTTGCCGAGGTCGTCGTTCTGGAACAGGATCGCGTATTTCTTGCCCGGCAGCGTCTGCTCCAGGAATTTCGCGTAGATCCGGCCCTCAGTCTGGTAGCTGACGAGCCCGGTCGTCGTCAGCGGAAATTCGGCAACATCGGTGAACTTGCTCGAACCGCTGACGATCGCGATCGAAGGGACGCCCTTTGCCTTCAGGTATTTCGCCGTCGCCGAATTGCCTGGTGTCCCGAGTTGGCTGAAGATGAAGGCGACCTCGTCGCTTTCGACGAGCTTGCGCGCATGCTCGACCGCCTTTGGCGGACTATAAGCATCGTCCATCGCGATATAGTTGATCTTGCGCCCATTGATGCCGCCGCGATCGTTGATCATCTGGACATAGCCGAGCACGCCCCGCCCCACGAGGCCGATCGAGGATGCGGGACCGCTGAACGGAAAGATCCCGCCGATCTTGATTTCGGTAGCGCTGACGCCGGGCTCGTCGGCGGCCCTTGCCGGCAACGCGAGGAGCGATGCCGCAAGGCATGCCGCCGCCACACTTAATTTCATCTTCATGCTACCCTCCCTCAAAGCCCGTCACGCGCGAGCCAATCATTTAAAAGAAATGCAGGCAGACGCCCGCGGCCTGGCTCGCCCGCTCGGGCGAACCAGCCAACATGTCGGACTGTCAAAGACCTCTCAGGCGACCGCGCGCGCCGGCGCCTTCGCCACAACACCGTCGAGGAAGCCGGTGAGCCGTTGCCGGATGATCTGCTCGGCTTCGGTCATGATGCGGTCGACCAATTCCTTCACCGTCGGAATATCATTGATCAGTCCGACCACCATGCCGCAGCTCCAGGCGCCCGCGTCCATCTCGCCGTCGATCATCACCTTGGGATAGACGCCCGCGACCTGCTCGTGAATGTCCTGGATCTTGAGGCTGGCGCCCTTCTCGCGCTCGATCTCGAGAAGCTGATCCACGCCCTTGTTCTTCAACACGCGCTCGGTGTTGCGCAGCGTGCGCATCACGAGGCGGGTGTCGAGTTCCGTTGCCTCCACCAGCGCTCGCTTTACGTTGTCGTGGACCGGCGCCTCCTTGGTCGCGACAAAGCGCGTGCCCATGTTCATGCCCGCCGCGCCCATCGCGAGCGACGCGACGAGGCTGCGCGCATCCGCCATGCCGCCGGAAGCTACGAACGGGATATTCAATTCATCCGCCGCGCGCGGCAGCAGGATCATGTTCGGGATATCATCCTCACCGGGATGACCGCCGCACTCGAAGCCGTCGACGCTGACCGCATCGCAGCCGATCTTCTCCGCTTTGAGCGAATGGCGGACGGACGTGCATTTGTGTATCACCTTGATGCCGGCCGCCTTCAGCGCCGGCATGTACTGCTCGGGGCTGCGCCCGGCGGTCTCGACGATTCTCACCCCGCCCTCGCGGATCGCGGCGATATATTCCGGATAAGGCGGCGCGGTGAAGCTCGGCAGGAAGGTCAGATTGACGCCGAACGGCTTGTCGGTCATATCGCGGCATCGCGCGATTTCCTTGGCGAGCAGTTCCGGCGTCTTCTGCGTCAAGCCGGTGATAAGGCCGAGACCGCCGGCGTTCGACACCGCGGCGGCGAGTTCGGCAAAGCCGACATAATGCATGCCGCCCTGGATGATCGGATGCTGGATACCGAACAGTTCAGTGATTGCTGTCTTCACGAAGTTTCTCCGCTTTCGCGATCAGTTGACGATTTCAAACAGTCCCGCAGCGCCCATGCCGCCACCGATGCACATGGTCACCACGCCGTATTTCGCCTTGCGCCGCCTGCCCTCGATCAGGATATGGCCGGTGAGCCGGGCGCCGGTCATGCCGTAGGGGTGGCCGATCGCGATCGAGCCGCCATTGACGTTGAGCTTTTCAGGGTCGATGCCGAGCTTGTCGCGGCAATAGATCACCTGAACCGCATAGGCCTCGTTGAGCTCCCAGAGGTCGATGTCGTCGATCTTCAGGTTGTGCCGCTTGAGCAGCCGCGGGATCGCGGCGACCGGGCCGACGCCCATCTCGTCCGGCTCGACGCCGGCAGCGACGAAGCCGCGGAAGATGCCGAGCGGCTTCAGTCCCTTCTGCGAAGCAACCTTGTCGCTCATGATCACGCAGGCGGACGCGCCATCCGAAAGCTGGCTGGCATTGCCGGCACTGATCGTCTTGCCCTCGAACACCGGCTTGATCTTTGCGAGCCCTTCGGCCGTCGTGTCGGGCCGCGGCCCCTCGTCCTTGCTCAGAGTCACCTCCTTGTAGGTGACCTCCTTCGTGTCCTTGTCGACGACCGCCATCCTGGTCGTGATCGGCACGATCTCGTCGTTGAAGCGGCCGCCCTGCAAGGCGGCGCCAACGCGGCGCTGGCACTCGAGCGAGTATTCGTCCTGCTGCTCGCGCCCGATCTTGTAGCGCTCGGCGACCACTTCGGCGGTCTCCAGCATCGACATGTATATTTCCGGCTTCATCGCCATCAGCTCGTCGTCGACGGCGTGGAACTTGTTCATGTGCTCGTTCTGCACCAGGCTGATCGACTCGATGCCGCCGCCGATCGCGATCTCGACGCCGTCGAGCATCACCGAGCGCGCCGCGACAGCAATCGCCTGCAGGCCCGAGGCGCATTGCCGGTCGATCGTGGTGCCGGCGACGGTGACGGGCAAGCCAGCGCGGATCGCGCCCTTGCGGGCGACGTTCATCACCATGGTGCCCTGCTGCATCGCGCAGCCCATCACCACGTCCTCGACCTCGCCGGGCGCGATCCCGGCGCGCCGGACCGCTTCGGCCATCACATGGCCGGCCATGGTCGGCCCTTCCGTGTTGTTGAGTGCGCCGCGATAGGCCTTGCCGACGCCGGTACGCGCCGTTGATACGATCACTGCATCTGGCATGTGCTTTCCTCTTCTCGTCAGGCCGCCGCATCGAGCTGCGCGTAGCGCAGGACGTGGAAGGCGGGATCGCCGAACTGGATGTTGATGGATGAAATCCGCTTGAAGTAATGGCCGACATTGAGCTCGTCGGTCATGCCCATGCCGCCGTGAAGCTGCACCGCCTGATCGGCCACGAACTTCGCCGCGTAGCCGATCTTCGACTTGGCGCCGGACGCAAGCCGCGACCGCCCCGCCTCGTTCGATGCAAGGCTGAGGTTGAGATGCTGCATCAGGGAGAGCGCCTCCTGATGCGCGATGAACATGTCGACCATCCGGTGCTGCAGCACCTGGAACGAGCCGAGCGTCGCGCCGAACTGCTTCCGCGTCTTGCTGTATTCAAGCGTCGCCGCGTTCAGTTCTCCAATCGCGCCGACAGTTTCCGCGCAGAGCGCGCCGATGGCCCTGTCACGGCAAGCTTCGAGCGCAGCAACGCCCTCGCCTTCCCGTCCCAGCATCTGGCTCGCCGGCACCGAAACATTCATCAGCGCGACCTCGGCGGCACGCCGGCCGTCGATGGTCCTGAAACCCTGGAGATGAAGGTTCGGGGAATGGCGATCGACGACGAACAGGCTGACGCCGTTGCGATCGCGCCGCTCTCCCGAGGTTCGAGCGGAGACGATCAGACTGTCCGCCCACGGCGCAGCCACGACCGCTGCCTTGGTGCCGCTGAGCACGTAGCTACCACCTTCGCGGCGAGCGGTGGTAGAGACATGGCCGAGATCGTAACGCGAGCGGCCTTCGGACCAGGCCAGCGCCCAGACCTTTTCTCCGGACATGATATCAGGGAGATAGGTGGCCTGCTGAGTCGCCGAGCCGATGTCTTCGATCAGGCCCCCGGCGAGGACGACGGTCTCGAAGAACGGCTCGACCAGAAGGTGCCTGCCGAACTCCTGCATCATGATCATGGTGGCCAGCGGCCCGCCCCCGAGCCCGCCGACCTCCTCGGAGAATGGCGCGGCGAGCAGACCGAGTTCTGCGAAGGACGACCAATGTTTGCGGCTCCAGCCCTCCTCGCTCGCGACGATCTTGCGGCGTGCGTCGAAATCGTACTGATCGCGCAACAGGCGCTGCACGCTGGACCGCAACAGCTCCTGCTCTTCCGTGAACTGGATGTCCATTCCGATGGCTCCCTGCGAAGCTAGAGTCCAAGTACGGCCTTGGCGATGATGTTGCGCTGGATCTCGTTCGAGCCGCCGTAGATGGAGAGCTTGCGCGAGTTGAGATATTTTTCCGACGCGGTGTGCCCGTAGTCCGGTCCGGGCATGAAATGGTTGGCACTCACGGGATGCTCGCGGATCGCGAGTCCGTAATTGCCGATCGCGCGATGCGTCAGTTCGGTGATGTCCTGGAAGATCTCGGTACCCCTGATCTTGAACAGCGACGCCGCAGGGCCGGGATCGATGCCGCGCGCCATCTGCGCGACGATGCGAAGCTCGGTCGCCTCCAGCGCCAGCACGTCGAGCTCGATGCGGGCGATATCCCTGACGAATTCGAGATGGGCCGGATCGTCTTCGGGAATCTCGGCCTTCACGATTTTCTTGAGCCGTTCCAGATAGCGCGTCGAGCGGCCGATGCCGGCCATGCTGGTGCGCTCATTGCCGAGCAGGAACTTGGCGTAAGTCCAGCCCTTGTTCTCTTCCCCGATCAGATTGGCGACGGGCACGCGGACGTTTTCAAGGAAAACGTCATTCACCTCATGGCTGCCGTCGATCGTGATGATCGGGCGCACGGTGACGCCCGGCGACTTCATGTCGATCAAAAGAAACGAGATGCCGGATTGCGGTTTCGCGCTCGTGTCGGTGCGTACCAGGCAGAAGATCCAGTCTGCGTGTTGCGCGAGCGTGGTCCAGGTCTTGTGGCCATTGACGATATAGTGGTCGCCCTCGCGCACCGCCTTGGTACGGACGGAGGCGAGATCGGAGCCTGAGCCGGGCTCCGAATAGCCCTGGCACCACCAGTCCTCGCCGGAAAGGATGCGCGGCAGGAATCTCTTCTTCTGCGCCTCATTGCCGAAGGTGTAGATCACCGGACCGACCATGGTGACGCTGAACGCGAGCGGCGGCAGTGTTCCGGCCCGCGTGGTCTCCTGCTCGAAGATGAAGCGCTTGGTGATCGACCAGCCCGGGCCGCCATATTCCTTTGGCCAGAGCGGCGCGATCCAACCCTTTTTGTGGAGGATGCGGTGCCAGAGCAGCATCTGCTCCTTGGTGAGGTCGGTTTCCGGATTGGGGACGCACATCTCCGCCGGATAGTTTTCCGCGATGAAGGCGCGCACCTCATCGCGAAACGCAGTTTCTTCAGGAGAAAGCACCAACTCCATCAAACAGCGCTCCTACCGGATTTCATCGAAGTGAACGGATCCGGGTTCCATAGCGGGCGACGCCGACCTTGTGGCTTCGCCGCAGCCAAGTATCTCTGGCAAATTTGCCACCTCAGACCTCCCCGACAGATATCCGGCCGCTCGTGAGGCGACCTGATCAAGGCCGGCATCTAACGTTCTTTTTTAGAACTCGTCAATCGCAAATCTTTGCGAGCGAGCAGTGCCTCGAAGAGGAGATGTAACACCGGTAGCTCAAATGTCAGTGCGCACTCGAATATTTCCATTTACATCGCGCTTGTCGCTTTCTAATAATCCGGTACCAAATAAGAACTGTCCGGAGGAGAGGATGACAGAACGCCGCGGGGTCGCGATATTGGTCGGCGCAGGCGACGCCATCGGGGCCGCCGTCGCGCGGCGCTTCGCAAAGGGTGGCTACATCGTCTGCATCTGCCGTCGCGATGGCGCCAAATCGCAGGACCTGGTTGACGAGTTGAAAGCCGCCGGCCATGAGGTCCACGCGCTCAGCGTCGACGCCAGGCAGGAGACGGAAGTCCAGGATTTGTTCGCCCGCGTCGAAAAAGAGATCGGCCCGATCGAGGTCTGCCTCTTCAACGCCGGCTCGAACGTCAACAAGCCGCTGCTCGAAACCACCGAGAAACTGTTCTTCAAGGCCTGGGAGCTGGCCTGCTACGCCGGATTCCTGGTCGGCCGCGAGGCGGCGCGCTACATGGTGCCGCGCGGCCGCGGCACCATCTTCTTCACCGGCGCAACCGCAAGCATCCGTGGCGGCACCGGCTTTGCCGCCTTCTCATCGGCGAAATTCGCACTGCGCGCGGTTGCGCAGGCGATGGCGCGCGAGCTCGGGCCGAAGAACGTCCATGTCATGCATCTCATCATCGACGCCGGTGTCGACAGCCCTTCCATCCATGAGCGCATGAAAGCCCGTGGCATCGAGGCGAGCGCGATTCCACCCGACAGCCTGACCAAGACCTCGTCGATTGCAGAAGCCTATTGGTTCGCGCATCAACAAACGCGGGACGGCTGGACGCATGAGCTCGACCTGCGTCCCTCGGTGGAGAAATGGTGAGATGGCCGCGCCGGAGCTGACACTCTGGGGCGTGGGAACGAGCCGAACAATCCGACCGCACTGGGCCATGCACGAGCTTGGCCTCGCCTACCAGACGCGGCCGATCGGTCCCCGCACCGGCGAGACCAAGACCGAGCAATATACCGCGCTCAATCCGCGGCAGAAGATTCCGCTGCTACAGGACGGCGATTTCAGCATCGGCGAGAGTGCCGCGATTGTCGCCTATCTGTCGCGGACCTATTCGACGCCGGAGCGTTCGTTGATTCCGGAGAGCCAGCGCGATTACGCCGCCTGGCTCGAATGGTGCTTCTTCATCGTAGCCGAGCTCGATTCGACGAGCCTCTATGTCATGCGGCGGCACAGCGCCGATGCGCTCGGCCACATCTACGGGGTCGCGCCTGATGTCGTGGCGCAGGCCGCGGAATATTTCCGCCAGCAGTCGCGCCACGTCGAGGTGGCGCTCGCCGACGGCCGCCAATTCCTGATGGGCGATCGGTTCACCAGCGCCGACATCCTGCTCACCACCTGCCTCGACTGGGCGATCGCCTACGGCGTAGGCATCTCCGACCACGCTCATCCCTATCTTGAGCGCATGCATCAGCGGGAGGCGTATCAGCGCGGCCAGGCCGCAAACAAGCCGCTCGCCCCAGTCACACCGCCGAAGGGCTGAGCAGTCAAGCGCGAGGCACGGTTCTCCCTCTCCCCGTCCTTCACGGGGAGAGGGAGAGAGCGTCCCACTCGTCGCTTATTGATTGCGCGGCCCCTACACCGCGACCCGCACCGCCTTCTCGCTGACCATCCGATCGATCGCGGCATCGTCGTAGCCGAGTTCGCGCAGCACCTCGCGCGAGTGCTCGCCGACGCGGGGCGCCGGTCCGCCGATCGACGCCTCGTTGACTTCGAAGCGCGCCGCCGGCTTCGGCTGCCGCACGCGCCCGACCTTAGGCTGCTCGAATTCGGTGATGATCTCGCGCGCCACCACCTGCTCGTTGTGGATGATCTCGCCGCGGCGCAGGATCGGCGCGCAGGGAACATCGGCGGCATCGAGCCGCTCCAGCCATTCGGCCGTGGTGTGCTGCGCGATGTATTCGGCCATCTTGTTGATCCGCGCGGTCGCATTCACCGAGCGCGCGGATGGCGTCGCAAAGCGTGGATCCTTGGCCAGCTCCGGATCGCCGGTGGCGCGGCAAAACCCCTGCCATTCCGAATCCGAAATCGTGCCGGCGGTGATGTAGCCGTCGCTGGTCTTGAACACGAGATCGGGCCGGTCGTTGGGATCGGCGGCGGTCTCCTCGGCGCCGACCACCGTGTATTGCATCATGCCTTCCGGCCAAAGATAGGAGATCATCACATCCAGCATCGCAACGCGGATGTGATCGCCCTGCCCGGTCTTCTCGCGCGCATAAAGCGCGGCCGCTACCGCCTGCGCAGTCATGACCGCGGTGGTCTTGTCGCAGACGATGGTGCGGATCATCTGCGGACGGTTGGTGACGGGCTGCGACTGGATGTCGGCGAAGCCCGATAATCCCTGGATGATCGGATCGTACACTCGTTTCTTCACATAGGGCCCGGTCTCGCCGACCCCGCTGATCGACACATAGATCAGCCGCGGATGACGCTTGCGCAGTTCATCCGCGCCAAGGCCGAGGCGCTCCATGGTGCCGGGCCGGAAATTCTGCACCAGCACATCGGCCTGCGCGACGAGCTTGGCCAGCACCTCGCGACCGGCCTCGCTCTTGACGTCGATTGCGAGCGAGCGCTTGCCGCGGTTGGAGGAAATGAACAGCGCCGAGAACTCGCCGGACTTGTCGATGGTGGCGCGGCTGCGGCGGGTGATGTCCCCGCCGACCGGTTCGATCTTGAGAACATCGGCGCCCTGGTCGGCGAGGAACATGGTCGCGAACGGCCCCGACACCACGCCGGTCAGATCCAGTACGCGTACGCCATTAAGTGGGCCCGGCATCACGTTCTCCTTTATTTGTTCGGCGATCTCCGGCCCGCCGCGGTCCGCTGCTTACGCGCTCTTCGCCAACTGCCTTGTCTGTTCGACAATGGATTCCTCGACCTCGCGAAGCTGGTCCTTGCCGAAGAACATCTCGTTGCCGACGAAGAAGGTCGGCGAGCCGAAGGCGCCGCGATTGACCGAGTCTGCCGTCAGGTCGATCAGCCGCTTCTTGACGTCGTCCTGCTGCGCCCGTGCGATCAGCCTGTCGGCGTCCAGGCCGGAGGATTTGAGCGCGGCGCGAACCACTTCGACGTCATCCATCTTCTTCGGCTCCTCCCACATGTGATGGAAGGCCGCACGGAAATACGGCTCGAACACGCCTTCGAACTGCGCGGCGACGGCGCCGCGCATCAGCATCAAGGTAATGACCGGGAAGAACGGGTTCGGGCGATAGGTCGTGATGTCGTGGCGGCGGATGAAGCGCTCGGTCTCCAGCGCCATGTATTCCGGCTTGTTCTTGATGCCGCGCAGCGAATCCGCCGGCGACATGTTGCCGGTCGCCTTGAAAATTCCACCGAGCAGGACCGGCACATAGTCGAACTTCACGCCGGTGCGCTGTTCGATCGAGGGAATGACAAGTTCCGCCAGATAGGCGTTCGGGCTGCCGAAATCGAAATGGAATTCAACCTTCAGGGGATTTCCCACCGGCCTCTCCTCGTGAGCATCCGTTATTCTCCGCCTGTCATGTGCAGGCGACCTGTAGCCATGCCCTGGCTGGCCCTCGTCATACAGTTCCAAAAATGAACTGTCAATTCTCGGGATCATCCAATATGCTGCCGTAGGCCGAAGCTCGATGCAGTTTGCAACGGAGCCGACCTCTCCCGGGAGCGCTTTTCATGATCACGACCCTCGACCACACCAGCGTCCTGGTTCACGATCTCGACACCGGCATTGCCGCCTATCGCGAGGTGCTCGCCAGGGAGCCGGCATTTCGCGTCAGAACTGATGGCGCCGAAAGCGCGCTTTTCATTTTGGACAATGCCACGCTTCGGGTCACGGCGCCCAACGGCGAAGGCGCGCTCGGCGCGCGCATCCGCGCCGATCTTGCCGAGAGCGGCGAAGGCCTGTGGTGTCTGGACTTTGCGGTCGAGGATATCGAAAAGAGCTATCGGCGATTGCGACGTATCTCGCTTCAGCCGGACGAAGTCGCTGACATCACGTTCAGCGATCTTGCGGCCGGCGCGACGCTCTCCTGGAAACGGAGCGGCTTGCCGGCCGAACAATCGCACGGCGTGCCGATCGCTTTCAGCAAGCGTCTATCCGAAGCAGCGCGCTCCACGGCGACAGCACCGGCCACCGTTCGCAGGATGGACCTGGTCGTGGTTGCGACCGACGAGCCGGAACGCGCGATGGCGCTCTACGGCGCGCGTCTCGGGCTCGACCTGATCTTCGACCGCACGGATGCGAAGAACAAAAGCCGGTTGATGCAGTTTGCCTGCGGCGACATGCTGATCGAAGTCGTCCACCGCCCGGCCGAGAACGAGGCGCGCAAGGCGGACCACCTCTGGGGCATCGCCTGGTCGGTTGACGACGCCGATGCCGCGCGCGAGCGGCTACTGCGCGCGGGCCGCAACGTGTCCGACGTCAAGGCCGGTGCCAAGCCGGGAACGCGCGTCTTCACGCTCCGCGACGGAACATGCAACGTCCCCACCCTCTTCGTGCAGCATCTTCCGCGAGAGTCGTAGGCGAGCTGCCGCGTCCCTCACGAAGAAGGCGAATTATCCGCCATATAGAGATCGCGGAGCACGAATTTCTGTATCTTGCCGGATGCGGTTTGCGGAAACTGTTCGACGACCCGCCAGACGCGCGGGACCTTGTAGGACGCGAGCCGCTGCCGGCAGAACTCCATCAGTTCCTCGTCGGACGCCACGTGGCCCGGCTTGATCTGGATGAAAGCGACGGGCACCTCGCCCCAGTCGCGATCGGGCATGCCGACCACCGCGGCACCGAGGATCGCCGGATGGGTATAGAGCAGATCCTCGATCTCGCGCGGATAGATGTTCTCGCCGCCGCGGATGATCATGTCGCGATGGCGACCCTGCACGCGGCAATAGCCGTGCTCGTCGAGGCTTCCGAGATCGCCGGTGTGCAGCCACCCTTCCGCGTCGATCGCCGACCGCGTCGCGGCAGGATCGTCGAAATAATCCTTCATGATCGAATAGCCCCGCGCGCAGATTTCACCGATCTCGCCGCGTGGCAGGGTCTCGCCGGTCTTGGGATCGACGATCTTGATTTCGGTCTGTGGCAACGGTCGGCCCACCGTCGAGATCCAGTCGGGATGCGGATCATCCGGCAGCGTATGCGTGAGATAGGGCGAGGCTTCGGTCTGTCCGAACCCGATCGCGACTTTCACGCCGCGCTCCAGCGCGCGCCGCACCAGTTCCGGCGGAACCGGCGCGCCGCCGAGCGTCACCAGGCGCCAGGACGACAGGTCGCGGTCGCCGATATCAGGAGAGTCGAGCATGCGAATGAGCATCGTGGGCACGCAGATCGTGATGGTGCCGCGCTCTTCCTCGAACAGGCTGAGCATCAGCTCGGGATCGTAGCCCGGCGGCAGCACCTGCGTTCCGCCGGTCTGCAACGCGCCGAGCGTGCAGAGGCCGCATCCCGCGGTGTGAAACATCGGCATCGGGTTGACCAAGATGTCGTTGTCATCAGCGCCGATGGTGCGCGCGTAGATGCGTCCATTGTTGGCGAGGTTGCGATGGGTCAGGCGGGCGCCCTTCGGCCTGCCTGTCGTGCCCGACGTGTACTGGATCTGCGCAACGTCGGCGGCGGTCACCTCCGGCAGCGGCGCCGCCGGATCACCGCCGGCGATGAACTCCGGCCACCCCGACAAGGCAATGACCTCGCGAAGATCTGGCAGCGTGTTCCGCACCGCCTCGACCGTGCCGACAAGGTCGCGGTTCCGGTAGACGTCCTGCACGATGACGCCGTTGGCGCGTGACTGTTTCAGGACGAAGGCGAGTTCCTCGCCAAGATAAGCAGGATTGACGGTGACGAGTGTCACGCCAGCGAGCGCGGCGCCGAATTCGACCAGCACCCATTCCGGCACATTGGCCGCCCAGATCGCGACATGTTCGCCCGGAGCAAAGCGCCGCAGCAGCGCGCGCGCCACCTTCTCGGATTCCGCCAGTAATTGCTCGAACGTCCAGCGGCGTCGCGCATCTTTCTCCGCGATGCCTTCGATCAAAGCGAGCCGGATCGGCCATGTCGCAGCCGACTTGCGCAGTGCGTCGCCGATTGAAATGTCGAAGACCGGCTCGGTCGCCTCCGCCGGCAGGTACGACAGCGAGGATGGGATGCTGCGAATCTCGGGCATAACACTCCTCTGCGGCTCTCATGGCTGCTATAGTCCATTTAGTATGGTATGAATCGGACCATGTCAAATCACGCTGCTGTTTCAGCCCAATCCGACATCCGGCTCGGCCCGGTATCCTGCCTGGTGCTGGGCCTCATCGGCCTGCGCGGCCCTTCGACACCGTACGATCTCAAGAAGGCGATCGGCCGTTCGGTCAGCTATTTCTGGCCCTTCCCGCATTCGCAGCTTTATGGCGAGCCGGAACGATTGGAGGCCGCGGGGCTCTTGTCATGCCAGACCGAGAGCAGCGGCCGCCGTCGCAAGCTCTACAAGCTGACGAAAAAGGGCGACGCGGCGCTGAAGAAATGGCTGAAGACCCCGCCCGACACGGTCTTTGAAATGCGCGACATCGCAGTGTTGCAGCTCTTCTTCAGTGAGTTCATGAGCGAGGAGGATCTGGTGCGGCTGGCGCTCAGCCAGGCCAAGCTCTATCGCGAACGGCTCGCCACCTACGCCGAAATCGAGAAGACCTATGCAGGCAGGATGGGACGCAATCGCCGGATGGCGTCGCTGTATCTCGGCATCCGCATGGCGAAGGCATGCCTGGAGTTCTGGGAGGACATCGCGGCGCGACCGCCCTCCCCGTGATATCGGTGCTGCTGCGCCTGGCGCAGCTTCCGTCCGATCACGTCACTTCAACACTTCGCAAACCGTCCGGTGTTCGGCGGCCGCGGGCCTCGGATATCGCGCCGAGACATTGTTCCACCATGCATCAAGCGCATCGCGGTCGCAGCGGAGGCGGACGCTCATGCCGTCGGCGAACTTGATCCAATGGGCAAAGCGGTGGCTGGGCACTGCGATCACGACCGGGATATCCGCGCTGAGCGCACGCTCGACCAAATAGCAAAGGCCCTTGCCCTCGCATTCCTGCCGGCCGAAGCGGTTGACGATCAGCACGTCGGCGCCGCGATCGATCGCCGCAGCGATCCGCTCGCCCGCGTCGAGCAACTGGCCGACGTCGAGGCGGCAGCCGGCCGAGCAACTGCCGAGGTCCTGGAACAGCTGCAGCTCTTCGCCGGTATGGACCAGCATGGCCGAGAGACCGGCATCGAGGCAGTGATGGCCGAGCTGGACAATGCCGACGGCGCGATATCCCGCTTTGTTCAGGCCAGCAGCGAAATCGCGCAGGATCTCGTCGGGGTCCTGATGCTGCTCATACACGAGCGCAGCAAGATCGCATTGGGAGTCGAACATGGGGGGCCTCATCTCCATTTGCGACGGGCCCCCGGCCCGGGCTCCGTTATATCCATCACCATATCACGTCCCGGCGGTTGCCAGCCATACCCGGGACGCGGCGTGGCAGGGTCAAAAAGACGGGCTGGACGGCCGGGATCGCACCGATATATCTTCGTGAATATAACGGATATTTGTTCGGAGCCTCTGATGCAGATCGACCCGAAGGCCCTGACGACGTGCGAAGTCGCCGCCGATGGCGGCGTTTCGCTTGGCTTCGTCGATTCCGCCGGCAATCCCTCAACCCTGCGGCTTTCGCTGAACCAGGTCGGCACGCTGGTGATGACCTTGCCGGGATTACTCGACAAGGCGCTGCAGCGCCGCTACGGCGACGGCAGCCTGCGCTACGCCTATCCGCTGGACTCCTGGATGGTCGAGCAATCGAGCGATCCGAGCGTGCGCATGGTGACGCTGCGGACGGTGGACGGGTTCAGCGTCTGCTTCTCGGTTCTCCGCGAGCAGCAGAGCCTGTTGGGAGAAGCGATCGCGGCCGAACCGCAGCCAGGTGCGACGCTGCGCGCAAACTAGAGCATGATCCGGAAAAGTGGAAACCGGTTTTCCCTCGCGACAAACGCGAAGCGTTTGCGCGGAGATCATGCTCAAACTCATGCTCAAACAAAGAGATGAGATCATGATCCGTCTGATCGGGTCATGATCTAGGCATCACGCCTTGCGGGCGATATCGGTCTGCAATGCCACCAGTTCCTTGCGCACCGCGCTCGCGGCATCGCGTTCGATCTTGCGGTAGCGCGCCACCAGGGAAAGGCCGAACGGCGTCAGCACCGCGCCACCGCCATTCTTGCCGCCAGTCTGCCGCTCGACCGCCGGATGCCGGCAGATGCGGTTGATCTCGTCGACCAGGTCCCACGCCCGCTTGTAGGACATCTCCATGGCGCGCCCGGCCGCGGAAATCGAACCGCAATCGCGGATTTGCTCGAGCAACTGGATCTTGCCGGGCCCGATCCTCTCGTCGCTATCGAGATCGATGCGAACGCTCAAATGTGGAAGCGATTTGGCGCCCGGTTTTGACATGTAGAATCCGTCGGTTGCGTCTATTCCCTAGAATGCCATTGAAGCTTTTCACGGACAAGATGAGCGCCGGCCGATAACGCCGCAGTCGGCGTCGGCCGGCGCGTCTCTCCTACACGACAGCAACCAGCGCGTTTTCGAGCGAAGGGCACCGGTTCGCGGGAAGAAAACGCGTCAAAACAAGAATCTAGAGTCTCGGTTCTGATTCAAGTCAGAACCGAGACTCTAGCTCACGTGTTACTTTAACGGAACTGGCGTGATCGCGAATGGACCGGGATCCTTGCCCTTGTTGGGACCGAGCAGGTAGGACAGCTTGCCCTCGGCGATCCATCCGGTGTTGCCGACCTGGGTCACCGAAACAGGCTCGGCCAGGCCGTCCTTGATCACGTCGACCTTGGCCTCATCGCCCGTCACCGTGACCTTGTCGAGCCGGCCGGCGCCTTCGACCAGCAGGAAGTCGCCGCCGAACGCACGCATCGCATCCGCGTGATCCAGCGGACGGGACGGCTTCAACTCGGTGATCTCCCCCGCTTTGCCATCCTTGACCGCGATCCTGAACAGTTTGGCGGGAATGAAGGTCGTGACGTAGAGATGGCCGTCCGATCCGACCGCGATGCCGTCGAGCCCGACCCCGTCCTTTGCCGGTGCCAGCAGCGGATCGGTCGCCCACACGTCGAGCGCCGTGCCGCCCGGCTTCAGGCTGTAGACATAGGGCGCGAAGGAGTCGGTGACGTAAGCGGTTCCGTCGCCTCCGACCGCGATATCATTGCAAAGCGATTTCGGATCCTTGAGCTGAAAGCTCGCCTTCGGGGCGCCGGTGCCAAGGTCGAAGGTTTTCAGCCAGGCGCCCTTGGTCTCGCTCGGACCAGCAACGCCCGAGCCGCTCAAGTCGTTGGAGCAGACATACAAGGTACGGCTCTTTTCATCGGCGAGCACGCCAAGCACCGAGCGGCTGCCGCCCGCGCCGGGCGAGATGAACTGCTCCGTCTTTCCGCCAGGTGCGGCCTTTATGACGCCACCCTGGTTGAAGCTTCCGACATAGAGCGTGCCGTCGCTGGTGGCCGTGACGCTCTCCGGATGGCTCTTGTCGGGCACGCCGATCGGCGTCTCGGCACGCGCCGTGCCGAGCATGAGCAATATCAACCCGGCCGCGCCGAGCGCCCATGCATTGATGTTCTTGAGCAAGTCTCCCTGTCGCAGCGAGCAAAGGGCAACGCTGTCATTCTGCTTCATGTTTTGGTTCCTGATGGACGTGGGTGGACGAGGCAATGCCTCGAGGGGACGATCATCGATCGATGATCGCTCACTGCGCGTCCGCAGGACCGGAACTCCGTAGCTCTTCCGGCCCGGCTGTTCGCCCACGATATATAGCGCAACATACAACGATGTGAAAGCCGCCGCTTTCCGGGGAGCACTACACGCGCGTCTTCAGATGCTGTTTCGCATCGTTGCGACGCCGATGAGGCCGCGGCCTCATCCTCGCGCCTGGCACTATTTGCGGGTAACGGCCTCGATGCCCGCCTGGCAGACGACAGCGTCCTGCGCGCCCGCCCCTCCGCTGCATCCAATTGCGCCGATGACCTTGCCTTCGATGATGATCGGTATGCCGCCCGCCGATGCGACCAGCGTCGGATCGAGCGTCATCACATACGGATGGCCGGTTTCCATCAGATCGAACATGCCCTTGGTGTCGCGCCGAAAGCGCGCGGCGGTGCGCGCTTTGTTCTGGGCGATGGTCGGCGATGCCAACATGGTGTCGTCCATTTTCACGAAATAGGTCAGGTCGCCCGACGGCGACACGACCGCGATGGCCATCTTCCACCCGCGCTTGGACGCTTCCGCAAACGCGGCGTCCACCGCTTGTCGGGCAACATCCAACGAAATCGGCGTCCCATAGGGAATGTCGGCCGGCATCTTCTCGGGCACGCCGGGCGGGAGCGGCTGTGCCGATGCTGCGCTTGCGGTGACCACCGCGGCGCAGGCGATGATCCAAATTGCGAAACCATGGCGGAAGCCGAAAGGGACAAAGGCAAACATCCGTAACACCAGGAAACGCGGATAAGTCATGATAAAACCTCGGTTGTGGCCGCGAGATCAAAGCACAAGTTGAGATTGTTCCTCAAGCAGTCGAACGAGATGAGTCGCAGCCTTCGACGGTGGCGTCCTTTTCAACGCCGATATCGTGATGCTAGTTTCGACGGCGGCAGGGAGCGCCTGCTTCCTGCTTCATTCCGAACAGGAGGACGACATGCCTGAGAGCGTCTACAAGGTCATCGAACTGATCGGCACCAGCACCGAATCCTGGGAAAAGGCCGCGGCCAACGCGGTCGGGCAAGCCGCAAAAACTCTCCGAGATCTTCGCGTCGCCGAGGTCGTCAAACTCGATATGCAACTGGATGGCAAGGGGCAAGTCGAGGCCTATCGCGCCAAGCTCAACGTATCGTTCAAGTTCGAGGGCTCCTGACGTTTTCGCAACCTCGCCCCGCTCGCGGGGCGAGGTTGAGCTTGATCGCAATCCGCTCGACTTATGACCTCAATTCGAGGTTTCGGAATATCCAGTATCCTCCTCTTTTCGCTTACGAAATCCGCGGCACCAATTGGACGGTTTTCAACCGAAAGCGATAACCATTTGATTACCCTGCACTGCAAACGACTTGCCGCTCCCATCATTGGGTAACGATCCATGACGTATTAAGGCCCCGATCCCACCGCGGCCCGGCCTCATGCTTCTCGACCAGTTTTCGATCCTCGTCGCAATCGGCTTCTCGGGCGCGTCCCTCGGCCTCACCCTCTGCATGATGTGGGTCGTCGGAAAATCCGAGACCCACTTGCTGAGCTGGTCGATCGGCCTCGCCTTTATCGTCGCCGGAGTGGCGTTCTTTGGCAGCGTCATTGAAAGGTACGACGCCAATTTGCTGCTTGCGTCGTTCATGCTGCTTATTTTCGGCTTCGGACTGCTCTATGCAGGCTCAGCCAAGTTTTGCTCGAGGCGGTTCAATTGGCTCACTGCATTCACCGTTGCCGGCCTTGGCATTCTGTGCACGTCCGCCGCGTTCGCGATGGGCTATTCCGGCACCGGCACGATCTCTGCCAATCTGGCGATCGGCATGCTGCTCCTGCTGGCCGCCCTCCAATACTGGACCGCGCGCGCCGAATCGCCGCTCCTGATGGCGGCCAATGCGACGCTCTATCTGATAGCTTCGGCATCTTTTGTCGCCTGTGGCTACGCCCTCGCCGAACAAGGCCAGTTCGTCCTGACGGCTCGTCCGTCCAATTGGGCCGAAGACATCAATTCCATCGTCGTGATCGCCGGGTTGACCGGCATCGGCACATTATCGCTCACCCTCAATCAGGCGCGGATCGCAAACCGGCATAGGTCGGAAGCCATGACGGACGCCTTGACCGGACTCTTAAATCGCCGCGCGCTGTTCGATGGTCCGCCCGGCCAAGTCGCGGTTGGCACCGCTGTCGTGGCAATGGATCTGGACCACTTCAAGTCCATCAACGATCGGTTCGGACACGATTCCGGCGACCGGACGCTGAAAGCCTTTGCCGAGATCATCACGGCAAATATCCGTTCAGACGATCTGGCCGCGCGAATTGGCGGCGAAGAATTCTGCATCGTGATGTTGAACTCGAGTCCAAGGGCGTCGGCAGCCGTTGCCGAGCGCATAAGAGCACAGATCGAGGCAATGTCCGTCCCTACTCCCTTGGGACCCATCCGCGCGACCGTAAGCGGCGGAATTGCCTACGCCACCGGATCGGAGACGATCCACTCGCTGCTGATCCGGGCGGATGAAGCTCTCTATGAGGCGAAGACCTCCGGTCGCAACCGCGTTAAACTCTCGGACTTCGGATTGGCCGCCTAGGCCCTGCCGTCGCCACTCGAGGCGGCCCAGGCTTGGCGCGTTGCGCTAGCGCGTCATTTCAAGCGTGGACAAAACTGTTGCAGACGTAATCAACGACACCGCCACCTGCCGGCACAAGGCGTATGGACTCGGCTGCCTCGCGCTTGGTTGAAACGTTGTGAAAGAATGTTCCTTTAATCGGTCGATCGCTTCTCCATCTCCCTAGGTAACTCAACCGCCGTTGGCTTTCGTGTCCGATGGAGAAACCGAGTGGGCAGGTCCAAATTTTTCTCAGCCGCGCTGATCGGCGCGGCCATGTTCGCAACTCCCGCTCTGGCTCGCGAGAACTATGTTCACTCGCGGCACCTCACAGAGAACGCCGACGCAAATGCCATTATCGGCACGGGCTATAACGACTGGCGTCCCTGCTACGGTAGCCGCGCTAGCGATTTGCGTAGCGAGCTCTGCGGTTATGAAGGCCGCGATATGTGGGGCCACTGGGGCGGCTACTACGGGCCCATGGTTCACGCGCCTTGACGTGTTCGGCGTGCGAGACCTTTCGCTGCAATCACGTCGTGGGCTCACACACAAACGATGTCCGCTGCTAGCGGCAGAGCAGACCATGGCTGGGCAAGTCGGCTTGAACGATCGAAGGCCGCCAAGGGGCATCGTTCACCGAAGCAATGACGGTCTAAACGGAATTTCTCCGACAACTGTGGGCCACATCACACTCCCCGTTTTATTTCACGGTATATTTCGCTGAGTTGTTTGGGGCACGTGTGCGAACGACGCGCAGCGCCTGTCTCGATCGCGCACACCCGCATTCATTTGAGATCGCCTCGCCGAGAGGCAGCGCCGATGTCCAGCCGTCGGTTGGCTGTGTGGGAGTGTATGACATGACCATTTTCCGTGAGATCGTCACCAAGAGTGAGTGGATCATTGCGGTCCTGGCACTCTACGTGGTTGCCTGGTCGCGCTTCAACTCGCCGCCCACCAATCGGTCGGGCACGACCTTTGCGCTGTTCTTCCTCGGCGTTATTCTTTATTTCGCCCTGCTCATCCCGCTCTGGGGTCTGGTGATGATCGGACTTTTCCAGGGTAGCATTGGCTACGACTGGATCAGCAAGGCGACGACAGGGGTGAATCCGGAGGCGCAAGCCGCACTCGCTTTATATGCTCCAATCGTGGCCGCGCTCATCATCGTTGTTGCTTCGCAATTCCGTCAGGTGGCGAGAATCGATTCGGCCGCGCGGGCGTTCTGCATAAAGATAGCTGCGATTCCGCGCGAAGCCGATCGACTGGCGATCGAACTCGCGCAAGACGCGGGTTTTGAGCCGGCGGGAAAGCTTCGAGGTCAAATCACCAAAATCATTTCCGAGAATATCGGTGTGCGAGCGCTGGACTTCAGCAGGGATGGCGAGCTTCCTGCCCGCTTCACGCGGGCTATCGCGTTGTACAACCTGTTCGTCGGGCCCGGGAACAACGGCACAGTTCCTGAATTTGCCAGGAACGGATATAGCAAATCCGCCTACGCCAGGATCATGCAACAGGGTGAGGCGATAGCCGCTCGCGCAGATGCACGTTACGAAGACCTGATGCACACTGGCCTTGCGTTTTTCACATCTCTGCAACCAACCCGCGAATTGAAGGAAGCGTTGAATTGCAACATTGCGGAGGTTTCGAACCTTACTTGTAGCCTCGTCGCGCGCTATGTCCTTTTCTGCGAGATGACACACAATGGGCGACTTGAGCGCCTTAAGGACATGGGATTCGATGCTCACCCAACACCAAGGTTCGGACCGGATAAATGGGTAGCCACGATCCTGTTCGTAATCCTTCTGAGCGTCGGCATGATGATGTTCATGCCGGGGACGCGTCCGATCGGAATGGGAAAAGCTCTCATCATTGCAATCACCTTCGGCGTCTCGATGGGGTTCGCAGTCCTCGGAGCAATCGTGGTAGCGCAACGCTTCATAGAGCGCCACCAGGGAGACAAGACGGCGTTTCCGCCCATAGCCGAACTCATACTCGCGGCCCTGATCGTCGTGGGGCTGGCAATCGCCGTGCGGATCGGCATTCCGCTGGTGCCCGCATTGATGCAGGATCACGGATTTCAGGGGGTCTTCGCTCAGTTGGTTGAGCGTTTGCCAGGAATCATCACACCCTTCATTTGCACGATCTCACTTGGCCTTCTTTGTTCCTATCTGGGCTCCTTGGATTGGACTTGGTACCGCGCGTCGTTTTTCGGGGCGGTCGGCAACGGACTCGCACTCATGGGCGCGGGATGGCTGGTCGGATCACTCCTCGACGAAAACGTTCTGGCTCAGTTCTACGTGCATCCTGAACACGCGGTTCGAAACATACTACTGAGCACGGGGCTGACTGGCTTCAGCGTCGGCGCCATGGTTCTCGCGATGTTCAATAGGTCCGAGCGCATACGCAAAGATGCCGCCGAGAACGCCGCCAAATATCCGCCCGCGACTATTCAGGCGCCCTTGATTGCTGACGATTCCGAGGCCGCATCGCCGTCCGGATCCGAGGCTGCGCATGATCTCGGCCGCTACACCCGCGCAAGCGTCGAGGCTTTGGAAGGGCGTTATGTGTGTTTCCGGCCAGCCTTCTCTTCCGCTGAGGTCATCAATGCCTACTTGATAGCTGTTCATTGGGACGAGACAGAATCGTGCCTCATGTTTGAGGAGCGTGAACGTGTCGATGCCGGACACACGCAAAGAGGTCGAGTCTACGTCCCGGACGGCCGGCCGTTCATCAGCTTCGTCACGGTCGAAAAGGGGGCGATGCGCCTGATCATGGTATCTCGCCCCGAAGGTAACGAGCCCGCCCGCGGCCTGGTCACAACGTTATCAAACCCTGCTGGTGCACGTTTCACGCCGGCGAGCGCTCCGATTGTGCTCAGGCGTGTCGCTGACCAAACCCCTCAGCTTGGCTTCATTCAGCCCGGTGCACCTGACTACGAAGCTTACCGGCGAGAACTCGAGATGGTGATACCCGCGTTCGGCTTCTTCGCCACGTCTCCCCCGCCAAATTCGGGCATCGAACCACCGCCCGTCGGAACGACGCAGGAGGTTCGCCTGTCCATCGTAAGGTGATGGCTATTTTCTGAACACCTGCTTCGACGGGGCGTCGAACCTGGCGACGGGCCGATCCATCTGCCAGAGCTCCACATCGTGGCTGTCGACAAGACGCTCGGCGGATTTGATGGCCGAGTCGTCATCGACGCAATCTATCCGAACCACTCCAATCGATCGGCCGTGCAGCCCAACGATGTATGCATGATAGACCGTCATCTTGGCCTCCAAGCAGCGCGAACACCGCGCAGGTGAATTTGCCGGCCCCGACGCTCAAAGCGGAGAATCATCTTCTGTCCTTATCGCCACGGCGCGACCGAACGCTTGTCCGGAAGGTGAATGGCAAGGCGTGTAAATTCCATGGTGGCCGCCTTGTCTTTTTATAAAGGCCCCATAAGGCCGTCCGGCCCAGATCGGCCCCTCCCGACCACGGGTCAGATCATGCGCGCGACGAGCGGAATTCTGCGTAGCAAGATGGTCGCGCCCCAACTGATGAACAGCGTGCCGAGAAAGACGATCGCGAATTTGGCGAACACCGGCAACGCCGGCTCGTAGACGAGATATTGGAGCCAGATCAGCGGGACGAAATGCACGAGATAGATGCCGTAGGCTGAAGGCCGCATCGCATCGAGGAACCGAAACCGTGATTGCGCAAAGCGCAGGAACAGCGCGGGCACTGTGAAGGTCATCGCCGCGTTGAACATCGCAAAGGCCAGGCCGTAGGCGGTGTGCCACCACAGCGGCGGTGAACGGAAATCCGGCAGCACGCTGTGATGGACATAGACCAGGAGCAGGATGACACCGTAGAACGCGAGCCCACAAGTGAGCCACAGCATCCAGCGCTTCGCCAGCTCCCCATCCTCCGCCAGTATCCCGCCTCGCAGGCTGATGGCGCCGACCGCGACGCCGGTGAAGAAGTAGCCGGTGTAAAGCAGGATGCGGCTGGTCTGGATCGGCAGCGGGTAATGGCCGGGCACAAACCAGGCGGCATCGCCGAACTCCAGCCGCAGCGGCAGATAGATCACGATCGAGAAAATCAGGAACGTGGCGAAGGCCGCCATCGGCCGCTGACGGAAGCCGTCGACGAGCCGCCCGAGCGCAGGGATCGCGCGCGGTGCCACGGCCCAAATCAATGCGGCGATCGCGTTCAGCGCAAGCAGCACCCACAGGAACCAGGCCGACCCCGACGACCACGGGCCGACCGTAACCATGTGCCGGTAGAACTGCGGGAAACTAAGCTCCGTCACATGGTAGCGGTAGTAAGCGATCGGCATCAGCACGAAGATCGACACCAGATATGGGATGCCCAGCCGCCACGCGCGGCTGCCGAGGAAGTTCGCCGGCCCCCTGCGCGCCAGGCTGTCGTGAACGAAGAGGCCCGAGATGAAGAACATGCAGGCCATGAAGAAGCTGTCGTTGAACAGCGCGATCAGATCGAAGCCGAGCCATCGCATCCGGTCGCCGCCAATGCCGAAATAGGTGTAGTTGATCACGCCGTGGTACAGCACCACCAGGAAGGTGATGAAGGTGCGCGCGCGATCGAGCGGAACAACGCGTGTCCCGGTCCCCGCGGCCAGCTCGGCGCCGTCGGATTTCTTGAGCATCGGCCCCTGCGTGTCGCAATGGTGCTTCGTCGCTGCCGCGGTATACCACGGCTGTGACACAACCATATACGGTCGCCCAAGGAAATCCGATCAGCTATGGCGTCGTGAGCCGTTCATGCGCGCTTGAATCGGCTGCTCAGCCCACGAAGTTTTTCTGAATCGCACGATCGAGTGTTTCGCTGCCAAGGAAACGCGTCCGCAATTCCCGCTTCAGCAGCTTGCCGCTCGGGTTCTTGGGCAGGCTGTCGACGAAGATCACACGCTTCGGCACCTTGAAATGCGCCATCTGGCCGGCGCAATGCCTGATGACGGTCTCCTCATCCAGCGTTTCGCCGCTCTTGACCACCACGATCGCGGTCACCGCCTCGATCCAGCGCGGATCCGGCAGGCCGACCACCGCGACTTCGGAGACCGCCGGCAGCCGATAGACCATCTCCTCGACCTCGCGGCTCGCGACATTCTCGCCGCCGGTCTTGATCATGTCCTTGACGCGGTCGACCACGGTGACGTGCCCCTCCTCGTCAACGGTTGCAAGATCGCCGCTGTGGAACCAGCCGCCGGCAAAGGCGGCCTCCGTCTTGGCGGGATCGTTGTAGTAGCCGGACAACAGATGTGGCGAGCGATGCACGATCTCGCCGACCTCGCCGACCTTGACGTCCTCCATGTCGGCGTTCACCACGCGCGTCTCGACATTGAGCGCGGGCTTGCCCGCCGATCCCGCCTTGCGCAACTGATCCTCGGGCTTCAGCACGGTCGCGAGCGGCGCGATCTCGGTCTGGCCGTAGAAGTTCCAGAACTTGACGCCCGGCAGGCGCCGCTGCAATTCGAGCAGCACTTCCACCGGCATGATGGATGCGCCGTAATAGCCCTTTTGCAGGCTCGACAGGTCGGTCTTGTCGAAGGCCGGCGAGCGCAGCATCGCGATCCAGATCGTCGGCGGCGCAAAGAAGGCGTTGATCCTGTGCGCCGCGATCAGCGAGAGGATGTGATCCGGCACCGGCTTGCCGGTGATCACGTTGGTCGCGCCGAGATAGATGCCGGGACCGAGGAAGACGTCGAGCTGCGCGCAGTGATAGAGCGGCAGCGCGTGCAGGATGGTGTCCTCCGCCGCCATGCCGCCGTCGATGATGCAGCTCACATATTGCCACATCACCGCTTCATGGGTGAGGACGGCGCCCTTGGGCAGCGACTCAGTGCCGCTGGTATAGATGATCTGCGCGATGTCGCGGCTGTCGACGGAAGCCTCGAGCGGCAAGCCGTCGGCAGCAAGCAGGTCCGCAAAGGTCGTGATGTCCCTCGGCGGCTCGGCGGCATCCTCGCCCGGGAGCCAGATCAGTTTCTCGACCTTCGTGCCCTTGGCGGTTGCGGCGCGGCCGGCGTCGACGAGATCGGGACCGACGGCGAGCAGCCGGGCGCCGGAGTTGGCGAGGATGAAATTGATCTCGTCCGGGTTCAGCATGAAATTGATCGGCACCAGGATCGCGCCGATCTTGGCGAGCGCAAAGCGCAGCGCGGCAAAAGCGTGCGAGTTGCGCGACAGCACCGCGACGCGGTCGCCCTTCTTCATCCCGAGACCACCGAGGCCGCGGCCAAGGCGGTTGCAGATCGCGTCCATCTCCGCATAGGTCCAGCTCACCGCGCCGCAGACCAGCGCGGTCTTGTCGGGATAGCGCCGGGCCGAGCGGCGCAAGAGGTCGCCGATGCTTTGCTCGCGCGCCTTCTGAATGGTCGTGGTGATGTCCGCGGTCATGTTTCCCTCCCTGAACGTCCGCCGTTTCTTCTGGTTCGGACGATGCTTTTTCGTTCTGTTTGCGCCGAACCGGCCGTGCATGCCCCATGCACACGTATTTTGACGCGCCAGATTATCGCAATTGACTCGGATGGAAATCAAAATCTACTTTGTCGGGCAACGATAAAAAACCGGGAGGAAATACCGATGAGACCCATCGCAACGATGTTGTCGGCGGCTGGCCTGTTGTTCACCCTGCTGATCAGCCCTGCTTTCGCACAGCCAGCCGCGACACCGCTGAAGATCGGCGTGCTCACCGATTTCTCGTCGGTCTATTCCGACATCGGCGGCGCGGGGAATGTCGAAGCGACCAAGATGGCGATCGAGGAGTTCGGCGGCACCATGTTTGGCAAGCCCATCGAACTCGCCTCCGCGGACGTGCAGAACAAGCCTGATATCGCGGCCACCATGGCCCGCAAATGGTGGGAGAACGAAGGCGTCGACATGATCATCGATTTGCCGACGTCCGCCACCGCGCTTGCGGTGATGGAATTGTCCAAGCAGTACGAGAAGATCATGATCGTCACGGACGCCGCGAGCTCAGATATCACCGGCAAGTCCTGCGGTCCCTACGTCGCGCACTGGACCTACGACACCTATTCCAACGCCCACACCGTCGGCAGCGCCATCGTCAAGAACGGCGGCGACAGCTGGTTCTTCATCACCGCGGACTATCTGTTCGGCCATTCGATCGAGCGCGACACCGGCGATGTCGTGAAGGCCGCCGGCGGCAAGGTGCTCGGCAGCGTCAAGCATCCGCTCAACACGGCGGATTTCTCCTCTTTCCTGCTGCAGGCGCAGGCGTCAAAGGCCAAGATCATCGGCCTCGCCAATGGCGGCGGCGACACCATCAACACCATCAAGCAGGCCGGCGAATTCGGCATCGTCGCCGGCGGGCAGAATCTGGCGGCAATCGTGATGTTCATCTCCGATGTGCACAGCCTCGGGCTGAAGCTCGCACAGGGGTTGATCGTCACCGAGGCCTACTATTGGGACCTCAACGACAAGACCCGCGCCTTCGGCAAGCGATTCTTCGAGCGCATGAAGCGGATGCCGACGATGAACCAGGCCGCGACCTACAGCGCCACTCTGCACTATCTCAAGGCCGTGCAGGCTGCGGGCACCAAAGACACAAAACCCGTGATGGCCAAGATGCGCGAAATGCCGGTGCGCGACGCCTTCACCGACAACGGCGTGCTGCGCGCGGACGGCCGCATGGTGCACAGCATGTTCCTGTTCGAGGTGAAGAAGCCCGAGGAATCCAAGGTGCCCTGGGACTATTACAAGGTGCTGGCCGAGGTCCCCGGCGACCAGGCCTTCCGCCCGCTGAAGGACGGCGGCTGCGCGCTGGTGAAGTGAAGGCTTCCCTTCTCCCCTTGTGGGAGAAGGTGGCGCGCATGAAATGCGCGACGGATGAGGGGTTCTCTCCGCGGGCGACAGCGCGAGTGGAGAGAACCCCTCACCCCAGCGAGCTCGCTGCAGACACGTGAGCGGCCCTCTCCCACAAGGGGCGAGGGCACATCAATTGGCATCGCGCCCGCGTCTCTCATGTTGCAACGAAGTCGCAGGGTGGGCAAAGCCTGACTCACGCCTTGCCGTAGTCGTAAAAACCCCTGCCGCTCTTGCGGCCGAGATAGCCGGCGTCGACCATCTCCTTGAGCAGCGGCGCTGCGCGATATTTCGGATCGTTGAAGCCGTTGTAGAACACGTCCATCACCGACAGCATGGTGTCGAGCCCGATCAGGTCGGCGAGCGCCAGCGGACCGATCGGGTGGTTGCAGCCGAGCTTCATGCCGGCGTCGATCTCCTCGGCGGTGGCGATCCCTTCCTGCAGCGCGAAGATCGCCTCGTTGATCATCGGGCACAGGATGCGGTTGACCGCGAAGCCGGGGCTGTTCTTGGCTGTGATCGCGACCTTGCCGACGCGCTTCGCAAAAGCTTCCGCCTTGGCCAGCGTATCGTCCGAGGTCTGCAGGCCGCGGATCAGTTCGAGCAGCGCCATCACCGGCACCGGGTTGAAGAAGTGCATGCCGATGAAGCGGTCCGGCCGGTCAGTCGCAGTGGCAAGCTTGGTGATCGAGATCGAAGACGTATTGGTAGCGATCACCGCCCGCGGGTTCAGCGTCGCGCTGAGATCCTTTAGGATCTTGAGCTTCAATTCCTCGTTCTCGGTCGCTGCCTCGATCACGAGATCGCAGGCGGCAAGCTTGGCCTTGTCGGTGGTCGCATTGATGCGTCCGAGCGCGGCGTTCTTGTCGGCCTCGGTCATCTTCTCCTTCTTGACCAGGCGGTCCAGGCTGCTGCCGACGGTTGCCAGCCCGCGCTGCACGGCGGCGTCCGAGATATCGACCATCACCACCTGAAGCCCGGCGGCGGCGCAGATCTGGGCGATGCCGTTGCCCATAGTGCCTGCCCCGATGATGCCAACGGTTTCGATCATTGCTCGTATCCTTCTCGTAAAACGCGCAGGCGTTGCGCCGGCGCACACAGACGATCGCGGCGACCAGCCGGCCGCCGCCCATGCCCATGGTTAGCAGGGCCCCGCCTTCAAGGATACGGTACAGTTTGGCCTGCCGGCACCGCCGGCGCCGGTCCAGTCGGGAAGACGAACGTTCCCGCTCAGCAGCAGCAGGGCCCGCGAAGCTGGAGCTCGGTCTGGTCGGGCTTCGGCTCCGTCCCGAGCGAGTCGATCGTGTAGGTGTTGGCGCAATATTCGCGATGATGCAGGGCCGCGGTTCCGGCCTCGAGCTCGCGGTTGCAGCGGGATTTCTCGATGCAGAGCGCGCACACCCGCCTCATATCATTCAGCGCGCCCGGCTCCGCGCGCTTGATGGCACCTTCGTCGATCCCGAGCGCCTTCAGCATCTGCGGCAATTCGTTGGCACCATGGCGCCCTCGGGCAACCAGCATCTCGAGATCGCTCGGCGCGATCCGGAGGTCATGCGCCACGGAACAGGCCTCGGCGGGGCTGAGATTGCGGATCTCGCCGACATCGCGGAACCGGTCAAGGAAGCCCGTGAGCTTGCCGATCAGCCTGCCCGCGATCGATTCCGTCCGTGCTGTCGATGTCATGGCACCCTCCCGCAGTTTTTCAGCACGCTCACTATCGGCCTGCGCGGGGTCACCGGCATTGCGCCAGATCAAACGCCGTGACGATGGGCCGCCGACGGCTCGCGCCCCTCTGTTGTCGGTATTTCGTCATCGTCGGAGATCGCCCGCCAGGCGGCGCCCTCGAGATCATCGTACTGGCCGTTCTTCAGCGACCACAGGAATCCGAGCAATCCGAACAACCCGAGCAGCAGCGCCAACGGCACCAGGAACGCGATCACTTCCATCACACCTTCTCCTGCCGCACCCGACGTCCGCGCAGCGCGTTCAGCATCACCAGGATCGAGGAGCCCGACATCGCCGCTGCTGCGATCAGCGGCGTCACGAAGCCCAGGATCGCGATCGGCACCGCGAGGAAATTGTAGCCGACCGCGAGATAGAGATTCTGCCGCATCAGCCGCAGCGCCTTGCGCGAATAGTCAACGGCTGCAATGACAGGCGCGAGGCCCTTGCCGAGGAAGACGAGATCCGCGGTCGCCTGGCTCAGATGCGCAGCCGAGATCGGCGACATCGAGACATGCGCCGCCGCAAGCGACGGCGCGTCGTTCAAGCCGTCGCCGACCATCATCACCTTGACGCCCTGCCGCTTCAATTCCTCGATCCGTGCGATCTTGTCAGCCGGCGTCACGCCGGCGCGCCATTCGGCAATACCAAGCGTCTCGGCCGCCGCCCGCACCGCGGGTTCGCGATCTCCCGACAAGATCTCGACCGCAATGCCGCGCCGCTGCAGCGCGGCGACGACTTCTCGCGCGTCCGGCCGCAAGCCTTGGCGAACCGCGAACGCATAGCGTTGTTCGCCGCGCGCAAACGCGACCACCGACGCTTCGGGATCGCGGCGCAGGATCTCCTCGGCGAGGTCCTCCGCGTTGCAGAACGACGGACGGCCGAGCCTGACCTCCTCGCCGCCGAAGCTGCCGCGCACCCCCTGCCCCGGCTCTTCCGTGACGCCGGGCAGCGGCGATTTCGCACCGGCCGCGCGCGACAGCGCCGCAGCGACCGGATGGTGGCTTGCCAGCGCGAGCCGGCCTGCCAGTTCGAACACATCGGCCGGCACGGCCGTAGAATTCACCACGTCGAGTTCGGGCAACGTGAGCGTTCCCGTCTTGTCGAAGATGACGTGACCAACCTCGGCCACGCGCTCGATGGCATCGCCCGAATTGATCAGCACGCCGGCGCGGAACATCGCGCCTGCGGCAATCGTCTGCACCGTCGGGATCGCGAGCCCCAGCGCGCAGGGACAGGTGATGATCAGCACCGCGATCGCGGTGATGATGGAATCGTGCAGGCTCGCGCCGGCGATCAGCCAGCCGATCATGGTCAAGAGCGCGGTCGCATGCACCACCGGCGCATAGAGCCGCGACGCACGGTCGGCGAGCTGCACATAGCGCGAGCGCGCCTGCACGGCGTGATCGAGCAATCGCTGGATGTCCGCCAGCAGTGTGCCTTCGGCCGCCGCCGAGACGCGGATGCGCAACGCACCGGAGATGTTGAGCGAGCCGGCATAGACGTCGCTCCCCGCCTCGACCGCCGCGTGCCGCGTCTCGCCGGTGATCAGGCTCTGGTCGATCTCCGACCGGCCCTCGATCACGGTGCCGTCGACCGCGCAGCGCTCGCCGGGCCGCAGCAGCACCATATCGCCGGCCTTGATCGCCGCGGCCGGCACCACCGAAATCTCGTCAGGTCCAACGAACTTCGTTGCGGTCTCCGCCTTGAGCGCGGCGAGATTGCCGGCGACCGCGCGAGTACGCCGCCGCATGTTCTGGTCGAGATAGCGCCCGACCAGGAGGAAAGTGAGCAGCATGATCGCCGCATCGAAATAAGCATGCTCGGCATGTCCGATGGTCTCGACGATGGACATGGCAAGAGCGAGGATCACGCCGATGCTGATCGGCACGTCCATGTTGACATTGCCCGTGCGCAGCGCGTTGAACGCCGAGCGGAAGAATGGCTGGCCGGCATAGGCGGCTGCCGGCAGCGCGATCAGCGCCGACATCCAGTGGAAGAAATCGCGCTGTTCCGGCAGCATGTCGCTGACATTGCCGGACCATACCGGGATCGACAGCATCATCACGTTCATGGTCGCGAACGCCGCAACGCCGAGGCAGCGCAGCAGGAAGCGCGAATTCTCGACCTCGGCGGCTTCAGCGCTGACCGTCTCGAACGGATAGGCCTTGTAGCCGAGCTCGGCGAGCCGATCGATGAAGCGCGCCGGGTCGAGCGCGCCCTCTTTCCACTCCAACGCCACGCGTCGGTCGGTGAGATTGACGCGCGCCAGCGTCACATCGGGAATCGCTGAAAGCCCGCGCTCGATCTTCGACATGCAGCCGGCACAGCTCACGCCCTCGACCGCGAGGTCGATATGCGCCAGCCCGGAGCCGAGATGTTTGACGTAGTGCGAAAAGTCCCGTGTCGCCTGCATCGCGCCCTCTTAATTCAGCATCACGCGGTTCCTTGACAGGAACACGCGCCGCCCCTGAGCCTCGCTTTCCAGCACGAGGTCCCATTGCCCTGGACCGATCGCGCTGCCGTTGCCGCGATAGCGGCCGCCGCCGGCTTCGGACAGCTCGATCGCCTGGTCGGCGCGCCGGTCGGTCGGGCGCTCCAGACGGGAGGTGAATTGCAATCCGGTCAACGGCCTGCCGTTGCCGTCGCGCGCTTCGACTTCGAGCGCCGTGCCGCCATTGGCGTCGCGCGCCAGATGTGCATCGACCTTCCAGTTGCGGGCGTCCTGGTCGCGCGCCGCCGCGATTTCCTTCTCATAGGCAAGGCTCGCCGCGTAGGCGCTGTCGACGTCAGTGCCGGGCAACGTGAGTGTGGCCAGCTTCATCATGGTGAAGTTGACGCCGATCACCACCCCGAAGAACGCCACCAGCATGGCAAGCACCTTGCCCCCGGTCAGCGGCTTCGGCGATGCACTGGCTCTGCTCATGACGGCTCCACTTCCTGTTACGGCGCGACGAAATTGTCGGTGGCGGAGGCGACTTCGCCGAGGCCGATATCGGTGACGCGGAATTTCACCGGGATCGACTTCTCGGGATTCCGGTCGGAAGGCGCGGTGACAAGCACCCGCAGTTCGGTGGTGCCGTCGCGCCCAAGCACGATCATGGGACGGTCGGGCGTGATCGAGTCGCCGCCGACGACATGAAGCTTGGCATCCTGCGGGCCGTCGATGTCGATCGCCACCACGCGATCGAAGCCGCGCTTGTTGAGGAAGCGCACCGTATAGGCGTTGCGGATCGAGCCGTCGCTGAGCTTGACCGCGACCGGGTTGCGGTCGTGCAGCACGTTGATGTCGAGCAGCGAACGCGTCGCGAGCGTATAGACCATGATGCCGCCGACCAGCGCGATCATGGCGGTATAGATGATGGTGCGCGGCCGCACGATGCGGTAGATCGGCGGCTTGCCTTCGATCCGGCGCTGGATGTTGATGTCGTTGTCGTAGCTGATCAGCCGCGTCGGCCGGCCGATCTTCTTCATCACGGTATCGCAGGCGTCGATGCACAGTCCGCACTGGATGCAGTCGAGCTGCGGCCCGTTACGGATATCGATGCCGGTCGGGCAGACCGCGACGCATTGATAGCAATCGACGCAGTCGCCGGCGTGCTGGCCGAGCGAGCGCAGCTCGTTCGCCTTCTTCACCGACATCCGCTTTTCGCCGCGGTCGTAGCGATAGGTGACGTTGAGCGCCCATTCATCCGTCAGCGCCGCCTGGATGCGCGGCCACGGGCACATATAGACGCAGACCTGCTCGCGCATGAAGCCGGCGAGCAGATAGGTCGTCGCGGTCAGGATCGCGATCCAGATATAGGCGATCGCCGGCGCCTGGAAGGTGACGAGCTCTTTGACGAGCGTCGGCGCGTCCGTGAAATAGAGCACCCAGGCGCCGCCGGTCCACCAGGCGATCATCAGCCAGATCGAATGCTTGAGCACGAGCTCGGAGATGCGCTCCAGCGTCCAGCGATGCGCGGAGGCATCCTTCTTCATCCGCTCGCGCCGGTCGCCCTCGACCAACCGCTCGACCGCGTAGAACAGGTCGGTCCAGACCGTCTGCGGACAGAGATAGCCGCACCAGATGCGGCCGCCGACCGAGTTCATCAGAAACAGCGTGATCGCGGCGAGGATCAGCAGGCCAGTGAAGTAATAGACTTCCTGCGGCCACAACTCGATAAAGAAGAAATAGAAGCGGCTGTTCGGCAGGTCGATCAGCACCGCCTGGTCGGGCGCGCCGAGCCCGCGATTCCAGCGCACGAAAGGCAGGAAATAATAGACGCCGAGGCAGAACGCCATCAGGCCCCATTTGATCCGGCGGAAGGTCCCGGAGACCTTCTGCGGGTAGACCTTCTTGCGGGCCGCATAAAGCGGCCCGACGTCTTCGACTTGATCGGGGTCTATCTGGACGATCTTGTTCATGGGCCGGGATTCTTCTGGCATCGTGGGAGGAGAGGCTAACCCCTCCCCCCGTGCCTTAGTTGATCCAGCGCAAACAGGCGGCCTATTTGCCACCGCCCAGCGTATGCACATAGACCGCAAGCGCCTTGATGGTGGACGGATCGAGCCGGCCGACCCATGCCGGCATCACGCCGCCACGGCCGTTGGTGATGGTCTCGATCACGGTGGCCTCATCAGAGCCGTAAAGCCAGATCTTGTCGGTGAGATCGGGCGCACCGAGTTCCTTGTTGCCCTTGCCGTTCTCGCCGTGGCAGCTCGAACAATTGTCCGCGAACAGCTTGGCGCCGGCGGCCGCATTGTAGCCCTGGCTCGCCGGCAGGCCCGAGAGCGAACGGACATAGTTGGCGACCGTGACGATCTCGTCCTTCTTCAGGATGCCGTCCTTGCCGAAGGCAAGCATCGCGCCCTCATGCGCCTTGGCGTTGCCGGAGCGCGCGCCAAACTGGATGGTCTGTTGAATCTGCTCGAGCGAGCCGCCCCACAGCCAGTCGTCGTCGTTCAGGTTCGGAAAGCCCTTGGCGCCGGCGCCGCCCGAGCCGTGGCACGGCGCGCAATTGTCACCGAAAGCCGCCTTGCCGCGGGCGCGCGCGAGCGCCAGCAACGCCGGATCCTTCTCGATGTCTTCCAGCGACGCCGCGCCGAGCGCGACCATCTTGTCGCCGCGGATCTTCTCGAGATTGGCCAGCTCGACGCCGACGTCGGCACGCGACGAATACTTGATCAGCCCGGTCGTGTTGCTCCACAACAGCGGCCACGCCGGGTACACCACCCAGTAGCCGATCGCCCAGATGATGGTGGCGTAGAAGGTCAGCACCCACCAGCGCGGCAGCGGCGTGTTGAGTTCCTTGATGCCGTCCCACTGGTGACCGGTCGTGGTCTTGCCGGAAACGTGGTCGAGTTCGGTTTCAGCCATGGTCTCTCACTCCTCCCGCAGCGGTATCCGCGATGCCTCATCGAAGGCGGCCTGGTTGCGGGGCCAGAGCGCATAGATCACGATCGCGACGAACAGGCCGACGAAGATCGGCGTCCATACGCTCGTCACGAGGTGCGACGCCAGATTGTGAACCGTCAGAATTGCTTTCATCGTCCCGTCTCTCAGCGAAGATTGGCTTTTTCGTTGTAGAGCTTGAAGTCGACCAGCGTGCCGAGCATCTGCAGGTAGGCGACCAGCGCATCCATCTCTGTCGGCGCCCCGCCCTTGCCGTCGAAATTGCGGACCACCGCCTTCGGATAGCGCTTTGCAAACGCATCGGTGCCGGCATTGTCGGGATCGGCCTGCGCCTTCAGGTCGGCAACCGCGTTGGCGATCTGATCATCGCTGTAGGGCACGCCGACAGCATGGTTGGTGCGCAGGTGATCCGCTATCGTCGAGGTGTCGATTTCGGTCTTCGCGAGGAAGGGATAGCCCGGCATCACCGACTGCGGCACGATCGCGCGCGGATTGGTCAGGTGGGTGACGTGCCACTCGTCCGAATATTTGGCGCCAACCCGCGCCAGGTCCGGCCCGGTCCGCTTGGAGCCCCACTGGAACGGATGGTCGTACATGCTCTCGGCGGCGAGCGAGAAGTGGCCGTAGCGCTCGACCTCGTCACGCAGTGGCCGGATCATCTGCGAGTGGCAGAGATAGCAGCCTTCGCGCACATAGATGTTGCGGCCGGCAAGCTCAAGCGGCGTGTACGGCCTGACGCCGTCGACCACCTCGATCGTGCTCTTGAGGTAGAACAGCGGCGTGATCTCGACCAGGCCGCCGATCGCGATCACCACCAGGATGCCCGCGATCAGGATGATCGAGTTCTTTTCGAAGATTTGGTGGCGGGTCCAGAAGGACATCTTTGACGCTCCTTATTCCGCCGGCTGCAGCGCGAGCGGCGTGGTGACTTCGACCTCGCCTACCCGCACCGTCATCCAGAGGTTATAGGCCATGATCAGCGCGCCGATCAGGAACAGCGCGCCGCCGGCGGCGCGGATGATGTAGAACGGATGCATCGCCTCCACGGTCTCGATGAAGGAATATTCGAGAAAGCCGAGCGAGGTGTAGGCGCGCCACATCAGGCCCTGCAGGATTCCAGAGACCCACATCGCGGAGATGTAGAGCACGATGCCGATGGTCGAGATCCAGAAGTGCCAGTTGACGAGCTTCAGGCTGTACAATTGCTTGCGGCCCCACAGCCACGGCACCAGACAATACAGCGCGCCGAAGGAGACGAAGCCGACCCAGCCCAGCGCACCGGAGTGAACATGGCCGATGGTCCAGTCGGTGTAGTGGCTCAGCGAGTTCACCACCTTGATCGACATCATCGGGCCTTCGAAGGTCGACATGCCGTAGAACGCGACCGAGACCACCAGCATGCGCAGCACCGGATCGGTGCGCAGCTTGTCCCACGCGCCCGACAGCGTCATCAGGCCGTTGATCATGCCTCCCCAGGACGGCATCCAGAGCATGATCGAGAACGTCATGCCGAGCGTCTGCGCCCAGTCCGGCAGCGCCGTGTAGTGCAGATGGTGCGGACCGGCCCAGATATAGAGGAAGATCAGCGCCCAGAAGTGGATGATCGACAGCCGGTAGGAATAGATCGGCCGCTCCGCCCGCTTCGGGATGAAGTAGTACATGATGGCGAGGAAGCCGGCGGTCAGGAAGAAGCCGACAGCGTTGTGGCCGTACCACCACTGGAACATCGCATCCTGCACGCCGCCCCAGGCGATGTAGGACTTCGAGCCGAACACCGACACCGGAAGCGCCGGGTTGTTGCCGAGGTGAAGAACCGCGATGGTGACGATGAAGGCGAGATAGAACCAGTTGGCGACGAAGATGTGCGGCTCCTTGCGCTTGATCACCGTCGCCAGGAACACCAGGAGATAGACGACCCAGACGATCGTCAGCCACAGGTCGGAGTACCACTCAGGCTCCGCATATTCCTTGGACTGCGTCACGCCGAGGAGATAGCCGGTGCCCGCGACCAGGATGAAGAAGTTGTAGCCGAGCACGACGAACCATGGCGCCAGATCGCCGGCGAGCCGTGCCCGGCACGTCCTCTGCACCACATAGAAGGAGGTCGCGACCAGCACGTTGCCGCCAAAAGCGAAGATCACCGCCGAGGTGTGCAGCGGACGAAGCCGGCCAAAGCTGGTCCAGGGCAGATCGAAATTGAGCCAGGGCCAGGCGAGCTGGCAGGCGATCAGGAGCCCGACGGTAAATCCGGCAATGCCCCAGAACATCGCCATGACCGAAGCGAACTTGATCGGGCCGAGATTGTAGTTCGGCTTGCCGTTGATCTCCTGCGGCGGCAGCTCCGCCGGGCGATCGAAATAGCGGTTGACGATGGCGAAGGCGGCCGCGGCGCTGGCCGCCGCGGCGAGCGAAGCATGGAAGGCAAACGGCGCATCCAACGCCTTGGCCGCGGCGAAGGCGCAGACGAAAGCCGCCACCGTGAAGAATAGCGTCAACCCGGCTTCGCCGTGGGTCATCCATTTCGTGGATTGAACTTGCTGCATGTTTGATTCTCTTTGCAGGGGCGCCTGCCCCATCAGCCCAGCTTTGGCCGCCGCGTCCTTGATCGAGATCAACCGCGATCAGCCGCCTCCTCGCTGATGCGCTTTGGCACCAGCTCCTGAGCTCTTTCGCGACTGCTGACCGATCAGAACGGACGATGCTTGCGCGTTTCCGGCGCCGGCTGCCGCACACCCGGCGCGTGGACGCTCGCCCAAGCGAGTACCGCGGCGAAAACCACGAAAACTGAAACGACGGCTGCGGAAACCAAGATCGAGTCGACGGGCATAGCGACCTCCAATGAAAGCTCGCTCGAATATCGTCGTTCGCGGAGACTCGTCTTTGACTTCGATCAAAAATGGGAGAGCAGAGAAGCCCGGCTGTGAGGCGACAGAATTCAAGCCGCGGACAGCGCCTCGGCGCGTGCCGCATCGAGCAGGCTGATGCCGCCCGTAACAATACGGATGATGCCGTCGCGTTCGAGCTTGGTGAAGGTGCGGCTTACCGTTTCGATGGTAAGACCCAGGTAGTCCGCGATATCGAGCCGGCTCATCGGCAACGGCAGCACGTCCCCTGCACGCGCGACTTCGGCGAGCCGGTCGCGCCAGCCGATCAGGAAACTCGCAACCTTCTCTTCGGCGGAACGGCGTCCGAGCAGAACCATATGCTCCTGCGCCCGGATCAGTTCGCGGCCCGCGAGCTCGTTGATACGGCGCAGGAAGCGCGGCCGGTTCTCGGTGAATCGTGAGAAGCTTGCCCTCGAGAACTGGCAAAGCAATGCCGCGCCGACCGCATCGGCGGAGAATTCATGCTGCGCCGATCCGGCAAGTCCAAGGAAATCGCCGGGCAAGGCAAAGCCGATGATCTGCCGGCGGCCATCCGGCAACAGCTTATAGAGACGCAGGACGCCTTCGAGCACGCTGAAGAACGACGTCGCCATGGTCGCCTGCGCAAATACCGTCGTGCCGGGTTCGCACTGGACATGGCGTGACAGGTTCGCCAGCTCCCATAGCTCGGTCTTGTCGAGCGCGGCGCAGATCGCAAAGCCGCGTACCGCGCAATCGGTACAGGTTTGCCGATGAGAACCTTCCAAGAGAGAAACCTTCACGCGCCGCTCCGAATGACCGCCGGCGGACGTTCTTATGCCGCCGGCGGATTGGCGCAGTCTAGCGTGCGCACCGCGGGGGTGTTGATGCAGATCAATCGCCGGCAGCCTTGCGAAGCTATTTTGAATCGTCGCTCCGCCCATCGCGGAGCTTTCTTGATAGATGGGGCCGTAATGCTGCAGTCCGCCGTACGCCAGGTTTTCATTGCGATCATGCTGACGACATCGGCGCTCGCCGCCTCGCCCGCCGAGCAGCGCGGCCGGACGTTCGCGCTCAACAATTGTGCCCGCTGCCACTCCATCGACAAGGTCACCAAGAGCCCGCTCAAGATCGCGCCGCCCTTCCGAACCCTGCACAAGCGCTATCCCGTCGAGACGCTCGCCGAGGCGTTTGCGGAAGGCATCCAGACCGGACATCCGACAATGCCGGAGTTTCGGCTTGATCCGGACCAGATCCACGACCTGCTGGCCTACCTCAAGACGCTGGAATAGCGCGATGACGCCTCGCCCGCGAGGTTGACGCAAATCAACCACGGCATGGCGAGGGCCGGTAACAGTTCTTGATCATGCAACAGGGATGAACGCGATGTTCAACACGACCCATCTGAGCGACGAGCTGCAAGCCCTGAAGATCGATGTGTCGCGCCTCCTCAACACGACCGGTGAAGGCATACGCGACACCGCCAGCGCCAGCGCCGACGCCTTCGCCACGCGCATCAAGGAAGCGCTGGAGGAATTGAGCGAGGTCCTGAGCGGCGAAGAAACTCAGGTCCGGCAGCTGATTTCGGAACGGCCGATTACCTCGCTCGCCTCCGCCTTTGCGCTGGGCGTGGTCGTTGGCTTCGTCATGCGGAGATAGCAAGGTGAACACCGAAAATATCGCCAGGCAGCTGCGCGTCCTCTGGCGCACCGACAGGATCATCGCCGAGATCCGCCTGCGCCACCTCCTGATCGGCCTCGGCCTGCGGGCCTTCGCGGGCCTGATCGCGGCGTTCGGACTTCTGATGTTCGAACTGTCGGCCTATTTCGCGCTGGTCCAGATCTGGAGCGCGGTCGCGGCCGCGGCGATCCTCGGCGCCGCCAATTTCGCCATCGCGGCGATCCTGTTTGCCCTCGCTCTCCGGCCGCCGTCCGGCCGCGAGCTCGATCTCGCCACCGAGATCCACGGCGCTTCCGTCGATGCGCTCCAGGTCGAGGCGCGCGGGCTGCAATCGCAGGTCTCCGGGCTGGTGCAGAATCCCCTGAACGGAATCCTGCCGATGCTGGTGCCGTTGATCGGCATCATCATCAGGAGCCTGAAGAAACCCGCGGCAGCGCCCGCCGCGAAGGACCACGCCTGACGCGGCACGCCGCGCTGATCGAACCGAGTAGAGCAAGATGACCACCGCACCGCAAAAGCCGATCCTCAACACCTCCCTGCCGCCGCAGTTTCGCAAGATCCGCCTCGAGCTCGCGCGCGAGCCCGGCCATCCCGAAGGCGATGCCGGCGCCGGCTATGTGATGGTCGCGCCGCTCGACGACGACCACAGGATCGACCAGAAACTGTGGCGCGCCAACCGCGAGGCGTGCCGCGTGGTCCGCCTCCGACCCGACGAGGAATATATCCTCGGCCACCTCGTCCATCACCAGGGTGGCGGCTGGGTCCTGCACTATGACGGGGCGCCCGGCACGCCGGACGAGATCGGATTCCACTTCAGGGACGAGCACTTCGTTGCCGGCGAATATGTCTCGATCGGCGAAGGCGACAAGATGCACACCTATCGCGTCACGATGGTGTCGCGGCTTTGATCACTCCGTAGCCCGGGTGGAGCGCCAGCGTAACCCGGGACCACTCGCAATCGCTGAAACGGATGCCCCGAGTTACGCGTTCCGCTCCACCCGGGCTACGAGCTAGCCACACGTTCACTTCACCTCTCCCGCAAGCGGAAGAGGGAGAACCAGCACCGCCTCGCTCCACTCACAGCGCCAGCTTGACGTTGCAGATGCCGTGCTCGGCAGGATCGGCCTTCACCTCGAAGCCGAGCTTCCGGCACATGTCCAGCATCACGATGTTCTCGGTCAGCACCTCGCCGGAAATCGCCTTCAACCCTTCCGACTTCGCATATTCGATCAGGAGCTGCATCAGCGCCCAGCCGAGGCCCTTGCCCTTCAGGTCGGTGCGCAGCAGGATCGCATACTCGCCGCTTTCATAGATCGAGTCGGAATGAATCCGCACCACGCCCAGGATTTCCTGGGTGCTTTCGTCCACCGCCACGAAGGCCATCGCACGCGCATAGTCGAGCTGGGTGAGCCGGGCGATGAACTCGTGAGTGAATTCCTTGATTGGCGCGAAGAACCGCAGCCGCAGGTCCTCAGCCGTGACGTGCCGCAGCAATTCGTGGATCTGCGGCTCGTCTTCCGGGCGGATCGGCCGCGCGAAGATACGCCGCCCGTCGATCAAGTGTCCATCGCGATCCTCAAGGTGCCGCTGCCATCGTGACGGATAGGGCCTGACCGCGAAGTTGCTGAGCCCTTTACCTGCGAACTTGCGCGGCACGATGCCCACCGCGACGCGCGCGTCGACCACCAGTACGCCGGCCTCGTCCGCGAGCAGCGGATTGATGTCGAGCTCCCTGATCTCGGGAAGATCCGCCGCCATCTGCGCGAGCTTGACCAGCACGGTCGCCACTGCATCCGGCTTCACTGCCGGCACGTCGCGATAGGCGCGCAGCAGCCGCGACACCCGCGTGCGCTCGATCAAGTCGTGCGCCAGCCGCATATCGAGCGGCGGCAACGCCAAGGCCTTGTCGTTGATGATCTCGACCGCGACGCCGCCGCGGCCGAACACGACCACGGTGCCGAAGGTCGGATCGTCGGCGAGGCCGAGAATGAGCTCGCGCACCTTCGGCCGCACGATCATCGCCTGCACGATGACGCCGGAAACCCGCGCGTCCGGCCGCAGCGCCTTGGCGCGGCCCAGGATCTCGGCGGTCGCCGTGCGCACGGCGTCTGATGAGGTCAGGTTGAGCACGACGCCCCCGACGTCCGACTTGTGCACGATGTCGCGCGACATGATCTTCAGCGCCACCGTCATGCCCTGCGCGAACAGGGTGCTGGCATGCTTGACCGCCTCTTCCGCATCGGCGGCAAGATAGGTCTCGACCATCGGGATGTCGTAGGCCTCGAACAGTTCCTTGATCTCGATCGGATTGAGCCACTGGCGCCTGTCTGAGATCACGGTGGTGACGATCTTGCGCGCCGTCGCGGCGTCAGGCGTGAAGCTTTCCGGCATTGCCGGCGGCACCTGCGTCAGTTCCGCCACGACCTCGCGGTGCCGCACCAGATGCATGAAGCCGCGCACCGCATCGTCCTCGGTGATGTAGTTCGGAATCCTGTTGCTGCTGAAGAGGTCGCTGATCGCCCCACTGGCGCCGACCCACACCGCGAGCACCGGCTTGGCTGCCCTGCCCCGCTTCTTGCGGTGATCGGTGACGACCTTGGTCACGTCCGAAGCAATCTCGTCGGGCGCTGCGATCGCAGTCTGCACATTCATGACCAGGACCGCGTCGTTGCCGGGATCGGCGAGCAGCGCTTCGAGTGCGACGGCGTAACGCGAAGCCCCGGCATCGCCGACGATGTCGACAGGGTTCGAGCCTGACCAGGTGGAAGGCAGCGCTGCATCGAGCTGCGCGTGAATCTGTGGCGTGATCGTCGCTGGAATTCCGCCGAGCTCGACCAGCCGGTCGATCGCGAGCACGCCGAGGCCGCCGCCATTGGTGAGCAGCGCAAGCCGCTTGCCGGGCGGCGAAGGCACGCGCGCCAGCGTTTCGGCGCAGTCGAACAATTCGCGCAGGTCGGAGACCCTGAGCATGCCGGCGCGGCGGAACGCGGCATCATAGACCGCGTCCGAGCCGGCGAGCGCGCCAGTATGGGTGGCGGCCGCTTTCGCGCCTTGCGCCATGCGGCCGGACTTGACCACGACGACCGGCTTGATCCTCGCTGCGGCGCGCGCCGCCGACATGAACTTGCGCGCGTCCTTGATCGACTCGACGTAGAGCAGGATGGCGTGCGTTGCGCCGTCGAGTGCGAAATAATCCAGGAGATCGGCGATGTCGACGTCGAGCTGGTCGCCGATCGAAACGATGCCGGAAAATCCGACCACGCGTTGCGCGGCCCAGTCCACCATGCCGGCCGCGATCGCGCCCGATTGAGAGATCAGCGCGAGGTTGCCGGGCGCCGGCAGATGCGTGGAGAAGCTGGCATTGAGACCGACGCTGGGCGCCATGATGCCGATGCAGTTCGGGCCGATCAGCCGCATGCGATGCTTTCGCGCTGCCTGTTCGGTGGCCTCCGCGAGCGACCCCGGTCCGTGGCCCAAGCCGGCGGTGATGATCACAGCGCCGATCGCGCCGCGCTGTCCGGCATCGTCTACGATCCCGGGCACGGCGGCAGCCGGCGCGGTGATCACGACGAGCTCAGGCACGAAAGGCAACTCGGCAATACTGGGGACCGTCACGACCCCGGCAATCTCAGCATGGCGCGAATTGACGACGCCGAACTGGCCCTTGAACTTGCCGCCGGAAATATTTTGCGCGATCGCGCGGCCGACCGAGCCCTCGCGCAGGCTGGCTCCGACGAGCGCGACCGAGCGGGGCGACAGCAGGTGATTCAATCTGTAAGTGGACATGTTCTGCTTCCGGACCTTCGGCTGGCACTGGCCGTATCGAGATTACGACGCGATGGCGCTCCGATGCGACACCGTAACCAGCCATGGTGGCCGGCCCATGACGAATAGTTCCTGTTCCGGGGCCGGCCTTGCGCTTGCTCAATTCGGCCGCGGCGAACGCGTTGACCTGCCTCAAACACCGCACCTACAGTGTGGCTAGGCTGCGACTATCAACCGCATCAAACTGGAACAAACCCATGCGCGCCCATCAGATCATGACCCGCCCGGTCATTTCAGTCACGCCGGAAACAACCATCGTCGATGCAGCCAACCTGATGCTGCAGCGGCACATCAGCGGATTGCCGGTCGTCGCCGCCGGCAAGCTGGTCGGCGTCATCTCGGAAGGCGACTTCCTACGCCGCGGCGAGATCGGAACCCAGCGCAAATACGGCCGGTTCCTGAAATTCCTGCTCGGCCCCGGCCCGGCCGCGACCGAGTTCGTTCGCGAGCAAGGCCGCAGGGTCGCCGAGATCATGACCTCCGACCCGATCACGGTCACCGAAGAGACGCCGGTCGAGACCATCGTCGAGCTGATGGAGAAGCATCACATCAAGCGCCTGCCGGTCGTTCGCGGTGACGAACTCGTCGGCATCGTGTCGCGGTCCAACCTGCTGCAGGCGGTGGCAAGCCTTGCCCGCGACATCCCCGATCCGACCGCCGACGACGACCACATCCGTGACCGCATCATCAATGCGCTGGAGAAGGCGGATTGGTGCCCGTTCGGTCTCAGCGTGGTCGTCCGCGACGGCATCGTGCATCTCAGCGGCGTCATCACCGACGAGCGCAGCCGCCAGGCCATCGTCGTCGCCGCCGAGAACGTCGCCGGCGTGAAGAAAGTCCACGACCATCTCTGCTGGGTCGAGCCGATGTCCGGCTTCTATCTGCCTTCGCCCGACGACAGGGAGTGGGCGAAGACGGGCTGACAACTCGCCCGGTACTCACCTCGCCTGCTTGCGGGGAGAGGTCGACATTCACTTCACCCTCTCGCCGCAACAGCGGGGAGAGGGTGAAGTGCCGTCATCGCACTGAATGCAATTGAGCTAGCGCTCAGTTTCGGTGGTCTGCCGCGGCAGCGCAGTCGCGCAGGGCGCGCATCACGTCTTCGCGAGAAATGATGCCGGCGAGCCGTTCGCCCTCGAGCACCGGAATGCTTCGCAGCCGGTGATTGATCATCAATTCGAGTACGCGGGTCAACCGCGTCTCCGGCACCACGTAGATGAATTCCGACGTCATCACGTCGGCCGTCGTCTTCTGCATCAGATCCTCATAGCGCGGAAGGATGCGCGCCGGCGTGAAGACGAAGCAGGACAAGAGATCGAATTTGGAAACCATGCCTACCACCTGCGCCCCGTCGACGACGGGATAGGTGTTGAAATCCTCCTTCTCGAATCGTTCGCACAATTTGGCCATCGTCATATCGCGCGAAACCGTCTTCGGCTCGCGCGTCATGTAATCGGCGGCGGTCAGCTCGAGAAATTTGTACAAGGCGAGTCCTCTGTCAGGTCTCTCATTTAAGCCAGCCGCCTCGCTGGCATATTGACCGAGGTCAATCACCGAAGCTGCTGCGCCTCACGGCGACTGCGGAACGAGGTCCCCTCCCCTGAGCAGGACTGGCCAATCGGACCATAATCTGTCAGACCACTGTCGAAACCGCCCCGCCGCGGCGAAGAACCGGAAAAGCGTTTGACTGGACTAGACCCCTCCCCCTCCGATGACCGCGCCCCTGATCGGCGCTTTCGGCTAGGTGCCGAGGGAGCCGGGATCGGCGGCTGGGATATCGATCTGTCGACCAGGGCGCTCACCTGGTCGACCACGGCGCGAAGGCTGTTCGGCGTTCCCGACGATGCGCCGATCAGCTACGAGCTCTTCCTCTCGCTGCTCGAGCCCGACGACCGCGAGCGTACCGAACAGGCGATTTCACGCGCGATCGAAAGCGGTGAAGCCTTCGACTTCGCCTACCGGCTGAGCCGGAGTGACGGCGGCAACCGTTGGGTGCGACTCCGTGGCAGTCTGACGCGGGACAAGACGTCCGCGCATCTTTCCGGCATCGTGCTCGACATCGATGAGGAAAAGCAGCATGAGGAAGCCCTTCGGACGCGCGAAGGGCACCTGCAGTCGATCCTGGAGACGATCCCCGACGCGATGATCGTCATCGATGGCAGTGGCATCATGCAGTTCTTCTCGAGCGCTGCGGAACGGCAGTTCGGCTATACCGAGCAGGAGGCCATCGGGCAGAACGTCAGCATCTTGATGCCGGAGCCCGACCGCTCGCGCCACGACGGCTACATGACGCGTTACCTCATCACCGGCGAACGCCACATCATCGGCATCGGCCGCATCGTCACCGGCCAGCGCAGGGACGGCACCACCTTCCCGATGCATCTGTCGATCGGCGAGATGCAGTCCGGCGGCGTGCCCTACTTCACCGGCTTCGTCCGCGACCTCACCGAGCACCAGCAGACCCAGGCGCGGCTGCAGGAATTGCAGTCGGAGCTCGTCCACGTCTCGCGCCTCAGCGCGATGGGCGAGATGGCGTCCGCGCTCGCGCACGAGCTCAACCAGCCGCTTGCCGCCATCAGCAATTACATGAAGGGCTCGCGCCGCCTGCTTGCCGCGAGCGATGACCCGAACCGCGCCAAGATCGAGAACGCGCTGGATCGCGCCGCCGAACAGGCGATACGCGCCGGGCAGATCATCCGCCGGCTGCGCGACTTCGTCGCCCGCGGCGAATCCGAAAAGCGCGTCGAGCGGCTCTCGAAGATGGTCGAGGAAGCCGGCGCGCTGGGGCTTGCCGGCGCGCGCGAGCAGGACGTGCGGATCCGTTTCAACCTCGATCCGCGATACGACCTGGTGCTGGTCGACCGCGTCCAGGTGCAGCAGGTGCTGGTCAATCTGTTCCGCAATGCGCTGGAGGCGATGGCGCAGTCCGAGCGGCGTGAGCTGATCGCCTCGAACCGGCCGGTCGATGAGGACATGATCGAAGTATCGGTGTTCGACACCGGTCATGGATTTCCTGAAGACGTGGAGAAAAACCTGTTCCAGACCTTCTTCACCACCAAGGAAACCGGCATGGGCGTCGGGCTGTCGATCAGCCGCTCGATCATCGAGGCGCATGGCGGGCGGATGTGGGCCGAGTCCAATCACGCGGGCGGTGCGACCTTCCGTTTCACGCTGCCGGCGGTACCGAACGAGAGTTTGACAGATGGCACGTAGGGGAAATGTCTACGTCATCGACGATGACGACGCGATGCGCGATTCGCTGCAATTCCTGCTTGATTCGGCCGACTTCGACGTCCGCCTGTTCGAGTCGGCGCAAGCCTTCCTGGACGCGCTTCCCACCGTCGAGTTCGGCTGCGTGGTATCGGATATCCGCATGCCCGGCATCGACGGCATCGAACTGCTGAAGCGCGTCAAGGAAAGTCGCGGCGCCTTTCCGGTCATCATCATGACCGGCCATGGCGATGTCCCTCTCGCCGTCGAAGCGATGAGGCTCGGCGCGGTCGATTTCATGGAAAAGCCATTCGAGGACGACCGGCTGATCGCGATGATCGACGTCGCGCTCCGCCAGGCCGAGGCCGGCGCCCGCGACGAGGCCGCGGCCCAGGATGTCGCCAGTCGCATCGCCTCGCTGAGCCCGCGCGAGCGGCAGGTCATGGACGGACTGGTGGCCGGGCTTTCCAACAAGATGATCGCCCGCGACTACAACATCAGCCCCCGCACCATCGAGGTTTACCGGGCCAATGTGATGACCAAGATGCAGGCAAGCAGCCTTTCCGAGCTGGTCCGCCTGGCCATGCGGGCCGGGGCGCTCAAGGATTGAGCTGAATCAAGCCGGCCGGCATCGACAGGCTTATAAATGTGGGTTGATGGACCGGATGGCCGGCCCGGAAGGCGGATAAAAGCCGTGATGCCCGCACCCACCAGACCTCCCCTTGTCTACGTCGTGGACGACGATACCGACGTGCTCGGCTCGCTGCGTTTCCTCCTGGAAACCGACGGCTTCTATGTCCGCACCTTCCGCAGCGCCGAGGCGCTGCTGAACGCCATGACCATGGGCGGCGCCGACTGTTTCGTGATCGACTACAAGATGCCGAACATGAGCGGCATCGACCTCGCCGGGATGCTGCGCCAGCGCCACATCGACACCCCTATCATTATGATCACCGGCTATCCCGACGCGACCATTCCGGCCAAGGCTGCGGCCGCCGGCATCCGTCATGTGCTGCATAAGCCGCATGTCGAGGACAGCCTGTCCACCCGCATCTGGGACGTGATCAAGGCGGACCGATCGACCTCGCCTGCCCCTTAGCCTCGTAGCCCGGGTGGAGCGCAGCGTAACCCGGGACACCTCCATCCACGTCCATCAGCGTCCCCGGGTTACGCTGCGCTTCACCCGGGCTACAATCACGCCACCTCCGTAATCCTACTTAAGGGCTCGCCCTTAAGGCATGGAGCGAAATTTCCGAGGTCGTTTGTTCCGCGTACCAAAAGCCATCCGCTGCATAGGAGATGGCTCATGCTCACCCAGTCGCCCGCCGCCGCTTCCCTCAACATCAATCGGCCTGTGCCGGGCGGCCCTGCGCCTTCCGAGCCATTTTGCGGCCTTGCCGGACATGCCGGCTTGATCGCCACCGAATTCACCTACCGGAAGGACGAGGAGATCTACGGCGAGGACGAGCCGGCCGAATACGTCTACCAGGTGATCCGCGGCGCGGTGCGCACCTACAAGCTGCTTGCCGACGGGCGCCGCCAGATCGGCGCGTTCCACCTGCCCGGCGATGTCTTCGGGCTCGAGTCCGGCGCCAAGCACCGGCTGGCGGCGGAAGCCATCATCGACACGACCGTGCGCCTGGTGAAGCGCCGCAGCCTGGAACAGGCGGCCGGCACCGATGTCCAGGTCGCCCACAAGCTCTGGACCATGACCGCTGGTGATCTCAAGCACGCCGAAGAACATATGCTGCTGCTCGGCCGCAAGAGCGCCATGGAACGGGTCGCCAATTTCCTCCTGGAGATGGATCGCCGCCTTGCGGTCGCCGGCATGATGGCGCTGCCGATGTGCCGCCGCGACATCGGCGATTACCTCGGATTGACGCTGGAGACGGTGTCCCGCGCGCTGTCGCAACTCAACGACGAAGGCGTGCTCGGCTTCTCCGGCGCCCGCCAGATCGTGCTGCGCAACCGCCAGCGCCTGCGCAACATGGACGTCTGATCCGGCGCAGGTCCGTAGCCCGGGTGAAGCGAAGCGCAACCCGGGACACCTGCATCAACGTCTACGAACGTCCCCGGGTTACGCTTCGCTTCACCCGGGCTACGGCACTGCGACTAGCCCGCCCCACCGAACAAAAGCGGCAGCGCGCGCGGGCCGCGGACGGTGCCTTCCGACCATGCCACCTTGCCGGCCGGATCGAGCCGGAAGTCGGGAATCCGCTTCAGCCATTCCTCGATCGCGACCGTCATTTCCATGCGCGCGAGGTTCGAGCCGACGCAGCGATGGATGCCGAGGCCGAAGGCAGCGTGGCGGTTCTCCTTGCGGTCGATCACCACCTTGTCGGCGTCGTAGAACATCGCGGGGTCGCGGTTGGCGGCGGGGAACGACAACAGCACCATGTTGCCCGGCTTGATCGGGCAGCCGCTGATGGTGGTTTCCTTCACCACCTCGCGCGCCATCGTGACCGGCGAATAGGCGCGCAGGAACTCCTCGATCGCGGTCGGCATCAATTCCGGCTCGGCGGTTAGCCGCGCGCGGTCCGCCGGCGTTTTCGAAAGATGCCACAGCGAGGAGCCGATCGCGCTCCAGGTGGTATCGATGCCTGCGATCAGGAGCAGCCGCAGCGAGCCGAGCACATGGGCGTCCGACAGCGGCTTGCCGTCCTTGTCGCGCGCATTCATCAACGTCGTGATCAGATCGTCGGTCGGCTTGTCCTTGCGCGCGGCGACGTGACCGGCGAAATAGGCAGTCATCTCGTGGAGCGCGCCCATCAAGATTTCCTCATTCTTGATGCCGAGCTCGAGGATCTCGTGGATCCACTTGATGAAGAGGTCGCTGTCCTTCTCGGGGATCCCGAGCATGTGGGCGATGGCGCGCACGGGGATGTGCTTCGTGTAGCGCGCGGCGGCGTCGCATTTCCCGTCCTCGATGAATTCGTCGATCAGTTCGTTGCAGATCGCCCTCACCCGCGGCTCCAGCTTCTTCATCGCATCGGGCGTGAATGGCGGCAGCAGCAATTGCTTGGCCGGCTTGTGCTCGGGCGGATCGGAGGTGATCGGCGGCGACGGCTGGGTGATCTCCGGCCGCACATCGCGCACAATGACGCGCCGGGACGAGAAATGTTCGGTGTCGTAGGCGATCTGCTTCACCGCCTCATAGGTGGTGGGCATGTAGCAACCGAGGAAGCGGTCGGTGTGAACCACCGGCGATGCTGCGCGCAACTGCTCCCAGATCGGAAACGGATTCTCGGTCCAGGTCGGATCGGTATGGTCGAAATCGCGGATCCAGTCGGTGACCGGCGGGTGTTCGGGCATCATGCTGACGGAATCGGACATCGGCAGTTTCCTTCCGCTGTGTTCGTTCAGATCGAGTGTGGATGAAGGCGGCGGCTCGACTGCACGCCTCACTCCTCGATGACTTCGATCGCGAATTCCGGGCAGTTGGTCTGGGCGAGATAGGCCTTGTCTTCGAGGCCCTCAGGCACACGGCCCTCGCCGTGCTCATGGGCATTGCCGTATTCGTCGAGATCGAACAGTTCGGGCGCGAGCGCCTTGCAGCGCGCGTGTCCCTGACACCTGTCCTGGTCGACGTGAATCTTCAGCTTTCCGGACATGCGGGCGCTTCCCTCTGCCGCGCGCAGCATCGATGCGCTGGGCTCGATGCGCGGACTGGCGTTCCTCGGCTTCTCGGCGGACGCAACTTGCTTCGGCCGCGTCTCACATTAGAGCTATTACATTCGCGGTCCGGTTGTGCTGTCAAGCAAAAAGTTATAGCCTATCACATTAAGATGGGAACACGCCTCGCTCGCAAGCCGCAAAACGCCTATCACCATGGCGACCTCCGCGACGCCCTGGTGCGCGCTGCGCTGCAAGAAGCGGAACTCGGCGGCCCCGAGGCCATCAACATCAGCGCACTTGCCAAGAAACTCCGCGTCTCGCAGCCCGCTCCGTACCGGCATTTCGCCGATCGCGACGCGCTTCTGTCGGCCGTCGCGGCGGAAGCCTTTCGCCAGTTCAACACGACGCTGCGCGACGCGATCGACGAACCATCGAAGCGGACAAAAATCTCACGCTTCGCGCAAGCCGCCCTCGCCTTCGGCCAGCGCCGCCACGGCATCTACCGCCTGATGTTCGCCTCGCGCGTGATGGCCTGCTCGCCAAAGGACAGCGAGCTGCACAGTGCCGCCATGGAGACGTTCGGCCTGCTCTTGGAAGCATTGGAGTCGCCCGCCATCGGCCTCCTGCGGGAGCGCCACGCGCTGCAGATCTGGGCCGCGCTGCACGGCGTCATCATGCTCGCCGAGCAGGGTCTGCTCACCGGCCAGCTCGCCGAAACCACGCGCGAAGACCTGCTCGACGACATGGTCGCCCAGATCAAGCTGAGCCTGTCCCTCGCGATCAAGGCGGCGGAGCAAGGCCGCTAATTTTCGCCGTCATTGCGAGAGCCGCGTACTCGGACATATCCCCTCGGCAGCGTCGGATGGGTAGAGCGCAGCGAAACCCATCATTCGCGCCGCTTGCTCCATCGCGATGGGTTTCGCTGCGCTCTACCCATCCTACGAATCCCCCTCACCGCGCCGCTTCAAACCCGCCGAGCACCGCGGTCAAATTGGCGCCGAGGATATCGGAGAGATAGCCGCCCTCCTGCACGAACACGGTCGGCAGGCCGATCCGCGCGATCGCGGCGCCGATGCGGCGGAATCCTTCCGTGGTGACGGCAAGGCCCGCCAGCGGATCGTGTTCCGAGGCATCGAGGCCGAGGGCGACGACGAGTGCGCCGGGCGCGAAAGCTTCGATCGTCCTCTGCGCCGTTGCAAGCGCCTTGAGGTAGCCGTCGTCGCCGGTGCCGATCGGCAGCGGAATGTTGAGATTGGTGCCGAGCCCGGGCCCCGCGCCGCGCTCGTGCGCGTAGCCCCAGACAAACGGATAGAACGAGGCCGGATCCGCATGGATCGACACCGTCAGCACGTCCGGCCGCTCGTAGAAGATGCCCTGCGTGCCATTGCCATGATGGACATCGACGTCGAGGATCGCGACTCGCTCATGCGTCAGCCGCAGATGCGCGGCCGCAACCGCGCTGTTGTTGAGGAAGCAGAAGCCGCCGGCGATATCGCGATAGGCGTGATGACCGGGCGGACGGCACAGCGCGTAGACGGCGTCCTCGCCCTCCATCACCATCTGCGCCGCGGTCGCGGCGACATCGGTCGCAGCACAAGCGGCGGCCCAGGTGCCCGGCCCGATCGGACAGCCGGTATCGGCAGTATGCCAGCCGAGCCGGCCGACGATATGGGTCGGATAGGTGGCGGCGTTACGCACCGGGTGGATGTTGGCGATCATCTCGGAGCCGGAATCGCCGAGCGCCGACCAGGCGTCCCAGGCTTCCGCGAGAAAGTTGAGGTATTCGGCGCTGTGCACCCGCGCCCGCGGCCCTTGCCCGAATACGGTCGGCTCGATCAGTTGATGCTTGCCCGCCTTCAACCCTGCCAGCAGCCGGTCAGCGCGCTCGGGTTGCTCGGTGGTGCGCTTGACGACGCCGCGGACCAGGAAGAATTGCGGATCATGGCTGCGATGCAGTTCGGTATAGACGGCCTTCACGAGGAGGCTCCCATCATTGGCGACAGGAACATCCCTTGCATAGAACCGGTGGAATCGCAAAGCGGCCCGGTTGCGAAAGGGATGCCCATGCTGCTGTTCATTCCTTAAGCGCCGACTGCCGAGAGTTTAACCTTGCCCCTCCAGGTCAGACCCGTTGAATCGCCAGCGATGACCGCCTCCCTGGCCCACGGCTGTGTCATCTCCCGAACGAGCTGAAAGGTTCCGATGCTCGCATTCATCACGCAACGAATTATGAAGGCGATCGTCGTGCTGCTCGCGATCGTCGTCATGAACTTCTTCCTGATCCGGCTCGCGCCCGGCGACCCCGCGATGGTGATGGCAGGCGAAGCCGGCGCCAGCGATCAGCTCTTCGTCGCGCAACTCCGCGAAAAATTCGGACTCGATCAGCCATTGCCCGTGCAGCTCTATCGCTATGTAAAGGGCATCGCCACCCTCGACCTCGGTTTCTCGTTCCGCCAGCAGGCACCGGTATCGCAATTGATCCTCGAGCGATTGCCGGCGACGCTGCTGCTGACCGGCACGGCGTTTGCGATCTCGCTGCTATCAGGCGTGCTGTTCGGAACATTGGCGGCGCGCCGGGCGGGCACCTGGGCCGATACCGCGATCACGGTATTGGCGCTGATCTTCTACGCCACGCCACTGTTCTGGGTGGCGCTGATGGCGATCCTCTTGTTCTCGGTGGCGATGGATTGGCTACCGAGCTTCGGCTACGAGACGGTCGGCGCCAACTACACTGGCTTCGCTCATGTGCTCGACGTCGGCGCGCATCTGATCCTGCCGGCGATGACGATCGGCCTGTTCTTCATGGCGACCTACACCCGCATGACGCGCGCCTCGATGCTGGAAGTGAAGCGGCTCGATTTCGTCAAGACCGCGCGCGCCAAGGGCCTGCGCGACGCGGTGATCCAGCGCCGCCACGTATTGCGCAACGCGCTGCTGCCGGTGGTGACGCTGGCGGGCCTGCAGGCGGGCACGCTGGTCGGCGGCGCCGTGTTGACCGAGACCGTGTTCGCCTGGCCCGGCATCGGCCGGCTGATGTACGACGCGCTGCTGCAGCGCGACTACAACCTCCTGCTCGGTGTCTTCGTCGTCTGCTCGGCGATGGTGCTGGCGTTCAACCTGATCACCGACCTGATCTACCGCTCGGTCGATCCGCGCATCGAGGTTGCGGCATGAAGCGGTTCTGGAAGCTATTGCTGCGCAATCCCGGCGGATTGATCGGCTCGATCATTCTGCTGATTGCGATTGCGGTCGCGCTGTTCGGGCCGATGATCTTCCCGAATTCGCCCTGGCGCATGGTGCAGCGGCCGTTCCTGCCGCCGTTCACGATGTCAGGCCTGCCGCTCGGCACCGACGCACTCGGCCGCGACGTGTTCGCCGGCATCATCTATGGCGCGCGCGTCTCGCTGTTGGTCGGATTGGTCTCGACGCTCGCGGCGCTTGCCGTCGGCATTCCCGTCGGCGCCCTCGCCGGCTATTTCGGCGGCCGGATCGGCGATGCCCTGATGCGTTTCACCGAGTTCTTCCAGACCGTGCCGAGCTTCGCGCTCGCGATCGTGCTGGTGGCGATCATGCAGCCATCGATCATTTCAATCGTGCTGGCGATCGCGATCGTGAGCTGGCCGCCGGTGGCGCGGCTGGTGCGCGGCGAAGTGCTGTCGCTGCGCACGCGCGAATATGTCCAGGCCGCGATCGTCACCGGACAGAGCCATAGCTGGATCATCTGGCGCGAGATCCTTCCCAACGCGCTCTCGCCGGTCATCGTGCTGGCTTCGCTGATGGTGGCGACCGCAATCCTGCTGGAGTCCTCGCTCTCCTTCCTCGGCCTCGGCGATCCCAATCTGATGTCATGGGGCTACATGGTCGGCGCCGGCCGCACAGTGATCCGGCAGGCCTGGTGGATCACGGTGTTTCCGGGCATCGCCATCCTGGTTTCGGTGCTGGCGCTGAACCTGATCGGCGAAGGCCTCAACGATGCGCTCAATCCGCGCCTCAACAAGGATGGGCGCTGAGCATGTCCAAGAGCAAAGCCGTCGTCGTCATCAAGGACCTCAAGCTCGCGCTGCCGCCCGGCGCCGACCGCGACTACGCCGTCGACGGCGTGTCGTTCAACCTTGTCCCCGGCGAGATCCTCTGCGTGGTCGGCGAGTCCGGCTCCGGCAAGTCGATGTGCGCCCACGCCTTGATGGGCCTGCTTCCCGACACGATCGGCCGCGAGGCCGGCGAGATCCTGTTCGAGGGGCAGAACCTGCTGCGGCTCGACGAAGACGAATGGCTCGGCCTGCGCGGCCGTCACATCGCCATGGTGTTCCAGGAGCCGATGACGGCGCTCAATCCGTTGATGCGGATCGGCGACCAGATCGCCGAGATGTTCGAGGCGCACAATCTGCTGACGCCGAAGGAGCGCCGGCAGAAGGCGCTCAATCTGTTGCGCGAGGTCGGCCTGCCCGACCCCGAGCGCACGGTGCGTGCCTATCCGCACCAATTGTCCGGCGGCCAGCGCCAGCGCGCAATGATAGCGATGGCGCTTGCGCTCGAGCCGGCGGTGCTGGTCGCGGACGAACCGACCACCGCGCTCGACGTCACCACGCAGGCGCAGATCCTGAAACTGATCCGCGATCTGCAGCGCCGCCGCAACATGGCGGTGATGTTCATCACCCACGATTTCGGCGTCGTCGCTGATATCGCCGACCGCGTGGTCGTGCTTCAGCACGGCAAGGTGGTCGAACAGGGCTCGGCCGATGCCGTGCTGCAGCGTCCACAACATCTCTATACGCGCGCCCTGCTCGCCGCCGTCCCCTCGATGGAGCCGCCGCAGCGTGCTCCGCTTGTCGACCGTCCCAAGGCGGTCGAGGTGATCGGCCTCGACCAGACCTATGTTTCCGGCGGCGGCTGGTTCCAGCCGGAGCGCCGCGTGCAGGCGGCCAAGGCCGTCAACTTCAACATCCTGCAGGGCGAGACGCTCGGCCTCGTCGGCGAGTCCGGTTCGGGAAAATCCTCGGTCGCGCGCCTCGTCATGCGCCTGATCGAGCCGGACCAGGGCACGGTCCGCCTCGGCGATACCGACTTCACCGCGATCGGCGGCAAGGAGCTGCGCAAGGAGCGCAGCCGCATCCAGATGATCTTCCAGGATCCGTTTGCCTCGCTCAATCCGCGCCGCAAGGTCGGCAACATCATCGCGGACGGGCCGATCGCGCATGGTACCGATCCTGATGTGGCGCGGCAGCGCGCCCGCGACCTGCTCGGGATGGTCGGCCTCAACGCCAATGCGATGGACCGTTTTCCGCACGAATTCTCCGGCGGCCAGCGCCAGCGCATCGGGATCGCCCGCGCGCTGGCGCTCGAGCCGGATATCTTGGTCGCGGACGAAGCGGTCTCCGCGCTCGACGTCTCGGTGCAGGCACAGGTCCTCAATCTGCTCGAAGACCTCAAGGCGCGGCTTGGACTATCGATGCTGTTCATCACCCACGATCTGCGCGTCGCCGCGCAAATCTGTGACCGCATCGCGGTGATGCAGCGTGGCGAGATCGTCGAGCTCAGGCCTGCAGCGGCGCTGTTCGCGGCGCCCGAACATCCCTACACGCGCGAGCTGCTTGCCGCCGTGCCCGGCCGGACCTCGCCGAGCGAGGAGTCTGGCCGTCCTTACGCCACCGCGTGATAGTGCGGCGCTGAAGCAAGGAATCGCGCATAGGCATCGGCATCGGGCGGCGTGAACTTTTCGACGAGCGGATTGCGCCGGCGGATAGTCGTGCCGATATCCGCCAGCAGTTCGTCGAAGTGGCGGTAATGATACGGCGCAACGCAAAGTCCACCATAGACGCCCGCCGCCGGCCGTTCGACACGTTTGAAGTGAAGCATCATCGCGATGTTCTCCTTCATCTTGGCAGCGGTCGGCTGCCGCGCAAGCTGGCCGTCGGCGTACCGCACCAGCCAATTGGCGGCCAGTTCAGCGCAAAGCACCGTGCAGAAGCTGGAATTGAATCCGACGAATCCCATGTCCGGCAAATCCGGGTTGGCGATCAGGCGATAGAGCCGATACTGCCCGTCGGGCTCGACCAGTTCGCTGCGGTAGTTCTCCGGCAGGAACGGAACGCCGACTTTGTAGCCGATCGCAAGCACCACCACATCCGCCGCTACGCGCTCGCCCCCGCTCATCACGATGCTGTCGCCATCATAATGATCAAAGGTGCCGCGGATCGCCTTGATGCGGCCGTCCGCCACCATCGGATAGAAGCCGGGAGTTGCAATCGGCACCGAACAGTTGACGCCGTCCTCGATCGGCTGCTTCGGCACCATGTCGCATTGCTTGAGCTTGAGCTGCACCTTCAAGAGGCTCTCCAGCCCGCGCCAGTTCGCCCAGACCAGCGGCTTGGCCAATGTGTGCGCGAGCCGCGACAGCGGGCCGATGCCCCAGCCCGGAAACATCTCCTCCTGCGCGCGGATGTAGAGGATGCGCTTGAAGTTGACCAAGCCGCCGACGAAATACGGAATGCGCCACACCGGCTCGCGATAGACGATGGTAACTTCTGCAGCGCCCGAGTTGACGGCGTTGACGGCAATGTCGGTCGCCGATTTCGAGCCGCCGAGCACCACCACTCTGCGCCCCCTGGCCATTGCCGCATCGTTATATTGCGAGGAATGCAGGATCTTGCCGCCCTGCCCCTTGAACGCGTCCTCGCCGGGAAGACTGAGGGTTTGCGGCTCGTTGAACTGGCCGGTGCAGACGGCGACGAAATCAAAATCCTCATGGTTTGCGCTGCCGTCACCGGTGCGAAGCGTGAGCGTCCAGCCCGCCTTGCCATCGGCGCGGCGATCCATCGCCACGACGCTGGTGTTGAAGCGCACGGCATCGTCGAGCCCATGCTCGTGCGCATAGTCGCGCAAGTAAGCGTAGACCTGCGGTCCCTTCGGCCATTCCGGATACGAGTCCGGCATCGCCTTGTCGGTGTAGCGATAGAGATCCTTCGGGCTCTGGGTCTGGACCTCGGGATAGGACCGCGCCGGCTCCCACACGCCACCGAGATCGCCGCTGCGCTCGACGATGATCACCCTGTGTCCGCGTTCGGAAAACGCCTTGGCTGCGGCAAGCCCGGAAACGCCGGCGCCGATGATGCAAACATGCTTCTGCCTGACCATGTGGATGCTCCGGAGAATCAACAACCTGTGGGAGTGTACGCGTACGTTGTCGTCATCGCCGGACACGATCCCGGCAATCGCACTGCTTCCGATGCCGGACCCGCTACCGGGGCAAGGTCAGTCGTTGGCTTCCGGCGGCAGGAAATTCACTTCGTGCTCGGCGGAAATGCGGACCACTTCTGCGGGGTCCTGCAGATTGTGCAGCTTGTCGAACAGCGCCTCCAGCTTCTGCATCGGCGAGACCCAGAACAGCGCGCGCGCCGGCTTGTCCGACTTGTTGAAATAGCCGTGGGGGATGCCGCGCGGCATGCGCACGAGGTCGCCGGCCTCGGCTTTCACCCAGACGCCGTCGAGCTTGAGGTCGAGCGTGCCCTCCTGCACCAGGATGAACTCGTCCTGGGTCGGATGGATGTGCACCGGCACGAACTGGCCGGGATCGCTGTTGGTTTCGAATGCGAAGGTCGAGTCCGTGACCGCCTTGGGAAAATAGACCTGCCCCAGGATATTCCAGGTCTTGCCGCCGTAGCCCGTGCCGCTCCGCGTAATGCCTTTCTCGAGCGCACCCATTCCGCCACCTCCATGTCTGGACTGCACCGCATGCGTCAGGCTGTCGTGAGAGCGACGGCTTGTCTAGCCGATAAACGAATCCCGCTGCCGCCAGGCGTATGTTGCGCTGCAGGAGGAGTTGTCGCTGCCCAAGCGCTCAGCAAAGGCCCGCATAGCGATCGGGCAGGCTGCGCGCCGAAACCGCGTTTCCCCGCGCCGAGAGATGGATTAGGCTTCCGATATTTTAAACCTCAAGCAACTCGGCGGTGGTTGCGATGAACGCAGGTGCCTTGGCCAACACCCGGCTTGCGGATTTCGCCCGCGTCTCGACCGCCAGTGTCGATGACGCCGCAGAGGCGATCGGACGGATTTTTTGTCCGCATGAACTGAAGCCGACCGGCCACTCGGAGAACGATTTCAGCGCCCAGCACAATTGCGCAGCCTTCGACGGATTTTCGGTGAACTATGTCGCCTACGGCGGATCGGTCTCGATCGACCCCGGCTGCCTTGACCGGTTTTTCCTGCTGCAGATTCCGCTGCATGGTTGCGCGGAGATACGGACCGCGGCGCGCGCAGTGACGACTGCGCCGGGTGCCGCGGCATCGCTGCTGTCGCCGACTGTGCCGACGCAGATGACATGGCGACAGGATTGCGCACAACTCATCCTGCTGCTCGATCGCAAGCTGGTGGAACATCGCGCGGCCGCTCGCGGGAACGTCGGCGAGAGCGGTGGAGTTCGATCCGTCGGTCGACCTCACCGCACGGTTTGGACATGCGCTTCAGGCACGAATCTGCGATCTCGTCGATCTCGCCGAGCGCCTTGGTCCGACAAAGCGCCTGTCGCCCCTGGCGGCAGCCGATTGGCGGGAACGATTGCTCAGTGCGCTACTCAACGGACAGCATCATAGCCTCAGCCGGACCATCGCCATCTTCGAGGGCCGTATCGAGACGCAGCCGACAACGCTGAAGCGGGCGCGCGCCTGGCTCGAGGCCCAGGCTGATGAGCCGCTCGATCTCGTGCAGCTTGCCGACGCCGCCGGCGTCGGCATTCGCACATTGCAGCTCGGGTTCCGCCGTCATTTCGGGACGACCATCTCGGCGATGCTGCAGGACATCCGGCTCGCCCGGCTCAATGCCCGACTGAAGGCGGCAGGGCCGGACGAGCGCGTCGTCGACATCGCCTTCGATCTCGGCTTCACCCATCTGAGCCGGATGGCAAGTGCCTATCGCGCAAAGTTCGGCGAGAGTCCTTCGGCGACCTTGCGGCGCCTGAGCTGACCTCAACCGAGCGAATGACTATGAGGGAAAATCTGCCGAGTCGATCCGGATGCGGTCAGCGTGCAGCGACCAGTCACATAGCGCCTGCGCCTCGCAGAATTTCTGCTTGGCCATTTCCGCGGCTTGACCTTCGTTCGAGGCATTAACTTCCAGCGAACTCTGGCAAACCTCCCGTTCGCGACCATTGTCACCCAGTACGTCCTTCATGAAGCTAACGACAAATCGTGACATGGGAGCCTCCTGCTACACGGGTAGCGTCGGAATTTAGATACTAGCACCTTCGAAAAACGAGTTGAGGTAAATCAAAGCCGATAGCCGCCAATCGTACCGCGATCCTCCGCGCCGGCGAACGCGACGCCAGCGCCCCGGTCCGGCGCGGTTCCACGTCCTCCGCTGCCTTCGCATTCGGCAGTGGATTTGACCAATATCAGCATCGCCCTACGTCGGCGCAAACCCGAACGCCCGCTCAAACCGCCTGGCGTAAGCCGGCCAGACCTCGGGATTGATGATCCGCGGGGGCCGCTTGCCGTCGAGCGCGTCCAGGACCTGCTCGGCGGCGATCCGGCCCATGTTCTCGCGCGCCTCCCGGGTGACGCCCGCCGTATGCGGACTGGCGAGCACGTTGTCGAACTGCAGCAGCGGATGCTCCGGCGGCGGCGGTTCCTTGGCCCAGACGTCGAGGCCGGCGCCGGCGATGCGCTTGTTGCGCAGCGCGTCCTCCAGCGCCTCCTCGTCGTGGATGAAGCCGCGCGCGGTGGTGATGAAGAACGCGTGCGGCTGCATCAGCCCGAATTCGCGCCCGCCGATCATGCCGCGGCTTTCCTTCGTCAGCGGGCAACTGATCGAGACATAGTCGGCACGGCGCAGCAGCTCGTCGAGCTCGACCTTCTCGCCTCCCCGCTTCGTCATCTCCTCGGCGGTCAGATAGGGATCGTAGGCGATCACCTTCATGTGCAGGAGCCCCCTGCAGAGCTCCGCGATCCGGCGGCCGACATTGCCGAGACCGATGATGCCGATGGTCTTGCCCTGCGCCTCGTTGCCGATCAGCGCATTGCGGTTGACGTCCCGCTGGCGCCGCAGCACGCGATCGGACTCGATGATCCGCTTCGACAGCGTCAGCAGCATCCCCAGCGCGTGCTCGGCCACGGAATTGGCGTTGCCGCCGGATTGATTGACTACGAGCACGCCGGCCGCGGTGCAGGCGTCGACGTCAACAGGATCGAAGCCGGCGCCGTTGGAGGAGACCATCAGCAAGTTCGGCGTGCGGCGGAGCAGATCATGGTCGACATGGAAATGCCGCGCCAGTTCGTCGCGTGCCGCGCCGATCTGGTAGGCATGCGCCGCTTCGAGGATCGGTGCCGCGACCTCGTCGGGGCTCTCATTCTCCAGCCGGTCCAGCCGAACGTCGGGGCGGTTCTTGAGGATGTCCGCATAGATGTTGTGGGCGAGATATTTGACGTAGAAGACGCGCTTGTTGTTGACGGTCATGTCCTTCTGCAACTTTCAGTTCGGGAAGCCATAGAGTCTTGCGGGATTGGCGACGAGGATGCGCTGCTGCGTCGCCTCATCCGGTGTCCATTGCTGGAACAATTCGAGCAGGTGGCCGGCATCGGGCATCTCGCCCTCGACCCGCGGATGCGGCCAGTCGCCGCCCCAGACCAGGCGCTCGGGGTTCGCCATCACCAGGGCCTCGTGGAATGGCCGGGCATCGGGATAATCAGGCGCCTGCTGGCTTAGCCGATGTGCCCCGGACAGCTTCGCCCAGCACCAGCCATCGCCGACCGCGCGCAGCAGGCTCTGGAACCCTTCGGTGCCGGTGCCGGCCCGGGCATCGGTACGCCCCATATGGTCGATCACGACAGGCAGGTGCAAGGATTTCAGCAGCGGGATCGTCTGCGGCAGATCCTTGACGTCGATCCAGAGCTGAAGATGCCAACCGAGTTCGGCCATCACGGGCGCCAGCCTCTCGGCTTCCGTCAGCGGAATGCCGCCGCGATAGTGCAACTGGCCGCCGCGGAAGAAATGGTTGAAGCGCAAGCCCCGCACGCCCAGCGCATTCCATTCGCGCAGCGTGGCCGGCGAGACGCTCGCATCTGCTACCGCGATGCCGCGCAGGCGATCGGGTGTGCGTCGGAGCGCATCCAGCATCGCGGAATTGTCGCGGCCATGCGCACTGCCCTGCACCAGCACGCCGCGCGCGAACCCGATGGCGTGGAGCATGGCAAGGTATTTTTCCAGCGGCGCATCGGGCGGCGTGTAGCTGCGATCCTCCGCATAGGGAAAGCGATCGGACGGGCCGAAGACGTGGGCATGGGTATCGCACGCGCCCGGCGGCAGCGGCCGTTTCGGACGGCTGACCTCGCGCGGCGGCAGGCAGGCGGGAATGGCTGAGGCGGTCATCGCGCTATTCCGCGGTCATGCCGGCGGCCTTGATGATCGGCCCCCATTTCTCATAGTCGGCATGGATCTTGGCATCGAATTTTTCCGGCGTGCTTCCGATCGGCACCGCGCCGAGCTTGGTCAGCCGCTCCTTTACCACCTCCGTGTTCAGCGCGGCCACGAAGTCGTGCGAAAGCTTGGCCACGAGGTCGGGCGGCATGCCGCCCGGCCCAAGCAGCCCCCACCACACCTCGGTGTCGTAGCCCGGCACGGCCTCGGACAGGCTTGGGACATCAGGCAGGAACGGCGCCCGCGCCGCCGTCGTGACAGCGAGCGCCCTAACGGTGCCGGCCTGCAATTGGCCGACCGACTCCGGACCATTGTTGAACGAAATCGGGATCTGCCCGCCCAGGAGGTCGTTGATCGCCGGCATGCCGCCTTTATAGGGGATCGCGTTGAGGTCGACCTTCGCCAGGTTCTTCAAGAGTTCACCGGCCAGATGGGTCGACGTGCCATTGCCGGCATGGCCGTAGGACAGGCTGCCCGGCTTGGCCTTCGCAGCAGCGATGATTTCTGCAGCCGATTTGAATGGAGAATCCGCGCGCACCAGCAGCACATTGGGCGAGGACGCCAGCAGGGAAATCGGCGAGAAATCCTTGAATGTATCGTAGGGCAGCTTGGGATAGAGGAATGGATTGGTGGCGTGGCCGCTCGCCACCACGATCAGCTCATAGCCGTCGGGCGCCGAGGTGGCGATCGCCTGCGACGCGATCACCCCGCCCGCACCGGGCCGGTTCTCGACGACGATCGATTGTCCCCATTGTTTCGACACCACGTCGGCGAGGGTACGGGTGAGCACGTCGACGCCCCCGCCGGGCGGATACGGGACCAGGATATGAACAGACTTGGCGGGAAACGGCTGTGCGAATGCCGGGCCGACCGCAAAGGACATGACCGCCGCAATGGCGGCTCGCCAGAACCAGCTGGCCATGATATTCCTCCCATTGCTCTCGTCTTATTGTCGTTGCCGCCTGTATCGCATAGCAGACCGCCATCCGCACCAGCGGAAACCGCAGGTCACGTTGCGACTGCGACATGTTGACAATCCCGCCTGTCGGGTGAAGTTTTGCCGCGAGAAAGCGGCCGCAGCGTCGCGGGATGTCAGGGAGAGCAAACATGGCGCTGGCGGAGGATCAAAGCTCGCTGAAGGGCGCAGCAGAGAAGAGCTGGCACGGCATCGTGCTGCAGACTCTCAAGCGCAACGAGGTCAGCCTCGTGCCCTATGTGCCGGATCGCGTGCTGACGCCGCTGATCAAGAACCTGCACGCCGATCCCTTCTTCACCACCTTTCCCACCGCGCGCGAGGAAGAAGCGGTCGGCATCGTTTCCGGCGCCTGGATGGCCGGCGCGCGCGGCGCAGTGCTGATGCAGACCTCCGGCTTTGCGACGCTCGCGAACGTGCTGGCTTCGCTCGCGATCCCCTACCAGATCCCGGTGATCATGTTCGTCTCCGAACGCGGCACGCTCGGCGAGTTCAACTATGGTCAGACGCTGGTCTGCCGCACCATGCGGCCGGTGCTCGACTCGCTTGCGATGGAGCATCATACCGCGACGCGGCTCGACGAGTTCGAGTTCATCGTCGACCGCTCGATCAAGCAGGCCGTCGCGACGCAGGCGCCGGTGGCGCTGATCCTCTCGCCGCTGCTCACCGGCGGCAAGGTCTTTGACAAGTGAGCGCTCCCATGAACACGGCAACCAAAACCCCTGCCCGCAACACCAAGGTGATGAACCGGTTCGACCTCACCTCGCGTCTCGTCGCAAAGCTGAAGAACGAAGAGGCCGTGGTCGGCGGCATCGGCAACACCAATTTCGACCTCTGGGCCGCCGGCCATCGCCCGCAGAACTTCTACATGCTGGGAAGCATGGGGCTTGCGTTTCCGATCGCGCTCGGGGTGGCGCTGGCGCAGCCCAAGCGGCGCGTGTTCGCGCTCGAAGGCGACGGCTCGCTCCTGATGCAGCTCGGCTCGCTATCGACGATCGCCACGCTGGCGCCGAAGAACCTCACCATGGTCGTGATGGACAACGGCATCTACCAGATCACCGGCGCGCAGCCGACGCCGGCAGCGGCGGCCTCCGACCTCGTCACCATCGCGGTGGCGAGCGGTCTTCCCAACAGCTCCTGGGCCGCCGATGAGGATGATTTCGAGCGCCTGATCGATCAGTCGCTCACCTCGGAAGGCCCGACGCTGATCGGCGTGCGCATCGACGACAAGCCGGGCACCGGCACGACCCGTCGCGATCCCGTGCAGATCAGGGAACGCTTCATGCTCGGCCTCGGCGTGCGACAGCCGTTGTAGAGGCACAAGACAATCCTCGCAGGCAACACGCCTGCGAGGATCAAGGTGTATGTGTCGGTCTTCGTTTAATCGATGATCTTGACCACCCTGCGGGTGCGCGGCTCCACGATCACGCGGCGGTCATTGACGATGGCGTAGCGATACTCCGTGTGCCTCGGCACCGTGCGCAATTCGACAGCGCCCGGCAGCGGCTCGCCGACCACGACGCGCTCACGAACCACGACCGATGGTTCGTCGCGCGGGATCGAGCTGATCACGGCGTTCGGAATTTCCAGTCCGGCGCCGACCGCAGCACCTACGGTGCCGCCGACGATCTCGCCCACAGGACCCAGGACCTGGCCGCCCGCGCGCGCACCATTCGCCGCGCCTTCCACCGTGGTGGATTGCGCGAACGCCGCGCCGGACGCAAGCAGCGACGCGGCAAGGACAGGGATGGCAAGACGCTTCGTCATCATTCTCCTCCAGTGAAATTGACGATGCGTCTTCAACCGCCCTGCAAGAGGGTTGTTCCGGGTTCCATGGTGGCGAACGCCGAGAACCAATCGGCGGTTCCCGCGTTGCGCGTCAGGCCGCGCCGATCTCGTGATCTCCCATCATCTCGAGCGCCCGCACCATCGCCGAATGATCCCACGCCTTGCCGCCGTGAGCTGTGCAGGAATTGAACAGTTGCTGCGCAATCGACGTGCTCGGCAGCGAAAGTCCGAGCGCGCGGGCGCCTTCGAGCGCGAGGTTGAGATCCTTCTGATGCAATTCGATACGGAAGCCCGGATCGAAATTGCGCTTCACCATGCGTTCGCCATGCACTTCCAGAATCCGCGACGACGCGAAGCCGCCCATCAGCGCTTGCCGCACCAGCGCGGGATCGGCGCCGGCTTTCGAAGCAAACAGCAGGGCTTCACCGACCGCCTCGATCGTCAGCGCGACGATGATCTGGTTGGCGACCTTGGTGGTCTGTCCGTCACCGTTGCCGCCGACCCGCGTGATGTTCTTGCCCATCTTCTCGAACACCGGCTTCATCGCCTCGAACGCACGCTCTGGCCCGCCCACCATGATGGTCAGGCTCGCCGCCTTGGCGCCGACCTCGCCACCGGACACCGGCGCATCGAGATAGTCGACACCGAGCGCCTCGATCTTCTTTGCGAATTCCTTGGTCGCAAGCGGCGAGATCGAGCTCATGTCGACGACGATCTTGCCCTTGGAAAGTCCCTCGGCGACGCCGCCGGCGCCGAACAGCACGGCCTCCACGTGCGGCGTGTCCGGCACCATGATGATGACGACCTGCGCCTCCTGCGCGACCTCCTTGCCCGATTTGCACACGACACCGCCGCCCGAGACCAGCTCCGGCGGGATCGGCCCGATGTCATGCAGAAACAGCCGATGGCCTGCGGCCTGGAGATGACCGGCCATTGGACGTCCCATGGTGCCGAGGCCGATAAAACCTATATTGGTCATGGCGAGTCTCCCTCTTAGGTGACGACGGTGAGCGCCGCGTGCCAGCCAAGACCGTCGGTCGTCGTTGTCCGAGGCTTGTATTCACACCCGACCCAGCCACGATAGCCGATCGTGTCGAGGTGGCGGAACAGGAAATTGTAGTTGATCTCGCCCGTTCCCGGCTCGTTGCGGCCGGGATTGTCGGCGAGCTGGACATGCGCAATCCCGGCCAGATGCTTTTGCACAGTGCGCGCGATATCGCCTTCCATGATCTGCATGTGGTAAATGTCATATTGAATGAAGAGATTGCTCGAGCCCACGTCGGCGACGAGCTGCGCCGCCTGCTCGGTGCGGTTCAAGAAGAAGCCGGGGATATCGCGCGTGTTGATCGGCTCGACCAGGAGCTTGATTTGCTCCTTGGCGAGCGCGTTGGCAGCGAAACGCAGATTGTTGACCAGCACCTCATTCAGCTCGCCCGGATCGGCGCCGCGCGGTGCGACGCCGACCAGGCAATTCAACTGCCGGCAGTCGAGTGCCTTGGCGTAGGCGATGGCGCGGAAGACACCGTCACGGAACTCCTCGACGCGATCGGAAAGATCGCGATGCCGCGCTCGCCTGCCGCCCAATCCCCGGCGGGGAGATTGTGCAGGACCTGGATCAAGTTGTGCCTATTCAGCTGCTCGCGCAGCTCGGCTCGATCGAACTCATAGGGGAACAGATATTCGACGCCATCAAAACCGGCAGCCTTGGCGGCGGCGAAGCGCTCCAGGAACGGCATTTCCCCGAACAGCATCGTGAGATTGGCAGCAAATTTCGGCACGATCGAACTCCCTACTCGGCCGGCAACAACTTGCCGGGCTGACGCGCGTCAACGCGCGCCGGCACTTCGTCGAGCGGCAGATCGAGCAGCTCCTCGAACTCCACGACGTTGTCGATCTCCGTGCCCATCGAGATATTGGTGACGCGTTCGAGGATGAACTCGACCACCACCGGCACCCGATACTTCGCCATCCATTCGCGCGCGGTCGCGAACGCCGCCTGCGCATCGTTCGGATCAGTGACGCGGATCGCCTTGCAGCCGAGGCCCTCGGCGACCGCGACATGGTCGACGCCGTAGACGCCGATCTCGGGCGCGTTGATGTTCTCGAACGACAATTGCACCTGGTAGTCCATGTCCAAGCCGCGCTGCGCCTGGCGGATCAGGCCGAGATAGGAATTGTTCACGACGATATGGATGTACGGCAATTTGAACTGCGCGCCGACCGCGAGCTCCTCGATCAGGAACTGGAAGTCGTAGTCGCCCGAGAGCGCGACGATCTCACGGTCCGGATCGGCGGCACGCACGCCGAGCGCGGCAGGGAGTGTCCAGCCCAAGGGGCCCGCCTGCCCGGCGTTGATCCAGTTGCGCGGATGATAGACGCGCAGGAATTGCGCGCCGCCGATCTGCGACAGTCCGATCACGGTGACGTAGCAGGTGTCGCGGCCGAAGGTGCGGTTCATTTCCTGATAGACGCGCTGCGGCTTGATCGGCATATCGTCGAAATGGCTCCTGCGCAGCATCGTACGCTTGCGGTCCTGGCATGAGGCCGGCCACGCCTGTCGCTCGCGGAGCTTTCCGTCTTTCCGCCATTCCTTCGCGACGGTGACGAACAGTTCAAGCGCTGCCTTGGCGTCGGAGACGATGCCGAGGTCCGGATTGAACACGCGGCCGATCTGTGTCGGCTCGATGTCGACATGCACGAAAGTGCGGCCCTTGGTGTAGGTCTCGACCGAACCGGTGTGCCGGTTGGCCCAGCGGTTGCCGATGCCGAGCACGAAATCCGACTGCAGCATGGTGGCATTGCCGTAGCGGTGGCTGGTCTGCAGCCCGACCATCCCCGCCATCAGCACATGGTCGTCGGGAATCGCGCCCCAGCCCATCAGCGTCGGCACCACGGGCACGTTGACGGTCTCGGCGAAACTCACCAGCAGTTCGGATGCATCGGCATTGATGACGCCACCGCCGGCCACGATCAGCGGCCGCTCGGCCATATTCAGCATTTCGAGCGCGCGCTCGACCTGCGCGCGGGTCGCGGTCGGCTTGTAGACCGGCAGCGGTGCATAGGTTTCATCGTCGAACTCGATCTCGGCGAGTTGCACGTCGAGCGGCAGGTCGATCAACACGGGACCCGGGCGCCCCGAACGCATCAGGTGAAACGCCTGGCTGAATACGCGTGGCACGAGGCCAGGCTCGCGCACCGTGAGCGCCCATTTCGTCACCGGCTTTGCGATCGACTCGATGTCGATGGCCTGGAAATCCTCCTTGTAGAGCCGCGCCCGCGGCGCCTGCCCGGTGATGCAGAGGATCGGAATGGAATCGGCGATCGCCGAATAGAGCCCGGTGATCATATCGGTACCCGCCGGCCCCGAGGTACCGATGCAGACGCCGATATTGCCGTATTTGGCGCGGGTGTAACCCTCCGCCATGTGGGACGCGCCCTCGACGTGGCGCGCGAGGATATGCTTGATCGAGCCGCGCTTCTTCAGCGCCGAATAGAGTGGGTTGATCGCCGCGCCGGGAACGCCGAACGCGCACGACACTCCTTCCTTCTCCAGAATACGCACCGCCGCATCGACCGCCCGCATCTTCGCCATGTCGCGCCTCACTGATGTTGCATCGGCGTGATGATCACGGGAGCGATGGACGATCTCAACGACGCTGATTTTGTTTCCCACGATACGGAACGAACGGCGAAAAACCGCACTAGATCAAACGATTGGATCGCCGGCGGAATGAAAGCATACGACAGCCGGATCGCTTCATTCGCAATGACGATCACCATACCTTCGCGCTCTCGCGGCGCGTCGCGCCCGAGTTGTGGAGCAGTCATTCGCCCCTCTATCAACAAGAGGGCGCAGGGAAAGCCGGGTGCCGATTGCACCCATGGGTCCCGTGCAAAAAAGCACGGGGGTAGGACCACAGGTTCAACCGGGATCACACCGGCTTTCCCTGCACAATGGTCTTACGGCTTACTCCGCGCTCTCCCCGGCGACGAATTCGTCTTGTCACCGTCATCGGCGAATTGACGGCTTGCGGACAACCCGGTTGGGCTCGCAACACCTCCGCCGACTTGACACCAGCAACGGATGCCAGGACCACACGGCTTCACCGTACGCCGCAACATCGCTCGTCTGCGTGCCGCCGATCGCTCACAAGCCGGAAGCCTGCCCTGCGACCACATTTCACGCGCGACGCTGCCGCGTCCACCGCATCCCGACCCCACGTTCGTGACGATGGCCAACGCCCCTCTTTCGGGCCGGGATGGCGAGGTTTTAGTCCTGATTTGGGGTTGGGGCGAAGCGGTTTATTTCTGCGCAGAGGACTGGACGCGGCAAATCGCGTTGATGCGGCTGAAGAAATTCGCGCGGGCGTGACTCGCAGGCCGGAGCGGCTTGCCGATAGATTTCCGATGGTCGTTGCACAGCCCGAAGGACGAATGGCAGCAAAGCCGCTTAGGACAATAAGTCTGCCGCAGCGGGACAGCGGTCCAGGGCTGGACGGTCGGTCGACCCGCCGAACTCGCATAGTCGCCCGCCCGCACTCTGATAGTCTGAGGGCACAAGGAAACTACCCAGAAGGCGCTTCGGATACGTTCGGCATCCGTAACGGTCCGAAGCTCACCTCACAAAACTCCCCGCGAAATGCGAACCCTTGATGGGAGGATGTAATGGGTACCTTCTCACAAATGATGACGCGACTTGGTGGCATCGCTGCGGGTGCTATTGCCTGGCCGGCAATGGGATTGTCTGCAGTCATGGTGATGGCAGGCATCTCCTCGGCCTACGCTCAACAAACCACCGGCACGCCAGGCGCGCCCAACGCCACGACCACGATTGATGGCCGCTATCTACCCCCGCCGCCCCAGCCGTTCCGGGGCGACATTGGCCTCAATGCGGCGCAGTCCAAGCCGGCATGGCCGGCGCGGGTGGTGCCGCCAAAGGGCGCGCCCAACATCCTCCTCATCATCACCGATGACGTGGGCTTCGGCGCGCCATCGACCTTTGGCGGCGTCATTCCGACTCCAGCGCTCGACCGCATCGCCGCCAACGGGTTGCGCTACACCAACTTTCATTCGACCGCGCTGTGCTCGCCGACGCGCGCCGCGCTGATCACCGGGCACAACCACCATTCGGTCGGCTTCGGCGTGGTGTCGGAGCAATCGACCGGTTTCCCCGGCTACAACAGCATCATCGAGAGGGACAGTGCCACGATCGGCCGCATCCTGCAGGAGAACGGCTATCGTACCTCCTGGTTCGGCAAGGAGCATAACACGCCGAGCTATCAGACCAGCCAAGCCGGGCCGTTCGACCAATGGCCGATCGGCATGGGCTTTGATTATTTCTACGGTTTCCTCGGCGGCGACAGCAGCCAATGGCAGCCGAACCTGTTTCGCAACACGACCGCGATCTATCCCTACATCGGACATCCCGAATGGAATCTGATCACCGCGATGGCAGATGACGCCATCCACTGGATGAAGCAGCTCAACGACATCGCGCCGTCGACGCCGTTCCTGGTCTACTACGCCCCCGGCGCGACCCACGCCCCACACCATCCGACGCCGGAGTGGATCAAGAAGATCAGCGACATGCATCTGTTCGACAAGGGCTGGAACGCGCTGCGCGACCAGATCTTTGCCAATCAGAAGCGGCTCGGCGTGATTCCGCAGGACGCCAAGCTCACGCCTTGGCCTGACGATCTGCTCAAGACCTGGGACAAGACGACCGATGAGGAGAAGAAGCTCTTCATCCGGCAGGCGGACGTCTATGGCGCTTATCTGGCCTACGCCGACCATGAGATCGGCCGCGTGATCCAGGCGGTCGAGGACATGGGCAAACTCGATGATACGCTGATCATCTTCATTAGCGGCGACAATGGCGCGAGCGCAGAAGGCACCGTGAACGGTACGTTCGCCGAACTCATCCCGTTCAATGGCGTCGTCCCATCGGTCGCGGAAAATCTAAGGTTCTACGACGCCTGGGGCAACGACCAGACCTACCCGCACTATTCGGTTGCGTGGGCCTGGGCCTTCGATACGCCCTTCAAGTGGACCAAGCAGATTCCCTCCTTCTTCGGCGGGACCCGGCAGGGCATGGCGATCTCTTGGCCGGGCCATATCACCGACAAGGGCGGCATCCGCAACCAGTTCCATCATGTGATCGATATCGTGCCGACGCTGCTGGAGGCTACCGGCATTCCGGCGCCCGTCATGGTGGACGGCATTGGGCAGAAGCCGATCGAGGGGGTCAGCATGGCCTACACCTTCGACAAGGCCAATGCGGACTCTCCATCGCATCACCGCACCCAGTATTTCGAGATGTTCGGGGTGCAGGGTCTCTACGACGACGGCTGGATGCTGAGCGCAGTCCCGACCCGCGCGCCGTGGGAGTTGATGGGCAAGGCGATCCTTGATCCCGCGAGCGCGTTCAAGTTCGAGCTGCACGATCTGCGACACGACTGGACGCAGTCGACCGACGTGGCAGCAGCCAATCTGGCCAGAATGCGGGAGATGAGGGACCTGATGTTTGGCGAGTTCGCCAAATACAACGTGCTGCCGCTCGATGCCTCGATGGCGACGCGGTTGGCGGCACCGCGGCCCGGGCTGGCGGAAGGCCGCAAGGTGTTTGCCTATTCCGGGGAGCCCGTGGTCGGCATTCCCGACAACGCGGCGCCGAACGTGCTCAACACCTCCTACACGATCACCGCCAATATCGAGGTGCCGCAGGGCGGCGCGGAGGGTTCGATCGTCAGCGAGGGCGGGCGGTTCGGCGGGTATGGGCTGTACCTGTTGAAGGGTAAACCGGTGTTCACTTGGAACGTGATGGCTCTAAACCAGGTTCGCTGGGAAGGTCCGCAAGCGCTCTCGCCCGGCAAGCACATCATCGTGTTCGACTTCAAATATGACGGCCTCGGCTTTGCAACACTGGCGTTCAACGACGTCAGCGGCCTTGGCCATTCCGGCACCGGAACGTTGATCGTCGACGGCAAGATCGTCTCAACGCAGAAGATGGACCATACTATTCCATTGGTGCTGCCGATCGATGAGACGTTCGATATCGGGTCAAAAACCGGCACGCCAGTCGATGACCGGGATTATCAGGTACCGTTCGCGTTCACCGGAAAGATCGACAGGCTAACAATATCAGTCGAGCCTCCCAAACTGACGGCGGAAGACGAGAAGAAGCTGTCGGAGGCTTCTCGCGCCGCTCAGGATGCGAAGTGACGGGCAAGTCGCACCTCGTCGCGGCGCGGATGACGGGCGGCTCGCACAGGGCCGCTGCGACCAGCTTGTGACGTAAACCCTGCCTCCCGACTTTCTACGGAGGATGCCCAGTATGATCTGAATGCTCTTGTAAGGAAAGGACATCCCATGCACCCAGCACTCATGGCCGTGGCGGCGGCTACTCAATTGGTGACGCCTATTTCCGAGGCCATCCCAAAACTCAACGTCGAAGTTACCTGCAGAGGGTCGGTAGAAGCGGACAAGGCGATGGGTCTGGCCTTACCGCAAACCTTCGACAAGTGTATGAGCGATGAGAACTCGGCGCGTCAGCAATTGGACGCGATTTGGCTTTCGTATTCTCCGGCCGTCAGAGTCCAGTGTGAGGGAGAGGCGACGGCCGCCGGCGACCCGAGCTATGTCGATCTCTTGACCTGTCTTCAAATGACTGATGGATCGGTCACGACCTCGACAGCTGCTTTGAAGGGCGCAAGCAGAAAGAGAAAGGCGCCCAACTAAGTTACGCGTCAGTGAGGAAATGGCGGACGTCGAACGCGATCGGCGCTCTGCGTCAGCTGAGTAGAACGCGGACTCACAAGCGTAGCGAAATCCGAATGGCTGCGAGCTTGACGAAGGCAGTTTGCGGCGGAGCAGGTTTTTCACCACACCCTGCACTATCATTTCTGTCCGCTAGTGCACGACCAACACCGGCACGCTTCCATCCACCAGGACCTCCGATGTCTGACTCCCCAAGAATAGCTTCCTGAGGCCGCGGCGCCCATGAGAGGCCATGACGATCAAGTCGCAGCCTCTGGACTTTGCTGTTTCGATAATCGCAGTCGCTGGGTGCGCATTCGGAACGTGCAAGAGTTCTACAGATATCCCGATCTGCTCCGCCATGGCTCGCGCTTCATCGAGGATTTTGCCAACACGTTCCTTGCAGGCTGCGTCAAAGCTATCAAACATTTCCTGCGGGGGAATCCATCCCGCGTGCCCGGTCCCATACTGGACCTGCAGCGGTTCCGTCACGGTGATGACTGTCACTTTGGCATTCAGGGCCTTTGCCAAAGCAATCCCATGCTCAACGCCTTTTCTCGCGACATCCGATCCATCCGTGCTCAAGAGAATATTGGCGTACATCGGGGACTCCCTTGCTCGTCGAACATTTTCCCTAAAAAAGTGATCCTTACTTATTATGGTCAGATCGTCGTCGTCCGTCTATGGGCCAATCTCGACGCTCATTGGTGGACCAGCGTGCGTCCGGAGCTGCCCTCCCCCCCCGCCAGGTCGCATTTTGACGCTAAGCGGACATGAGCCCTGAGGGCAGATATGGCCGGGTCACGCGCGGCCGGACGAAGGAAAGCGCCCTCCGCCAAACAGGGCGTCAGAACGGCGCTCTGCTCACCAAGGCGGTTTCGCTCCGTCAATGGTTGCGCTAATTTCCCGAACGCGCTGGGGCTCACTCTGCGGGTGCTCGAATGCACATGTCGCGCGCGCACTTTTTGTCAGCAATTCCTGTCCTGATCGCGGCCTATCTGCTTGGAGGGTACAGCGGTCGCCATGATTTTTTTCCGTTCCCGTTTTTTCGAGCGCTGAGAACTCGGACGGCTCCCGACCTCTACACATTTGATCAAGCGGGACGGCTCGCATCCGGCGATCAGAAGAAAGCTGTCGCCTGCCCGCAGCAGACGGACCACACGGCCGTGCTGCTGCTGATCGGGCAGTCCAACGCTGGAAATCACGGCGGGCAGCGGTTTCGGTCGGAACACGGAGAGAGGGTTGTCAATTTCTTCGACGGACGATGCTATATTGCCGCGTCGCCCCTACTGGGATCTGACGGCACCAGCGGGGAATATTGGACCCAGCTCGGCAACCTTCTGCTGGATCGCGGGTCGTTCGACCAGGTCGTACTGGCTCCCGTCGCCATAACCGGCTCTGAGGTCTCCCGTTGGGCGCCAGGCGGCGATCTGAACGGAATCATGACCGGCACCGCGAGCGAGCTGCGGCAGAAAGGCTATCTCGTAACGCACGTCCTCTGGGTCCAAGGCGAGATCGACTACGTCAAGGGAACAAACGAGAAGGACTACCGGGATCGCCTCCTGTCGCTGGTCAGTTCGTTGAGATCTCATGGCGTCACGGCGCCGGTGTACGTTGCCATCGCAACCAGGTGTTTGGGAGCAAGCAACGGAGGAACGCTCTCCCATTCTGCCGACAACCCGGTGGCGCGCGCTCAACTGGCGCTTCCCGATCGCGGCGCCAATCTCCGACGCGGAGTTAATTCAGACGCCTTGCTTGGCGATCTGGATCGGTACGACGATTGCCATTTCGGCTCTTCGGGGGAGCAGAAGGTCGCGAGAGCCTGGGCAGACCTGCTCTCAACCGCCCTCTGAGGCATCTATTCGCGCTGCTGGCGTTCGGTCTTGATAGCGAGCGAGGTTTCGCACCATTTGGCGATCCGCAGCAGCTTCAGGTTCTCGCCGAATGGCGCGACAAGCTGGATCCCCATGGGCAGGCCGCTCGGCCCGATGCCGGCAGGCAATGCGATCGCCGGCACCCCGAGAGTTGTCCAAGGCACGCACAGGCTGGGGTCGCCGGTATCAGACAATCCTTCCGGCGCCTCGCCAGTTGCTGCGGTAGTGAGAACAACGTCAAAACCTGCAAGCGCGCGGGTGAAATCGGCGCGCAGCGCAAGCTGCCTGGCGCGGGCGGAAATATACTCGGTCGCGGAAATCGGCGCGCCGCGTTCGACGAGGGCCTTAAGCCGGGCGCTCGTCTTGTCCGGGAAACGTGTGACGAGATCACCGAAATTCGCCGCGCCTTCCGCGCCGCAGAGCGTAGCCGACAGGGCCGGCAGCTGCTCAAACTCCGCAGGTAACGCAAACGGCTCGACGATCGCTCCGGCATTTTTAAGCAGAACGGCGATTTGCGCGAGCAACGCGCTTTGGCTTTCGTCCAAGGGCGGCGTTGCCGCCGGACGAAGCCACGCGATCCGCGGTGCGGGAAAAGGATCAACACCCTCAGGGGAAATCTGGAACGGCGCGTGCGTAGAAGCACCGGGGCCGCCCGTCAGCAGCGCCAGCAGATACGCGGCATCATCCACGCTGCGGGCGAACAGGCCGAGATGATCAAGGGATTGCGAGAGCGGATGGACGCCCTTCAGGCTGATGGTGCCGAAGCTGGGTTTCAATCCCACCACACCACAATAGGCGGCAGGTCGCAGGATCGAACCCAGCGTCTGCGTGCCCAGCGCCGCCTGCACCGATCCGCTTGCAACGGCCGCCGCAGAGCCGGACGAAGAACCGCCGGGCGTGTGCCTTGGATTCCACGGGTTGCGGGTGGGTCCGGGTTCGCGCCATGCGAATTCGGTGGTGACCGTCTTGCCGAGAACCGTCGCCGAGAGATCTTTCAGGCGGCTGACGACCCAGGCATCCTCATTCGGCTGGTGATCTGCGTACACCGGTGAACCGTAGGTGGTCGGCATATCGACCGTGTCTATGAGATCCTTCACTCCCACCGCGAGCCCTGCGAGTGGTCCATTCCCCGCTGCAACGACGGGCGGTTCGGACGGCAAATAGGCGAAGGCGCGAAGATCGGGTTCGACAGCCGCGGCGCGCGCGTGGCTGGCCGCGATCAGGTCCTGCGGTTGTGCCGAGGCCGCAGCGATCATGCTGATGATTTCGAGGAGGCCAGAGTGGTCTTGCGCGAATCTCATTTTCGGACGGGCCCATAACCAAGGTAAGGAAGATCGAAAGGCAAACGGCTCCGGAGTCAACCCCCGAAGCCGTTGCGACGAAGATCGGCGAAGCCTAGAGCATTTTCGGTTCTGATTGAATCAGAACCGAAGCTCTAGATTCTTGTTTTGACGCGTTTTCTTCACGCGAACCGGTGTCCACTTCGCTCGAAAACGCTCTAGTTCGTGGATATCGCCTTTTCGATATAGGTTCTTGGAACGAAGGTCTTGTAGTCAGGCTGCGCGGCGAGATTGCCGAGCGCGATCTGGGTGTCGAGCGCAAGCTTCAGCGCCTCGGGCGTGATATCGACACTGGTGGGGTAGACGTTGTCGGCAAGCATGCGCTTGACTGCCGCTTCCACCACCGCAGGCTCAAGATTGGGAAATTCCTTCTGAGCGATTTCCACCGTGCGCGCCTCGTTCTTGTGCATGAAACGCACCGCCATTTCGAGCCCGTTGGTGAGCCGCTGGGCAAGGTCCGGATCGACATCGTTGCGCGCGGTGATGGTCGAGAAGGCATAGGCGCCGTACAGTTTCGGGAAGCCGACCACCACCTTCATGCCCTTGGCCACCACCTGGTCGAGGCCGGGCTCGTACATGACCGCCACCTTGGCCTGGCCGGCGACGAAGGGACCGGGCTCGGTGCCGAGCGGAACCTGGATCATCTCCACGTCCTTGCTGGCATCCATGCCGTTTTCTTTCAGCAGCTTGATGAACAGCGAGGTGCTGGTGGTCGGCATCAGGCCAGTTACGATCTTCTGTCCCTTGAGGTCTTTCACACTGTCGAACTTGAAGTCCGGCGTGGCCGCGATCCATACGGCGGCGCCATTCACGACGTTGGCGATCGTGTTCACCGGCGCGCCCTTCGACGCAGCGATGGCTGTCCATTCGGGTCCATGAAGCGAGAATTGCGCGCTCTTGGAGATCACGGCCGAGAGAGCAACGCTTCCGGAGCCGGCGCTTTCCTTGTTGAGATCAAGCCCCTGCTTTTCGAAAAAGCCTTCGTTCATGCCGACATACAGAGGGAGGTACAGCAGGGATTGAAACGCCTGCGAGATTGTCGCCTTCTTCATCTCGGCGGAAGCTGGCCCTGCTGCGGTTATGCCGAACGTAAAAGCGAGGGCAATGGAAAGAGTGCTCAGTTTCGAAATTCGCATTCTCATTTTGGAAGTCTCCTGAAAGAGGATCAAACGTTGATCTGCGTGCCGCCCTGCTGTTGCTTCCAGGGAAGCAGCCAGTTCTCAATGACCTCGACCAGGTGGTAGAAAAGAAAGCCAACGAGCATCAGCGTGAACAGGCCGGCCCACACCGTATTGAGATCGTAAAGACTGGAGGCCACGTAGATGACGTGGCCGAGACCATGCTGCGAGGAGATGAATTCGCCTACGACCGCCCCCACCAAAGCGAAGCCGATATTGATGCGGAAGGTGGCGATGATCGCGGGCAAGGTAGAGGGCGCGATCACCCGCTTGAAGATCTGCTGCTTGGATGCGCCCATGGAGAACAGCAGCGCCTGGAGATCCTTGTCCGCGTCCTTTGCCGCCTGGTAGGCGGTGATGAGAGCGACGATGGAGGTGAGCGAGATCGCGAGCGCGACCTTCGACAGCAAGCCGGTGCCGAACCACAGGATGATGATCGGCGCCAGCGCGATTTTCGGCACCGAGTTGATGGCCGCGATGAACGGCTCCACCAGCCGCGCCACGAACACCGAATACCACAGCGCAAGGCCGATGACCGAACCGATCACGGTCCCGAAGGCAAATCCCAGGATCGCCTCGAATATTGTGTAGCCGGTATCAGCGAAAAGCGAGCCGTTCGCGATGGAGCCGATGAGGTTGCGCAGAACGCCGCTCGGCTGACCAACTAGGAAGCCCGACAACCATCCCCACCGCACCGCCGCTTCCCACAGCAGGAAGAAGCCGACAACGGCAAGTATCTGGAGCGCGCTTCGCCCGATAAGCGAATCGAACACATTGCGGCGCTTTTTCTCGCGTCGGCGAACGGGCGCCGCGGTTTTTACAACTTGAGCCGTTTCCGTCATGCACTCTTCCTGGTCTGGATATCGAGCTCCGCGCAGAGCGTGTGGAAATAACCGGAGAAGCGCGGATCGCTTCGCGCTGCGATTGGAGAATGTTCGTTCAGCGCGATGTCGTGAACGGCCTTCACGCGCGCCGGACGTTGGCTGAGCACGACCACACGTTTGGAAAGCGCCACTGCCTCGTCGATGTCATGGGTCACGAGGATCACGGTCTTGTGAAAGGTTTCCACCGCCTCCATCAGAATGCCCTCGAGATACAGCCGCGTCTGATAATCGAGCGCCGAGAACGGCTCATCGAGCAACAGGATGTCGGGATCGAGCACGAGCGTGCGGATCAAGGCCACGCGCTGACGCATGCCGCCGGACAGCATCTTGGGATACGAATTCTCGAAGCCGGAAAGACCGAACGTGCTGAGATATTCCCTCGCGGTATCCAGCGCCCGTTTGGGATCGACGCCCTTGGTCTCAAGGCCGAGCAGGACGTTGTCCAGCACCGTGCGCCAAGGGAAAAGCAAGTCCTTTTGCATCATATAGCCCACGCGACCGCGCAGGCTTTCCACTTCCTGGCCGCGATAGAGCATGACGCCATCGTCGGGATCCACGAGGCCGGCGATAATATTGAACACTGTCGTCTTGCCACAGCCACTCGGGCCAATGATGCTGACGAAATCACGCTCATGGATATCGAAGGTCAAGCCGTCGAGAACCTGCGTCGCAGCTTCCTTTCCAGGAAAGCTCTTGCGCATGCCGTTCAAACGAAGTTGCACTTTGGGCGATGACATGGTGTCTCCTGTCCACCATGCACTTCAAGCAACCACCGTGCCAAACTCGACGGCATAGATGCGTAAGAAATTGCGATGTTGAGCGTGCGTTCCGGCCGGATCGGCTTCTCGCTGCCTTCGATTCGAGCACGTGCTGCCTTTTTGCAGCCAGCCCGATTCACGGAGACGAAGTCTGTCCGCTCCGCCCGCGGGTAACGTCAATTTGTTCTGCTATTGCGAGGGCGTGAACGCGAGCCTTGGAGCGAGCGTCTTGCACCAGCCGACGATGCCGGCGCGCCTGAAGCGGTAGGAAATTCAGTCTTCGGATGAACTTGTCGCCAGGCTGCCGACGACCATCTTTCTCAGTCCCCGCCGCAGTTCTGTTACATTTTTCGCACCGTTCAGTTGCTCGAATTGCCGTTGGGCTTCGCGCCAGAGAGGGGCCGCTTCAGCGTGAAGACGGCGCCCCTTTTCGGTGAGTTCGATGAGGCGGCTTCGGCCGTCAGTGGGTGACGGCCGGATCTTGATCAGGCCGTCACGCTCCAGAAAGCCGGCCATTTTCCCCATCGCCGTTCGTTCGATGTCGAGGCGTTCGGCAAGGGCATTGATCGCTGCACTCCCCACCTCGTCGAGGACCGCCAGGGTAAGAAACTGCGTGATGCGCAGGCCCGTCGGCTCAAGATGAGCATCGTAAAAGCGGGTGATCTGCCGGCTCGCCCTCCTCATGGCGTTGCAGTTGCACTCGTCCACCCTGAGCGGTTGGTTGGCCAGCAGCATTTTTCCCCTCGCGATCTCCGTTGATGATCAGAACCTTCAGCGCCCTTGTCCGACAAAGACGTGGCGGTATTTTTCGATGAAAGCGGGCACCGAAAGCGCGGGCGTCCCGGTGATCTTCTCGACGTTGTCGTTCGTGCCCGCGAAGATGCCATCGCGATAGTTCTGCGCGACTTCGACGAGGTGTTGCACCAGGAACGGGGGAAACTTGAGCACTTGCTCCATGTTCTGCTTGAACTCCTCGATCGAGGTCGGCGCATACTCGATCTTGGCGCCAAGGACCTTGCTCATGGCGGCGGCGATCTCCGTATGGTTCATCTCGACCGGGCCATGAAGCGTGTAGGTCTTGCCCTCATGGCCTTTTGGATTGGCCAGGATGTGGGCGATGACTCGCCCCTGGTCTTCGCTGGCGATGGGCGCGTGACGGCCGTTCCCGAATGGAAATTCGATCTTCTTCCTGGCCCAGATATCCTTGCCGAGATGCGGGTAGACAAGCCAGTCGGCAAAGAAGGTGGGACGGAGATGCGTCGTTGCGACACCTGACCAATCGAAGACCCGCTCGGCAACCCAGTGGTCCTGCGCAGCATGGCTTTTCGCCTCCCGGCGCGCCGAGATCTGCGACATGTTGACGATAGCAGTAACGCCCGCCTCCTTCGCAGCCTGCGCGAAATAGGCAGTGGCGCCGATGATTCCCGGCGCGATCGGATGAAGGAAATAGGCCGATCGAATGCCTTCCATGGCCGCACGGATGCGGTCGATGTCGGTGAAATCGCCGACCGCGATATCGACGCCGCGAGCCCGCAGCGCAGCGGCCCGTTCACCGTCCGAGCGCACATAGGCCCGCACGCGCCTGCCCATCTTGAGCAGTTCGTCGATGGCAGCACCGCCGGTGTGTCCGGTAGCACCGCTCACAAGAAACTCAGCTTCACTCATGACGAGAATCCTTCGTTAGAAGCATATGCTCCTAAATATATGGGTATATGCTCTTATCAGTCAAGCGGCTTCCGGACTAACTGCTGCCGGCGCCAATTCTCCCTATTTTTCAGCTAGAGCATGATCCGGAAAAGTGGGGACCGATTTTCCGAAAAAGATCATGCTCAAACAAAGAGCTAGAGCGGCATGACTATTCGAAGAAAAGTCATCACGCTCTGGGACGCGTACTCATAAATCCGGTTCGGTAAGCGCGGCTTTCTGAATGTCCGCGTCGCTCCGAAAGCATCGTCGCAAAACGACGCGAAGGGCCACTTGATGCCGTGAGCAGATGCAGCGAACTATCCAATGAAACCGTCGATCGGAGTGTTGCGGCTAACCGCCGACGAACGTGACCGTCTCGTCGAGCGGGGCGCGGCCCGTACGGGCGTAACTCACCGTAGGGTCCTCGTACCCGATCGACATGCCGCAGAACAGGATGAGCCCGTCCGAGGGCAACAGGACCTCCGCGACCGTCTCGCGAACCTGCGACCACGCCATCTGCGGGCAACTGTGCAGCCCCTCGGCGCGGAGCAGCAGCATGACGGTCTGCAGATACATGCCGACGTCGGCCCATTGGGGCCGGCCCAGGTCGCGGTCGATGTAGCAGAACAGGGCTGCGGGCGCGCCGAAACAGTTCCAGTTGCCGATGGCCGCCCGCTGGCGCGCCTCCCAGTCCTCGCGCGCAATGCCGAGCGCGCTGTAGCGCTCCTTGCCGAAGGCGGATCGGCGCTCCCCGTATGGGGACTTCAGCGCGGGCGGGTACATCTCGTATTGCCGCCCGTCCCAGGGGTCGCCGTGGCACACGCGCTCGACGGCGCGTGTCTTGAGCTCGGCCAGCGGCGCGCCGGTCAGCAGGTAGATGTTCCACGGCTGGATGTTCGATCCGGACGGCGACCAAGCGGCGGCGGACAGCACGCGCTGAAGCACGTCCCTCGACACAGGCTCGTCTTTGAATCCGCGCACCGCCCGTCGGCTTGTGACTGCCTCATATACGTCCATAGTGATCGCCTCCCGCCGGCCATCCGTTTCGTTCAAACGCATGCTGTGGTCTCGTTCGGCGATCAGTACTCCCAGGGGCCCGGCACCCAACGAAAGACGTCGCCGTCGACCGCCACATGGCAGACGGACGGGAACGACAGGTGAGTGGCCACCAGCGACTCGCGGTTCGCCGCCAGCTCCCGCAAAAGACTGATACGGACGCGGGCCGCCTCCTCCGGGTCGTGCTCGAAGCCGTTGTACCAGTCGGGGTGCTCGAACCCGACCTGGAATACGGCGTCGCCGGCGAACGTCAGCCGGTCGCTGCCGGATGCCAGGCGGACCACGCTGTGCCCGGGGGTGTGGCCGCCAGTGCGTGTGACGAGCACCCCCGGCGCCACCTCGTGCTTCTCCTCGAACGTCCGCAACTGGCTCTGGTACTCGTGCAAGAACCGCTTGGCCGTCCGCCGAAGCGCGTCCGGGAACCCCGGCGGCATGGAGACGTGGGAGAAATCGGGCGACTCCCAGAACTTGGTTTCGGCGGCCGCCACGTGGATGCGCAGGTCCGGACGCAGCCGCTCCCTCACTCCGTCGACGAGCAGCCCGCCGACGTGGTCCATGTGCATGTGGGTAAGCACCACGTCGGTCACGGACGCGAGATCGATGCCGGCGGCCTCCAGTCGCTGGACCGTCCGCCCGGCCCGCGGCAAGTCCGGAAACTCCGCCCCCATCCCAGCGTCGATGAGTATGGTCCGGCCGCCGCTACGCACCACGACCACGTTCAGCGCCCACTCGAGCACGTCCGGCGGCAGGAACATGTCCTCCAGCCAGGCCGCCCGGACGGACGGGTCAACGTTGTGGCCCAACATCGCGCCTGGCAGCGATAGCACCCCATCGCTAACCACCAGCACGTCAATCGCGCCGACCTTCAGCGCGTAGCGCGACGGAACCAACTCGGGCTCAGGTCTACCGTGGATATACTTCGCGTTCACGCTGTCGACGCAGTACTTGACCGAGGGGTGTGAAGTGTTGTCCGAGCTCATGCTTGTCTCCTGCTGACTGCCTTGCCTTTCGAGTACTTGAGTTGCCGTAACAGTCACTGTGCGGGCACGAGCGCTGGGGCCCCCTTGTCCTTGATCAAGACCACCAGGAACTTCGCCGGCTGGGTGCTGCTTGCGTTCCGGTCGACGACATGGACGTCATCGGGGCCTTCATAGAAGGACTGTCCTGGTGTCAGCGTCACCTGTTGTCCTCCCTTCAACTGCATCACGACGGAGCCCTCCAGCACGTACACAAACGCATGTGCGTTGTGTCGGTGGATAGCGCTCGATCCGCCGGGCGCATGCTCGACCGTGATCATCAGAGCTTCCCTGCCGGGACTCTCCGGAAGATCCTTGGACATGAGTGACGTGACCTTAGGCTCCTGAGCCACCGCCGTGCCGGTCATGAGGCACAGAAGAGCCAACGCAACGAGTTTGATCGTCATGGTCGCCTCTTTCGTTCGTTGCCCGGCACCCGCTCGGATGATCATGGTTATCTCCTGTGCTTCAGCCATGAGCCGCGTTGCGGCTGAGCCAGTCGTCAAAGCGGATGGAGCCGAGGCGGGGGCGATCGCCGGGCGTCAGCGAGCGGTCGTTCAGCTCGGCTCCGAAGTAGCGCCAGTGCACGTCAGCGATCACCTTGCGCTGGTCGCCGCTCGCGGCCAGGAACTTGCGCGCGAACTGGTCCATCGGACAGGCTTCCGGGCCCGCAACCTCGACGATGCCGTTCAGTGGCGGTGCGAGCGTCAGCTCGGCCAAGTTGGCGACCACGTCGTCCGAGGCAATCGGCTGGAATAGCGCGGGCGACAGCCGGACCACATCGCCCTCTGCGCCCGATTTGACGATGCCTCCGACGAACTCGAAGAACTGCGTCGAGCGCAGGATCGTATAGGGAATGCCGGACGCCTTGATCAGATTCTCCTGCGCCACCTTGGCGCGGAGGTAGCCACTGTCGGGACTGCGGTCGCTGCCGACGATCGACAGCGCCAGATGATGCTTCACGCCGGCGGCCTTTTCCGCGGCCATCAGGTTGCGGCCCGAGGTCTCGAAGAATTCGAGCACCGCCTTGTCCTCCCACACCGGCGCGTTCGCCAGATCGACGACGACCTGTGCGCCGGAGAGCGCCTCTTTCAGTCCCTCGCCCGTGATGGTGTTGACGCCGGTATTGGGCGCGGCCGCGATGGCATCGTGACCCTTCTCCTGCAGTTTCTTGACGAGCTTTGATCCGATGAGGCCGGTGCCTCCGATGACGACAATTTTCATGATTTTGCCCTCCAAGGGTATGCAAGGGAGTGTCAGGTTGTGATTTCGACGGGGAGGATGCCGGATCGGCGGCCGGAAAGCCTTGAGGCGGCCTTGAGGCGCGATTGAATTTCGCGTGGGTTTCCGTCCAAGACAGTGGGACAAAAGAGCAAGACGTGCCAAGAAAGCGCCCCGCTGTTCCGGCAGTTTCCGCTTGCTTTGCCGGCGCGACAAGTCGGCCGAGCTTCGGCGATGATCGCCGTGCTATCAATGGCTTGAGCGGCGATGAGAGGGCGACGTGCAGTACGCGTTCGAGGACTACGTGATCGACTCGGACCGGCGGGAGCTCACGCGCAGCGCCGAGCCGATCGCCGTCGGGCCGCAGGTCTTCGACCTGCTGCTCCATCTGGTGCGGAACCGCGAGCACGTCGTCAGCAAGGACGAGCTTTTGGATGCCGTGTGGGCCGGGCGGATCGTCTCTGAATCGACCCTGACCAGTCACATCAATGCGGCGCGCAAGGCCATCGGCGACAGCGGGCAGCACCAGCGGCTGCTTCGAACGCTCGCCCGCAAGGGATTCCGGTTCGTCGGCGACGTCAGCGAGATCGCCAGTCGCTCCGCCGCGGTCAGCACCGAGCCCGACGCACCGGGCAGGACCATCGCAGAGGCGCCGACCCTCCCCGACAGGCCCTCCATTGCCGCGCTCCCGTTCCTGAACCTAAGCGGCGACATCGAGCAGGAGTACTTCACCGACGGCGTGGTGGAGGACATCATCACGGCCTTGTCGCGCATTCGCTGGCTGTTCGTGATCGCACGCAATTCGAGCTTCACCTACAAGGGCCGCGCGGTCGACGTGAAACAGGTCGGCCGCGAGCTCGGCGTGCGCTATGTGCTGGAAGGCAGCGTGCGCAAGGCGGCGCACAAGGTGCGCATCACCGGGCAGCTGATCGATGCCACCACCGGGACGCATCTGTGGGCCGAGCGCTTCGAAAGCGCGCTCGATGATATTTTCGAGCTGCAGGATCAGGTCACCGAGGCCGTCGTCGGCGCGATCGCACCGCAGCTCGAGCGGGCCGAGATCGAGCGCGCGAAGCGCAAGCCAACCGAAAGCCTCGACGCCTACGACTACTATCTGCGCGGCATGGCGCAACTCCATCTGGGATCAAGGGAGTCGATCGACGCGGCGCTCGGCCAGTTCAACCACGCGCTCATGCGCGACCCGAATTTCGCGTCGGCCTATGCGGTGGCGGCGTGGTGCTATTTCTGGCGCAAGGTCAACGGCTGGATGACCGATCGCCCAGGCGAGATCGCCGAGGGTGCCCGCCTGGCGCGCCGAGCCGTCGACCTCGGCCGGGACGATGCGGTCGCGCTCACCCGCGGCGGGCATGCGCTCGCCCACCTCACCGATGACGTCGCCGGCGGCATCGCGTTGCTCGACCGGGCGCTCGTGCTCAATCCCAATCTCGCGTCGGCCTGGTTCCTTGCGGGATTCCTGCGGACCTGGAACGGCGAGCCGGACGCCGCCATCGAGCACTTCGCGCACGCCATGAGGCTGAGCCCACTCGACCCCGAACTCTACCGCATGCAGGCCGGACTGGCGGCGGCGCATCTGTTCGCGGGGCGCTTCGACGCCGCGTCGTCGTGGGCGGAGAAAGCCTTCCGGGAGTTGCCGAGCTTCCTGATGGTCGTCAGTGTGATCGCGGCGAGCCATGCGCTCGCGGGCCGGCCGGACGAGGCGCAGCGCGCGATGAAGCATCTGCGCGAGCTCGACCCCACGCTGCGCGTCTCCAATCTCGCGGATTGGCTCCCGATCCGCCGGCCGGAGGACCTCGCGACCTTCGCGGATGGGTTGCGGAAGGCGGGGCTGCCGGAGTGAGGCGCGCGGTTTTCCGGCCAATCATGTGAAGTGGTGAAGAGGGGTAGCATGGCCTGCTCCGCTCTTGCGAGCGCACCTCAGTTCAACCGCAGCTCCGTGATGTGCCGCGGATCCGCGCTCAGCTCATTCCGCTCCACGCGTTTGACGAGGTCCGTCAGCACGGCATTGGCCGCGCAGGACAGGCCGATCTTCTCGCCTTCGCGGACCACGAAACCGTTGAGGAATTCGATCTCGGTGCGCCGGCCCTTCTGCATGTCCTGGCCCATCGAGGGACGCTGCTCGGAGGAGGTGCGCTTGCCGTCCTTGAAGCGCTGCTCGTCGCAGGCGCGCATCGCCGTCTCGTCTCCCTCTCCGGCCCGCGCGATCGTCTCAGGCGGCAGGTGCAGGATCTCCTCCAATTGATAGCCGAGCGCCTGGCCGACGCGGATCGCTTCGCTGCCGAGCCGGGTGGAGAAACGGCGTATCGGCTCGCTTTGCAACATGTCTCCGCCCGGCAGCCCCGTGCAGGCCGAGAGCCCGTTGCCCATGACGTTGGCGACCAGTTTCGACCAGCGTTCGCCCCAGAGATTGCCGGTCACCTTGGCGCTGTCGGAATAGCCAACCAGACGGCAGATTTCTTCCGCCCGTGCCGTGAGACGGCCATGCACTTCACCGGCGCGAAATACGGTGTGTGCCGCCCCGCCCTTCCCCGCGCCGCGGTGGATATGGCCGGGCTCAGGCAGGTTGACCGTGATGCTGCTGGCAATGCATCCGAGCGTCTTGCCCCAGCCGACGATGCCGGCAATCGTCTCTTCATTCATGCGGTTCTGCAGCGACACGACATAGCCGTCCGGCGCCAGATATTGCTGGATCAGCATGGTCGCCCAGGCCGTGTCGTAAGACTTCATGCAGACGAAGGCGATGTCGACCGGCTTCTCCTTGGCGAGTTGCTGTGCGTCCGTGATGTGCAGCGCGCGCACGGGAACCGAGAACTCCGCGACGTCCCGTGCATGGGTGACGCGTAGTCCGTGCTCCCTCATGTGGTCGACGTGCTCGGGCCAGGGATCGATGAACGTGACGTCCTCACCCGCCTGCACCATATGAGCACCCGCATACCCGCCGACGGCACCAGCTCCGACGATAGCTATCTTCCGACCCATGCTTTCTCCCCGCATTGTTCTTGCGGCCAGGGAAGCAAGCGGTTCACTGGCCCGTTGTGGGCCACTCTAGAGGATTTGGGTCTTTCGCCAAATGCCCGCATCGCGCAACGCGGCATTGCCTCCACCGCTTGGCGATGAGGACTGATGAATCAGTCAGGCTTCATCGCAGGCACCACGCCACCGAGCGCCGCCGTCAGTTCGGCCGCCACTTCGCGCACGGTCTGGCCGAGCGTGACCAGCCGATCGTCGGTCAGGCGGCTGGTCATGCCGGAGACCGAGATTGCCGCGAGCGGCTCGCTGCAATCGTTGTGGACGACGGCGGCGATGCAGCGCAGCCCCATGCAGGCTTCCTCGTCGTCGACGGCATAGCCCTGGCGGCGGACACGTTCGAGTTCCCTGAACAGGTCGCCCGGCCGCGTGATGGTCTTCTCCGTCAGCCGCGGCATGCCGTGATGGCGGATGATCGCGCTGACGTCGTCGTCCGAATAGGTCGCCAGCACCGCCTTGCCGACGCCGGAGGCCACCATCGCCACGCGCCCGCCGACCTTGGTCAGCGAACGCATGATCTCGCGGCTCTCCATGCGGGTCAGCACGACGATGAACTCGTCGTCGACCACGGCGAGATTGGCGGTCTCGCGCGTGAGGTCGCGCAGTTTGCGCAGGTAAGGAATCGCCTGGGCGGTGAAGTTGCGGCGCCTCGCAAAGGTGGCGCCGACCGTGAAGCTGCGGGCGCCCACATGCCATTTCGATTCGGTGCGGTCGAACTGCACGAAGCGGCGGCTTTCGAGCGTTGCCAGCAGACGGTGCACGGTCGAAGTCGACAGCCCCGTGCGGATGGCAAGATCGCTCAGGCGGTAGCCTTCGTCGTCTTCGGCTAGCGTCTCGATGATCGAAAGCGCGCGGTCGACGGACTGCACGCCGCCCTCGCGCGAATCGGCCTCAGGATCCGCGTTGGTCTTCTCGATGGACTTGCGCCGGATCACGTCTCTCTTCATCGCGACCTGCATTTCCAGACACAGACCGAGTTTATGGAGAGTCCCCTCACCCGAAGCGTTCGATCAAAATGCCGCTCCGACGCTTGTCGAAGCGGCATTCATCGTCACCTGATCAGAGCAGACCCGCGCCGCGCGCCCATTTGTACTTGGCGCCCAGCACTTCGACCGGCAGTTCGGTCGAATAGGCATAGGCCGGGATGCCGTGCTGATAGAGATACTCGGCAGCCTCCTCGACCTCGACGTCGCCGGCGAGCGAGGCCACCATCGGCTTGACGAAGCCCTTGGCCTCCATCTCCTTCTTCACCTCGACCATGTTGCGCGCGAACACCATCGGCGGCGTCACGATGGTGTGCCAGTAGCCGAGGATCAGCGCGTGGATGCGCTCGTCCGACAGGCCGAGCTTCACCGTGTTGACATAGGTGATCGGCGGCTCGCCGCCGGTGATGTCGACGGGGTTGCCGGCGGCGCCGAACGGCGGGATGAACTTGCGGAACGCCGCATCGAGGTCCGGCGGCATCTGCATCAGCGACAGGCCGTTGTCGACCACGGAGTCAGACAGCAGCACGCCCGAACCGCCGGCGCCGGTGATGATCAGCACGTTCTCGCCCTTCGGCGTCGGCAGCACCGGCACGCCGCGGGCGAATTCGAGCAGTTGCCTCAAGCTGCGGGCGCGGATCACGCCGGACTGCTTGAACACGTCCTCGTAGATCTTGTCGTTGCCGGCGAGCGCGCCGGTGTGCGAGCTCGCTGCCTTCGCACCCGCCGAGGTACGGCCGGCCTTGAGCACGATCACCGGTTTCTTCTTCGAGACCCGCTTGGCAGCTTCCGCAAAGGCGCGGCCGTCCTTCAGGTCCTCGCAGTGCTGCGCGATCAGATTGGTGTTCGGGTCCTGCTCGAAGAAGGCGAGCAGATCGTCCTCGTCGATATCGGACTTGTTGCCGAGGCCGACGATCGCGGAGACGCCCATCTTCGCCGAGCGCGAGAAGCCGATGATTGCCATGCCGATGCCGCCGGACTGCGATGACAATGCTGCATGGCCCTTGACGTCGTAGGCGGTGCAGAAGGTCGCGCAGAGATTAGCTGGTGTGTAATAGAAGCCGTAGATGTTCGGCCCCATCAGGCGGATGTCGTATTTCTTGCCGACCTCGACGATCTCGGCCTGCAGTTCCGGCGCGCCGGCTTCGGCGAAGCCGGACGGGATCAGCACGGCACCGGGAATTTTCTTCTCGCCGCATTCGGCAAGTGCCCCGGCAACGAATTTCGCTGGGATCGCGAACACCGCGACGTCAATCACGCCGGCCACGTCCTTGACGCTCTTGTAGGCCTTGTAGCCGAGGATCTCGGGCGCCTTCGGATGAATCGGATAGATCTCGCCCTTGTAGCCGCCGTTGATGAGGTTCTTCATCACGGAGTTGCCGATCTTGCCGTCCTCGGCGGACGCGCCGATCACGGCGACCGCCTTCGGCTGCATGATGCGGTTCATCGCAGCGACGATTTCCTCGGTCGGGCGCGGCGCCGGGCGCGGCTTGTAGTCGAAATCGACGACGATGCGCACGTCGGCGGCAATCGCGTCCTTCTTGGTGGCGAAGACCGGATTGAGGTCGAGCTCGACGATTTCAGGGAAATCGCTCACGAGCCGCGAGACCTTGACGATGACATCGGCGAGCGCCTCGCGGTTGACGGGATCGCCGCCGCGCACGCCCTTCAGCATCTCGTGCGCCTGGATGCCGTCGAGCATCGACAGGGCGTCTTCCTTGGTCGCGGGCGCGAGGCGGAAGGTGATGTCCTTCAGGACTTCCACCAGCACACCGCCGAGGCCGAAGGCGACCAGCTTGCCGAACGAGCCGTCGGTGATCGAGCCGATGATCACCTCGGTGCCGCCGCCCAGCATCTGCTGGACCTGCACGCCCTCGATCTTGGCGTCTGCCTTGTACTTCTTGGCGTTGGCGAGAATCGTCTCGTAGGTTTTTTCGGCTTCGGCAGCCGTCTTGACGCCGACCACGACGCCGCCGGCCTCGGTCTTGTGGAGAATGTCCGGCGAGACGATCTTCATCACCACCGGAAAACCCATGCCGGACGCGATCCGCGCCGCCTCGGCCGCGGACTTGGCGACGTCCTCCTTCGGGACCGGGATCCCGTAGGCGTCGCAGACCAATTTGCCCTCCGGCGCCGTCAGGCTCGTGCGCTTGTCCGCTTTGACAGCATCGAGAACTTTGCGGACGGCATCTTTTGAATTTGACATGGGCTTCCTCCTGGGACAAATTTTATGGCATTTGGTATGCCAGAAGCCAAAAAGTCAAGCCGGTCTTCTCCCGCCGGATGCAGAAAACAACGGCAACTTGACATTCTGGTATTTGGCATGCCAAAAACCTAAGGGCATTTCTTCTGCTAAGAAGGCGTCTTCCAAACGGAGGAGACGAGTCGTGCCAACACCGAAGGAAACCAAGGCATCGCCTGCTATGGCTGAGGCAGATATTGCGATCGTCCGTATCGCGCCAGAGACGAGCTTCAAGAACAAGGCTTATGAAGCCTTGAAGGAAGCTATTCTCAAGATGGACATCTACACGACGCCCGAGCCGGTGATGCTCGATGAGCGTGCGTTGTCCGAGCGCCTCGGCGTCAGCCGCACCCCGATCCGCGAAGCGATCGCAATGCTCGAGCAGGACGGTTTCGTCAAAACCGTGCCGCGCCGCGGCATCGTCGTGGTCCGCCGCACCAAGACCGAGATCGTCGACATGATCCGCGCCTGGGCTGCGCTCGAGAGCATGGCCGCACGGTTGATCACGACCACCGCGCGCAAGAAAGACATCACGGCGCTGCGCGACTTCTTCAAGGACTTCAGCAGCGACCGCAGGCCGGAAGATCACATCGAGGAATATTCCAAGGCCAACATCGCCTTCCATCAGGCACTGATCTCGCTGTCCGAGAATCAGGTCCTGGTCGATATGACCAACGACATTCTCTTGCATGTGCGCGGCTACCGGCAGCTCACGATCGGGCGGAAGGATCGCACCGCGACCTCGCTACCCGAGCATCTCGGCATCATCGAGGCGCTGGAAGCGCGCGATACCGAGCTCGCCGAAAAGCGCGCACGCGACCACACGCTTGGCCTTGCCGCTTACGTCGAAGCGCACGGCCAGGAACTTTTCAGCTAACGCGTCACTCAGAAGACGACGAACTCGTCCGAACCAAAAAAGCCAGAGGGAGACTAGGCCCATGCTAAATACCGCCGCCAAAACCGAAGCACCGGGCACGGAACAAGAACTGACGGACGGATTCCATCTCGTCATCGACGCGCTGAAGCTGAACGGCATCGACACCGTCTACGGCGTGCCGGGCATTCCGATCACGGATCTCGGCCGCATGGCGCAGGCGGCAGGCATTCGCGTCCTGTCGTTCCGCCATGAGCAGAACGCGGGCTACGCGGCGGCGATCGCCGGCTTCCTGACCAAGAAGCCCGGCGTCTGCCTGACGGTGTCGGCGCCCGGCTTCCTCAACGGCCTCACAGCACTCGCGCACGCCACCACCAACTGCTTCCCGATGATCCTGGTCTCCGGTTCCTCGGAGCGCGAGATCGTCGACCTGCAGCAGGGCGACTATGAGGAAATGGACCAGCTCGCCATAGCCAAGCCGCTCTGCAAGGCAGCGTTCCGCGTTTTGCATGCCCAGGATATCGGCATCGGCTTTGCCCGTGCGATCCGCGCCGCGGTGTCCGGCCGTCCGGGCGGCGTCTATCTCGACCTGCCGGCCAAACTGTTCTCGCAGGTGATGAACGCCGAAGCCGGCCAGAGGTCGCTGGTGAAGGTGATCGATGCGGCGCCGGCGCAGATCCCTGCCCCGTCCGCAGTCAAGCGCGCGCTCGACGTGCTCAAGGGCGCCAAGCGTCCGCTGATCATCCTCGGCAAGGGCGCGGCCTACGCGCAGGCCGATGAGGCGATCCGCAGCTTCGTCGAGAAGAGCGGCGCGCCGTTCCTGCAGATGAGCATGGCCAAGGGCCTGCTGCCCGACACGCATCCGCAATCCGCCGGTGCTGCGCGCTCGACCGTGCTCAAGGATGCCGACGTGGTGATGCTGATCGGCGCCCGCCTCAACTGGCTGCTCTCGCATGGCAAGGGCAAGACCTGGGGCGACGCGCCAAAGAAGTTCATCCAGGTCGATATCGAGCCGAAGGAGATGGATTCCAACGTCGAGATCGCAGCTCCCCTGGTCGGCGATGTCGGCTCCTGCGTCACTGCCCTGCTCGAGGGCATGGGCGGCAACTGGCCGGCGCCGCCCGCCGACTGGACCACCAAGGTCAACTCCAAGCGCGACGAGAACGTCGCCAAGATGGCGCCGAAACTGATGAGCAATGCTTCGCCGATGGATTATCACGGCGCGCTCGGCGTGCTCCGCACCGTCGTCAAGGAGCGGCCCGACGCCATCCTCGTCAACGAAGGCGCCAACACGCTCGACCTCGCCCGCGGCGTCATCGACATGTACCAGCCGCGCAAGCGGCTCGATGTCGGCACCTGGGGCGTGATGGGCATCGGCATGGGCTATGCGATCGCAGCCGCCATCGAGACCGGCAAGCCGGTGCTCGCGGTGGAAGGCGACAGCGCCTTCGGCTTTTCGGGCATGGAGATCGAGACCATCTGCCGCTACGACCTGCCGGTCTGCGTTGTCGTCTTCAACAATGACGGCATCTATCGCGGCACCGACACCAACTCGGCCGGCGTCGATCCCGCGACCACGGTGTTCGTGAAGGGCGCGCGCTACGACAAGATGATCGAGGCGTTCGGTGGCGTCGGCGTCAACGCGACTTCGCCGGATGAATTGAAGCGTGCCGTCAATGCGGCGATGGACTCCGGCAAGCCGACCCTGATCAACGCGGTGATCGATCCGGCGGCGGGCTCGGAGAGCGGCCGCATCGGCAATCTCAATCCGCAGAGCGTTCTGAAGAAGAAGTGACGGATCAACCTGTCGGCATCATTCCCCGCGGATCGCGGGGAATCCAGTAACCGCTGAACGACGTGAGGCGAACACTGAGCCCGACTGAATCGACGCTGATTACTGGATGCCCGCTTTCGCGGGTATGACAGCAACAGGTAGTAACAAGGAGAGGACAGATGACTAAGGCGCTTACGGGCGTTCGTATTCTCGATTTCACCCATGTCCAGTCGGGGCCGACCTGCACCCAGCTCCTGGCCTGGTTCGGCGCCGACGTGATCAAGGTCGAGCGCCCCGGCGTCGGCGACATCACGCGTGGCCAGTTGCAGGACGTCCCGAACGTGGACAGCCTGTATTTCACCATGCTCAACCACAACAAGCGCTCGATCACGCTCGACACCAAGAACCCGAAGGGCAAGGAAGTCCTGACCGCGCTGATCAAGAAGTGCGACGTGCTGGTGGAGAATTTCGGCCCCGGCGTGCTCGACCGCATGGGCTTTCCCTGGGAGAAGATCCAGCAGATCAACCCGCAGATGATCGTGGCCTCCATCAAGGGCTTTGGCCCGGGCCCGTATGAGGACTGCAAGGTCTATGAGAACGTCGCGCAGTGCACGGGCGGCGCGGCCTCCACCACCGGCTTCCGCGACGACGTGCCGCTCGTCACCGGCGCGCAGATCGGCGACAGCGGCACCGGGCTGCATCTCGCGCTCGGCATCGTCACCGCGCTGTTCCACCGCACCAAGAGCGGCAAGGGCCAGCGGGTGACGGCGGCGATGCAGGACGGCGTGCTCAACCTCTGCCGCGTCAAGCTGCGCGACCAGCAGCGCCTCGGCCATGGCCCGCTCAAGGAATACAGCCAGTTCGGCGAAGGCATTCCGTTCGGCGACGCCGTGCCGCGCGCGGGCAATGATTCCGGCGGCGGCCAGCCCGGGCGCATCCTGAAGTGCAAGGGCTGGGAGACCGATCCCAACGCCTACATCTACTTCATCACCCAGGCGCCGGTCTGGGAGAAGATCTGCGACGTGATCGGCGAGCCTACCTGGAAGACGCATCCGGACTACGCCAAGCCCCCGGCCCGCCTGCCGCGGCTGAACGAGATCTTCGCGCGCATCGAACAGTGGACCACGACCAAGACCAAGTTCGAGGCGATGGAGATCCTCAACCAGTACGACATCCCCTGCGGCCCGATCCTGTCGATGAAGGAACTCGCCGAGGACCAGTCGCTGCGCGCGACCGGCACCGTGGTCGAGGTCGACCACCCGACCCGCGGCAAGTACCTGTCGGTCGGCAACCCGATCAAGCTGTCGGACAGCCCGAGCGACGTCCTGCGCTCGCCGCTGCTTGGCGAGCACACCGACGAGGTGCTGCGCCAGGTGCTCGGCTTCACCGATCACCAGGTCGCCGAAATCCACGACTCCGGCGCGCTCGACCCGCCGCAGAAGCAGGCCGCTGAGTAAGAGAATCAGCAACTTAGAAGCAAAAAGGCCGCCGGGAACCCGCCGGCCTTTTTGACATTTGGAATGCCAAACAACCGATTTATGCTGCATTGCAAAAGACGGATGCTGCTATGCAAACAAATGCGTTGTTTCTGGCATCTGGTATACATTAAATAGTCCCCAGATCACGAAGCGGAGTTCCGCTGCAACTTCAGAGAAGGGGACATGATGTCCAAGACTGCTTCCATCGCAATTTCGGCCCCGACGTCGCTGTGGGGACGGTTGCTGGCCACGATCGATCGGCTGCTGATGAAGAGCGCCGAGATCTCGATCCGCAACGGCGACCTGCCGCGCTTCGGCCTCTAAGGCCTCGTAGCAACACGAATTCCGGCGCGAATGCCGTCGAGGCGGCGCCGACGAGACTGGCATTTTCTTTGAACGAATGGCCCCTGCTCCGGGGCCATTTCCTTTTTCTTCCCGAAACATCGGCACCGGCCCGACTGCGACAAAGTAGCTCGGAAAGTGGTCCACCACGCGGATTGTTTGCAAGCTGGTATGTCGCATACCTTAGGGTAGTACGCTGGCCGACAGCCACCGAGCAAACAGCGGTGCACCGTGGGGGCGGTTAGTCCGGCAAGAGAGGCCGTGGGTCGGTCCATCGCTCCCATGGCTCCTCTCGAGGATCGAGCATTATTCGAAAGAAGCGGATGCCGCGCCTGAACAGCCCTCGTACAGTTCCAATCGGCAGCACGATCGCAGCGGTGATCGACCACCGGAAAGGTGCCGCATGATCCGAAGCACGTGATCGGGATGGGTTGATCGCAAGCCGACAAAGAGCGGCGCGTCAAAATTCGACAGGGAGGACAACAGATGAAGCATTCCATTCTGCATCTTGCATTGGCGGCCGTCGCAGCGTTGTGCGCGAGCGGTACCGGAGCCTCTGCCGCCTGGGAGCCGGTTCGTCCGGTCGAGTTCATCGTACCCGCCGGCACGGGCGGCGGTGCGGATCAGATGGCGCGCACGATCCAGGGCATCGTCACCAAGCACAATCTGATGAAGCAGCCGATGGTCGTCATCAACAAGGCTGGTGGCGCCGGGGGTGAAGGCTTTCTCGATGTGAAGAGCTCATCGGGCAATCCCCACAAGATCATTATTACACTGTCGAACCTTTTCACGACGCCACTGGCGACGGGGATTCCCTTCAACTGGAAGGATCTCACCCCGGTCGCAATGCTGGCGCTCGATGAATTCGTGCTCTGGGTGAATGCCGAGAAATCTTACAACAAGGTCGGCGAATATGTTGACGCCGTGAAAAAGGCGCCGGCCGGCACGTTCAAGATGGGCGGCACCGGCTCGAAGCAGGAGGACCAGATCATTACGGTCGCCGTCGAGAAGGCGATCGATACCAAGTTCACCTACATCCCCTACAAGGGCGGCGGCGAAGTCGCCGTTCAGCTGGTCGGCAACCACGTCGATTCAACCGTCAACAATCCGATCGAAGCCGTAGCGCAATGGCGCGGCGGCAAGCTCCGTCCGCTCTGCGTCTTCGACGCCCAGCCAATGGCCTATGACGAGCCGATCACCGACGGCAAGAGCTGGAAGGATATTCCAACCTGCAAATCGCAGGGTCTCGATATGGAGTATCTGATGTTGCGCGGCATCTTCATGCCGCCGAAAGCAACCAAGGATCAGATCGACTATTACGTCGAACTGTTCAAGAAGGTGCGCGCCACGCCTGAATGGCAGGATTTCATGAAGAGCGGCGCATTCAACACCACCTTCCTGACCGGTGGCGATTACGCCAAGTGGGTCGAAGCCGAGCAAAAGCGCCACGAGGTATTGATGAAAGAGGCTGGTTTCCTCGCCCCGGGGAATTGATCCGGCGATATCAACCAAGCACGCACGCGCGTGTCCCCGCGATTTCGAATCACGAGATCACGATTGAGCCTGGAGGTCTTATGACTGCGCGCAGATCAGACGCTGCCGGCCCGACACACAAGGCGGTGGAAACCGGTATGGCGCTGCTGATTGCAGCCTTCGGCATCATCGTGATCGTCGGCAGTTTGAAGGCCGGCATCACCTGGGGCGCCGAGGGCCCGCGTGCGGGTTTCTTTCCCTTCTACATTGGAATCTCCATCGTCGCAGCGAGCGCCATCAATCTCTGGAGCGCGCTGCGCGACCATGACGACCGATTGTTCGCGGAGTGGGGACAACTTCGCCAGGTGATGAGCGTCGTTGTACCCACCGCGATCTATGTCGGCTCGATGCCCTTTGTCGGGCTCTACGTCGCGTCAATCATTTTCATCGGCTGGTTCATGCGGTGGCTTGGCGGTTACCGATGGCTCCCGACCGTCGCCGTGGCGTTCGGCATGCCCATCATCACCTACTTCGTCTTCGAACGCTGGTTCCTGGTCCCCCTTCCCAAAGGCCCCATCGAGGAATGGCTCGGCCTGTAGAAGCCGTGCTCGGTTCGTTGTTGCAGGACGTATTGAAATGGAAGAACTCGCCAATCTTTTTCACGGTTTCGCCGTAGCCCTGCAGCCCTACAACATGATGCTGATGGTCGTCGGCATCATGCTCGGGGTCATCATTGGCGTGCTTCCCGGGCTCGGCGGCGCAAACGGCGTCGCGATCCTTTTGCCGCTGACCTTCAGCATGCCGCCGACATCGGCGATCATCATGCTGTCCTGCATCTACTGGGGCGCATTGTTCGGCGGGGCGATCACCTCGATCCTGTTCAACATACCGGGTGAACCCTGGTCGGTGGCGACGACTTTCGATGGCTATCCGATGGCGCAGCAGGGCAAGCCTGGCGAAGCATTGACGGCAGCCTTCACCTCCTCGTTCGTGGGCGCGCTGTTCGCCGTCGCCATGATCACGCTGGTTGCGCCGCTGGTCGCAAGCTTCGCGTTGCGATTTGGTCCGGCGGAAAAATTCGCGGTGTACTTTCTCGCGTTTTGCAGCTTCGTCGGCCTGAGCAAGGAGCCGCCCTTCAAGACCATCGCCGCGATGATGATCGGCTTCGCGCTTGCGGCCGTCGGACTCGATTCGATCACGGGGCAGTTGCGATTGACGTTCGGCGTCACGGAATTGCTCAACGGGTTCGATTTTCTCATCGCCGTGATCGGTCTTTTCGGCATCGGCGAGATCCTTCTGACAATGGAGGAAGGATTGAGCTTCCGCGGCGGCAACGCGAAAATCAATCTGCGCGTCGTGCTGCAAACCTGGAGAGAACTGCCTGCGTACTGGGTAACCTCGTTGCGCTCTTGCCTGATCGGCTGCTGGATGGGCGTCACGCCGGCCGGCGCAACGCCGGCATCCTTCATGAGCTACGGCATCGCCAAGCGGCTCGCGAAGAACGGCAAGAATTTCGGCAAGGGAGAAATCGAAGGCGTGATCGCGCCGGAGACGGCGGCTCATGCCGCCGGTACCTCGGCATTGCTGCCAATGCTGTCGCTCGGAGTGCCCGGCTCTCCGACGGCCGCGGTTCTTCTCGGCGGCCTGTTGATATGGGGCCTGCAGCCCGGCCCCATGCTGTTTGTCGAGCAAAAGGAATTTGTCTGGGGCCTGATCGCCTCGATGTATCTCGGCAATCTCGCGGGCCTCCTCGTCGTGCTCACCTGCGTGCCGATATTCGCCGCGATCCTTCGCGTGCCCTTCAGCATCATCGCGCCGCTCATCCTCGTGCTCTGCGCAATCGGCGCCTACTCGGTTCACAACAGCACATTCGACGTGATGCTGATGCTGGTCTTCGGCGTGCTCGGCTATCTCCTCAAGAAGTGCAATTATCCTCTCGCCCCTTTGGTGCTGGCCATCGTGCTCGGTGACAAGGCGGAGGAGGCATTCCGGCAATCGCTGCTAGGATCGCAAGGTTCGCTCGCGGTGTTTTTCTCAAATGGCCTGGTCAGCACGATCATGATCCTGGGGCTTGTTGCCCTTTTCTGGTCCGCGATTCAGGAAGGCTACAGCCGGCTGCGAACAGCGGCCGCCTGAGGCAGCTTCCTGTCGATCTTGGGATATAAAATACCAAGCGGCCTGATCACTCTTGTCGCACCTCGCGCGCTCCACACCTCTCCTTACATGCCTGGTGGATCGACCGGTCTGATGCGCAGGCGCGCCGAACTCGCTTTCGCAAGTGACCTTCAGATCACCCGCCCTGATTCCTGCGTGAATCCAGTCGCTTCAACGTCGATAGAAATTGCGCTGTGGACCGTGGATTTACGTTTGACGTGAACCCGTTCGGCTGAAGTAAGTTGTTGTTTCCGAGTACCGTCGCCCTCCTGCGACATTTGCGCGCGGGCCACACCGACGCTTGAATGTTGGCATATTAAATACCAAGATGCCGCCCGCGCGTTCGGGACATAAGATAACAGAGGCGCGCCTTGGGAGGACCTATGACAGAGATGGTGCAGGCTTCGGCTACGCCAGCTGCCCGTGTCAGCGATACCTTTCGTTGGACACAACTTGTAATCGGCGTTGCGGCGATGGTGATGATCGCCAACTACCAATACGGTTGGACATTCTTCGTCCCCGACATCCAGAAAAAATTCGGTTGGGATCGCGCCTCGATCCAGTGGGCATTCACCCTGTTCGTATTGTTCGAGACATGGCTGGTGCCGATTGAAGGTTGGTTCGTCGACAAATACGGCCCGCGCATCGTGGTCCTCATCGGCGGCATCCTCTGCGCCATCGGCTGGGCCCTCAACGCCCAGGCGACCTCGCTCAACGGTTATTATCTCGGCATGATCATCGCAGGCATCGGCGCCGGCGCCGTGTACGGCACCTGCGTCGGCAACGCGCTGAAATGGTTCCCCGACAAGCGTGGTCTCGCGGCCGGCATCACTGCGGCCGGCTTCGGCGCTGGATCGGCGCTGACGGTCGCTCCGATCCAGGCGATGATCAAGGACTCCGGCTTCCAGACCACCTTCCTCTATTTCGGTCTCGGCCAGGGCATCATCATCGTGCTGCTCTCCTTCTTCCTGTTCGCACCGAAGACCGGACAGGTTCCGATGGTCTCGCAGAACGCCAACCTCGTTCAGAGCCGGCGCAACTATCAGCCGACGGAAGTGCTGCGACAGCCGATCTTCTGGCTGATGTACTTCATGTTCGTGATCGTCGGCGCCGGCGGCCTGATGGTGACGGCGAACTTGAAGCCGATCGCGGTGGACTGGAAGATCGACAGCGTCCCGGTGACCCTGATCGGCATGACGATGACCGCCGTGACCTTCGCTGCAACCATCGATCGTGTGCTCAACGGCCTGACGCGTCCGTTCTTCGGCTGGATCTCCGACATGATCGGCCGCGAGAACACGATGTTCATCGCGTTCGGCATGGAAGGCATCGGCATCTGGGCGCTCTACATGTTCGGCCACGATCCGGTCTGGTTCGTGATCCTGTCGGGCTTCGTGTTCTTCGCCTGGGGTGAGATCTACTCGCTATTCCCCTCCACCTGCACCGACACCTTCGGCTCGAAATTCGCGACCACCAACGCCGGCCTGCTCTACACCGCCAAGGGCACGGCCGCGCTGCTGGTGCCGATTGCGAACTACATGCAGCAGTCCGCAGGCAATTGGGATCACGTCTTCCTCATTGCCGCGGGCGCCAATATCCTGGCATCGCTGCTCGCCATCATCGTGCTGAAGCCGTGGCGCAAGGTCGTGGTGGAGAAATCGAGCGCGTCGTAGCTTCGCGCAACGCAGTTGGCATGAAGCGCCCGGCCGCAAGCCGGGCGCTTTTTTGTTGCTTCCGATTTTCCGAAATTCGCCGAGATCCGCGAGCTGCCTGCATACCGCACTGCAGCACAAGATCGGCTTGCATTGTGGGATATAGTATACCAACATCCCTCAGGTGCTTGCGACGATAAGTCACAAACTCGCGACAGAAGGCCGCAACCGCAGGCACCACGCTCGGGAGGACTTGATGGTTTTTAGCAACGCCGCCACCGCACCCTCAGCACCTTCGTCCAGCGGCTTCCGCTGGTTTCAGCTCGTGATGGGCATCGTGTGCATGGCGATGATCGCCAACCTGCAATACGGCTGGACGCTGTTCGTCGATCCGATCGACGCGAAGCACCATTGGGGCCGCGCGGGCATCCAGCTCGCCTTCACGATCTTCGTGGTGACCGAGACCTGGCTCGTCCCCGTCGAAGCCTGGTTCGTCGACAAATACGGGCCGAACTTGGTGATCATGTTCGGCGGCGTGATGATCGCGCTGTCCTGGGTCCTCAATTCCTATGCCGATTCGCTGGCAGTGCTCTATGTCGCTGCCGTCATCGGCGGCATGGGGGCCGGCGCGGTCTACGGCACCTGCGTCGGCAATGCACTGAAATGGTTCCCGGACCGCCGCGGGCTGGCCGCGGGCGCAACCGCAGCGGGCTTCGGCGCTGGCGCCGCACTCACCGTGGTGCCGATCGCGAGCATGATCGCCGCGAGCGGCTACCAGACGGCCTTCTTCGACTTCGGCATCGGGCAAGGGCTGATCGTCTTCGTGCTCGCCTTCTTCATTCGCCCGCCGTCTGTCGCGATGCCTCCGAAAAAGAAGCAGCTCAACCTGCCGCAGACCAAGATTGATTTCACTCCGCCGCAGGTGCTGCGCAGCCCGATCTTCTGGGTGATGTATCTGGTGTTCGTGATGGTCGCCGCCGGCGGCCTGATGACCGCCGCGCAGATCGCCCCGATCGCCGATGATTTCGGGATTGCCAAGACGCCGGTCTCGCTCGCCGGCTTCCAGATGGCGGCGCTGACGTTTGCGATCTCGCTCGATCGCATCTTCGACGGATTCGGCCGGCCGCTGTTCGGCTGGGTTTCCGACAATATCGGTCGCGAGTACACGATGTTCATCGCTTTCGGCACGGCGGCGCTGATGCTGCTGACGCTCTCGACCTATGGCGCCCATCCGGTCGTGTTCGTGCTCGCCACCGCGGTCTATTTCGGCGTGTTCGGCGAGATCTACAGCCTGTTCCCGGCCACCAGCGGCGACACCTTCGGTGTGAGATACGCCGCAACCAACAACGGCATGCTGTACACCGCGAAGGGCACCGCCTCGCTGCTGGTGCCGCTCGCCAGCATTGTCGCCAAGAATTTTGGCTGGCACGCCGTGTTCGTGATCGGAGTAGCGCTCAACGCGACGGCGGCGCTGATGGCGCTGTTCGTGATCAGGCCGATGCGACGGGCCTTCATCCTGGGCAACGAGACCGCAGCGGAACAGGCGACCACGCGCAGCGTCACCACAGCGTGACTGCAGACATTTGTGACGAGCGAAGGCGCACTTCGGTGCGCCTTTTCTTTTTGCCTGGTTCACTTCACCTCTCCCGCTTGCGGGGGAGTCGGCGCGGCAGCGCCGGGTGGGGACTCTCTCCCCACGCAAGGACAGCAGCAGAGCATTCATCGCGGGTGCAATTCGACCCGATCTCATCATGCTCTGGAATGAAAGGCATACAAAATACAACGAGATAGATAGAGCCAACACGGTTCGCGCACGAAAGCAGAAGCGTCAGCTTTACTTACTGTTTTTATTGCATTTTTCGTAACGTATCCGCTCTTGCCGCGTTGACAATTGGCATTTTGTATACCAGACTTGCGGCTCAACGAACCCAAGGAGGTTGCCATGCAAGTCGGAGATATTCTGCGCAAGAAAGCCGCCCGTGTTGCAACGGTTCGCATGAACGAAACGGTGGCGATCGCCGCGCAATTGATGCGTTCGGGCAATATCAGCGCGCTTGTCGTAAATGACGTCGTCCGCACCGAAGGCAACACGGCCGTGGGCATGTTCACCGAGCGCGACGTGGTGCGCGCCATCGCCGAGCACGGCGCGGCAGGCGCGAACATGCGCGTATCGCATTTCATCTCGGTGCAGCAGCTCGTGTCCTGCAGCTCGCGCGACCCGCTCGAGCATGTCCGCCATCTCATGAACAGGCACCACATCCGCCACGTGCCGGTCATCGACGATTACAGCCTGATCGGCGTCATCAGCATCCGCGACATCGCAGCCGCCTTCGACGAGCAGGCGATGGCCACACGGGAAGCCATTCCGGCTTGAAAGCAACCACAGCGTCAGCGCGCCGGTCTGAGCCATGCTCGGCACCGGCGCTCGACCAGCGCTGAAACATCAACCCCTCCTCATTTCGAAGCATCCCATGAAGATTTGCATTTATGGCGCCGGCGCGATCGGCGGCTATCTTGGCGTGCAGCTTGCGCGCGCGGGCGCGGATGTGAGCCTGGTCGCACGCGGCGCCCATCTCGCAGCCATGAAGGCGAACGGGTTGAAGCTCCTGATCGGCGATCAAGAGCATACCGTGCATCCCCGCTGCACCGACAATCCGGCCGAGCTTGGGGCACAGGATTTCGTCATCATCTGCCTGAAGGCGCATTCGATCACCGGCGTGCTCGAACAGATGCGGCCATTGCTTGGCCCGCACACGCGCATCGTCACCGCCGTCAACGGCATCCCCTATTGGTATTTCCACAAACACGGCGGCGATCACCAGGGTTCGACGCTGGAGAGCATCGATCCCGGCGGCCGGCAGTGGCGCGAGCTCGGTCCTGAGCGTGCGATCGGCTGCATCGTCTATCCCGCGACCGAAATCGAAGCGCCCGGTGTCATCCGCCACGTCTATGGCGACCGCTTTCCGCTCGGCGAGCCCTCCGGCGAGATCACCGAAGACGTGCAGCGTCTGTCTGATGTCTTCACCAAGGCGGGCATGCAGGCGCCCGTGCTCGAGCGCATTCGCGACGAGATCTGGCTCAAGCTGTGGGGCAACGTCTGCTTCAACCCGATCAGCGCCCTCACCCATGCGACCCTGGACGTCATCTGCTCCGATCCGCCGACCCGCGCGCTGTCGAAAGCGATCATGCTGGAGACGCAGGCGATCGCCGAAACCTTTGGCGTCAAATTCCGTGTCGACGTCGAACGCCGCATCGAAGGCGCGCGCAAGGTCGGCGCCCACAAGACCTCGATGCTGCAGGACCTCGAGCGCAGCCGCCCGATGGAGATCGATCCGCTGGTCACCGTGGTTCAGGAAATGGGACGCCTGACCGGGATCCCGACGCCGGCGCTGGATGCGATGCTGGCGCTCGCTGCCCAGCGCGCCCGGATCGCCGGGCTCTACGCTGGAACGGTGCTTCCATCGCCGGAAGCAAAAGTTGCGGTGGTGACGTGATGCTGCAGCGTAACGTGACCCATTGGCTTCGCTTCCGCCGTCAGGGTGAGACCGGCTTCGGCGTAGTGACGCCATCCGGCATCGCTGTACATGACGGCGAGATGTTCGGCCGGTCCAGGCCGAACGGACGAATATTCGCACTGGAGGACGTCGAGGTGCTCGCCCCCTCCGAGCCGACCAAGATTGTCGCGCTCTGGAACAATTTTCACGCGCTCGCTGCCAAGCTGCAGCAGCCGGAGCCGGCCGAGCCGCTCTATCTGCTGAAAGCGACCACCAGCGTCACCGCGCCGGGTGCCGTGATCGAACGCCCCCTCTCCTATGACGGCAAGACCACCTATGAAGGCGAGCTCGGCATCGTCATCGGAAAGCCCTGCACCAACGTCTCTCCTGATGAAGCCGACGACTTCATCTTCGGCTACACCTGCGTCAACGACGTCACCGCCAATGACATCCTCAACCGCGACAAGACGTTTGCGCAATGGGCCCGCGCCAAGGGCTTTGACGGCTACGGCCCGTTTGGCCCCGTCATCACCGCAGGGATCGATCCGGCAAGCCTCGTCGTGCGCACCATCCTCAACGGCGCCGAGCGTCAGAACTACCCGATATCAGACATGATCTTCAGCGCGCAGGAGCTCGTCAGCAAGATCTCGCACGACATGACGCTGTTGCCCGGCGATCTCATCGCCTGCGGCACATCGATCGGGGTCGGCGTCATGAAGGAGCCAGTCAACACCGTGACGGTGGCGATCGACGGCATCGGCGAGCTCACGAACGAATTCAGGCAGTAGGCGGCGTCACCTGACGCCAATGGCGTGAACCCCTTAATTGGGAGACTTTGGGTCGATCCGGCTAGAGCGTTTTCGAGCGAAGTGGATACCGGTTCGCGTGAAGAAAACGCGTCAAAACAAGAATCTAGAGCTTCGGTTCTGATTCAATCAGAACCGAAGCTCTTGTTCCGCCTTGCGGAAACAAGGCGGCGCTTTTGCATGATGGCGTTGCCCTGACCATCACCCGCCCCCGTGGACTTTTGCAGGGGGCGACGGCATCCTGCTGCCCGAAATTCTCGATAAACAACGCGCGCACCAATTGCGCCGGGGAAACAGAGGGCAGCAATGATCAAGACACGCTTCACCGAGCTCTTCGGCGTCGAACACCCGATCGTGCAGGGCGGCATGCAATGGGTCGGACGCGCCGAGCTCGTCGCGGCGGTCGCCAATGCCGGCGCGCTCGGCATGATCACGGCGCTGACCCAGCCGACGCCGGATGATCTCCGCAAGGAAATCGCGCGCTGCCGCGAGATGACCGACAAGCCGTTCGGCGTGAACCTCACCATCCTGCCCGCGATCAAGCCGCCGCCTTACGCGGAGTACCGCCAGGTCATCATCGACAGCGGCATCAAGATCGTCGAGACCGCGGGCAACAAGCCGCAGGAGCATGTCGACGAGTTCAAGAAGCACGGCATCAAGGTCGTACACAAATGCACCAGCGTCCGCCACGCGCTGTCGGCGGAGCGCATGGGCGTCGACGCGATCTCGATCGACGGCTTCGAATGCGCCGGCCATCCCGGCGAGGACGACACGCCCGGCCTGATCCTGATCCCCTGCGCCGCCGACAAGGTGAAGATCCCGATGATCGCCTCCGGCGGCTTCGGCGACGGCCGCGGCCTTGCTGCTGCACTGGCGCTCGGCGCCGACGGCATCAATATGGGCACGCGCTTCATGTGCACAAAGGAGAGCCCGATCCATCAGCTCGTCAAGGAACGCATCGTCGCCAATGACGAGCGCGAGACCGAGCTGATCTTCCGCACCATGCGCAACACCTCGCGCGTCGCCAGGAACGCGATCTCGACCAAGGTGGTCGCGATGGAGAAGGAAGGCGCGAAATTCGAGGATGTGCGCGAGCTCGTCGCCGGCGCCCGCGGCAAGATGGTCTATGCCACCGGCGATGCCGACGAAGGCATCTGGTCGGCCGGCCAGGTGCAGGGCCTGATCCACGATATCCCGAGCTGTGCCGAACTGGTATCGCGTATCGTGCGCGATGCGGAGGCGATCATCCGCGACCGCCTCGAGGCCATGATTTCGGGGGCACAGCGCCAGGCCGCCGAATAGAGCTTTTTCGAGCGAAGTGGAGACCGGTTCGCGTGAAGAAAACGCGTCAAAACAAGAATCGAGAGCTTCGGTTCTGATTGAATCAGAACCGAAGCTCTCGAGCGACCTTGAGCCAACCAAAGAGAAGAGCCGATGAAAGCCTATGTCTATGGCGCCAAGGGCGCTGAGATCACCGACGTCGCAAAGCCAACGCCGAAGGGCACGCAGGTGCTGGTCAAGGTCCACGCCTGCGGCCTCAACCGTGCCGACCTCGGCATGACCAAGGGCCATGTCCACGGCAGCGCGGGTGGCGTCGGCACCGTGCTCGGCATGGAGTGGTCCGGCGAGGTCGCCGAGCTCGGGCCTGACGCCAAGGGCGTCAAGGTCGGCGACAAGATCATGGGCTCGGGCGGCGCCGCCTTTGCCGAATACACGCTTGCCGATCACGGCCGGCTGTTCCGCGCCCCCTCCAACATGAATTTCGAGGAGGCCGCCACCCTGCCCGTCGCGCTCGCGACCATGCACAACGCCGTCGTCACCAATGGCGCGCTACAGGCGGGCCAAACCGTGCTGATCCAGGGTGCCAGTTCCGGTGTCGGCCTGATGGCTATGCAGATCGCGAAACTCAAGGGTGCCAAGCTTGTGATCGGCTCCTCGACCGACGCGATGCGGCGCGGCCGGCTCAAGGAGTTCGGCGCTGATCTGGCGGTCGATTCCAGCGATCCCGGGTGGGTTGACGAAGTGTTGAAGGCAACCGGCGGCGAAGGCGTCGACCTCATCGTCGATCAGGTCTCCGGCAAGGTCGCCAACCAGAATCTGGCCGCGACCAGGGTCAAGGGCCGCATCGTCAATGTCGGCCGTCTCGGCGGCACCCATGCCGACTTCAACTTCGACCTGCACGCCGCGCGCCGCATCCACTATATCGGCGTCACCTTCCGCACCCGCACCATCGAGGAGATCCGCGAGATCTTCGACGAAGTTCGCAAGGACATCTGGGGCGCGGTAGAATCGCGCAAGCTGCAACTGCCGATCGACCGCGTCTACAAGTTCGACGAGATCGGCAAGGCGTTCGAGCACATGGAAGCCAACAAGCACCTCGGCAAGATCGTGGTGACGCTGTAGCAGTGCAGATCGTAGGGTGGGTAGAGCGAAGCGAAACCCACCATCCACCAGCTTGTGGCGTGGCTTGATGGGTTTCGCTTCGCTCTACCCATCCTACAAGCCGCCGCCATCATTCCCCGAGAGCAGCGATCATCGCGGTTCGCCGGAAAATGCCTGCTGCAGCGCCGTCAGCCTGTCGAGCGCAGCTTGCGGCAGCGGGCCTTTTTCGACCGCGGCGAGTGCGTCTTCGAACTGCTGCGGCGTCGCCATGCCGACCAGGATCGTGCCCATCGCCGGGTGGGATATTGCAAACCGCGTGGCGGCTTCGGTCAGGCTCGCGGCGAACCCCTCCGTGACCAGCGCGGCGAGACGGCGCGCGCGATCAATATCGACATCGTAGCTCATCGCCGAACCGATCGGCTCGGGCGCCGGCCCCGCAATCGGATGACGCTCGGCTGAGCCCGACAGCGCACCGCCGGCCAGCACGCGAATGCCCACGACGCCAACGCCGGCGTCCCTGGTGTGATCGAACAATCGTCCATAATCCTGCGCCGGATAGCTCGGCGGCAAATCGCCGGCGGCAGATGGATTGAGCATGTTGTAGACGATTTGAGCACTGTCGAAGACGCCGGCATCGATCACTTGCTGCAGCGCCGCCGTGTCGCCGACGGCCGTCATCCCGAGGAAACGAATCTTCCCCTGCTGACGCAGCCGCTCGAACGCCGGCACCACGTCGTCGAGCACCTGCGGGACGCTTAGCGCCGATCCGCCTCCGTTCTCGGTAATCGGATTGTGCAGATGAAAGATGTCGACCCGGTCAAGACGCAGCCGCGCCAGGCTGCCTTCGAGCGACATCCTGACGGCGTCCGCAATCCGGCCAAACTCGCTGGGCGGCAACCGGACTTTGGTGCCGACGACCACATTGGCCGGTTTCAGTTTTTGCATGACGCGGCCAAGGTTCTTTTCCGATTCGCCATCGCCGTACTGCACGGCAGTGTCGAAATAGTTGACGCCGGCGGCGATCGCCCGCGCGATGGTCCGCTCCTGGTCAACAGGATCGCCGCGCACCATAAACCCGCCCACCGCGCCGCAGCCAAAGCCCAGCACCGAGAGCTGCATTCCCGTGCGCCCAAAGACCCGCATTTGCATCGCTGTTCCTCCGGCTGATTTGAAGTTTATGCAATGTCAACCGACGCGCGGCTTTGTCCTGAAGCGAGACCACAAATGACCGATCAGCGACAGGGCTAGCACACCCACAACAATAGGGAGCCAAATCGACGTGGTTATGATGAAGAAGACAACGACGACCACGCGTCCAAAGACTGATCCGCTCACCGGGTGCTTCAGACCCGCGAAATATGCGTAGATAGCAAAGATGACGGCCAGCACCGTCCACCCGGCGACAAGCACCAGTAATAAGTCAATGAGTTCGCTGAGATAATGGTGCATGAGCGCACCTCCCGACAGCGTCAGCGCGAATCGCTGTCACCCACTGTGAGCGGCCGTCGCGGTGATCGTCGAGGAGAATTTGGTCTTGTTGGCATTCTCGGGCACCTGTCAACGCGCACTCGTCGAGATGGCTCGGGCAAGGGCTCGCCCAATGCAATCATAACCGTCGGCGGTGTTGTGCAATCCGTCGAACGTTACAAGGTCGCTCTGTGCAACCCCGGCATTGATCGAGTTTCGCATCAGCGCAAAACGAGAGAATAGCCCGACCCTTTCCTGTTTTGCGGCATCGATGATGATGCCCTCCATCGTTGAGTAGCTACCTGAAGCGAGCACCTGTGGCGCATATTGCATATCCATCAACACGACGTCCGAAGACCCTGCCTTGAGTGCCCTGACCCCTTCAAGAACACTCCTTTTGAGCCCTTCGTCCGGCCGGCCACCCCAGGCGACGTCATTGGTACCCAACTGCCAGATAACGAGATCCGGCGTGTGCGCGAAAACGTCACGCTGGAAGCGTGCGATGTTGTTTGGAATCGTATCGCCGACTCGACCGCTGTTGATGACCTGGATCGTGGCGTTGGATCTAAGTCTCGCCAGTTCTCGGCGCATCACCTCCGGATATGTGGCTGCGGACCTGAGCACCCAGAGGCCCACTGTCGACGATGATCCAATCGCGACAATCCTTAGCGGCTCTCCAGATTTCAAACGCGCCGCCGTGCGGGGCAATTGTGCACCCAGCGAGGCGTTGAGATTTGCCGAAAGGCATCTCTCCGCCGATGATAGCTCGTCCTGTGCTTGAGAGGGCACACTGCCAGACAATACGACAAGCAAGACCGCGACGATCGACGCTATTGTTCGAGCGTTTCCTGCACGAAAGGCGAAATAGGTCAACATCTTCCCCCAATAATCGGTCAATTCTCTCTTGACAACCCTTGATGCCGGACGTTTCGCTATGTCGTGCAATTACAGGTCGATTGACGCGTGGATACCGAATAACACGATGAATCCGCGGATAGTCGAAACCGCGGATAGTCGCGGGCGAGAGAATGACCGGAAAGCCTGTAGCGAAGCGGCTGGTATTCCATATTGGTGGCTATGATCCAATCACGTCGCATCTCAGCGCGCAACGACGCTTTGTGCGCGAAATTGCCAGGTTCCAACGTACGTGGTCAGTGAAAGCAACCGTTGACGGTTCGCGCGATACCCCCGACCAGATACAATGGAATGTGATGACGACCGGCCCCGATTGGCTGGTCGAAACCGATTACCGTATGGTCCGGTGGGACGACGTAATCGAGGCCTTCGGGCGTCGAAGCATTGGCTCGCGCATTTCCGTCGGCATTCTTACGTTCCTGGATTTCGTCTTGTCCGGCACTCTCTGGCGTTACTTGCAGACCAACTGGCGCTACGCGGGTTTCTTTCTCTTTCCATTCGTCATGTTCGGACTGCTCGTCGCGGCCGCGTTCTTGATCGGCGCGTTTGTATTCAAAATCACCGGATCAATTCCCATTGCTGCTGGTGGCGGTCTCCTCGGGTTCGCTGCCGTCCTGGCGGGTCCATGGCGCTGGCTGCACCTGGGCGACTTGTTCGACGATTGGATTTTCTCTCGCGAGTACATTCGACGCGGCAATCCGGACATCGAACAAAGACTAGACAGGCTTGCCGGCGAGCTCGCGGCTGCGGCGAGCAACTCAGCCGTAGACGAAATTCTGGTCTTGGGGCACAGCCTTGGCGCCGTACTTGCGGTGGACCTGCTTGATCGCGCTTTGAAGCTAGAGCCTGCGCTCGGTGGGAACAAAATGCCCATCACATTCCTGAGCGTTGGATCATCCATACTCAAGATCGGCCTGCACCCGAAGGCAATACGCTTTCGCACGGCGATGGAACGCGTTGCCAAGTCGCGTGCGATCTTCTGGGGCGACTATCAGGCCCTCATCGATCCCCTGAACTTTTACAAAAGTCGGCCAATGGCCGAAATGGGCTTGTCGACAGAAAACGAAACGACCGTCAGGATCGTGAAACTCAGTCGAATGCTTGATCACAACATGTATCGACGCATCCGCTTCCATTTCTTCCGTTTGCACAACCAGTTCGTCAGCGGAAATGACAGGCGAACGTCGTACGATTACTTTATGCTTACATGCGGGCCTGTTTCGGCTAAATCCCAGACGCTCGCCCCGAACGGCGCCCTGTCCATGATCGCTGGCGACGGAGGCCTTGTTGCGATCGCGCCGCTGTCGGAAAGCGAATTGCGGGGAAGTCCGGGCGCGGCAGCTTGATTCAAATGACGCCGACCATTTCAAAAGCCATTTTCGTCGCATTGGCGATCGGCTGGTACCTCATACGTCATAAGTACGCGCGGCGCTCTCGCCGCGAAAGGATTGTATGGAGCGCCCGCGGCCCCCTGGAAACCGCGCTGCTGCTCATATCTCTGACCGGACTTGGACTTGTGCCGATCTTCTACGCAGCGACAGGGATACCACGTTTCGCAGATTACAGTTTTCATCCCTTGCTCGCCTGGCTCGGCCTTTTCTTTGCGATTGCGGCTTTGGGCATGTTTCACCTGACGCATCGTGCGCTGGGACGGAATTGGTCAATCAGTCTCGATGTGCGTGAGAAGCACGAACTCGTGACGGAAGGGGTTTATCGGAGAGTCAGACACCCGATGTATTCGGCATTTTGGCTGTGGGCGATCGCCCAGGCGTTGCTGCTGCCCAATTGGATTGCCGGCTTTGCGGGCCTGACCGGTTTCGGGATCCTGTACTTTGGCCGCGTCGCAAGGGAAGAACGAATGATGTTGGAGACCTTTGGCGACAGCTATCGCGCGTATATGGCGCGGACTGGTCGGGTCTTCCCATCGCTACTCTGAAGTAGGTCCCGACAGATATCGGACATGTGGACAACAAAGCGACCGGGTTCCAAAACGCCTCGAATTCCGTGCCATTTTCGCAACAACCGACGAAAAACGGCCGTCGCGACCGCTAATTGCCCAGTCTATTTGTTGCTGCCATGGCGAGCATCAGGCTATCTGTTGAAGGGTAAATTCCAACCTACCCTGATTCAGTAGGAGATCTAGATGTTGAAGTTCGTGATCCTCGGCGTCGCTTCTCTGGCTTTCGTGGGAACGGCGGCTGCTGCCGACCTCCCGCGGCCTCAGCCTCAGCCAGTGGCTGCGCCAGTCGGCAAGTATCCCCTGGGCAAGTATCCCGTCGGCAAGAGCCCGGTTGGCAAATATCCGGTTGCCGCCCCGGTAGTGACCAAGGGTTGATCTAGTACCTATTCGCGCGCGGCGGCGCTCGCTTGGGGTGGATCGACCAGCTGTGGTCTTTGACCAACGGGGATTCGAAGATGCTAGGCGTGACTCGGAAACATCCAGGTCTGCGGCGTCTTGCTGGGGTCGCGGTGCTCGCGGCCTCCGTGAGCTTGGGGGCCGGGAGCGGGAGCGCACAGCAGCTCGCGGCGCATTCCGATCAGCCGCAACAGGACGCTTTGCCTAAATCGACGGCCAAGCATGCTGAGAGCATGGCTGCGGTTACGCCCAGTGCCCCGTCGGCCAGGTCAGACGCCAAGCCAATCCAAAGAGCTACGACCAGAGGCCCCTATTACGTCGATTTTCGTGCCCGCACGGCCGCATCCTACGGTCATGCATTCGTCTGGTACGGAAAGACGAACGAAAAGCAGGTCGAGGTCGCGGGTTTGGCTCCGGCCGGCGACACGCTGCCCTACATGTTGGGACACCTCGTGTTTGTCCCCTCTGAGACAGGGGCGAGCTACGGCGATCTTGACGAGCAATATCTGACGGCCAGCTATCGTGTCTATTTGAACGAGGCTGACGCCAAGAAGGTCTTTGCTTATATCAAGCATCTCCAGGAGACCTCGCCGCTATGGAATGCGGCAACCACCAACTGCACTTTTTTTATCGGCCGCATAGCGACCTTTATGGGCCTGAAGGCTCCGTTTCATCTGTTAAAGCCTGAGGAATACGTAAACGAGCTCAGGGAGATGAACGGCGGACGAAAAACGGTGCAGCTAGAATCCGATCGGAGCTAGACCCCTCCGTATCGAGTTCATCCAGCTTTCCTGACCGCCTGGACAGGTGCGCGCGTTTCAGTGCGTTCAAGCGAGGGGCTGCGTTCGAGGAAACGCTGCTCAATACGAGCGACGTTCGTGTGCGGCCTCATCTGGTTAATATTTCGTGCAACGGACGCGCCGGGTCGAAATACGCCATCCCTATACTGATCGCCGCCAGCGATTGGCCCGCCATCATGATCGGGTGCGGCCGATCTTCGCGCATCACGGCGCATGAGCCGGATGTTTGCCAAGCCGAAAAAGCGCTATTTCGGCTGAGTGAAAATGATGAACTTGCGCCAGTTGGAGCCGATCCGGAAAACTGGAACCCCTCGCCACAAGCGCGAAGCGTTTGCGCGGCGATCATGCTCAAAAAAAGAGCTAGGTGGTGTGGACACTTATCTCAGCCATAAGACGATGGCTGCG